>CAYWDH010000026.1:0-39278 GCA_964456985.1 uncultured Eubacteriales bacterium
ACCATGCCCGCTCGCCTCCGGATGACTTCAGAACCAGCCAGCCTGCCTGAAAGTTGAGATGAGGCATGATGTTATTTATCTAATAGGAAAAGCGCAGACCTTCTCCGAGAAAAACGAAGAAGAATGGCGGTAAAAATCTGAAGGGAGCACAAGCTATACCTGAACTTCATGAAGTTAAAAAGAAGATTGTCTTGTATTCCTTTCCTGTATTTATTTTTTGTTTTTTTTCTCTGGAGTGGAAAATTTTTTCCAGCTTTCCGCCAGCCGTTCCAGCTCTTTGTCCACAAGATAATTGACCGTATCTTTTTCAAAACTTCCGTCTTTCTTCTGCTTTCCGGCTTTTATACCGGTCAGTATTTCTATGCCGTCGTCAATAGACCTGACCGGATAGATATGGAATTTGCCCTGTTCCACAGCTTCCACTACGTTTCTTCTCAGAAGAAGGTTCTTTATGTTTTCATACGGAATGATCACTCCCTGTTTACCGGTGAGTTTTTTAGATTTGCACACTTCAAAGAATCCCTCTATCTTCTCATTGACAGCGCCTATAGCCTGGATCTCACCTTTTTGGTTCAGAGATCCGGTCACAGCGATGTCCTGTCTTAGAGGAAGGTTTGAGAGACTTGACAGGATGGCATAGACCTCGGTTGAAGAGGCACTATCTCCTTCTACTCCGGAGTAAGACTGTTCGAATGCAAGGCTTGCAGAAAGAGCAAAAGGCTTGTTTTTGGCATATTTGTTTCTGAGGTAACCTCCGAGGATTAGGACGCCTTTATTGTGAGTTCTGCCGCTGAGATCGGATTCCCGCTCAATATTGATCACTCCGGCCCGTCCTACTGATGTGGTGGCTGTGATGCGTGTGGGTTTGCCAAAATAAAACTGCCCCAGGCTGTACACAGAGAGGCCGTTGACCTGTCCTACCACTGATCCGGTTGTATCGATCATAAGTGTTCCTTCTTCAATCATTTCCTGGATTTTATCTTCTATGAGACTGACTCGTTCGAAACGTTCCTTTACGGCCTTTTCAATATGTTTTCGGCTGATGATTTTTGATCTGCTTTTTTTGGCCCAGTAGTTGGCCTCTCTTATGATATCAGCCACGTGATGGAACCGGGTGGACACTTTTTCTTTTTTTCCTGCCATTCTGACACATTCTTCGATAAGGGCTGCCATTCCATATTTATTCATAGGTTTTAGTTCGTCTTCATCGATTATTTTTTTTGAAAAATCAGCATATTCTTTTATAGTGGAGCCGGTCAGTTTGGTTTCCGAATCAAATTCTGCTTTAATCTTGAATATTTTCTTAAAGTCCACATCTTGATAATAAAGGAGGTCATAGATATAAGAATCTCCGATAAGGATGACTTTGACATTGATCTCTATGGGCTCTGGCTTGGCCCCTTTGGTAGAGAAAAGAAAAAGGGAAGCATAGTTTTGTATTTCCAGAGTCTGGTACTTTAAGGTTCTTTTCAATGATGACCAGACTCCTGGTTCCAGAAGAGCGTCCAAGGCATTGATAACGAGGTAGCCCCCGTTTGCTTTTAAAAGAGAGCCCCCTTTTATTTTCGTAAAGTCAGTTTCAAAGAAACCGAGACGGTTCATGCTGGATTCAATGGATCCGAAAAGGTTCACATAATTTGGATTCTTTTCCATAATGATGGGAGCACCTGTTAATTCGGAGTTATCTACCATCAGATTGATTCTGTATTTGGCAAACGGATCAATGGGCAGCTTTTCCTTCTGCGTTATTTTTTGACTTTTAAAAAGATTGATGTTTTTAATGAGGTCAGCTTCCACATTGTTCAGGTACTTGTCTATTTTTTCTGAATGGAAGTTATTTCTGACTTTTAAGACCATTTCTTTTATAACGGGAATAATCGATTTTTCATCCCATTTTTTTAACATATCATGCGTTTGTTCTTCGATGTCTTTTAATTCATTGAACACTTCCTCAAGTTTATCAGTAAGGGACTCGTATTTTTTTTTGAGCTGATTGAATTCCTGTTTTGGAAATTTGTTTTCCTTGACTAATTGAGCCAGTTTATCGAATGGAGTGGGCTTTTTATCAATCACTGGGATAAGGTCAGGCTTGACAAAGGTGCCTATCTGTACCTGGATGACAGTGAATCCTTCCTTAGAAACTTCGTCCTCAAACTGCTGCAGGACTTTTTTTTGTTTCTTTTGCTGGCCCTCTACAATACTGTTTTTTTTATCTGTGTAATATTTACTCTTAAGGAAATCTGGAATATCTCTTTGCAACACATGGATCATATTCTCCATGCTGTCTCTGAGGAGCCTGCCCTTTCCAGCCGGGAGCATTATGAGAGTGGGTTCATCCGGAGATTTGAAATTATATACATAAAGCACATCGTCAGGAGTTTCTTTAGTTTTTTCTATTTTATCCAGGAATTTTTTAATGGTGGTGGTTCTTCCGGTTCCGACCATTCCGGTAATAAAAATGTTGTATCCATGGCTTTTTATATCAAGTCCTGTTTGGATGGCTTTCAATGCTCTTGTTTGACCGATGATCTCCTTGCATTTTTTACAGGAATCTGTGGTCTCAAAAGGAATTGAGTCAGGAATGATTTCTTTAAAAAGTTTTTCCCTGGGTAACTCTTTAAATTGAGATGCGAGTTTCATTTTCTGTTCCTTTCTTGAAAAGGCTCTTAATTTGTTTGCTTTGTGTAATCTTTTTAACACAAAATCCAGTTAACCTCAAACTATTTTGCCGAAAAGAAAAAATCGTAGGGACTGTTCAATAAAAGGGCAAATATGTGTAACAAAATCTTCGTGCAAAAGAATTCTTTATTTGATAAGATAAATTAACCTGGATAACATGGATATATCAGGTTATACGAGGAGAATTCATAAATGAGTGATATCCGGATAAAAAAAGTTGAGACTAATAAAGAAAGAAACAAATTTATCCGATTTCCCTGGAAAATATATAAAGACGACCCCCTTTGGGTGCCTCCTCTGATTTCTGATATAAAGGAGAGAATCAATAAGGAAAAGCATCCCTTCTTCGAGCATGCTGACATGGATCTTTTTCTTGCTTTTGACGGGGATGAAATCAAAGGCAGAGTCGCTGCCATTTTAGATGATAATCATAATACCCGCCATAATGAGAAAGTCGTGTTTTTTGGTTTCTATGAAAGTTACAATGATGCAGATATCACAAAGGCTTTGCTGGATAAGGTATCTGAATGGGGGAATGAAAGGGGCATGACCATTTTAAGGGGCCCGGTGAACACGTCTTTGAATGATGAATGCGCTTTTTTACTGGAAGGGTTTGATTCTCCTCCCGCGATCATGATGCCTTATAATCCTCCTTATTATCTTGACCTTATGGAAGCATACGGGATGCGAAAGATCAGGGATCTGTATGCTTTTCTCATGGAAAAAAATGAGAAGGCGGAAAAGAAATTAGAGACCATAGTGAAAAAGATCGAGAGTCAAACAAACATCAAATTGAGAAGTGTTGATTTAAAAAGAGTGGATGAAGAGGCTGAAAAAATAAAATATATTTATAATCACGGATGGGAGAATAACTGGGGCTTTGTTCCGTGGACAGATAAGGAGATGGAGGATATGGCAAAAAAGCTGAAGCAGATCGCAGACCCTGATATTATCGCCCTCGCCGAGGAAAAAGGAAAGCCGGTCGGCTTTGGATTTGCCCTTCCCAATTACAACGAGGTGTTTAAAAAGATGAATGGACGGCTTTTTCCCTTTGGATTCATAAAGTTTCTCCTGAACAGGAAAAAAATAAAGGGAATCAGAGTTTTGGTTTTTGGAATTCTCAGAGAATACAGGATGACCGGACTGAGCTACCTTCTTTATTCAAGGATCTATAAAAATGCTCTTAAAAAAGGGTATAAATGGGCTGAGACATCCTGGCAGCTTGAAGACAATAAGGCTGTCAATAATTTTGTGATGTCTATAGGAGGAAGGATTTACAAGAAATATAGAATCTATCAAAAAGATATTGGATAATGATATGAGAATAAATGGAAAAGAAGAACAGGGGAAAAAAGCGAAAAAAGGAGGATAAGAGTGGGAGAGTATAAAAATTTGGAAATCAGGAAAGAGGAAAATATCGGGTGGATAATCATCAACAGGCCTGATAAATTGAATGCTTTGAATCAGGAAACCGTAATGGAACTTCAAAAGGCTTTTTCTTCATATCAGGATGACAACAGTGTCAAAGCTGTTTTATTAAAAGGTTCCGGAGAGAAAGCATTTGTAGCTGGAGCTGATATAAAGGAGCTTTCCGAGCTCGATAGCTCCTCAGGTAAAAAATATGTACTTGAGGGTCAAAAGTTAATGAGCCTGATTGAAAATTTCAAAAAGCCTGTTATTGCGGCTGTGAATGGTTATGCCTTGGGAGGAGGAACGGAACTGGCTTTGGCCTGTCATATGAGAATAGCTTCAGATAATGCAAAGATGGGACAGCCTGAAGTAAAACTAGGGCTTATTCCGGGATTCGGAGGGACTCAAAGACTTCCACGATTGGTTGGAAAGGGAGTGGCTATGGAAATGATTCTTTCCGGGAAAACAATAGATGCGCAGGAAGCCCTTCGGATAGGCCTTGTGAACAAGGTCGTATCCCAGGAAGAATTGATTCCTACCTGCGAAGCATTGGCCCGGGAGATCATTGCAGGCGGACCTAAGGCAGTGGAATACTGTATAAAATCGATAAACAAAGGTCTAGACAGGCCCCTGGATGAGGGACTTCTTCTGGAGGCAGAGCTTTTTGGGGAGACATGTTCCACTCAAGACAGCAAGGAAGGAACAAAAGCTTTTCTGGAAAAAAGAAAACCTGAATTTCAGGGGAAGTAAAGGGAGAATAAAATGGATACTTTTCAGGGAAAACTAAAAGCTGAGGGTCTTAAAATCGGAATAGTATTGAGTCGTTATAATCAGTTTATTTCAGAGAGACTTCTGGAAGGTGCTGTGGATGCACTGGAAAAATTGGGAGCGGATAAAAAAGATATATCTGTTTACAAAGTTCCCGGCTCTTTTGAGATACCTGTGATTACCAAGAAACTGGCAGAGTCGAAAAAAGTTGATGGAATCCTTTGCTTAGGCGCTCTGATTCGAGGAGATACACCGCACTTCGAATATCTAAGTGCTGAAGTGACAAAGGGTTTGGCTCAGATCTCTATGGACGTAGGGATCCCGGTTTCTTTTGGAGTTCTCACGGTAGATACCATTGAGCAGGGAATAGAAAGAGCCGGCACAAAAGCAGGCAATAAAGGATATGACTCAGCGTTTGCACTTGTTGAAACATTAAACTTGATAAGAGAAGCAGATCTCAATTGATTCGATTTATTGGTTGTCAAGAATGGGAAGAAGAGAATCCAGGGAGACGGCTCTCCAGATTCTATTTCAACTTGAATTTAATGATATCATGGAGGAGCGGTCCTTAGACCCTTTCTGGAAGAAGAGAAAAGGTCAAAATTCAGAGTATGTCCAAGATCTAGTCAAGGGAGTCGTTTCCAAGAAGGAAGAGATCGATTCTCTGATTCAGTCTTACTCCGAAAATTGGCGTCTTTCCAGGATGCTCTGCATAGACAGAAATATAATGCGGCTAGCTGTTTATGAACTGCTTTTTGAGGAAGGGATGCCTGTGGCCGTGGCCATTAATGAGGCAGTGGAGTTGGCAAAAAAGTTCGGAAGTAATGAATCGGCAAAATTCATAAACGGTCTTTTGGATGCGCTGAGCAAAGATTCAAGGATTCAAAAAAAAACTAGAGGAAATACAAATGAGTGAAAAAAGAGAAAATTCATCCGGAAAAGTGGAACAGAGAAAGATTAGGGAAGAAAAAATGAAAAAGCTGGCTCAAGCCGGAGTGGAGCTTTTTCCAAATAAAATCGAAGTGACCCATTCGATCTATGAAGTGGTTTCAAAATATGGTGATTATGAAGCTGCAGATTTAGAAAAAGAGAAACAGAAGGTCAAGGTAGCTGGAAGGATCACATCCATAAGAGAGATGGGGAGAGCCGTGTTTTTTCATATCAAAGACAGTCAGGAAAAGCTGCAGGGTTATATTCGCAAAGACCGTGTCGGAGATAAAAAATTCGAGTTGTTCTCCTTACTGGACATTGGGGACGTGATTGCTATAGAGGGAGTTATCTTTAAGACAAGAACCAATGAACTGACCGTGCTTCTGGATTCGTTTGATTTTCTCGCAAAATGCCTTTATCCGTTACCTGAAAAATGGCACGGCCTGCGTGACATCGAACTTCGCTATAGGAAGAGATATCTTGATTTGATAGTCAATCCTGAAGTTACAGAGGTTTTTAGGTTAAGAAGCCGGATGATCGCCCTGATCAGGGACTTTTTCAATAAAAAGGGATATGTGGAGGTTGAGACTCCTATGATGCATCCTATCCCGGGGGGTGCGCTGGCGAAACCATTCAAGACTTTTCATAATGCATTGGGGGTCGAGCTGTACCTGAGAATCGCACCGGAACTGTATTTGAAAAGACTGGTGGTCGGGGGGATGGAAAAAGTCTATGAGATCAACAGGAATTTTAGGAATGAAGGAATATCATCCGAACACAATCCTGAGTTCACGATGCTGGAGTTTTACGAAGCCTTCTGTGACTACAATGACATGATGAACATCACTGAGGATCTCATAAGCCAGTTGAGCCTGGAGCTCACCGGGAAAGAAGAAGTCATGTACGGAGAAAACAAGATTTCCTTTAAGAAGCCCTGGAAGAGGATAAGATTTATGGATTCTCTATCGAGATACAGCGGGCTGGCACCCAGCCGTTTTGATGATAAAGAAGGCATAATTAAATTTGCTTCTGAATTGAGCGGTGAAGACACCTTCCAGTCTTACGGGAAAGCTCTGGATGTAATATTTGATAAATATGTGAAACCAAATCTGATCCAGCCGACATTTGTGATCAATCCTCCGAAAGAGATTTCTCCTCTTGCAAAGGCATCCAAAGACAATCCGGATGAGGCAGAACGGTTCGAACTGATCATTGCAGGAATGGAGATCGCTAATGCTTTCAGCGAACTGACTGACCCCATAGAGCAGAAAAAGAGGTTTTTACAGCAGGCAGAAGAAAGAAAAAAAGGAGATGAGGAGTCCCATGTCGTAGATCATGATTATGTCAAGGCGCTGGAATACGGTCTTCCTCCCACAGGGGGGAATGGGATAGGGATAGATAGATTGGTTATGATTTTCACTGACCGGCATTCCATAAGAGAGGTCATACTTTTTCCTCTTCTCCGCCCTAAGGAGGGAGGAGATAAGCCTGATTCTTCCGGATAGACTTTCTTAAAAGGATAAAGAAAATGAAGTTCGAATGGTTTGTAGCTAAAAGATACCTGACAGCTAAAAGAAAGCAAGCCTTCATATCAGTCATAACGCTGATCTCTGTGTTAGGGATCACCATAGGAGTGATGGCCCTTATTATTGCCATCGCTTTGATAACTGGATTCCAGAAAGATGTCCAGGGTAAAATATTGGGTTCTACTTCACATATTATGGTTTCTGATTTGTCCGGAAAAGGTATTTCAGATTACAAGCTTTTTTTAGAAAGAGTCAAACAAATAGAAGGCATTACAGAGGTCACTCCTGTTGCGTATATAACTGCGTTTATAACAGGTCCATATAAAAACTCAGGGATTGTTCTCAGAGGACTTGATTTTGAACGTGAAGAGACCGCTTCTTTTTGGAAAGATAAGTTAGAAAGAGGGGTTCTTCCTGACACTGATGCATTAGGGGAAGATATTCTGCTCGGATGGGACCTTGCCTTTGATCTTGGAGCAGGGATCGGTGATATGGTGACCGTGCTCTCGGTCTCGAACAGACTGACACCCACAGGACTCTTCCCCAGGATAAAGAAACTCCGGGTTACCGGTATATTCCGCACAGGACTGTACGAATATGATGCTTCGACAGCTCTTGTGGATTTAAAAACAGCTCAGAATATCATTGGTATTGACGGTAAGATCAACCTTATACAGATTAAAATAGACAATATATTCAAAGCTCCCAGGTTCAAGGAGGAAATAATGAACATTCTTCCTCCGGAGACCTATGCTACCACCTGGATGGAGATGAATGAATCTCTTTTTTCTGCTCTCAAACTTGAGAAGAAGCTTATGTTTTTCACAATTGCTTTGATTATTCTTGTAGCTGCGTTAAATATCATAGCCACTCTGATTCTAATGGTCATGGAGAAGACGAAGGATATTGGAATTCTTATAGCAATGGGGGCGACATCCCAGAGCATAAGGAAGATTTTTTTCCTCCAGGGAGCCACAATCGGAATCTTAGGAACATTAATAGGTACGGTTCTTGGGTTAGCCTGGTGCTGGTTGGCCAACACATTTGAATTGATAAAAGTTCCCGTGGATATCTATCAGATTCCCTTTGTTCCTTTTAAAATAGGCATTCTGGATTTATTGGTTATCATATTTTCAGCGATTTTCATAAGTTTTGTTTCAACTCTTTTTCCTTCTTACAGAGCATCTAAAATTGATCCTGTCGGAGCATTGAAGTATGAATGAAGCGCTTAAGATTGTGAATTTAAGGAAGGATTATCCGCTTCCGCATGGAAAATTATGTGTTTTCAAAGATGTCGACTTCACCTTAAAGAAAAATGAGCTTGTAGCCATTATGGGTGTCTCCGGTGTTGGCAAAACGACTTTTCTTAATCTATGCGGGGCTTTAGACAGGCCAACAAAGGGGAAAATATTGATCGAAGGAGAGGATATTAATGCCAAAGATAAAAGACAGAAAGCAGAGATAAGAAACAAAAAAATAGGTTTTATTTTTCAATTTTATCATCTCCTTCCAGAGTTTAATGCACAGGAAAATGTCAGTTTTCCCCTTCTGATCAGCGGTTACAGTTCTCATGAGGCGAAAAAAAAGGCTTTGGAAAGGCTCAAGGAAGTGTCTTTGGAGGACAAAGCTTTTATCCGTGTTTCTCAGCTTTCCGGAGGGGAACAGCAGAGAGTGGCTATTGCAAGGTCTTTGATCAATGAACCGGCTTTGCTCCTTGCTGATGAGCCCACCGGAAACATGGACTGGCAGACAGGGAAAAAAATATTAAAGCTCATAAGAGAGCTTCATGACAGGAAAGAACTGTCTTCTATCATTGTGACCCATAATGAAAAAGTGGCTCAATTTTGTGATAGGGTTTATTTAATGGAAGGCAGGGACTTGAAACTATTTAATCATCTCTGAAGTTTAAGTAACCTGGACACAGATGTCTTGACTCGGGAAAAATCCGGGTTTAATGAAAAGGATGACCCCATGGCCTGAGTCAAAGTTGGTGCCTTTATTTTTAGGGGCAAATATGGTATAAGGATAGCGAAATGAAAAAAGCGATATTGATTGCAATGATGATTCTTTTTCCCTTGGTCGTCTACGGCCAGGAAGTGATAGAAAAAATAGAGCTTGTAGGAAACGAACTTGTCACAGAAGATACAGTGCTTTATTATTTGACTTTTAAGGAAGGGGATTATTTCAATAAAGCCTCCATACAGGATGGTTTTAAGGTTTTATGGGCCACTGGTTATTTTGCGGATATAAAAATAGAAGCTGTTGACGGAGAGAGAGGCAAGGTCATAAAGGTTCATGTCAAAGAGAATCCTATAATAAAAAAAATAACGTACAAAACGGAGAAGAGGCTCAAGGAAAAAGATATTGTGGATAAACTAAAGGAAGAAAATGTAAACATACTTCCATATTCATATTACAGACCTTATTCCATCAGAAAGGTAGAAGATGTCATAAAGAGTATTATGGACGAGAAGGGTCTTGCTGCGGGAAAAGTTGAAACAGAAGTAAAGAATAGAGGAAAGAATGAGGTCGAGATCATTTTTAATGTTGATACGGGACACAAGATCAAAATCGGTGATGTTGTGTTTGAGGGAACACCCAAGCTCAAAGAAAGCACTCTTATGACTGCGTTGAAAGAGAACAAGGAACACAGCTTTGTTTCATGGGCCAGTGGAAAGGACACATTCAAGCAGGATCAACTGGAATCAGATGTATTAAATCTGGTAGAAAAGTACAAAGAGCACGGTTTTATGGAGGCCCAAGTCGGGGAACCAGTCGTAAAGGAAATTGAGAAAAGATCGATTTTTTTCAAAAAGCAGACCATGAAGCAGATCGTTATTCCTGTGGATGCAGGGTACCTGTATTTTGTCGGAGACGTCACCATAGAGGGAAATGAATTTTTTAATGCAAAAAGTTTACGAACACTGATTCCTCTGGAAGAAGGGGACATATACAGTATAGATGACAGAGAAAAAGGGGTCGAAGAAATAACTAAACTCTATCAAAATTTTGGATATATGTATGTTAGGGTTATTCCGGTAGAGCGGCTTGATCCAAAAAACAAAAAAGTCAGTGTCACTTATAATATAGGCGAAGGACCGGTGGCCTATATTCACAGGATAGAGTTTAAGGGGAATACATATACCAACGATAAAGTTATGCGGCGGGAGATGATGATAAGAGAGGGAAGTCGGTTCAGTTATGATATGTTCAAGAACAGCTTGCTCAGAATCAACCAACTGGGACTTGTTGAAATCAAGGAGGACCCTGATATTTATCCGAATCCTCAAGATCCCTCCAAGGTTGACCTCACTATCAATGTGGCTGAATTACAAAGAAACAATATTCAGTTTTCTGCCGGATACAGTGGATACCAGGGAACATTTATATCATTGAGTTACTCAACGGTTAATTTTCTTGGAGCCGGAGAGACATTGGAATTAACTGCGACATATGGAAAAAGGACAAAAATATATTCATTTGGATTCACAGAACCGTATATATTTGACCTTCCCTTAAATGCTGGTTTTAACATTTATGACCGGTATATTGTTTATCCGGGGTTGTTTAATAGAAAAGGAAGAGGAATTAATGTCCATGTGGGAGGCAGGGTAAAAGGATACTGGAGAGGCCGGTTGTCTTATGGACTTGAGTTTTTAGAGATGAGTGAATATGAGGGCGATGAGGGAGACACCTATTATAGCGACCTCTATTATTCTATGTATGGTTATGACTATTATAATTATTCTTATTACTACGGTGGTAATTATACCTACGGCAAATATAATATAAGCAGTATCACTCCCATGATCTACAGAAATACAGTTGACAGCCCTTTAACCCCTTCAAGAGGTTCCCTTTATCTTGTAAGTTGTGAATTTGCTGGAGGGATTTTAGGCGGGGATGTCGCGATGATAAAACCTAGTTTTGAATGGACATTATACAAACCTCTTATCGGGAATACATCTCTGGGTTTCCACATTGAGTATAAATTCATTAATTCTCTCGGGGATTCGACCATTCCTTTCTGGGAAAGATTCTACCTCGGAGGAGAAAGGTCAATAAGAGGTTATGACATCTACACTATAGGACCTCGGAGTGAAGAAGGTTACAATATGGGCGGAGAAAAGTCTCTTGTTTTCAATGCAGAATACATTATTCCCCTGGGAGGGCCGGTTTACGCCATATTGTTCTATGATAGAGGAAATGCCTATTCCGCTGAACAAAAAATCGATTTCAATAACATGTATTCTTCTGCAGGATTGGAAGCCAGAGTTTTTGTTCCTGCTCTGAGAGTTCCTTTCAGACTTATATTCTCATACAACAATCGAATATCACGGGCAGGGGATTCGAATTTTAAGTTTCGTTTTGCAATAGGAACAACATTTTAAATAAACATTTTTAAATCATAAATAGGAGGCTTAAGATGTTATCAAGGAGCACAAGCAAATTTCTTTTTCTTACTCTTGTTCTTTCTCTTTTGTTTTCAACAGGATTCGCTCAGGAAAGTCCAAGAATAGGGATTGTCGATTCCAACCAGATACTGCAGAATTCCATTGAAGGGAAAAAAGTGATGGCTCAGCTCAGAGAAAAGGAATCGAATAATCAAAAAAAACTGGCTGATAAAGATCAGGCGATCCGTGATTTGCAGAAAAAAATAAGCACACAGAGTTTGACCCTGACTCAGGAAGCTCGGCTGAACCTCAACTCAGACCTTGAGCGATTAAGAACGGAAAGACAGAGAATCTATGAGGACAACCAAACAGATATGAATGCGACCGCAGCAAGGCTTTTCCAGAAGATCCAGAATGAAGTGTTGCCCATTATTGAGCAGGTCGGAAAAGAGAGGGGTCTTGATGCTATTTTCGATCGGCAGAACAGCGGTGTTGTCTATTTCAGCCCCTCTGTTGATATCACTCAAGATGTGATCCAGAGATATGATGACCAAAAAGCCAAACAATAAAAATTATTATATTAATATAAGCGAAATACAGAATGTACTGCCTCATCGTTATCCTTTTTTGTTGGTGGACAGGGTTTTAAGATTGGAAGAGGGAAAGTCTATTTTGACTATTAAAAATGTGACATATAATGAACCCTTTTTTAATGGTCATTTCCCAGAGAAAAAAATCATGCCGGGAGTTCTTATTATTGAAGCAATGGCCCAGAGCGGAGGTATTCTGGTGTATCACTCTATTCCCAAGCCTGATGATTGGTTCATGATGTTGAGTAAAATAACCAATGCCAAATTCAGAAAACCGGTTATACCGGGAGATCAGATTAAATTTTATGTCGATATAGTCAAAATGAGGAAAAGGTTCTGTGAAATTAAGGGCAAAGCTGTAGTGGACGAAGATGTGGTAGTGGAATCCGGGATCATAGCATCTCTGCTGCATCGAGAGGAGATGAATGGACAGTAGTGAAACATATATTCATCCCGATTCGGACGTACACAAAGATGCCTTTCTGGATGAAGGTGTTTTTATAGGCCCTTATTCTGTTATTGGAAAACATGTTTCTATAGGCAAGGGAACCAGACTGGATGCGCATGTCTGTGTGACCGGTCATACTCAAATCGGACAGCACTGTCATTTTTCTCCGTACACATCGGTTGGAACAGAACCTCAGGACATCGGTTACAAACAGGAGCCCACGCGGGTGGTCATAGGGGACAGGAATGTGTTCAGAGAATTTATGACTGTAGATAAAGGGACAGCAAAAGGAGGAGGAGAAACAAAAATAGGGAATGATAATTATTTCATGGCCTATTCCCATATTGCCCATGATTGTGATGTTGGAAATCATGTTATTTTTATAAATGGGGCCACTCTGGGCGGCCACTGCTTTATTGATGATTATGCCCAGGTGGGGGCTTTTAGTGGTTTAATTCAATTTTCTCGGGTAGGAAAGTATGCTTTCATAGGTGGTTATTCTGTGATAACCCAAGATATTCTTCCTTTTTCCAGGGTAGCCGGGAGCCGTCCCGTACTTTTTTACGGGATCAATGCGGTGGGTCTGCGCAGAGGAGGATTTTCAAGGGAAAGGATTCAGACCATCAAAAAAATGTATAATCTTTTATTTCATTCTAACTTGAATACCAGTCAGGCCGTTGCAAAAATAAAAGAGGAAATATCTCCAAGTGAGGATAGAAAGGAGGTCATTGATTTTATCAGCTCTTCTAAGCGCGGAATATTAAAAAAACAGCAGTGAAGAGAGAAAAAAGGTTAGGGATCGTCGCAGGTTCAGGGGGAATTCCCCTGTATATATGCCGTAAGGTTAAAGAGGAAGGTTATACCTGTGTTGTGGCTGGGATACACAGCGAATTTGATGAAAGTGTCACAAAGCAGGCCGATTCATTCGCCTGTTTCGAGATCAAGGATTTTTTGAGCCTTGTTTCTTTTTTTAAAAAGAATGATGTTCGTCAGATAATATTCGCAGGAAAAATCAGGCATAAAAGCATGTACTTGAAGGACACTTTTCCCTTGCCCTTGTCCTCTCTCCTGGAAGGTACGAAAGAAAGAAATCCGGATAAAATTGTAAGAGCTGTACTTGGCTATATCGAAAGTCAGGGAATCAATATCATGGATCCTTCCCGGTTTTTTTCGGGCTTTTTCTGTGAACAGGGCATTTTAACCAAAGGAAAGGTATCTCCATTCGTAAAAGAGGATATCGACTATGGATGGCCTCTTGCCAAACAAATGGCTGATCTTGAGATAGGACAGACCGTGGTCATAAAAGACAAAGCCGTGGTTGCCGTAGAAGCCATGGAGGGAACGGACGAGACTATAATAAGGGGAGGAATTGTAGGAGGAAAGGGATGTGTTGTGGTCAAAGTCGCCCGTACACATCAAGATATAAGGATCGACCAGCCGGCTGTAGGATTGAAAACCGTCCGGAGCCTTAAAAAGGCAGGATGTTCCTCCCTGTGTATAGAGGCGGAAAAAGTACTTTTCATAGATAAAGATAGAGCTCTCAAACTGGCAGAACAAAGCGGGATTGCCATTCTTTCGAGAAAGTGAGTAGCCCTGATCTATCCTGAATAGTTCAGGATAAAATGATTTGAATATTTTAATCGGAGGGATTAAACTATAGGGCTGAAAAACAATAAGGCTGAGAATCAGAAATGGCTAAAAAAAGAGTAGGAATTATCGGAGTCGGGTATCTTGGAACCCAGCATGCACGGATTCTTTCTTATCTTGAGGAAGCTGATTTGAAAGCTGTTGCAGACATAGATAAGAATAAAGCGATGGTCATAGGCAACCGCCATCGTGTCGCTTATTATGAAAATTTTGAAGACATGCTTGATGATATGGATGTGGGAATTGTGTCGACCACTACAAACGAACATTATTCTATTACAAAAAAACTGCTTCAGGAAGGAAAGTCGGTTCTTGTGGAAAAACCGATCACTGATACAGTTGAACAGGGAGAAGAACTGGTTGACCTTGCAAAGAAGAAAGGACTGATACTCCAGGTCGGGCATTTGGAAAGATTCAATCCCGCCGTTGAAAAATTAAAAGATCTCATCACTGAGCCTAAGTTTATAGAGGTCCAGAGGCTCGGTTCTTTTTCAGCCCGTTCCTTGGATACGAATGTCGTATTGGACCTGATGATTCATGATTTGGATATTATTCTCGATTTGATAAAAGATACAGTGGAGGTCATAAGGTCCTCTGCTATTCATGTGCTTTCGGAAAAATTTGACATTGCCAATGCCAGGCTCGAATTTAAGTCAGGGTGTGTGGCCACTTTAACAGCCAGCCGAGTCCACCAGGGAAAAGTAAGAAATTTAAGAATATTTGAACCCACCTCTTATTATTCTGTTGATTATATAGATCAAGAGATCAAGGTCTTTCCTTTAAACGGACGACAGGCAGATATCAAGTCTTTGGAGATAAAAAAGGAGGAACCCCTTAAAAAGGAACTCATCAATTTCTTCAAATGCCTTAATGACGGCAAGAAGAGAAAAGTGAGCGGCGCTGAAGGGGTGCGCGCCCTTAAATTGGCTCACCGCGTCCTGGCGGAGATAGAAACGTAGACCTCAATCCATCTTAAATAAAGAATCTTCCAATCCTGTATTGTACTGGACGTCTGTGATGGTTGATACCATATATTCTTCGCCCTCTCTGTAGGCAATGATAGAATGAGCCACCATGGTTCCGTCGATTTCCTTATAGTCGGATTGATATGTTTCAACCATGACTTCCACCCCGGTCGCGTCCAGGGTCATAGCCTTGCTTTTGGAAATGAGATAGGTCTCTCCATTTATATAAAGAGTGGCTTCGAACCCGTCTGAAAAGTGCTGTTTAAGCACATGATGCTCCACTCCATCAATGGTTTCCGTGCCTTCATATGTGTAATATATCCCGTATTTTTCCGGATTGAGAAGAGAGTCGTTCCCAAGAGATTCTCTTTTCATTTCAGTGGCCAATTGTTCAGGCATTTCTTCGGTCTCACCTGTTTGAGGATTGACCATCCAGGCAGTCTCCCCGTCATAAGCCTGTGTAATGATCATTCCCATCACTTCGACATCTGTGCGCATCATATCAGGCTCTTTATGATAAAGAGTGATGCTTCCTTCCAGGCCCATCTGGGTGATTTCTACGGTTCCTGTAATGACCATATCTTTGATCTCCTGGATCCGTTTTTTGCCTCCCTGTGCGTCAATCATTTTTGAAAGAATTTTGGCAGCTTTGGCATCTGTTTTGTTTTCCTGGGCGGCGCCGTAAAGTAAGGATATAGCGGATATGCTGAGTATCATAAAAAACAAGGTTGTTATTGAGAATAATTTTTTCATTTTTTCCTCCTGATTCCTTTTTAAATTCTAGAATGAAAATTTTCCAGTGTAAAGCAAAACATTTTTCTCTCTTTACAAATACGAAAATAATTTATATTGGTTTTAGGAAAATACGGGAATTTATAACCTGAATTATTCACGAGTCGAGATTGCTGCAGATGCGAGGCGCAGGGTATGAAGCTGTGGTCCTTCACCGCGAATGCCCTGCAACAAAGCAGATGCTGTAAGATCGGCTTGCCTGTAAGGTAAAATATGGTTGCAAAAGATTAAAATCATTACATGAACCAGCGGAATGATCATATTTTTAACAAAGTAAAAATGTTAAAAGAGTCGATCATAGTAGAGAGGTATGGGAATGCAACCATATTTTATGAATAATTCAGGTTAATGGCTGAGTCCATACCTTTGCATTTTTTTTTGGAGTCCGGGAATGGATATATCAAGTATGTCTGCTGTCTCTGTTTTATTATTGTCTGTGATCTTCAGGAGATATTCGATATATTCTTTTTTTAAACTGTCAAGGGAAGGCAGCTGCCTTGAATTCGGATTGATATTTTTAATGATAACTGAATGGTAAAAGAAATTTTTCATCTTTTCTGAGTTTAAAACTTGTTTCTGTTGTTTTTTCATGGTCATATCCTTTTATCTGTTTCTTACTTCATAGATATGGGACATGTTGTTTGATACCACATAGGACAGAGCTATGTTGCTGACTATGCTGGTGATCCATGCCAGGGTTTTGTTTCGTTTGAAAAGTTTTTTCATCACAAAGTAACTTGTCAAGGAAACACCGATCTTTACGGCTGCAAAAGTTAAATCATTCTTGACAAACGGCTTCATGAGAGGATTTCCTTCTTCCAGACCGTCATACTTTAATGCTTCTCTTGTGGAAAAATAATCAGCAGCATTGAGGGCCAGATTGGCTATCAAGCTCGCTTCGAAAAGGGTGTTTTCAAATCTGTGTTTCTTTCTATAATTCTGGACGAATTTATAGGTTTCCGGATAGTTTGTTTCCGGAGTTGTCGGCATGACAGAGAAATTATAAGTCTTCTCGTTGTTTTTACTTGAGTATGTGAATAAGGAAGCAGATTCAATGGAGGTCTTTCCCAAAGGAGTGATGACTGGCTGTATGACGACAGTTGAAAGAAGAGATTGGCTTGAGATAAGCGCCTTACTGTCATTATTTCCTTCGGCTTTTAAAGATGAAAAACACAGCATTGTTAATATAACTGAAATGGTCAATACTTTTGTTGTTTTTACTTTTTTATTTTTTTTATTGTTTATCATGACATCCTCTTTTTTCTCGAATTTGCCTTTGTAAAATGCAAAATGGATGCCATGCAGTTCATTTTTTGTATGTTGCTTATATCAAAGAAGTTACAGGAATTGCTATAGAAGGGAAAAAACGAAAAAAGTGATCAATTTATGAACACTTTTTTCGTAAATATACTGTAACCTATTGAAAATAATGAAGTAATTAAGAAACCAGAAAAAGTGTTCAATAAATGAACATGTTCAGCCGGATTTAGAAGGGATTAATGAGGGATATTGTATTTTCTTAACTTACTATAGAGGGTGGTCCTTGATATATTTAAAATGTTCGCGGTCTTTTTTATATTGTAGTCAGTCTGGGTTATCAAATATGTGATGTAGTCTTTTTCCAGATCTTCCAGAGAAGAAAAGTTGTCTTTATCTATAATGGAGTCTTTCTGTTTGAGAATAGAGGTGTCATGGAGATATTCTGGAAGGTCATTTATGTCAATAAACTCTTTTTTTGTAACCAGAGCGGCCCTTTCCAGAACATTTTTCAGCTCTCTGACATTTCCAGGCCAGTTGTATTTTGAAAACAGCTTTTGGACTTTCATGGATATGCCTTTTATTTTTTTATTGACTTTTTTGCTGAGGTTTTCTAAGAAGTGCCTGACCAGAAGAGGAATATCTTCTTTTCTTTCCCTCAGAGGAGGCAGGTGGATCTCCACCTTGTTGAGCCTGTGGAAGAGGTCTTCCCTGAATGTATTGTCTTTTAGACATTCTGACAGATCCCTGTTTGTGGCAGCGATAACTTTCACATCCACTTCTTTTGTCTCATTAGAACCAAGAGGCCTGAATTGATGGCTTTCGAGCACTCTGAGTAGTTTGGCCTGGACAGTTAAAGGGATCTCTCCTATTTCGTCCAAAAAGATGATGCCTTTATGAGCGGCTTCAAAAAGTCCCTGTTTGTTTGCCAGCGCCCCGGTAAAAGCTCCTTTTTTATAGCCAAAGAGTTCTGATTCGAAGAGATTTTCCGGGATGGAAACGCAGTCACATATGACAAGCTCTTTGTCGCTTCTGGTGCTCAGCTCATGGATGGCATGGGCGATCAATTCTTTCCCTGTGCCGGTCTCTCCTGTAACAAGAATGCTGGAAAAAAATTTTGAAATCTTTTCGACCAGGGAAAAGATTTCAAACATATAAGGACTTTTCCCTACGATTCCTTTGAACGAATATTTTTCTTCCAGCCTTTTCTCCAGGAGATAGGTCTCTTTTTTGAGATTTCTTTTTTCATTGATGGAGGCCAGTATTTTTTCTATAACATCCTGTTTAATGGGCTTTTCAATATAATCAGAAGCCCCTCTTTTTATGATATCCATGACATTTTCTGTGGATTTGGCGTTCCCTATAAGTATGATATCGATCAAAGAATCAAAGCTGTGGAGCTCTTTAATGAGGGATAAGGCTTTGTCTCTGTATCTATCGATATCCGTCATCACGACATCAATATGATGGTCTTTTATGTATTTCAGGATGGAATTTGTGCTTTCGGAGAAATAGACCTCACATGTGTCGACGACAGAGGAATCCTTGACTTTGTCGTACAGTGACAGCCCCTCGTCTATTAAAAGAAGGTTCATCTTAGATTACACTTATGAAATGAGATCCAATAATCTGGTTTTTATACTATCAGTTTCTCATTTGTTTTACAATACTGTTCTCTTTGATTGAATTCTTATTTTTCAGACTCTCCCGGCCTGCTTCTGATGAATTGAATACATATTTTGTCTTTGACCTCTTCCTCGATCCTTGAGATAGGGAACGTACTTTCCGAGAGGTAAAGAGCATGGGCTTTGATGTAAGCGAGCCCCTGTTCAACAAGAAAATCCAGCCATTTTCCCTGGGCTGTTTCATCCATAAGTTCCGGAGTCTCTTCTGCGAAAGTTATTTTTTTTCTCTCAGTCAGCTTGCTTTCCGTGGAACTCTGCCTCTTTGAATAGATATTGACGCCGCCCTGGATTTCCAGGCTGTTCATATGAGGATTCCAGCGCGCAGCCCAGCGAAAGTATCTGTCGTAGAGTGATTTGTTTGAGCGGCGGATGTTTTCAGGGGAATGAAGCCCCTCAATGATATATTTTTTCAGAGCTTCCCCGGCTCTTTTCCATTTCTCATATATGGGAAGGGAAACGGTTCTGTAGTACACAAACCATCCCCGGGGGATCCAGTAATCTCTGAATAGAAATGGAGTGTAATCCGAGAAAGGCTGGACCCATTCATGTGAAGGATAGCCGTGGAGATTGAGATGGATGTCAGGAAGCCACCGGTCATACAGATTTTTTCTGACTTTAGCTTCAGGAAGTATGGGATGGTCTGCATTGATCTGATGACCGACATCTATTCCCAATGTTGAATATCGTCCAGCATGCAGACTGTGAAAGGGAGTTAATTTTTGCAGTCTGTAGGCCAGTTCCGCGCCGTCCGGATTTTCAATGGGATGAAAAACGAAATTTATTTTTTTTAAAAGGGACCTGTAATCATTGTTTTTTGCAACGAGTTCCGCGAATTTGAGTATGTAATTTGTCGAACAGACTTCATTGGCATGCTGCCGGCCGTTGCAGTATAGAGTGGGCTTAAACGTTATAAGCCTTGGGACCGAGGTGTACGGGTCCGCAGGAGTGTGGATCTCAATCACAGGGATTTTTTTCCCTTCATAGGACCTCCCTCCTATATAACTGTGGATGGACTCGAATCCGGAAAGTCTGTCCACGATATCCAGACACATCTCGGGAGAAATGATTTCCTGGGTGGGAACAATATCATGGTCTGCCGCCTTTTTCTCTTTTTTCGTCCAGCCTTCCGGATCATCGTATGACACAGGAAATGTCTCTTCTTTAAAGATGTCTTTATGTTTGATTTTTAGAGTGAGTTGGTTGAGATTGGGAAAATGAAAGGAAAGCGGCAGTATTCCTTGATCAGTGAGTTCCCTTAAAGAATCAATAATCTCTATGAGTTCCAGATAGGGTTCCTCTTTTTCGATCTCTGCCTCGATAATGAGGTTTCCAATCCTGTTTTTTTCTGAGTCATAGAGAAGAGCGGAAGCCATTAATTTTTTCACTTCAACAGGATCGAATTCGATCCGTTCCTTTGATGTGCTTCCTGAAGCATCACTCCAGTTTACAGCCATAAAGGGAGATGGCGCCCGTCTGTCTTGAAACAGGATGCTGACTCTCGGCTTTTTTCCTTCTGTGGAAGGATGGATGAGGGGAAGGACGTTTCCCGGCGCTGAGTAACGGGATGAGTCTTCGGGAAGATCGGTCTCTTCTGTCTGGATGTCTGTGATGCCTCTGAGAAAATCAAGGGTGTCAAAATATATCTCATCGTGCATGGCTTCCAGGCTGCTTATGATTTCCTGGTCCAGGCCAAGCCTGTAATCAGGTTCGCTCAGCCACATCTCTATCAAAAGCCGCTTGAAATAGGGCTGTTTCTCAAACGATGGTTTGTTATCTGTTTTCTTAAGGATGAAGTCATAGACAGAGGGAAGGACCTCGGATTGGTAAAAATCCCAGAATCTTTCCAGGTCACTGTTAATAGGAACATCCAGTACGACTTTCTCTTTATCTCTGATTTGAAGCCACCCTGTGGTTCGGGTCACTGTTCCCCACTCCGGGAGGACATTGAGATAGCTGGTCTTTTTAACACGGGGGGAGAATTGGTCTGTGAAGATTTCCTTTTTCTTATCATCATAGGCTGTGATGACATACGTAGGGCTTTTTTCATCTTTTATTTCAAAGATGATTTTGTCAATGGGGATTCCCGTCTCTTCGGAGATGATATCATCTATGGGATACAGCTCTTGAAGCCATCTGTAAGGATCCGTATAGAATCTTTTAAGCTGTTTGAGGTCATCAGCACATCGAGAGAATTGAATGACGATATGATCTGTGTTTTCGGATCTAAGAGAGGGGATCACTTTTTCCTTGAGCCAGAAGAAACCCTGTTTATAGGAGGAGAGAACATCGATCCGGAAGTCATTGATTTCATTTTTCTCCAGCGTTTCTTTGATGGATTTTTTTATTTTTTTTCTTATTTCAGGGGATTCGCTGACGCCGATGCTGATGCTGAGAGAACGGCCGCTCCATTGGCCGCTGCTTATAAATTTTTCAAGTCTGTGAAAGATGTCATCGACTTCCCAGTCAAAGGTTTTTTCCATCTGAAAAACAGTTTGGCTGTCTTCAAATGAAAAAGATTGAATGCTTATATCTTCAGCAGCCATATTATCTTTTAAATATTGTTTTATGAATTTTTCATAATCTTTGTTTTTTTCCGGCAAACAGAGGTCGACCGAAAGTGTTTTGATTTTCTTCTGGTTTAATTTTTTAGTGATGTTCTTTAATTTGTAAAGAAAAGAACCTTCTGTGCTGCCCCTTTTTCCGTCAAAGAATTCCTCAAGGGCAGAAGGGATGTCCTGCAGCTTCAGACGGCCTGGTTCGTAGGCATCAAAATAAGGATAGACACGGGAGAGATAATCAATAAGTCCTGCAAGGCTGTTTTCATCCGAGCCGGAAAGCACGACCGCATTGGATTTATTGAAAGCCTGAAAGACTCTATAAGCCGCGGCTGTCCCGGGTTTACATTCAGTCTCAATCAGTTTCCCTGTTTTGACCAGTTCTTTATAGAGGGAGTTTTCTTTCCCTATGATAATGGGATTGGGAACTTCCTCTGGTTTTTCTATTTCTGAATCCAGGTAGGTCAGAGGAAAGGAGGCTCCTGCTGTATGGAGAGTCAACCTTGATGAAAGAGAGGCGATTTCTCTCAAGCTGCCTTTTTCCGGTACAATTAAAAAAGTGTTTATATCATCCGGGATCCTGTCCTGGTTTTTATCCGAGTAGATACCGCTGAGGGAGAGCATATCGATAAGGTCAAAATCGTTTTCCTTGACTTTTATTTTCACAGGCGATTTATAGGAGGGAGTGAGTATCCTCTTGGGATAGCCTACCCTGGGAATCTTAAGCATTCTGGAATCCTTTTGTGTTTTGATACGGAGACGGAGCTCAGCACATCCCGGATAGGAAAGCACTCCAATTTCCAAACCCCTTTTATGGCTAACGGTCAGATCCTGTAAGGCTTCATAGGCCTTGTTCATATCATTTGTGTTCTCAAGTACAAGGTCAACTGTGAGTGTTTTGATCTGATCCTGATTGAATTCCAGTCTGTTGATAGTTTCATAAGATGACTCTTTTTCCGGAAATTCGTAAAGAGCAGAGATGATATTGATTTGGGGCCTGTCTATTCCCAGGGATTCCAAATAGGTTTTAATGTCTTTTTTCACTTTAGGGTAGGTCGCTCCCTGTTCTCTCCCCCAAATATCCCAGAGATAAGGCCACCTCAGGAAAAAAGCCCGGCTTGTTTTGAGCAGAGTTTCTTCGGACCCGGCTGCAACCAATATGACTTTTCCGAATTTTGATGGAGAAATCAGGATCAATCCTTGATGAGATGGGATCCCATCCGGCAGCTCCTTGAGACCTGGTACGCTTTTTTTTATCCATGACAGGTTGTGGCTTATGATGACGGGGCAAGAGTCGGCTCTCTTATCGAAAACAGGAGAGGCCTTTCTTGAGAGAAGGTCCATATCGACCACCAGGCTTTCCAGATTAGCTCTGGCGGCGATATCAGATGCGGAAATAACCTCATAGGCCGAGGCATCCTCAGGAATGATGAGGTACAGTCCGATACCGTCAGGAAAACCGTCTCCGTCCTTATCCAGAAGCCCTTTTCCCGGTGTAAACACATCGGAAAGGCTGTTGATGTCATTTCCAAAACCAAAAGAAAAAAAGAGTGCCAGACAGATGATCCCTAATATTTTTTTTCTCATTCTTCTTCCTCCGTAAAATAAGTTTAATGTTTCAGGTGAAAATTTTAAAGATATATTAAGAGGGATGATTCATATTTCAATTAAAAGGGGGGTAATACATTAAAATCAAAATATATATTGGAGAAGAAAATTCTTGACAATCATTTTTTTTTTTTTTATTTTAATGATGTTGGTAAAGGGAAATATGTTCTTATCAAAAATATTTATATATTCAAATATTTCTGATTTTAAAAGAGTTTTTTTATTGGCGCCAAAATAATAAAATGAAAGGGGGTGTTGGTGAAAGATGATTCAGAAAATCGTTAAGTCATTGATTGTAATCCTTATTATGGTAGGATTAGCATTTACAGTTTTTAATTTTGTTCCTGAGGTGAAAGCGGCTGAAGTGATTTGGGGAGAATTGCATTGGGTGACCCATCCAGATCCATGGATGGAAAAATACCATGTAGGTGATACAGGTTATTACTGTTTAGGTATTCCCAGCGATTGTTGTATAGTTATTGAAGTTTAAGCTGAGTTAAATTGTTAATCATAGGAAATGGGGGCTGGCACTAAACCGTCAGCCCCCAAATGAAAGGAAATAAAAGTGAAAAAACTTTACTGTGTATTCTTCATTCTCTTTTTAATAGTGAACGATTTGATGTTCGCTGATATTAACATAAAGCTTATGGATCGATTCCCCATCTCTCAGGAAAAGGCATATCTAACTGCATATGATTTTGTAGTCACGGAAGATGAATTATTCATTGTCCCTCATGCCAAAGAAGGGCATTTGAAGTTATATAGGAATTCGGGAGATTTATTTAAAATAATTGGAAGAAAGGGGCCTGGGCCAGAGGAGTTTGAGCTTCCTGGACCCTGTGATTATAAAGCGCCTTATTTTGCGATCCTTGATGCGGGAAAACACAGGGTTCTTATTTTAAAAAGAACTAAAAATGATGATTTTAAAAGAACAAATGAACTTTTTTGTTTGGGAGTACCACAAAATATAAAGTTTTATAAGGATAACATCATTATAGGAGATTATATAAGTTCAAAAAAAGGAGAATATTTCAGTCTTTATATGAAGGATTTCAATGATCGGAAAATTTGTTATCTTCTCCCCTCCTATGAGAAATACGGATTATCTTCACAGAAAGAATTAAAAGCTGACAAATGGATAAGCAAATCCACTAGCAATTTTGCTTTTTTTGATATTTATAATGATTATATCTACTATGCCTGGGAAGGCCGAGCAAAGATCATAAAAATAGATCTGAATACCAAGAAAAGAGAGGTCTTTGGAAAGGATACTGAAAATTATATAAAACCAAGCATGACCCCAAAAATAAGGAAAGCTTATGAGGGAATCTTAGAGGGAAAAGTTATCACGACTGAAAGAATGAAAATGTCCTGGATTAGAGGCGTTTTTGCAGATGAGAGATACAGTATGATTCTTTATACCAATCTGGATAAAGAGTCAGATCTTTGGAGAGCAACTATTCAGTTTTATGATTCTGAAGGAGAATATATCAAAGAAATCGATCTGCCGGATGCTGTGGATTACAGGAATAGCGGACCGGCCTGTTTTTATGACCATGAGAATCACTATCTTTACATTCTCTCCGCCCGTTTAAGGGAAAAGGATTTTATGGATGAATATGAGGTCCTTAAATATGAGATAAGATGAGAAATTATATTATCCTTTTACTAGTGGTGATGATTTTAGCTTTGTCTTCTTATGTGTATAAGATTCATAATGAAAATATATTTGAGAAATTCCCACACCATGTAATAGATAATGAGAGTGAATCGTCTCTTTTTCTTTTTTTGTTCTTTTCTGTGAAGAATTGTCGTCCTTGTTTGGAGATTGTGAAAGTTCTGAACAGATTAGCTAAAAAATATAAAGTCATAGGAGTGATTCCTGAAGGTGAGTTCACTAAGGAAGATAATCTAGAATTTATTCGGGAAAAATTAGGAGCTGAATTTGAAATAATCAAAATGAATAAATTCAAAAAATATATCCCTCAATATGCTCCTACATTAATGGCTGTTTCTAAAAGTAAGGAGATTATGTTTGTACTGCCAGCAGTTCCAAATGAAAGAGAATATTTCGAGCGGTTTATAGAGTCTTTTTACAATAGAGCATGGCCTCTGCTTGAAAAACATAAATATTAATTATTCATGCTTTAGTAGTAAGATTCGTCCGAAGCTAAAGGAAAAAAGGTCAGTTTATAATTAAGATAGATCTCATGATTTTTGTTCATTGACACAGGATCTCTTTCTTATTAATTTATATAGAATGAGGGTCAGAGATGAGACTAAAAAGGGTTTTCTTGCTTTCAATCGTTTTAGCCGCAGCCAGTACTGTACTGCTCCCTCAGGACCAAAAAATAAAGCTCATGGTAAAAATCCTCCAAATCCCTGCCGTTCAAAGCATTACTGTGTCTGCGCCTTCACAACCGGCGAAGGAAGATGAAATCCCGGCAGTACGAGGGATAAAAACCGGAGGGGATGTGACTCAAGATTTCCCTGATGCAGTTTTTATGTTCGATACGGAGATCGATCAGAGTGAGGAAGATCTTATCAAAGCCATTAAAGAAAAAACCAGTACTGTCTTTCCGGTTCTGGTCACCATATTGCGTGTGGCTGATATCATTTTTCAGGTTGACCTTGAAAACTTTGAAACCACCTGTATCGATGAGAGAATTCATTCCCTTCCTCCTTCCCACCAGCATCTGTCACTGGATTACGAACTGCAGATACAGGCCTTTCCCTTTTCGATAAAAGATAAGGAGACAGCAGTGAAAAGCAAATTTTCAGCCAAATACAAGTCAAGTGAAGGCGAGAGAGAATTATTGTTCGATCAAATTGTGGGTGTCAAAAGCACCCGTAAGCTGGTTGTCGGATTTAAGGCCAATGATGACCAGGAAAGAGGCTCCATATATTGGCTGACGTTTTTTATGGAGAGATAATGATCATAATTCTTGTTTTAAAAATAAAAAAATGATGATCGTGTTTATTAAACCTTAGCTTTGTCTTCCTTTTTTCCCCTCATTTATAGATCCATAAAAAATAATTTTTTGCCCTTGACAGGGGAAGTGATTTCCGTTAGGGTATACAAACGTGAAGAAAGATATGCAATACAACATATTGTATGGACAAATAAAAATGTTGAATATATTGTAATTTTTGTTGACATTATAAAGAAAAAACGACTATAATTATATAAAACTAAGAAAAAAGTCAGCATCATGCGAAAACTCCTTTCCCAAAATATAAAGTATTTTATCATCATAGCGTTCTCTGTTTTCATTACAGGCGGGCTCCCTCTGGAATACGGAAGCGAGAAAAACTTTTTTCACGGATATTCCATCCAAAATCCGATCGTAAGAGTCGGATTGGGAGACAATCTGAGAAATATCGAGATCACAGCTTCTTCGGGCATGAACATCTATGAGGTTGAAACAAATTATAAGCTGATCGCAGACAATGCCGGTGAAGCGTATATAAAAGGCAAAAAGGACAAATTAAATGAAATGTACATGGTTCAAGTCGCTTATGCTGAAGGAAGAGAAGAAGCAGAATTGATGGCCCAGGAATTAAGGAACAAGATTTTGCATAAAGTCTTCATATCCAGAAGCCCCGAAGCGAATGTCACAGGCAAGTTTCGTGTCATGGTCGGAGACTTTCCGACCCGAAGTGATGCGCTTGGATTCATCGGCAGGCTGGGAGAGCTCGGTAAATATGACCCGTGGATCATAAGGGAAGATATAACAGATAAGGATTCAAGACCTTTGTGGATAATGGTAGGGGATAAGGTAAAGAGTCTGGATGAAGATACGGTCCTTTATTTTATTCCTTCCAGCTATCAGAGTTATCTGTCTTATGAAGGCAGGGATTACAGGGGGATTTTTATACTCAAGAAAGGCAGCCGGGGGATTATATTGATCAATACTCTTTATATTGAAGACTACCTGAAATCGGTTGTTCCCAGTGAGCTGTCTCCTTATGCATTCAGGGAGCTGGAAGCTCAAAAAGCCCAGGCTGTGGCTGCACGGACATATGCCCTTAAAAATATAAAGCTGAATGACGGGCTTGATTTTGATCTGGATGATACACCGAACTCCCAATTTTACAAGGGAATGAACGCAGAGCATCCGTTGAGCACAGAAGCTGTGGAGCAAACAAAAGGAGAAGTGGCGGTTTATAGAGGACAGTTGATCGAGGCCCTTTATACAAGCACATGCGGGGGGAGAACGGAAAATGTGGAAGATGTTTTTATGGGGCCTGCGCTTCCTTATCTCAGAAGCACAGAATGTACGTATGAGTCACAGAAAGAGTGGGCGTTTAAAACATCGAGGAAAGTCCTGCCTCATTATTCTCATTCAAGAAATGTAAGCTATGAGATCGCGGCCCTTATAAGCCTGGGAATTCTCCAGGATGGCAGGGAGCCTCTTTACTACAAGCAGACCGCACCCTATCATGAAGTCAGGGATTGGTTCCGGAAAGCAGCTGGGATTCTGGGATTAGAACAGGCCGCTGAGCTTCCGGAGAAGGACTCACTGACATACAGGAATTTTGCAGAATTGGCTACTTCTGCTTTTAATTTGCAGAAAAGAATGGATAATCTCTTAGTGGATTCTGAGGAAAAATTTTTAACAAAAGGAATGGATGAGTGGACAGGGGACAGTCAATCCCATGCCGCTTACTTTATTCAGGCCGGCATTTTCCCGACCACAGAGGAGGTTCAAGAGGCAGATAAAGATATGTCAAGGGGAGAAGCCGCGTACTATTTATGGAAAGCTATCCTGACTCAAAAAATCCCCTTTAAAATGGGAACATTTAAAAAATTCAATAATGATGAGATGGTTTTTGAAGATGATCACAGCAATGAGAGAAAATACACAATAGATGATAATGCCTATTTCATTAAAAATTATACAGGTGAGAGAACATTTGTTTCCAATCTGCGCATGGTGGGGGGCGAAAGAGTGAATATCATAGATAACGGAGAAAAAGCTGTTTTCCTTGAAGTCATCTATCCGTATGAGACTAATGTTCTGGACCGAAAATCAAGCCACCATACTTGGAGGGTCAGGAAGTCCGTTGAAGAGATAAGCCGAAGGATCAACCGGTTCTATCCGGTGGGCGACGCTCTTGATATTATTCCTGTTGAGCGGGGAGATTCCAGAAGGATCTCAAAGCTCATTGTCAAAGGGACTCTTTCGGAAGCTGAGGTCAGCGGTTTAAGGATACGAAGAGTATTAGGACTGAGAGAGACTTACTTTGTCATTGACAGAGAGTATGACGAGGACGGTAACGTCAAATATTTCACTTTTAACGGAAAAGGATGGGGGCATGGAGTCGGTTTGTGTCAGGTGGGTGCTTATGGTATGGCTCTCTCCGGAGCTGATTACAAAGAGATATTGAAAAAGTACTATTACGGAATTGATTTGAAAAATATCTATTGACCTTTTTAAAAAATTTTTTCTGAGTTATCTTCTTAAAAGTCAAATTATCTGTTGATTGAGGATACCTTTCTGTTTATCATTATTCTTTGACTTTCTGAATAGACAATATCAGAAAGGCTTCACCTTAAGATATCACAGGAATGAGAATGATGAATATAAAATTAATAAAACCGGATGAGAGGATAGCGAAAAATGACTCAAGCGCTATGACTTTTAAGATCAAGCAGCTCAATCTCCCACTTCTGGCTGCTTATACTCCTTCCAAGTACAATGTAAAAATAGTTGATGAATCGTTTGAAAAAGATCATTATGAAGATGATGTGGATGTGGTCGGGATCACAGTCATGACCCAGCTGGCTTCAAGGGCCTATAAAGTAGCAGATACATACAGAAAAAGGGGGGTCAAGGTGATTATGGGCGGCATCCACGCTTCAGCCCTCCCTGAAGAGGCGCTGGAACATGCGGATTCTGTGGTCATTGGTGAAGGAGAAGGAGTATGGCCCAAAGTTCTTCTCGATGCAGAGAAGGGAGATCTGAAAAAGAGATATCAAGCAGAAGAAAAAATCACCCTTGACGGAAGGCCCTTGCCTCGTTATGACCTTTATCCAAAGACATCTTTGAGGAGCTATACTCCTTTTGCATATGGAGTGGAGACTTCCCGTGGGTGTCCGTATGATTGTGATTTTTGTTCAGTGGGTTTGATTATGGGGCATAAATACAGAGTCAGGCCTGTGAATGATGTTATCAAGGAAATTGAGAAAAACGAGGATCCGAATATTTTTTTTGTTGATGACAACCTTTCACTCAACAGAAAGAAAGGAAGAGAACTGTTTTCCCGGATGATCCCCCTGAAACGAAGGTGGGTGGGGGAGGGAGGAGTGTCTCTGGCAGAAGATAGAGAGCTTTTAAGATTGATGAGACGTTCTGGCTGCCAGGCTCTTCTTATCGGATTTGAATCCGTTCAAAAAAAGACCCAGCAGAGTATGCTTAAAATCAAAAATTTAAAGATTGACTATAAAGAAGCCATGAAGCGCTTCCATGGAGAGGGGATATCCATACTCGGAGCTTTTGTGTTTGGTTTCGACCATGAAGACAAAGATATATTTGAGAAGACATATGAGTTTGCTCTGAAAAACCATATAGAATTGGCACAGTTAAGGCCTATGGTTCCCTATCCCGGGACCCGTTTGTATCAGAGGCTTTTAAAGGAAAACCGTTTGTTTTCAAACAAATGGTGGCTTGAGAAGGGAAAGCCAAGAGTACCCCTTTTCCAGCCAAAAAACATGAGTGAAGAGGAATTTTCAGAGGGTATGAGGAAATTGGGCAAGTATTTTTATTCAAGAAGTGCTATCATCAAGCGTTTTTTCGGGATAAAACCCTGGAAGAGAAGTGCGGCCAACTTCCAGCTGTATTTTGGAGCTAATCTGGCTTTCCGAAAGCGTTATTATAGCCATTTTGTTAATAGATCTTCCCCGGAGATATCTGTTGTTGAGAGAACTGAGAAGACTTCGGATTGAAAAAAGGATTCAGGATAAATAAAATGTCAGAAGAAAAGGAGATTGATTGTGAAAGAGAGCAAATACAAACAAAGGCTTATTGAAATAATCAAACAAAAGTCTCTTTTGGAAAATGTGGACAGAGTTCTGACTTCCGGAAGAAAAAGCCGTTATTATATTGATGCTAAAATGACCACTCTTGATCCTGAGGGAGCTGATTTGGTGGCGCGTTTTATTCTGGAGAAAATCAAATCTTTCAATGTGGATGCCATAGGAGGATACACACTGGGCGCAGATCCTATTGTCAGTGCTGTGGCTGTGCTGAGTTTCCAGACCAAACATCCCATCCCGGCTTTTATTGTGAGAAAGGAATCCAAACAGCACGGCGAGATGAAGATGATAGAGGGGCCTTTTAAACCCGGATGGAGAGTGGCTGTGGTGGATGATGTCGTGACTACAGGAGGGTCGACCTTAAAAGCATGTCGGGCTGTGGAACAGGCAGGAGGAAAAGTGGAGGTAGCCGTGACCATTGTTGACCGCCTGGAAGGGGGCAGGGAGAACCTGGAGAAAGCAGGCTATACTTTTGTTTCGCTTTTAACAAGGGACGACCTCCTTGCGTGAGTTATTTATAAATGATGAATAACTTACGCAGAATCGTAGTGGAAATGAAAGAATGAAAGAAGAGAAAAAAAAGCCGAGTTTGGGATTGGCATTAATACCCGTCATTTTCTTGGTTCTCGCCCTGTTCGTAACCATTGTTCTGCTGCATCAGTCAGCTCATATCCCATTGATTCTGGCTGCGGCTGTGGCCGCATGTGTTGCGGTTTACTTAAAGTACCCCTGGGAAGAAATCCTGGGCGGTATGGTCCACGGAATCAATCTCGCAATGGGTGCTCTCCTGATCCTCATGGTTGTGGGTCTCATGATAGGAACCTGGATTTCCGGAGGCATTGTCCCGACTATGGTTTATTATGGATTAAAGGTTCTATCACCTGGTATTTTTCTGGGGGCAACCATGATCATCTGTTCCATCATTTCCCTCGGGACCGGTTCTTCCTGGTCTACAGCCGGTACGGTGGGAGTCGCTCTTATTGGGGTGGGACAGGGATTGGGAGTTCCTACGGCAATGGTTGCCGGCGCCATAATCTCAGGTGCTTATTTTGGGGATAAGATGTCTCCATTATCAGATACCACAAACCTGGCACCCGCTGTTGCAGGGACAGATCTTTTTTCCCATATAAGACATATGGTCTACACAGTAGTGCCTGCCTATACCATTGCACTGGGATTGTATGTTTTTTTAGGGGCTCGATTTTCAGGGGGGGTGCTTAAGTCCCAGAATATTGAGACCATGCTCTCTACTATAAAGTCGCAATTTTTTATTCATCCTCTGCTTCTCCTCCCTCCTTTGCTTGTTATTGTTTTGGTTGTGGTTAAGGTGCCTCCTCTCCCGGCTCTTCTGGGAGGAACTGTATTGGGAGCTGTATTTGCGGTTTTCGCTCAGTCCAGGACCCTGGCTGAGATTGTCCAGGCTGCCCATTCCGGATATGTTTCAAATTCCGGAGTCGCCATGGTGGATGACCTTCTTACACGCGGCGGACTTATGAGCATGATGGAAACAGTGGCTCTCATTATATGCGCGCTTTCTTTTGGCGGGATCATGGAAAAGACAGGCATGCTGGAAACACTGGCTTCGGCTCTTTTGAAAAAAGTCCGGAGAACGGGATCCCTGGTGGCCACAACTATTTTCAGCTGCATAGGAATGAATGTTATTGCCGCAGACCAGTATATTGCCATAGTGGTACCGGGAAGGATGTTTAAGAATGCGTATGATGCCAGGGGGCTGCATCCGAAAAACCTTTCCCGTGTTCTGGAGGACTCCGGGACCGTGACATCTCCTTTAATACCCTGGAACAGCTGCGGGGCTTTTATGGGCGCTACTCTTGGTGTGAGTCCTCTCATATATCTTCCTTATGCCTTTCTCAACCTCGTTCAGCCTATGGTCTCCATGTTTTATGGTTATACAGGGATAACCATGGAAAAGGTCGATCAGGAAAAGACTTAAGGTTTTCATCATAGATCCGGAGAAACTGAAAATGATTTTTGGTGTTGGAACAGACATTATAGAGGTGAAAAGAATAGAGAAGCTGATTGAGAAAAGCAGCCGGTTTAGAGACCGGGTGTTCACGCAGAGGGAGACCGAATACTGCGAGAGAAAGAAGAACAGAGCTTACAGTTATGCAGCCCGGTTTGCAGCGAAAGAGGCCTTTTTTAAGGCATTGGGAACTGGATGGAGAGGAGGGGTTGCCTTCAAAGACGTGGAGGTTATCAATAAGCCCTCGGGAAAGCCGGAACTTGTTCTCTACGGAAAATCTAAAGAGTTTGTACAAAGGAATCATATAAAGAATATGCAGATCTCTCTTTCTCATGTAAGTGAGTTCGCCCAGTCTGTGGTCATACTGGAAAAATAATCGGGACTCGTGAATAGTCCAGGTTAAGCGTATTTTTTTCAGATGACGCTGTGTTTTTTCCCGACTTTCACAAAAGCTTGAATAGCTTTATCCAGATGAGACCGGTCATGAGCGGCTGAGATCTGAACCCGGATCCTGGATTGGCCTTTGGCTACCACGGGATAAAAGAATCCAATGACATAGATCCCTTCTTTCAAAAGGTCATTGGCCATGTCCTGCGAAAGCTGGGCATCGTTTTTGAACTTTCCGAGCATAATGGGGACAATGGGATGGATTCCCGGTTTGATATCAAATCCCGCTTCTGTCATTTTTTCTCTGAAATACAAGGTGTTTTTCTCAAGCTTGTCCCTCAGCTCTGTGGTTTCGGTCAGGAGATCAAGTACAGCTATGGACGCTCCTACAACGACCGGCGCCAGTGTGTTGCTGAAGAGATAGGGCCTTGAGCGCTGTCTGTAAAGTTCGATGAGTTCTTTCCGCCCCGAGATAAATCCTCCGGATGCTCCTCCCATGGCTTTTCCCAGAGTCGAACTGATGAGGTCCACTCTTTCCTCCACTCCTCTGTATTCCGGTGTCCCTCTGCCGGTTTTTCCTATAAATCCGGTGGCGTGTGAGTCATCCACCATCACCAGTGCATCATATTTCTCCGCCAAATTGCATATTTCATCCAGTTTGGCGATATCTCCGTCCATGGAAAAAACTCCATCTGTGGCTGTAAGCCTATACCGCGTGTTCTGGCTTTTTTTGAGCTGCTCTTCAAGGTCGGCCATATCATTGTGTTTGTAGATGAATCTTTGAGCCTTGCAAAGCCGGATTCCGTCTATAATAGAAGCATGATTGAGTTCATCTGTGATAATGGCATCCTCTTTTCCGAGAAGAGGTTCGAAAGCACCGCCGTTGGCATCAAAACACGCCGCATAAAGAAGGGTATCGTCTGTTTTTAAAAAGTCAGAAAGTTTGCTCTCAAGTGTTTTATGGATATCCTGTGTGCCGCAGATAAATCTCACGGAGCTCATTCCATAGCCGCGTTTGTCCAGAGTGTTACGGGCGGCTTCGATGACCTTGGGATGACTGGAAAGGCCCAAATAGTTATTAGCACAAAAGTTAAGAACTTCTTCTCCTGTCTTTACCCGGATGACCGCGCCTTGAGGTGTGGTTATGATCCGTTCTTCTTTGTAAAGACCTGATTCTCTAATAGAATCGATTTCTTTTTTAAGATCGTTTTTTATTTTGCCGTACATAGGGTTCCTCCTCTCATGGTTTCTCTCTATTATAGTAAAAAAGTTGGGTTCTCTTAAAGGCCGGATTTCTCTTTTCTTTTCTTCAGCTCTTTGAGCATGTCTTCTGTCATGGAGGAAAGGTCATACTCCGGCTTCCATCCCCATTCCTGCTGGGCTGCAGAGTCATCAATGGTGCGGGGCCAGGAGTCAGCTATTTTTTGCCTGTAATCGGGTTTGTAGTCTATGGTGAATTCAGGAATGTGCCGTTTTATTTCCCGGGCCAATTCACGGACCTTGAAGCTCATTCCAGCGACATTAAAGTCCGCATGGTGTTTCAGTTTATCAAAATCCGCATCCATGAGATCGCAGGTGGCCTTGAGGCAGTCCGGCATATACATCATGGGCAGCATGGTCTCTTTATTGACGAAACAGGTGTATTTTTTCTTTCTGACCGCTTCATAAAAAACAGCAACTGCATAATCTGTTGTTCCTCCGCCCGGAAGTGTTTTATGGCTTATGATTCCCGGATACCGGCATCCGCGTACATCTATTTTGAAACGGGAGACATAATAGCCGCACAGAAGCTCTCCCGCCACTTTGGTTATTCCGTATATGGTGTTTGGCCTGAGTATGGTTTCCTGCGGAGTGGATTCCTTGGGGGTGCTGGGGCCGAACACAGCGATGGAGCTGGGAACAAAGATTTTTTTTATGCCATGCTCCCGGCTGGCTTCCAGTATGTTGCGAGTTCCTTCTGTATTGACCTTCCAGGCAAGCTGCGGATCCTTTTCTCCGGAGGCGGAGAGTATGGCCGACATATGAAAGATCAGAGTGATCTTGTGTTTTGCGATGATCTCTCCAAGCCGCCCTGCGGAGAGAACATCCAGCTTGACAAAGGGGCCGGAGTCTTTGAGTTCAGACGGGATATCTGTCCTTATATCCGAGGCAATGACATGGATTTCTCCGTATTTTTTTCTTAAAAGAGGAGTTAGTTCCGAGCCTATTTGCCCTGCGGCACCGGTGATGAGAATGTGTTCTTTATTTTTCATTCTGTTTTCTTTTCTAAGTATCAGGATTAGGTATAGATTTTATATATCCGGGCGGCTTTAAGTCAACAACAAAAATGAAACGTTTGAGAGATCAAAAAGTGCAATGGACTTGTTTTTTTATTATAATCGATGCCGAGGAGAGAATTCATGAAAAAATCATTGGGAGCGAAACCCATAATCTATCCGGCGCCTGTTCTCGTATTGGGCTCCTATGACAGCTCAGGGAGGCCGAATCTTATGACTGCAGCCTGGGGCGGCATATGCTGTTCCGATCCTCCTTCCCTTACTGTTTCTTTAAGGGAAAGAAGATACACATTTCAGAATATAATGGAGAGAAAAGCATTCACTGTGAATGTTCCGTCAGAAGAATACGCAGCAGAGGCTGATTATATTGGAATGGTTTCAGGGAAAGATGTGGATAAATTTGAAGCTACCGGGCTCACTGAAGAGAAGGCGGAGTTTGTGGATGCGCCCTCTGTCAAAGAATTTCCCGTTATTCTTGAGTGCCGGTTGAGCGATACCCATAAGGTGGGAGTGCACACCCAATTTATAGGGATCATTGTGGATATAAAAGCAGAGGAATCAGTGCTGGGCGAAGACGGCCTTCCTTCGCTTGATAAGGTCAGGCCGGTCATATATGCTCCGGTGAGCTACGCTTATTATGGAACGGGCCGTTTCATAGGGCCTGCCTTTTCCCTGGGGGACCGGTTCAGGAGAAAGTGAGCGCTGGCTGTGACGGTCGTTCTCATAGTGATCGGTTTTCTGTTTCTCATCATCGGGATTGTCGGATGTGTCATTCCCGGGATCGCAGGGCCTCCTTTTAGCTTTCTCGCTTTGATCCTGTTATCCATAGCCAAAAAGTGGGAGCCTTTCAGTGCGGGATTCCTGCTGGTCATGGCCGGCATCACTGTTCTTGTCACAGCGCTGGATTACGTGATGCCTGCGGCCGGTGCCAGGAAGTTCGGCTCATCCAGAGCCGGTTTTTGGGGGGCTGTGATCGGTATGGTAATTGGTCTGTTCTATGCGCCTCCTCTCGGCATGATCATCGGAGCCTTTTTGGGCGCGTTTACAGCTGAGAGCCTGGCTGGAAAATCCGGATCCGAGGCGTTGAAAGCCGGATGGGGCGTGTTCATAGGCGTTATGGTGGGAATGGTGTTCAAGCTTGTGGCCTCGGGGATCATGACGTTTTATTTCATCAAAGCCCTTACCTATTGACAATCGCTGTTAACATAGATACAGTTGACATAACTTAGATTTCTGCTATAGGAGGTAAAAATGTCCAAGCAGATGTCAGAAGAGCAAATCTATGAACAGGCGAAGAAAAGGGTTGAGGCAAGGAGGGGGTTTTTTATCCACCTTATCGTTTACGTATGTGTAAACATTCTTTTAATTATCATATGGGCGTTTGCCGCTGGTGGAGGGTTCCCGTGGTTTATATTCCCATTAGTCGGTTGGGGTATCGGTCTATTGTTCCACTACCTGGAGGCTTTCGTCTTTGAGGGAAAATCGGATAGAGCCGCTATAGAAAAAGAAGTGGAGAAAATAAAAAGAGAGCAGATGTAGCATAGAGGATTATCCCGTCCTCAGCACAACTTGCTGTGTATAGAATCAAAATTCGATTACCATGAATTATCACAATTCTTGAGGCTTAATCACGTAAAACTGAGAGATATATTAAATATAAGGAGGTATTCAGTGAAAATACTCGCTATTTGTGGTAGTCCCAAAAAGGGAAACTGTTATTGGGCACTCAATTTAATAAAGGAAAATCATCCTGATATTGACTTCAATTTAATAATGCTTAATGAAGTGAATCTAGAGCCATGCCGGGGATGTTATGTGTGTATTTCAAGAGGTGAAGAGTTATGTCCGCTGAAAGATGACCGGGATATGATTATCGAAGAGATATCGGCTGCCGATGGAATTATCTTGGCATCTCCGGTACATGTTAATCATGTTTCTACTTTAATGAAACACTTTATTAATAGGATAGGTTTCCTGGCCCATAGGCCGCGCTTTTTTGACAAATATGTAATGGTAATGGCAATAGGTGGGGGGTTTGGAGCCGATAAAGCGAACGAGTATATGAGCGGAATGTTTTCTGTATTCGGTCTTAACGTTGTATCCTCGCTTGAACTCTATATTCAATCAAAAAAAGAAAGAGACAATCCGTATAATCATAAAATGACCATTAATGCCGCCAGCACATTAGTTGACGCAATAAATAAAGGGCAAGCGAAATTGCCAGAACCAACCATGTTGAAATTGATATATTTTAATATCTTTAAGGCGATATCTGAGTTTCAAAAAGAGTATATGAAAGCGGATTATGAGTTTTACAAGGATAGAACCGACTATCTTTATGACACAAAGATAAATCCCTTTAAAAAAATGATGGCAAAACGGATAGCACGGAAAGAAATAGCGAAAATGCTGAAAAACCGACAATGAGTTTTGCCGCTTAAAAAATGGGCATTAAGATCCTGAAGTTAATAAATCATTGTTCACCAGCAAATTTCTGTCGTGAGGGGAATAATGGATAACGAATCTTATATACAGAGTGTGTTAGTGGCTAACCCGCTGAGAGAGTCCACTCTTCGTACTATGATTAAGGCATTAGAACTGCCTGAAGACAGCCGGGGACTGGATGCTGGATGTGGCATCGGTCTGCAATGTTTGTTGCTGGCAGAAGAGGTAGGCCCTGCCGGACATGTCACCGGGCTTGATACATCTGCGGAGATGCTTGATTATGGTCGGGAGATTGTGAAAAAGGCCGGTCTGTCAGAACGGATTTCTTTCCAGGAAGGGGACGTAGCCAGACTTCCCTTTGATAATAATGCCTTTGATTGGGTATGGAGCGCCGACTGCGTGGGATATGCCCCCTCGGAATCCCTGCCTTTATTGAAAGAGCTGGCTCGGGTGGTAAAGCCCGGTGGTATTGTGGCCATCGCGGCATGGTCCTCTGAAGAGCTGCTGCCCGGATATCCCCGGCTGGAAGCCCGGCTGGGAGCAACATCGGCTGGCATTGCTCCTTTCATACAGGGGAAGAAGCCGGAGCAGCACTTTCGGCGCGCACTGGGCTGGTTTCACGAACTGGGGCTAAAGGAACCCAGGGCAAAGGCCTTCGCCGGTAGTTTCCATGCCCCCCTCAGCGATGAAATACGCGATGCCCTGGTGGCCCTTTTTGATATGCGCTGGCCCGATGTAGCCGCCGAACTATCATCCGAAGATCTGGCAGAGTTTCGGCGCATTTGCCTGCCGGATTCACCGGATTTCATTTTGAATCTGCCGGACTACTACGTGTTATTCACCTACACAATGTTCTGGGCTAAAAAGCGGCGATAGCAGTCCACCCTCATCAGAACCCACTCTATATAGGGACTTACGTCTGCAGGATTGAGGTGGTGTATTAAATGGAAATATTTTTTAATATCCAACGGATTCAGTAATATAGGGTGGTACCTTATGGAGCGTCCCCTATAAACTTGTGGATTTCTTATTGACTTATCCGTTATTTTATATACATGATAGAAGATGAAGTCGCTTAAAGGATGGGAATTTGATGAAAGGGAGGGAAAATCAACAGCAGCAAAAAACCAAATTATCATCTTTTTTTTGCCATGAAGATTGACATCCATACGCACACTAAAAAGTGTAAGTCAGGCGATGCTCCTACAAGGGAGATCTCATCCTGCTTCCGTTTGACGATGGCTCGATTCTAAAAGTCAGGGCATTCGATGACATCAATATCGTATTTGGACCGAAGGGAACAGGTAAATCCTGTATTCTTAGAGCCATTGCTAAGCACTACGCGGAGAACGGAATAAATGCGAAGGTCTATGAGTCAGCGATTGATCGACTAGATGATATTTTCGATACGAAAGGCAGAGACCTGACGATCAATCTGAAGAACCACGGGATCAATTATTGCACCAACGAGATTAGAGCCCTGCGCGCTGCTGGTGAGGTTGACGTTACGAACCTTGGCAAGTATGAAGCCTACTTCGCGGCGAAAACCACGAATAGGAACGCTAAGAAAATTTTGCTTAAAGACATCGAGCCTGAGGAAGAAAGTGGAGCTAATCGCGAGTTTACCGACGTTAATAAGGCGGTAGAAACGACAGAAAAATTCTTGAATTTTCTGGCCGAGAATCCTTCCATGAAGAAGGAACTCACCGAAGATGAGCATAAGCAGGTCACCCGAATCATATCGGAATTGCATGAGCGGTTGAGCAAGCGCAAATGGGCCAGCTTTTCTGGGTGGAAAGAGATTTGTTTCTTGAATTCAGCAATCAAAGCGTTCCGGAGAGAGGTGGAGCGTAAGACGGGATCGCCAGCGAAACCCACCACGACAGGTTTTCG
>CAYWDH010000027.1:0-39105 GCA_964456985.1 uncultured Eubacteriales bacterium
GAGATCGGCTTGCCTAGAAGGTAAAGAAATGGCGATTAAAATGAAAATGATAACAAGCAAAATTTTTCTAGTTGTCATTTTTATAAGAAACATGTATATCCTTGAAAGCAGAACAAAAAAATGATCATCGCCATTTTTTTATAAATAATCCAGAATAGATTCTATGATAGAAAACATTCTCGCACTTTTAAAAAAATACAGTTACGGGATTAAATTCCATAAGATGATGCAAAAGCTGAATATAAGCTCCAAAGAAAAGCAGTTATTAAAAAGGAAGCTCAAACAGCTTGAACGGACAGGTTTGATTTATAGAGTGGGAGGTAAGTATTACCTGCATCGGGGAACGGATGTGATTAAAGGCAAGCTGATCTCAGTGGTCAAAGACTATGCGTTTGTCAAACCAGAGCACAGAGATCTCAATGATATTTTTATTCCCCCTGGAAGGTCCGGAGATGCGGTGCTTGGAGATGAAGTGGAGCTGGCTTATTCGTACGACAGGAGAAAAGGAAAGCCTGAGGGAAGAATCATCCGGGTTATAAAAAGGTCCAGAGAAACCCTCATCGGTCTTTATAGAAAAGAAAGGGGCGGTGCTTTTTTCTTTCCTTTTGATTCCCCTTCCAAGGAAGGATTCCCTTTGAAATCAGTGCCAGAGCAAGGGCTTGAGGATGGAGTGATCCTTGAATTGGATCGTTCCCATAATAAGCTGGTCAGGATTTTAGGAAAGCCGGATGAGCCTGGAGTTGATTTAGCGGTCATAACCAGAAAATACGGGCTGTCCACATCCTTTCCTCCCGAGGTTATCAAAGAAGCAGATGGGATCAAAACAGAGGTCAGCTACAGCAAGAGAAAAAGCAGGATGGATTTCCGTGATTGGGTATCTGTGACCATTGATGGTGAGGACGCAAGAGACTTTGATGACGCGGTCAGTGTGAAAGTCCTTAAGAAGGATTCGTTTCTTTTAGGAGTCCATATTGCAGATGTTTCTTATTATGTAAAGCAGGATTCTCCCATAGACAGGGAGGCTTATTCAAGAGGGACCAGTGTTTATTTCCCGGATCTGACTCTTCCCATGCTTCCGGAGAGATTGTCCAATCAGATATGCAGTTTGAGGCCGGGAGAGGAGAAGATGACGGTTTCCATTGTTCTGGAAATAAACAGGAGTGGAGAAGTTGTAAAAAAAGAGTTTTTCCGGTCAATGATTGCGACCAAAGCAAGGCTGACCTATAAAAACGTTTACAAGATATTTTTAGGTAACCAGGAAATAAAGAAGAAATACTCCTCCCTTATTCCGGACCTGTTGAATATGAGAGAACTTGCATCCATATTAAGAAAAAAGAGGATTGAATCCGGAAGCCTTGATTTTGAAATGGCTGAGCCGGAACTCGTATATAAAAGTGGTGCACTGGATGCGGTTGTGCCGTTTAAAGCAAATGAGGCTCACTGGCTTATAGAGGAATTTATGCTTGCTGCGAATGAGGCTGTAGCCACTTTTCTTTCAGATTTTAATATTCCTATGTTGTATAGGGTTCATCCTCCGCCGGCAAAAAAAGATATCGAAAGATTTAGAGAGATGCTGGATTATTTCGGCCTGTCTCTGTCTTCTCAATACCCGATCAAACCCAAAGCCATTCAATCTGTGCTTGAACAAATTAAAGGCAGACCAGATGAGAAATTTATCACCTTGGAGATGTTAAAGAGTCTTCAATTAGCTGTGTATTCTCCGCAAAATTCAGGTCACTTCGGGCTGGGCAAAGAATACTACACCCATTTTACGTCTCCCATAAGAAGGTACCCTGATTTGATTGTGCACAGGATATTAAAGGGTGTTCTTGATGGTTCTGAGGTCTCCTTTTCATCCCTGACATCTCAGGCTGAACACTGTTCTCAGAGAGAAAGAAATGCTGAAGAGGCTGAGAAAGACTTAATAGAATGGAGGATCTTCAGGATTTTGAAAAACAGGCTCGGTGAAGAATTCAGCGGTTTCATCATCGATATAACAAAGTCCGGATTGGTCATAGAGCTGGATAATTATTTTGTCAGCGGTATCATGCTTTACAATGATATGAAGGGAGACTATTATTTGAAAAAAGATGATAAAATGATATCAGGGCAAAGAACAGGAAAAAAATTTCGCCTTGGGGAAAAGTTGAATGTCATTATTGTTTCTGTAAATCCTGAGTCAAGGAGAATGATCCTGCACCAGGCCTAGAGAGAGAACTTAGAGGGCTAAAATCTCATGTATTTTGAAGCTGTTCTCGATTTAAACGTTCAGGAAGAGAGCTTTGACCGTATGGGCACAGTCCTGATTTTTAAGGGAAAAACCAGTGCCTCTGTGGATTTTTACAAGCCGGCCGAAGACAAGCCTGAAGAGCATTTTGTACGGATTTGTGCCGGAGACCGAATTCAGGTGAAGTGGAGAGACGAGTTTGAGCTCAGGGACCTTAAATCCAAAAAGCTCATTGCCCGGGGAAAAGTGCTTGTTCCTGAAGCCGGGGATACCATTCCCGGGAATTTAGAAAAAAAGATCGCTTTTCTAAAACAGCTCAACAAAAAAGAAGAGGATATGATTTTTGCTTTAGCTGAAAAAAAGGGGCTTCAAGGATTAAGCCAGCAAGATATATTAGATTTTTCAAGACTTTCAAAAAAACAAATCCTTGATGTATGTCAGTCCTTAGAAAAGGAGAAGAAAATAAGAATTGTATCCTTCAGCCCGGTTTTAATAATATCCAGGTTTCATTTTGATTTGTTAAAGAAAAAGATCTTATCTTTAGTCAGAGATCATTCAAAAAGTGATCCAGAAAGAAAAGGAGCGGATTTAGAAGAGATAATGGAACAAGTAGATGCTTATCCTAAGGTGGTCGAGTTGGCGGTCAGTTATTTGAAATATTTGGGGCGAATCAATGAATATGACCGTAAGTTTACCCTTTCTTCTCCTGAGGAAAGTATTACGAAGGAAGATGAGAGAATCATAAGGAAGATGAATGATATGTGCTCGGCCGGAGAGTTTAAAAATTATTCTTTTGAAGAACTGCCAAATCTCTTTGGCATTTCGGCTGAAAGATTCGACCGTTTGTTTGATATTCTCCTGGCGCGAAAAAAAGTTGTTCATGGGAAGGACGGATTCATCTTTTTTTCAGACTGGCTTGACCAATTGATTGCAAAGCTTCAAGAGTCAGGGGTCAAAGAATTAACGGTATCAGAATTTAAAAAAATATCAGGTTTATCCAGAAAGTATGCCATCCCTTTGCTGGAATTACTGGATAAAAAGGGTGTCACAAGGAAACAGGGTTCTCTTCACAAGATCCTGTAAAAAAAATCCTCTCCCTCTCACTTAAGCTCCCTCAGACAAGAGTACGGATTAGTACCTTGTATAATGAATAGGTCAGGTTAAGAGGGAGTCCTCATAAAAGCAAGGCCGAAAAATCCTCCGGTAATGACAAAGCTGATGAAAGGAAGTGTAACAAATCCTCCCCAGATAAGAATAATTGTCAGCCAGGAACTTATTAACCCAATGATTCCCAGTGTTTTAAAGTTGCGGTCTAAAAATTTTTTTAATCTCATGATCCCTCGCTTCACTTGCGTTGCTATAAATAGCAATTTTTATGCCAAACTCTAAGTGATTGAAAATGAATAAGTTGGATTTAAATGAGTGAAAGAGCCTCACAGAATAGTAACAAAATTTGTTGGTAGCTTACAAAATATTGTCATGTCCTGTTTTATCAGGACTCTTTTTTCTTTTCTTCGGTTTTTTTGCTTCCCTTTTGTCCCAGTGCGGATTTTAATTTCTCTCCGAATAAACCTGTTGATAAAGGTTCGTCCGATGTTTTTTTGAATTTTTTTTCTTTTACTGGTTCGGACTTCAGATGTTCTATTTTTTCTTCTTCCAGATCTTTCTCTTCATCTGTTTTGATAGCAAAGAAAGCTTCCATTTCTGACTCTTCTTGTTCTATTTGTTCCTCGATGATTCTCTTTTTCCCTCTCTTTATGCGTTGAGGTTTTTCAAAGTCGACTTCCTTCTTTTCTGCTTTTCTCTTTCTTTTTTCTGGAAGCGGTTCTTCAATGGTTATTTTTTCTTTTTCTTCTTCTTTCTTTAATGGGCGTTTAGGTGTGGGCTTTTTCTTTGGTTTTTTCTTTAATGCTTCGGGTTTTTTAAGGGTTTTTATTTCCTTTTTTTCTTCAAGATGGATTTCTGGAGTGCTGATTTCACCAACTGTCCCGATTTCGGGAAGGACCTCCTCCTGAGCCCCCTTTGCTGCTTCTTTAACTGGTTCCTCGATTTCAATGGGTTCTTCGAGTTCTAATTCTTTTTCGGTTTTGACTTTTTCTTGATAGAAAAATAGGCCTATCTTTTTTTCTGACATTTCAAATTCCGGTGACAGGCTGAGAGTTTTTTCGATATCTGTTAGTGATGTGTGATTCAAGATATCAACGAGGTGAAATGCCTTTTTATAATGCAGGGTCTGCCTTTCTCCTTCAAATCCGAAATTTTTAAATACAATGATCAGGAGTTCCCTAAGATCCTTGTTTTTTTTCTGTTCCGCAAGGTCAAGAAGGTTTTTAAGGGTTTCATGCTCGATAAAAATTATTTTATTGGGAAGAGCATAAGTCGGTGTTTCTTTTTTAGCGATTGAGAAAGTGTCTTTTTTTGAGTTGTATTCGAGATAAGGGAGCATCAGTTTCTTCTTCGATTTCTTCAGGCGAAAACTCATTTGGTTTGAGTCTGTTTTCTTTAATGTCAAGCTGGCTCCCTGGGGAATATTGTGTTTTTTATAGAATTCATCCAGCCCAAGGAATATATTTTGAGAAGGGTAGTAGAAAATAGTGGTTTCATCCCCATCTTCTTCATCTTTGAATGTGTATTCTCTTGTATCGGCAAGTTCTCTTTTAAGTTCGGGGGGCATTGAAATGCCTCCTGATAAAACTTCTCTCCAGGAAAGATAGATTTTAAGGGGGAATTTATTTTCTTTTTCCCTAATGGATTCGTATTGTTTATCGTCCAGCTGAGGGAGTTCTGCTTTTTCAGTGGACAGAGGCTTTCCTTTTAAGAATGAATTGAGTATTTCTTTGTGGAACCATCTCCCCTGGTCTTTTGGATAAACGCAGATAAAAGTATTCTTGTGTTTTTTGTTTAACGTAAAATTTAAACTCAGGCAGTATATATCGAATTTATCATTCTCTGGTTTTATATTGAAAAACTTTTCAATCAATTCTTTTGTGGAGGCTGATTGTTTTTGTTCTTTAAAATATTTCTCGATTTTTTTTATTTTATTGTCAGAAATGGTGATTCTCTTTTTGGATAGTTGCCAGTGTTCGTTCCAGCCGAAAAACGCATCAGATTTTGAAATAGATTTTCTCAAGTTGACTCCCAAGGTCTTCAAGTCTCTTTCAGTCATAGGAAGTTTATGGAGTCTTGGATCCTCTTCTTTGTTTATGACTTCGGGGGTTTTATGCGAACCCTCTACGGCTGCGGGAAGCAGGACCTGTGTGTTTTTTCTTTTCATATAATCTATATGCTTGCGGAATACCCCCCCTCCGGTATAATCCACTTCAAGCATTTCACAGTGGTAATCAGGATAGCTTATTTTATTAATGACTTTGAGCACGACTTTACCTGTGAAGTGTTTTTTTTCTTTACTGCTTATAATGAGAGGCTCGTTGTATTCTTTACAAATCAGGTCATTCGTTTCATATGTGTATGCAGGATCGTATTTCAATACTTCCTGATTAAGCTGCCGTGCATTTTTTTTGTAGGCCAGCATTTCCGTTAGCTCGGTCAGAGTAGGGACAAGGTCTTGTTTGGAAAGCTTTTCCTGTATAAAGTCCAGATCAGCTTTTAATACTTTTGTGTTTTCGCTTGACTTCGCCATTTTTATATTTCTCTTTTCTTATTTCTTATTAATGATACCATAATAGCTTTCGTAATATGAAGCCTATTATCAGCTTGACTGAAAATTAATGACTGCTCCGGATGTATTTTTTTGATCAGACTTTCTTTGAATTCTTGGAAAGGGATACTGAACATAAAAAGAGCGTCTTTTTTAGAGGAGGAAAACAGGGATTCTTTAAATAAGAAATCTTTTTCAATTCTCGGAGAAGAGCTTAAAGGGATATATGAATAATACACTATGTCAGCGTTTAGGGCGGCCTCTTGTGGATTTTCTGTTATCCTGTAATTAAATTGTGTGTGTTTTCCTTTAGCTTCGGCAGCATCAATGACATCTTGCTCTGGTCTGTTTTTCCTGGGAACAGCAATATGTATATGTGTTCCTGATGTGGCTGCAGCTAAAAGAAGGCTGTGACATATATTTTTTTGGTTTCCAATAAAAGCTAATTTGATGCTTGTCAGGTCTTTACTGTGTTCTTTTATGGTGAAAAAATCTGTCAAGGCCTGGCAGGGAGAGAATTTTTCTGAACCAGCGTTTATTATGGGGATGCGGATTGTTTTCCCCAGCTCAGCAATATGTTCATGATTTTTTGTCTCCACGACGGCTCCATCCATCCAGTGTTCCAGGCATCTACAGGAAAACTGAGATAGTCTTTTATTTTTGGTCAGCAGGTCTGAATAATTGAAGAAGGCCGCTTTCCCATTAAGTGAAGCCACAGCGACCTGGAAACTCACATTGGGAAGGAAAGAAAGGTTTTGGAACACACCGGCGATGACGGATCCGGCAAGGCGGTTTTTAAAAAGCCCGGGCTTTTGTTTTATTTCAAAGGTAAGGTCTAGGAGCTCACTAAATTGATATACAGAAATTTTTTCTAAGGAAATAAGATTTTTAATCATCTTCTCCCCCCTAAGGAGTCGGTATGATGGTCGTTCCCGAACGGTTGATCAGAGCTGCTCTGAGATGATTGGCTGAGGTAATGATCACCTTTTCACCGCCGCTGTTTATATATTCAATAGCCGCTTCGATTTTTGGACCCATTGAGCCTGGTGGAAACTGTCCATCTTTTAAATGTTTCTGTGCCTGTCGGGATGTCATTTTTTTGATCGGTTTTTCATTGGGAGTTCCGAAGTTCAGATACACGCATTTCGTATTTGTAAGAATGACAAAAAGATCCGCACTGACTTCTCTTGCGATGAGACTTGAAGCAAAGTCTTTATCAATAACAGCCTCAACTCCCTGGAACAGGCCCCTTCCATTAATGATGACCGGAATCCCGCCTCCTCCAGAAGCGATAACGATTTTTCCTGAGTGGACAAGGTCATAAAGGACTTTTTTTGGAACTATGTCTATAGGTCTGGGCGATGGAACGACTTTTCTGTATCCGCGTCCGGCATCTTCCATCATATCCCATTTTTTCTGGCGTTTTAGCATCTGGGCTCTGTATTTCGAATAAAACGGTCCCACTGGTTTGGTCGGATTATCAAAAGCCTTATCCTCTCTGTCAACCACCACTTGAGTAATGAGAGTGGCCACATGCTTGTCTAATGAATTTTTTCGAAGTTCATTGATTATGGCTTTTTCGAGCATAAAACCCATGCTTCCTTCAGTCATGGCATCGCATACTTCCAGAGAGAAAGGAGGCACCTTATTTATGGACTCCTCAATCTGGATCAATAGATTGCCGACCTGAGGTCCGTTTCCGTGAACAATGATCGGGTCATACCCTTTTTTGACGACATGAATGATAAGGCGAGCGGCTTTCTGGGCGTTTTTCATCTGTTCAGATTGAAGCCCGCGCTGCTCTTTAGGCAGGATCGCGTTGCCGCCAAACGCTATGAGTGCAATTTTTCTTTTCATCAGAGCTCTTTAAGGATTTCGTTAATGTTTGGGGACCCGATTTCTTCCAGATCATAGGAGACATTGACTATTTTCTTGTTCGTTTCTATAAGTTTTCCCAGATCTATGGGAGTTCCGCTCACGACCAGGTCACACTGGCTGTTGTCTATTGTCTGTGCTAATTCCTCGATCTGTTTTTTTCCATAACCCATGGCCGGAAGAACTCTGTTCAAATGAGAGTATTTTTTAAAGGTTTTTTTTATGCTTCCTACGGCAAAAGGTCTGGGATCGATGATGTCAGAAGCGCCGTATTTTTCAGCCGCCACTATCCCGGCACCGTATTTCATTCCTCCATGTGTCAGGGTGGGGCCATCTTCAATGACAAGCACTTTTTTTCCTGAAATTTCCTGCGGCTCTTTGACTTTGATCACTGAGTTTGCTTTTATTATCTTTGCTTTCGGATTGAATTTTTCAATATTTTTAAGGATTATATTGACGTTTTCTTTTTCAGCTGTATCCATCTTATTTATGACAATGACATCAGCAAGCCTGAAATTTGTTTCACCAGGATAATAAAGGAGCTCATGCCCGGGTCTATGTGGGTCTACGACCACTATAGCTAAGTCAGATTGATAAAATGGAATATCATTATTCCCTCCGTCCCATAAAATAACATCTGTCTCTTCTTCTGCTCTTTTTAGTATTTCTCCGTAATCGACTCCTGCATACACCAATATTCCTTCTCTTATATGGGGTTCATATTCTTCCATCTCTTCGATAGTGCAGTCATACTTGATCATATCCTCATAGGTGGCAAATCTTTGGACAGCTTGTTTTGCCAGATCTCCGTAAGGCATGGGATGGCGTATGACAGCGACTTTTTTCCCTTTTTCTTTGAGAAGCTTGGCGATTTTTCTTGATGTCTGGCTTTTTCCGCATCCTGTTCTCACAGCACATACAGAGATGAGCGGACGCTTGCTTTTTATCATGGTTTCTTTAGGTCCGAGAAGAGAGAAACTGGCCCCGGCCGCCTGGACCTGAGAAGCTTTATGCATCACATATTCATGAGGCACATCGCTGTATGAGAAAAAGACTTCATCCACGCTGTTTTCCTTGATGAGTTCAGTGAGTCTGTTCTCAGAGTATATCGGGATACCGCCGGGATAGAGCTTTCCTGAGAGTTCAGGAGGGTACTTTCTCCCCTCTATATCGGGGATTTGAGTTGCTGTGAAGGCAATGACCTTGTAGCTGTTATTATCTCTTAAATGAACGTTAAAATTATGAAAGTCTCTTCCGGCTGCTCCCATTATGACTGCTTTTTTCATCTTTTTCTCCTTGTTTTTTGTGTTCAAAAGAATCACTTATTGTAATATACCGCTGTGTTTAATGCAATGATCCCGGCTATTCATGTGATAACAAAGCAAAAGTGTCCCCATCAACTGCTGAGCTAAAATGTCCCCTTTGGAAAAGAATCCGATTCTTTGTTCTTGAGATTCTCAAATAAAAATAATTTGTCTATTATTAGGCTAAGCTGTATATTGGGAAATCATCATAATTTGAGGCAAGCGATAATACGGTTTTTTGGAGGCAAAAATGAGAAAAACAATTGTATTAATATTGACAATGATGGTTTTTACTTTTATCAGCTGCAAGAAGCAGGATAAATCACCCCAGCAAAATGTTGAAGCTCCAAGTGTCACCCTTCATGCTGCTGTAGTTATGGGGGATCTTGAGGCTATACGTCAGCACATCAAAATCGGTTCTGACATAAATGTATTTGAGCCTCAGAACGCATCCACACCCTTGATCACAGCCGCAGCGCTCGGCAAGACTGAAGCTGCCAAAATCCTGATAGATGCCGGAGCTGACCTGGATTATCAAAACAAGGATGGATCAACAGCTCTTCACACAGCGGCTTTCTTCTGCAACCAAGATATCGTCGAACTCCTGCTAAAAAAGGGTGCTGATAAGACCTTAAGGAACAAGAATGGACAAACAGCATATGAAATTATGATCCTTCCTTTTGAAGTTGTTAAAGGTGCTTATGATGCTTTCGCGGTTGAATTAGAACCCCTCGGTGTCAAGTTGGACTATGATCATATTAAAGCGACCCGACCCAAAATTGAGGAGATGCTGAAATAGAATCAGGTTGAGGAATATTCAAAATGAAAAAAAGTATTTTTTCAATTATTATTCTTTCATTATTATTTGTCAGCTGCAGACAAGATACTTCCAGTCAGTCTACTTATCACCCTCCTGAAAATATTAATGATGGATTTGATGTCGGTTCTTTAGATGATGTGAATATTGAAAAAAAGATGATTACAGAAGCAGTGGATCAAATACATCAGGAAAAATATAAAGAAGTGCATTCATTCCTTATTTTCAAGGACGGAAAGCTTGTGTTTGAGGAGTACTTTGATGGGCACAAATGGAAATGGAATGGTGTCAATCATCACGGTGAATTAGTGACATGGAACAGGAACATGCTCCATAATATTCATTCCGCGAATAAAAGCATTACATCAGCCTGTATTGGAATCGCCATAGATCATGGTCTTATAGGGAGTGTTCATCAATGCATTTTTGATTATTTGCCTGATCATCAGCATCTTAATACTGATGGGAAAGAAAAAATTACCATAGAACATCTGCTGACCATGACTGCTGGATTGGAGTGGAAAGAGTGGAGTGCGCCCTACAGCAGCAAGGATAATCCTGCAGTAGGAATTTGGTTTTCAGAGAAAGATCCCATTACTTATATTTTGGACATGCCCCTAATAAACGAACCAGGGACACACTTTACGTATTCGACTGGAAACATAATTGTTTTGGGTGAAATCATCAGGCAGGCTGCCCATATGAATATTGATGAGTTTTCAAGAAAATATTTATTTGAACCCTTAGGGATTGATTCAATTGAGTGGCCGGAAATATTCAATAACGGTGTTTATAGCAATACGCTGTATATAGCACCAAGAAGCATGGCTAAATTTGGTGTGACATTTCTGAATAAAGGTGTTTGGAACGGGACACGAATTGTTTCTGAACAATGGGTGGATAAGAGCGCCACTTCATTTCCCGGAAATCAGGGCATTAATGTCCCGGATGAACCGTCAGGGAGATTGGGTTATTCTTATTCATGGTGGACAAAACTATATTATGCATCAAACAAAAAAATACATATGTATACAGCTTCTGGTTTCGGCGGGCAACACATTATGGTACTCCCTGAAGTAAACACAGTTGTTGTGTTTACTGGCGGCAATTACATATCATACAGACCTCCTTTTGAGATTCTTGAAGAGTTTATTTTACCTGCTTTAGATTGAATTTTGAGTTCATTCCCCTATGTCATAGAAACACAGTTCGGAGAGGTCCTTTTCCAGGTCTTTTTCCTGTCCGGATGCCTTCTTATAGTAGTTGTAACGGGCTGTTATTGTTCCTGGTTGTGATATCAATCTTTATTATCAGAGGTCAGCCAGAAGAAAGGGAGCGGCCAGCCACATCTGAATTTTATCCCAGGAGGCTTGACTCATGTGGGATCCGGATTAAACTATAGGAAGGAGAAGGAAATGATAGGTATTATGTCGGATTCTCATGACAACTGCGATGCCATAAAGCAGGCTGTGTTGTTTTTTAACAAAGCAGGGTGTGAACTGGTAATCCATGCCGGTGATTTCATAGCTCCATTTGCTGCCAGAGAATTAAAAGAGCTTGCATGCCCTGTCAAGGCTGTTTTTGGGAATTGTGATGGAGAAAAGCAGGGCTTGAAAAAGGTATTTAAATCGCTTGGAACGATTTGTGAAGAACCGTTCGCGTTTTCCCATAAAGGAAAAAGCTTTTTAGTGACCCATACTCATTTCAATATCAGGAACTATATAGCAACCGGTGATTATGATGTCATCATATACGGACACACACACAAACCTGAAATAAGAAAGCAAGAGGGCACTGTTGTGATAAATCCAGGTGAAACAGGAGGATGGCTGACAGGAAGTTGGTCGGTAGGGCTTCTTTCTCTAAAGGATATGAGAGCCGAGATAGTAAATCTCTGAGCTTTCTTGTGTCCTATTTTTATTGACAGAGTTAATTCAAACCTTTAATATATATAGGCTTTGAGTAAGGGAAAGGCGCGTAGCTCAGTGGGAGAGTGCTTCCTTGACGCGGAAGAGGTCGAGGGTTCGATACCCTCCGCGCCTACCATATGAGAAAGACAGATGTTGATTTACACTGAATTAAAATGTACTGTTTGCTTAACCTTAGAATGAAGATTGATTTTTTTTGTTACATAAAAGCATTCAAAACAAATTGAAAAATCTGTCCTCTTCTTCGGGGGTTATGGCGGGACATGTAAAAAAAGAAACATGCCAAATGGATTGTGAAAAATGCATAAAAACAAGAATAAAAGACTCGATTTCAATCTGGATACTTTAAGACACAGCGCTGCTCACCTCTTGGCTCATGCTGTGCTTGATCTTTTTCCCGGGATAAAAACAGGAGTGGGACCAGCAGTTGAAGATGGTTTTTATTATGATTTTCTAAGAGACGAACCGTTTACCCAAGAGGATTTGGTATCAATAGAAAAGAGAATGAGAGAGATCTCAGATCAGGACATCTCTATGGAAAGACTCGAATGCTCAAAGGAAGAAGCCATAAAACTTTTTAAGGATTTGAATCAGGATTTGAAGGTTGAGTTAATAGAGGAAAAAGGCGGTGAAAAAGTATCCTGCTACCGGCAGGGAGATTTTGTGGATTTTTGCCGGGGCCCCCATGTTCCTTCTACAGGGGCCATAAAATATTTTAAGCTGCTTTCTGTGTCAGGTGCCTACTGGAAAGGGGATGAAAGAAGGCAGCAGCTTCAGAGGATTTATGGCACGGTCTTTTTTAAGGAAAATGAGCTCAAAGATTTTCTGCATATGCAGGAAGAGGCAAAAAAGCGTGACCATAGAAAGCTGGGACCGGAACTGGATTTATTCAGCACTAATGAACAACTGGGGGGAGGTTTGATCTTATGGCATCCCAGGGGTTCGGCATCCAGAGCAGTTATTGAAGATTTCTGGCGCAAAGAGCATTTTAAGGAAGGATATGACCTCATTTACTCCCCTCATATTGCCAAGCTTGATGTCTGGAAAACAAGCGGCCACACTGAATTTTACGATGCTCTCTATCCGCCGTTGATCAGTGACAGTGTTGAATACCAGTTGAAACCCATGAACTGTCCTTTTCACATAATGGTCTATCAATCAAGGCAGAGGAGCTACCGGGAGCTCCCATTAAGATGGGCTGAACTGGGAACGGTGTATAGATATGAAAGGGGAGGCGTTCTGCACGGTCTTCTCAGAGTCAGGGGATTCACCCAGGATGATGCCCATATTTTTTGCCGTTCCGACCAGCTTGAAGAAGAGATCAGAAGGACTATTTCTATGGCTCTGAGGATTCTGAAGACATTTGGGTTTGAGGACTTCGATGTTTTCCTTTCAACCCGTCCTGAGAAATTCAGCGGTTCTGTGAAAGACTGGGATAAAGCAACAGATGCACTGAATAAAGCTCTGAAGGCGGAGAAGATTGATTTTAGCGTAGATGAAGGAGAAGGAGTGTTTTACGGTCCTAAAATAGATATAAAAATCAAGGACGCATTGAAAAGGTCATGGCAGTGCACGACCATTCAACTGGATTTTAACCTATCAGAAAAGTTTGATTTAACTTATGTAGGAGAAGATGGCGAATTTCACCGCCCTTTTATGATCCACAGGGCCCTGCTTGGTTCCTTAGAGAGGTTTTTTGGGATATTGATTGAGCATTATAACGGAAACTTTCCTTTCTGGCTTGCTCCTGTCCAGGCCATAATCATCCCGATTGCTGACAGACATAACGAGTATGCGCATCATCTCTATCAGGAATTGAGGGAAAAAGGAATAAGAACCGAAGTAGATACAAGGAGAGAGAAAGTAGGATATAAAATTAGAGATGCCGAGAAAAACAAGATTCCTATAATTCTTGTAGTGGGTGATAAAGAGATCGAGAGGGAGAGTGTATCTGTTCGGATCCATACGGAAGGAGACAAGGGTCAGTTTAATTTCAAAGAGCTTCTTGAAAAAATGTTAGATTTAAATAAAAATAAGGACTTAGAAATTACTCTTTAAAGGAGGATTATCATCGTATATCCTAAGTTTTATCCAAGGAAAATGGAGAGAAAGCCTCACAGGACAAATGAAATGATAACGGCCAAGAAGGTAAGATTGATCGATGAAGACAAGAAACAGATCGGCGTAGTCCCTATTGAAAAAGCATTATCAGTTGCTGAGGAGAAGGAGCTGGATCTTGTTGAAGTGGCACCAAACGCAAAACCTCCGGTATGTCGGATCCTTGATTACGGCAAATATCTTTATGATTTGCATAAAAAGGAACAGGAGGCGAAGAAACACCAGAAACAGGTCCAGACAAAGGAGATTAAATTCAGACCAAAAATCAGTATCCACGATTACAGCTTTAAAGTGAGACACATAGAGAGATTTCTAAAAGAAGGAAACAAGGTGAAGGTTACTGTCATGCTGAGGGGACGTGAAAGAGCAAAACCAGAACTTGCGGATCAAATCATAGAAAGAGTTTTTGAAGATGTCAAAGATCTTGGGAAAAAAGATGGGAGAGAAAGGAGACAGCCTTGGGCTGTATCTGCATTATTAAGCCCTATTAAATCAGGAGAGAGAGATGCCAAAGCTGAAAACACATAAAGGCGCAAAGAAAAGGTTTAAGATAACCAAAAATAAAAAGGTCATTTATAGCAAAGCCTATAGAGGACATATACTTACGAAGAAGTCAGCAAAAAGAAAGAGAGACTTAAGAAAACCCGGTCAGATACATTCTGCTGATGAAACGCGTATTAAAAGAATGCTGCCTTACGATTTTTAATAATAAATATCTAAAGGGTGGTTTGAGCAGGATGAATGGGAAAAGATAAAGAAAAAATTTTACTCTTGAGGGAGATATAAAATGCCTAGAGTTAAAAGAGGAACAAAAAGAAGGAAAAGAAGATCAAAGGTACTCAAAGAAGCTAAGGGCTACTGGGGAGCCAGAAGTCATAATTACAAAACAGCAAAAGAGGCTGTGGAAAGAGCCTTTAAGTATTCCTATAGAGATCGAAAAAACAGGAAGAGAGATTTCAGAAGACTGTGGATTATTAGGATAAAGGCAGCAGTGAACAATTATGATATTTCATACAGCCAGTTCATTAACAGTTTAAAGAAGAAAAACATAGAACTGAATAGGAAAATATTGGCTGACCTCGCGGTTCATTCCCCGGATACATTTTCTCTAATCGTTAAAATGGCGAAAGAAGTATAAACTCAGGAATCTGGCTTAAAATGGTTGACCTAGAAAACAAAATCAAAGTACTTCGGAGCAGTTTTGATGATGGATTAGCCAAAGCAGGGAATAAAGATTCTCTGAAAGACTTGAGGAATATTTATCTGAGCCGAAAAAAGGGCCGCATAACACTTCTTCTTAAAGAGCTGAAGAATGTATCTCCCCAAGAAAGACCTGAAGTCGGGAAGCAGGTCAACGAATTTAAACATTATGTGGCGCAGAAGCTGGAAGAGCAAGCCAAGAAGCTCGAAGAGCCAAGGTACATTAAATCTGATATAGATCTGACCCTCCCCGGGAAGAGAAGATACAGGGGAGCGCCGCATCCAGTTTTGCTTTATAAAAAGAGGATTGAGCAAATTTTTTTATTAATGGGCTTTTCCATTGAGGATGGGCCTGAGATTGAAACGGACTATTATAATTTTGAGGCTCTCAATTTCCCTCCTCACCATCCTGCAAGGGATGATTGGGACACTCTCTATCTAAGTGATGATTTGCTGCTCAGGACCCATACCTCCCCGGTTCAGATAAGAGTTATGGAGAAGAAGAAACCTCCCATTAGAATGATAAATCCCGGCAAAGTGTATCGAAGGGAGACTCCGGATCCCACGCATCTTCCAATGTTCTATCAAGTCGAAGGATTGGTGGTTGATTTAGGCATAACCTTTGCCCATCTCAAAGGTACCCTGGAATGCTTCCTGAAAGCGCTTTACAATGAAAAAGTTAATATTAGGTTTAGGCCCAGTTACTTTCCCTTTACAGAACCTTCTGCGGAGGTGGACATAGGCTGCACGGTCTGTCGTGGAGAGGACAGACAGTGCCGCGTATGCGGCGGAAGCGGATGGATTGAGATTCTTGGAGCCGGTATGGTCGATCCTCAGGTTTTAAAAAACGTGAATATTGATCCTGAGAAGTATTCAGGATTTGCTTTTGGAATGGGCATAGACCGGACAGCCATGTTCTCTTTCCGAATACCTGACCTAAGGAATTTTTATGAGAATGATTTAAGATTTATAAGGCAGTTTTCCTAAAATGAAGATAAGTTTAAACTGGTTAAAGGAATTTTTGGACATAGGATTGTTTCCAAAGGAACTTGTGGGGAAAATGAACAGTATAGGCCTGTTAGTCGACCATTGGGAGGAAAAGGACGGAGATGTTGTTCTAGAGCTTGAAACCTATGCAAACCGGCCTGATACTCTTGGACATTTAGGGGTTGCTAGGGAATTGGCAGCCAGCTTTGGGATTCCTTTGAAGGATCGAAAATTCCCCCTGGTCGAGTCTTCTGAAAATATTTCTGATGCGTTTGATGTGCAGGTTTTGGAAGAAGATCTCTGTCCCAGATACTGCGGTATGATTGTAAAGGATCTAAAGGTAGGCCCTTCTCCCTCTTGGCTGGTCGATAGAATAAAGGCTATGGGATTGTCCCCAGTCAATAATGTTGTCGACGTGACCAATTATATTTTATTTTCCACTGCGCAGCCGATTCATGCTTTTGATTTAAATAAACTCAGCAGCAATAAGATAATCGTAAGAACAGCAAGAAACGGAGAAGAATTAAAAGTGCTGGGAGGTGAGAATGTCGCCCTCTCTCAGAGTATGTTAGTCATCGCTGATGAGAACAGGCCCGTGGCTCTTGCAGGAATTATAGGAGGAGAGGATACGGCAGTAACAGAAGAAACAAAGAATGTGTTCATTGAGAGCGCTTGTTTTGATCCTGTCTGTGTTCGCAAGACGTGGAAGGAAATCGGAATCCAGACCGATGCCTCTTATCGTTTTGAGAGAGGCACAGATATTTCCTTTCCTCCGGAAGCTGCCGGTATGACCGCATCCCTGCTGACCCAGATAGGAGGGAAAGCACTGAAGGGAATGATAGATATATATCCAAAGCCCAGAAAAACGAAGACTGTTATATTGCGGCACCATCGAGTCTCAGAGCTGTTGGGGATTGACATTAACGAAGGTTTTATTATTGATTTTTTAAAGAGGATGGAGTTCAAATTGGAGAAGCAGAGAGAGGGGATATGGAGAGTTCAAGTTCCTTCCTTCAGGGTGGATATAGAACGAGAAGCTGATCTCATAGAGGAGATAGCGCGTTTTTATGGTTATGATAAGATTCCGTCTCATATCCCTGTACTACAGGGGATTAATCTGGAAGTTAATAGTAGAAAGGAAATCGAAGACAGAATCAGGAACCTTTTGTTCCATGAAGGATTTGATGAAGTCGTTAATTACAGCTTCATGGATCCCGAGCAAGAAAAACTTTTTAAGACCGGACTGGATGCCGTTGAGATAAGAAACCCGGTATCACTCAAAGCATCCCTCTTACGAACGACCCTTATAGGGGGGTTGCTTGGGAATATAGTGTGGAATGTGAACAGGGGTGCTGAAGGGGTCCATGTTTTTGAAACAGGTAATGTATTTTTCAAGAAGGATGAGAAGTACTTTGAGAGATACTCACTTGGTTTTGCTACCACGGGCCAGTTGGATCCTGTTTTTTGGAAAGGGGAACCGGAAAATTCCGATTTTTTCCATTTAAAGGGAACTTGTGAGGAACTTCTGAGGTATCTGAAATTCGAGGATTTCTCCTTTACGGTAGAGACAAATCCATTTTTTGAGGAAAATAATTCCCTTTGTTTAAATTTCAAGGGGGAAAAGATAGGATTCCTTGGGGGATTAAAGCAGGATATAGTCAGTGCCTATTCTATTCAGGGACATGTATGGGCTGCGGAAATAAACCTGGGGAGTCTACTTAAAAAACAGCCCAAACCCTTTAAATATTCTCCTGTAAGTCGGTATCCAGGAATAATCCGCGATATTTCTTTCATTGCCGGACGGGATATTAGCTATCAGGAAATCAAAGAATGTATAGAAAAGCTGATGATACCTTATCTTGAAGAATATGTTCTGTATGACAGGTTTTGGGGAAAAGAAATACCTAAGGATAAGGTCAGTTTATCTTTTCGTTTTGTCTTTCGTCATCCGGAAAGAACCCTGCTTGCAGAGGAAGCAGACGGTTTTCAAGAAAAGATAATCAAAGCTTTGAATACAGAGTTTGGGTTAATCTTAAGGGGAGGAGGTCAAGATTGACAAGTGAATTGGAAAGGATTAAAATCCTGGAAGGGAAGATAGGAAAGATCATCGATTATATAAATGAACTTTCCGCTGAAAACGAGAAGTTAAAACTGGAATTAGATGGATTAAAAAAAGAAAGAAAAAATCTTTCACTTAAAGCAAAAGAAGCGGGAAAGTTAAGTGAAAATTTAAAAGGATTCCAAACAGAAAGGGAAGAAATTAAAAAGAGGATAGAGTCGATAATAAGCCAGATCGATAAAATTGGGATATGATTAATAAAGTCATTGAGATCGAGATATTTGATCAGAAATTTAGGATAAAGGTCAAAGGTGCAGAGGATGAAAAGTATGTCAGTCATCTTACTTCCTATGTAGACAAAAAAATGCGTAAGGTGGCTGTGGAATCCAAGTCGAATGATATGGTTAAGATTGCGGTTCTGGCAGCTTTAAATATTGCTGATGAATTTTTTCTTTCACAGAAGAAATTAGATAAATTAAATGAAGCTATAGGGAATATGGAGAGAGAAATAGAAAGTCTGGAGGAACGTATTTTAAGAGGCGTGAATACATATAAAGATGCAGATCGTGCAAGAAAATAAATATAGAAAAATGGACATAGAGAAAATAGATGAGATATTTTTATTTGAAAAAGAGTTAAGGTTAGTGATGTTTTGTCCCCGTCTAACAATGAATTCTCTATTGTGATTTAAGTATGCCTCCTGACATTCTTCTCCTCTAACATCCCTATGTTGGAGGTGATAGAAGTGAATTTGGGTGTTATCATCGCTTTAAGTTTTTTTGTTCTCCTTATTGGGGTCCTGGTGTTTTTCTTCATAAAGAAAAACTCAGGGATCCGGGCCGTTTTAAGAGCCAAGGAAGAGGCAAAAGAAATCTATGAAAAGGCCTCGGAGGAAGCAGATAAAATCAAAAGGGAAGCTTCCATAGAGGCCAAAGAAAAATTAATTAACTTGAAGTCTGATTTTGAAGATCAGACTAGAAATCAGCGAAGGAAGCTGAGTGATATGGAAAGGAGGCTTGTCCAAAAAGAGGAAAATTTAGAGAGGAAGTTTAAAAACCTGGAACGCAGGGAGCGAAACATTTCCAATAAGGAACAGAGGCTGTTTACCAGGGAACGGGAGCTTAATGAACAGGAGAAGGAAAATCAGGAAACGAGAAACAAAGCCATAGCCAATTTGGAGAGAATAGGAAATCTCACCAAGGAAGAGGCAAAGAAGGAATTGATCCGTCAAATAGAGGATGAAGCCAAACTTGAATCCGTGCAGATAGTGCGGGAAATAGAAGAAGAGACAAAGGAGAAGAGCCAAAATATGGCAAAGGATATTATTAGCCAAGCCATACAGAGATCCGCGGCTGAACATGTCGTTGAAACCACAGTATCAGTTGTTGACCTTCCTTCTGATGATATGAAAGGAAGGATTATCGGAAGAGAAGGAAGGAATATAAGGTCTTTGGAGATGGCGACAGGGGTTGATATAATCGTCGACGATACACCTGAGGCTGTGATCCTCTCCAGTTTCGATCCTATCCGTAGGGAGACAGCGCGGTTGGCAATTGAAAAGCTTATTGCAGACGGCCGGATCCATCCAGCCAGAATCGAGGAAGTGGTTGAGAAGGTGAAACAGGAATTGGATGAAAAGGTAAAAGAGGAAGGAGAATCAGTGGCGCTTGAACTCCGGATTCAGGATCTGCACCCCGAGCTTATAAAGCTTTTGGGGAAGCTGAAGTACAGAACCAGCTACGGTCAGAACGTTCTCCAGCATTCAAAGGAAGTAGCTTTTCTTTCAGCTCTTATGGCTAAAGAAATAGGCGCGGATGAAAAAATTGCCTTAAGGGCCGGTTTGCTGCATGATATAGGAAAAGCTGTGGATAGAGAAGTCGAGGGGACCCATACAGAACTCAGTGTGTCCCTGGCCAAGAAGTGCGGAGAAGTAAAGGAAGTGAGAGATGCTATTGCTTCCCATCACCGGGATGTGGAGTTTTCCTCTGTAGAAGCTGTTTTAGTTCAAGCGGCTGATACACTTTCTGCAGCCCGTCCAGGGGCAAGAAGAGAGCTCCTTGAGACATATATCAAGAGGTTGGAGAAACTGGAAGAGATAGCCCATTCTTTTAAAGGAGTAGCAAAGGCGTTTGCTCTTCAAGCAGGACGTGAAATAAGGATTATAGTCGAGAGCCAGAGGATGTCTGACGAAGAGGCTTCTTCAGTGGCTAAAGATATTGCGAAAAAGATAAAGGAGGAGTTGGACTACCCAGGTCAAATTAAAGTTACTGTTATAAGAGAAATGAGAGCTGTAGAATATGCAAGATAGGGTAACCATATTATTCCTAGGTGATGTGATTGGTAGGCCTGGGAGGAAAAGCGTAAAAAACTCTCTTGCTTTTTTAAGGAAAGAGTACAAGCCATCCCTTATCGCAGTAAACGGTGAGAACGCGGCTGGCGGAATCGGTATCACCGAAAAAGTGGGAGAAGAGCTTCTCACAGGTGTTGATATCATTACATCCGGTAACCATATATGGGACAAAAAGGAAGCATCGGAGTATTTAGATAAAGAGCCACGGATTATCAGGCCTGCTAATTATCCACCGCCATGTCCTGGTAGGGGTGCTTGTGTTATTGAGGATTCCCAGGGCAGAAACATCGCCTTTTTGAACCTCCAGGGGAGAGTGTTTATGGAGCCTATAAACTGCCCCTTTAGAATCGCTGAAAAGGAGATTGATGCTCTGAAAAAAAAGACTCCTGTTATTGTGGTTGATTTCCATGCAGAAGCTACTTCTGAAAAGCAGGCATTAGGCTGGTATCTTGACGGAAAAGTATCAGCTGTATGCGGGACACATACGCATGTACAGACCGCAGACGAAAAAATCCTCCCCCGGGGCACAGCCTATATATCTGATATAGGAATGGTAGGTGGATATCATTCGGTCATTGGAATTAAAAAAGAACAAGCTGTTGACAGGTTTCTTACTTCAAGACCGCAGCGATTCAGTCCTTCAAAGGAAGGATTTATTCTTAATGCTGTTTACCTGGAGATAGACTATCAGACAGGGAAAGCTTTATTGATAGAAAGAGTTAAGATAGGTGGAGAACTTGAACAGTAACAGCGCACAGGAAAAGAACAAGGTTTATACCGTTACAGAGCTCACAAACATCATAAAAAACGAACTTGAAAGTAAATTTCCATTGATATGGGTAGAAGGTGAGGTCTCTAATTTCAAGCGCGCTCATTCCCAGCATCTGTATTTTGACTTAAAAGATGAGCACAGCCAGCTGCATGCTGTTATGTGGCGTTCCAATGCTGTAAAAATTCCATTTAAGATGGAGGATGGGATCCAGATTGTCTGCAAGGGATTGATTAGTGTGTATGCACAGAGAGGCCGGTACCAGATCCAGGTCGAACAGGTCGAACCAAAAGGCAAAGGGGCTCTCCAGCTTGCCTTTGAACAGTTAAAGAAGAAACTTGAACAAGAAGGTCTTTTTGCTCCTGAAAAAAAGAAGAAAATTCCTGTGCTCCCGAAAAAAGTCGGAGTTGTCACATCTCCAAAGGGAGCGGCTATTATTGATATCTTACAGACAATAGAGAGAAGGTTTGCAAGGCTTCATGTCCTTATTTATCCGGTGAGAGTTCAGGGAGAAGGAGCGGCAGAGGAAATTGTCAAAGCTGTGGATTACCTGGGGACTATTCCTGATTTAGATGTCATTATCGTTGGGCGGGGAGGCGGCTCCATCGAAGACCTATGGGCGTTTAACGAAGAAGAGGTTGCCAGGGCCATATTCAGGTCTCCTGTTCCTGTTATTTCAGCAGTCGGTCATGAGATAGATTTCACTATTGCTGACTTCGTTGCAGACAAGCGGGCATCCACACCTTCGGCAGCAGCTGAAATACTGATAGAAAAAGAGCAGGCTTTTCTTGAGCGGATCGAGAGCTTTGAAAAGGTAATGGATCACCAGATGAGATATATGACTCAGGAAAGAAAAAGCAGGGTCATGGACTTGATACGCCATCATGCTTTTCAGAGATTTAAGGAGAGGTTGTATCAACTGGCTCAGACTGTGGATGACCTTGATATCAGGGCGGTTAATTTCATGAGGGCAGAACAGAAAAAAATGACTGAATACAGGTCAGAAGTGAGGTTTACGGAACAGAGAATAACGACTCTCATTAAAGAAACATGCCGCAGCCTTCAGAGTCAATGGGAAATGCTGGCTTCCCAATTGCATAATCTCAGCCCTTTAAATATATTAAAAAAAGGCTATGCCCTGTGCTGGGAAGATGGAAATGACTCCCTTGTCAAAACCATTGATAAGGTTGAAAAGGGAAAAAGATTGACAGTTTCTTTTTTTAAGGGAGAGTTCAGATGCGAGGTTAGTTCGGTCGATCGAAGAAAAATGATTGAAGATAGATATAAGAAAAAACAATGAACATCGCCATTTTTTTATGAAAAGCATGTATTGCCTTGAAAGCAAAGCAGGAAGATACACATAGCTGTTTTTTTATGAATAGTTCAGGTGGATTAAAGAGGAGAGTAAAATGAAAGAACTGAATTTTGAAAAAGCACTGAAGGATTTAGAGACAACTGTAGAGAAGTTAGAGCAGGGAGATCTATCTTTAGACGAATCTTTGAAGCTTTTTGAAAAAGGGGTTAAGCTTGCAAAATTTTTAAGAAGTGAACTTGAAAAGGCTGAAAAAAAAGTTGAGATCCTTCTGAAAGATGAGGAAGGGAATGTGTCAGCTGAGCCTTTTAATGTGGATAAAAAGGATGAAGAGCCTCCGGGAGATGATGAAGAAGACAAAGAGGATCCTGATAACGAAGGAAACGAGGATCTTCCATTTTAAAATGAAAATCGAAGAAAAAATTCGAGTAAAGAAAGGGTTGATCGAGAGAGAGCTGGGAAAAATACTCAACTGCTATAAGGATGGCCTTGCGGATGCGATGAAATATTCCGTTTTTTCCGGAGGAAAAAGATTCAGGCCTGTCCTTGTTCTGTGTGCAGGAGAAACTTTCGGATGTGATTGTAATACAGCTCTTCCTTTTGCCTGTGCCATTGAGCTTATCCATAATTATTCTCTGATACATGATGACCTGCCGGCAATGGACGATGATGATTTCAGGAGGGGAAAGCCGTCTTGTCATAAAGCGTATGGAGAAGATGTCGCTATTCTTGCGGGAGATGCTCTGCTGACCTTGGCGTTTAAGATTCTTTCCCAGGCTTCTGTTGTAAGTGAAGCTCTTGAAACAAAAATTAAAGTTATAGAAGAAATCAGCCGTTCTGCCGGAATCTCGGGCATGGTGGGCGGACAGTATCTGGATATCAAAGCGTCAATAGAAGATTTAAAGCGAGAGGATTACTCTTTGTTGGTGATAAAAAAGACAGGCAGTCTCATATCCGCTTCGGTACGAACAGGAGCTTTGCTTGGACAGGCATCTCCTGATGAACTAAAGGCTGTATCAAAGTATGCTGAAAATTTGGGGTTTGCCTTTCAACTAAGGGATGATATTCTGGATTCGTATGAGGATATCCGGGACGGGAAACCATTTAGCCCCAACGAAGTCTTTTTCAGTGGTCGTGACAATGCAAGAAAAAAGCTTTTTACATATGTCAACTCAGCGGTCAAAGCGCTTGATGAGAAGTCAATAGAATCCGATGAGTTGAGATATTTGGCAATAAAGCTTTTGGAGGTCAGGAAACACAATGGAGAATGAAAGTATCCTTGACCGGATAAAAAGTCCCCAGAATCTAAAAAATCTTTCCTATAAGCAGCTTTACACGCTGGCCTGGGAGATAAGGGATCTGATAATCAAGGTCGTTTCAAAGACAGGTGGCCACCTTTCCCCTAATCTGGGTGTTGTTGAGCTCACTCTGGCGCTTAATTATGTTTTCGATTCGCCCAAAGATAAAATCATATGGGATGTGGGTCATCAATGCTATACGCATAAACTTCTTACCGGAAGAAAGGGCGACTTTTATAATCTCAGAAAAATGGGGGGTCTTTCAGGTTTTCCGGTCAGAGAAGAGAGCGAGCACGATGTTTTTAACACTGGGCATGCCTCAACTGCGTTGTCAGCAGCCATGGGTATGGCTGTTGCCAGGGATAGGAAGAATCAGAACCATAATGTCATAGCGGTTGTTGGGGACGGAGGCTTGACCGGAGGAGTGGCATGGGAAGCCCTGAACCAGATAGGCCATCACAGAGAAAAGATAATAATCGTTTTAAACTATAATGAGATGTCTATTTCTCGCAATGTCGGGGCTTTGTCCAAATATTTGACTTATCTTGTCTCCGGACAGCACTATTTGAGGATGAAGGATCATGCAAAGACTTTTCTTAAAGCGATTCCGTTCATAGGATGGCCGTTAATAAAAGCAGGCAGGGCTTTTGAGGAGGCTATAAAAAAGACTTTCTTTCCGGGTCTTTTGTTTGAAGAGCTCGGGATACGTTACATAGGAGCCGTTGAAGGACACAGCCTGAAGTCTTTGATTGAAGCGTTTGAAGAAGCCAAGTATTATGACGGACCTGTGGTTGTTCTCTGCGCTACAAAAAAAGGAAAGGGCTACCTTCCGGCTCAGAACGAGCCTTCCAGATTTCACAGCGCCCACCCGTTTGATATAAAGACAGGTAAAATGGAGAGCGGGGATTCACGCCCGACTTTTTCGTCTGTTTTTGGAAAAACAATGGAAAAGCTGGCGGAAAAAGATAAAGACATCGTCGCTATCACGGCTGCAATGCCGGACGGAACAGGGCTTAAAAATTTTGCGGATAGATTTCCCGAACATTTTTTTGATGTAGGCATTGCCGAACAGCATGCGGTTGACTTTTCTGCAGCGCTGGCGTTGAGCGGATTCAAGCCGGTTGTCGCTATTTATTCAACATTTCTCCAGAGGGCCTATGACCAGCTTTATCACGATGTCAGCTTGATGGATATACCGGTCATATTTGCTTTGGACCGGGCCGGGATTGTGCCTGATGATGGCCCCACGCATCAGGGAATCAATGATATCGTCTATTTTAGGCATCTTCCGAATATGATCGTCATGGCACCTAAGGATGAGAACGAGCTCCAGCATATGTTGAATTCTGCCTTTTCTTACAGGCATCCTGTCGCTCTCCGGTTTCCGAAGGGGAAAGCCTTTGGAGTTCCTATGGATAAGGATTTCAAAGATATCCCTGTCGGGAAAGGCGAGCTGTTGAAAGAAGGCAAAGATCTGCTCATTGCCTACGGTAATATGGTTCATCCTTGTCTGCAAGCAGCGGAAAAGCTGGAAAGAAAGGGAATAAGCCTTGCTGTTATGAATGCACGATTTGCCAGTCCCCTGGATGAAGAGATGATACTTGATTTTGCTGAGAAAGGGAGTGCGGTTATTACAGCAGAGGAAGGTGTTATTACCGGTGGGTTCGGAAGCGCAGTTAGGGAATTTTTAGACACCAAAAGTATTTTTAATATTAAATTCAAGAGAATAGGCATACCAAAAAAGATTTATCCGGTAGGAAAAGTAGAACAGATAAAAAAAATGTTCGGACTGCATCCGGATGGTATTGTTGCCCATATAGAGAGTCTGTATAAGTCATAAAACCACAGGGTGTTAACAGGATGATGAAGGAAAGGGCTGATAAACTTCTTGTTGATAGAGGACTTGCAGAAAGCCGCAATAAGGCGAGAGCCTTGATTATGGCCGGGCTTGTGAAGGCCTCTGGGAAAAAGGTTATGAAAGCCGGGGATTTCATTGATAAAAGCATGGACCTTTCCTTAACTCAAAAGCCTGCCTATGTGGGGCGCGGGGGAATTAAATTAGAGAAAGCCCTGGATGAATTCAGGATTGATGTCAAAGGAATAACAGCAGCGGATTTAGGGGCTTCTACAGGCGGATTTACTGACTGTCTGCTTCAAAGAGGCGCTCAAAAGATATACGCCGTTGATGTTGACACAAGACAGATAGACTGGAAACTGAGAAACGATCTGAGGGTTGTCCTCATACAAAAGAACGCTCGATTTCTGGAAAAAGGGGATTTTGATGGGGAGATCCAGCTTGTGACCATGGACCTGTCTTTTATCTCTGTATTAAAAGTGCTTCCGGCTGTCCGAAGTATTTTAAGGGGAGGAGAAATCATTTCTTTGATCAAACCTCAGTTTGAAGCGGGAAGAAGCAATGTGGGAAGGAATGGAGTCATTAAGGACCCAAATATTCATGAAGATGTGCTGAATAGGGTTGTAGGGCAAGTCCTTGATCTGGGAATAGATGTCCTCAATGTAACAGAAAGCCCGGTAAAAGGTCAGAAAGGAAACAGGGAATTTTTTATTTTATGTTCTGTTAAAAGAAAGGGCTTGGATTTAAAGAAATTAAAGACATTGATTAAGGAGGCTGTTTGGAATGAAAAAGATTAAAAAAGCGGGATTCATCATTAAGCCTCATGCACCCGGCATTAAAAACGTTTTGAGAGAGCTTATGCTCTATTTTGAAAAAAAGGGTATTGAATGTGTCTTAGAAGAGTTTGCAGCGAAAAAATTGAAGAAGAACAAGGGGATGCGCAGAGAAAAAGTCCCTGCTTTATCTGATATGGTCGTAGTTTTAGGGGGAGACGGGACAATGTTGAGTATCGCTCATTTAGCTGCAAAGTCTGGGGTTCCTGTTATGGGAGTGAATATGGGGAGCCTCGGGTTCTTGACTGAAGTTCCCCTAGACGAGATGTATGTCACTCTGGATGAGTATTTAAAAGGAAATGATTCCGTTGTCAGCTACAGGCAGATGCTGGAGGTCTCTCATCAAAGGAGAACGTTTCTTTGTTTGAATGATATCGTCATAAATAAAGGGGCTCTGGCAAGGATGATCAGATGTGAGATATGGATCAATGAAAAGAAGATAGCTGTGCCCCGTTTAGACGGGATTATCATATCTACACCTACTGGTTCCACGGCTTACTCCCTTTCAGCGGGCGGCCCCATTATACACCCTCATATTCCTTCCATTATTATCGCTCCTATCTGTCCTCACACGCTCACTTTTCGTCCTATGGTCATTTCATCAGAGTCAAAGGTCATGATCAAAGTCCTTTCAGGTGGAGAGAAGACATATCTGACTTTAGACGGGCAAAGAGGGAATTTGCTCAAAAGGAATGAAGAAGTGGAAATAAAGAACAGTAATTATGCGCTTGCTTTAATTTCCTCACCGAAAAGAAATTATTTTGACCTTGTCCAGGAGAAACTTGGTTGGGGATAATCAATCAGGAAAAGAAAGGAATTTTCAAATATGAAACATACATATGATGTGGTGATTGCAGGGGCCGGACCAGCGGGTTTATCAGCAGGTATTTATACAGGGCGTGCCCTGTTTAACACCCTTATTTTAGATAAGGGAATGCCGGGCGGGCAGATCTTACTGACAGATATCATAGAGAATTACCCTGGTTTTCCTGAGGCCGTGTCGTCTTTTTCGCTTGCAGAGGGATTTAAATCCCAGGCCTTGAAATTCGGATGTGAGATAAGTCAGGACGAGATAAAGAAAATAGAAAAAACACATAATATCTGGACTGTGAGAACCGTAGAAAAGGAATTCTCAGCCAAGGGCCTCATTATTGCGACCGGATCCAGTCACAGAAAACTGGATGTTCCCGGCGAGCGCCAGTTCACGGGAAAGGGAGTATCCTATTGCGCTACTTGTGACGGCGCTTTTTTCAGAGATAAAGTCATTGCTGTTGTGGGAGGGGGAAGTTATGCTTTAACAGAAGCATTGTTCCTGACCAGGTTTGCGAAAAAGGTGATTGTCCTTCACAGACGGGATCAATTCAGGGCGGAAAAAGTACTTCAGGTAAGAGCTGAGGACAATGAAAGAATAGAGTTTATGCTGAGCTCGGTTGTAAAGGAGATAAAAGGAGACCAAAAGGTCCGGTCAGCAAAGATACTAAATCTAATAAACAAGAAGGAATCCGAGATAGAAATTGAAGGAATTTTTGTTTCTGTCGGTATGATCCCCAATACGGATATTGTGAAAGGACTGGTGGATTTGAATGACAAGGGGGAGATTATAGTCACAAAGAACATGGCCACGTCTGAGCGGGGAATATTTGCAGCGGGCGATGTGACAGATGCCTGCAGCAACCAGGTCGCAACAGCTGTGGGAGCCGGAGTGGAGGCCGGACTAGCCGTGAATAAATATATCGAGAGGGATAAATAATCAGGATTATCTGTATCTGGTGTTATTTTTCTTTGTTTTCGAATTTTTCGAGGCGTTTTTTGAGGCTTTTGACCTCTTTTATCAGGGGACGCAGTTGAGACAAGGAAGCCCATATTTTTTTCCATGTCATAATATCCTGATGGGGATACCCTCCAATGATCATATCTGGCGGGATATTACCTATAACCCCGGATTTTCCAGCTATGATCACGTTGTCGCCTATTTCTATATGGTCCCCTATGCCGACCTGTCCTCCCATCACTACGTTCTTCCCCACCTTGACACTGCCGCTGATCCCGGTTTGTCCGGCAATGATTGAATTTTCCCCTATTTTGACATTATGTCCTATTTGAACCAGGTTGTCTATTTTCACTCCTCTGTGGATAACAGTGCTATCCAAGGCGGCTCTATCCACAGCTGTATTCGCTCCTATCTCGACATTGTCTTTAATGATGACCTTCCCGATTTGTGGGATTTTCGTGTAGGAACCATCTTTTTTCTTTACATAACCGAAACCATCCGAACCAAGGGTCACCCCATTATGAATGATAACTCCCTTTCCGATTTTTGTGGAACTTCGGATGGAAACATGTGAATGGATAATACAGTCCTGTCCTATTATAACCCCCGGATAAATGGTGACAAGGGGAAAGATGATAGTCCTGCTTCCTATTTCAACATTATCCCCTATGCATGCAAAGGCTCCTATGGAGACATGAGGTTCGATTTTAGCCGAGGGAGAAATCGAAGCTGTAGCGTGAATCCCTGGTTCGGGAAGTTCAGGATAGTGTAAAAGTTCAATGACTTTAATAAAGTTCAGATGGGGGTTTTCTGATTTGATGACAGGAACCCGGTTGAATGTTTCGCTGACTGGGATGATGGCAGCAGAGGCACGAGTTTTTTCCAGGGATTTCCTGAATTTTTGTTGGGAGAAAAAAACCAGATCGCCTTTTTTGGCTTTCTCTAGACTGGAAACCCCTTTTATTATGGTCTCTCCGCTTCCTTCAAAAGGACAGTGCAGGTATTTGGCAATTTTTTTTACTGTGAAAGGCGGAGATGGTTTTTCAGGCAGTTTTTTCATGAATCCTCTCGTTTAGCACAGCTCCCAATTCAGCACACCAGAAAAATATTATCAGAGAAAATGATATCCACAGCAGAAAGAATATGATAGATGTCAGAGTTCCCTGAAGAAGTTGTGACAGGACTATTCCGATGGCTGAGAAATGGGCTACATAAAATGCGAACAGACTTTTAAAAACCTCCCATAATAAAGTGCATATGGCCGCGGCGATGACCGCTGCTTTCGTATGGACTTTGATTTCGGGGATAAATTTATAAAGAATAAAAAAAACAACAAATGTCAGAGTAAGCGGGATGAGATACTGGAGAAAGAAATTATCGGTTATGGACACGACTTTAGGATTTATATGTTTGGCAATAACCTCACTTTCTCTCAGAGTCTTGTGCAGCGCTGTCCATATGGCAGTGATGGAAATCGATATCAGCATCATAATTCCAAGGACGAACATGATCAGGTACTCCATGAGCCGGTTGTAAAAAAAGGATTTTTGGTAGTTTGCTTTAAATATAAAATTGATTGAATAGATAAGATTGGAAAACAGGAAGCTGGCAGCTATGAAAGATCCGGCAAGGCCGAACCAACCAAGATTCCCTATATTTTTTGATAAAGCTTGAACCCGCTCGAAAAAGAGAGGGTCCATCTGGGCAAAAAATTCATCAGAGAGGATATTAAGGCTGCGGAAGGCAAGCTCAGCGCTTCCTAATATTTTTGTTGTAATAAAAGCAAAAAGGGCAACCAGCGGTATGGCGCAAAGTAATGTGAAATAAGAAATAATGATGGAAAAATTTCCGCATCTATCTTCACCGAATCTTTTGAATGTCGTTTTGATGATACCGAAAACAGAGTCATGCATTAGCTTAATTGTTTACTAGCCTTGACTTGTGAATCATCCAGGCTGGTTATGATCAAACGTACTGTCCCCACTTTACCATAAGGATAATTATTGAGATAAGAAGAGCATAGATAACAAGGGTTTCGATGAGAACCAAGCCAAAAATGAGCAAAAACCGGATGTGTGGAGCTGAATTTGGATTTCTGGAGATACCTTCGCAGGCACTGCTTATAGCTTTGGCCTGGCCGAAGATACCTGCAGCTGCAGCGAGGGCAATGACAGCCCCGCCAATGATCAAAGATAATCTAAACAGGGAAGCTCTGTTGTCAGATAGGCCTGCATCTTGGGCTAAAAGAGGTGCGCTCATCACCACTAAAAAAAAGAAAAGTAAAGTCAATGGTTTTAAATTTTTTGGCATTTTTTTCTCCTTTTCATTTAATGTTCTTCCTCCTGAGCTACTGCACCTGATAGATAAATGCATGTCAGTAACACAAAAACAAAAGCCTGTATAAATGCTGTAAAAATAGCCACCGCCATGAAAGGAAGAGGGAGAAGAAAGGGAATTATGGATAGCATGACAACAATGAGAAGTTCCTCTGCGAATATGTTGCCGAAGAGACGAATGGATAAAGAGACAATTCTTGAAAAATGGCTGATTATTTCTATAGGCAGCATTAAGGGAGCAAGAAAAGGGATGGGTCCTGTAAAATGTTTTAAATATTTAAAAAAACCCTGGCTTTTTATTCCCTGCCAATGATAATAAATAAACACCACTAAAGCACAAGCAACCGTCACATTCAGATTGCTTGTGGGTGACATGAGTCCGGGAACAAGACCGAGAAGATTGCTGATGAAGATAAATATCCCGATGGTCGCTACCAGAGGAACGTATTGTCTTCCCTGCTCTCCTACTGTTTCAACCAGTTGGTTTTCAAAGGTCTGGATCAGTAATTCCAGAAAACTCTGCATCTTGGAAGGGACAGAGTTCAGTTTTCTGGAAGCAAGACGGAAGAAGACAATGATTGCGATGACGACGATGATGCTCATAACCACATAGTCGGGTACAAAATGCTCCGGATTTTGAATATGAATTCCAAATAAAGACAGCACCCATGCCAGGGATTTACCGAATAACTTATTGAACAGCTCTACAATATATAAGCTGTGTTCTAACTTTTCCATTTCATTATTTTTAAAGCAGCAGCCGCACCTTCAATCAACATCACGACGATTATCGTCGAGAAGCCTGCTGCAAAGGCTAATACCTTATTTTGAAAAAAGAAAATTATAATAAATATCATGGCAATAATCAATACAAGTCTGATCCCATAAAGAAAAGCCGCTGATTTTAAAGCCTTTTTTTTCTCTTGAGCTAAAAGTCTTGTGATAGAACTTTTCAACCAAATAAAGCTTAGAACGGCTGTGATTCCTCCGAATAATAAAAGCACAGCGCTTAACAAGTCAAAGATGATAAAAGCACCTACAGACAGAACGAAGGAGAGAATAAGGATCTCTTTCGGCATGCGCTTGAAAATTTTTTCTTCAATGTTCTGGTTATTCACGCTCATTTCATTATACTGTGGTTTGATGGGATTCTAATCTTCTTTGTATTTGTTAACTCCTCGTATAAGGGATATTATACCCGATGCAATACCAAATAAAAGGAAAATAATCAGAAGCCAAGGTTGTGTGCCAAGCCATTTATCCAGATAGTAACCAAAAAAAAGGCCTATAGCTATTGAAGAGGGAAGGGCGAGACCGATAGAAGACAACTCTAGGATTTTGCGGTAATTTTCTTTTTTTGGAGGGATTTTTTTTTGCTGCATCTGGAATACTTTCTGTTTTTTTCTTTTATATGAATGCTTTTCTCTCTGGATTTAACCTGAAATCATTATCGGTTGAATATGGATACCTGTCAAGCCCGCTGTATTGATTTGTACCGGGGGTTGTGTTAAATTTTACCGTAAATGGTTAATAGAACGTCTTTTTACTTGTTAACTGTATTTCTGCTTATGGCTCTCACAGCATTTGCGAACTCAGCGCAGGAAGACAACCCGTCCCAGATAAAAATCATTGCTCAGTACAAAGAGAAAGTCAGTGGGAAGATCACGGCATCCGGGAATGTTGAGATCCATTATAAAGATATTACTCTTTTTGCCGATTGGGTGGAACTGGATACTGAAACAAAAGACATCATGGCCAGAGGAAATGTCTCTATTCATCTTCCCGGGGAAGTCATAAGTGTGGAACAGATAAATATCAACCTTGAAACATCTGAAGGGGATTTAAAAGATGTGCATGCCATAGTGAAACCTACCATTACTTATGAGGCTGAACATGTGGAGAGGGAGAGCGAAGACTTTTACAGATTGAAGAAAGCATGGATCACATCATGCACCCAGGAAGTCCCTAGATGGAAATTCTCTTGTTCCAAAGCAAATTACAAAAGGGATGATTACATTGAAATGTGGAATTCTGTGTTTTCCATAAAGAAAATACCGATTTTTTATCTGCCTTATATGAAATATCCGGTGGGTGAAGAAAGAACCACCGGATTTTTAATGCCGAGTATAGGTTATTCAGGCAATAAGGGGATGATCGTTGAGCAGGGATTTTACTGGGCAATGAAAAGAAACATGGACGCCACAGCAAATGTGAATTATTATTCTGCCCGAGGTTTTGGGGGCAGCCTTCAGTACAGATATCTTTTTTCCCAGAATTTACAGGGCCAGATGGATTTGTTTTATTTCCACTCCAACAATCCTGATTATCAGGATGCTGAAAAAAACGCGTATATTATTCGTTTGAAGCATTCAAATCCTCTTCCCTTAAAGTTTAGACTTACAGCGGATGTTGACTACCAAAGTTCCTTTGATTTTTTAAGGGAATTTGATAATAACTTCAACAGGGCTGTAGTGGCTAACAAGCGTTCGGAAGCTTACATAACCAGATCCTGGTCCTATTTCAGCTTCAATGCCCGTGTTTCTCGTTTTGAAACCTATTTCAGGGAGGCTGATAGATCAATAATCAAGTACAGTAAGCCTGAGCTGTCTTTCAGTTCGTCGAAAATCAAAATTTTTTCTCCTCTTTATTTGTCGTTTTCAAGTGGTTTTAAGTCATGGGAGTATGGTTATGACTCTGCTTATGAAAACGGAACTCAGAAAAAATCTCAGTATTTATCATTGAATCCGAAACTAAGCCTTCCCTTTAACAGTGTTCCCTGGTTCACACTCAATTCAGATTTTTCCTCAAATGCAGTATATTATTTCCAGAGCTACAAGGAAGGCACAAAGGAAGTGATCAATGAGCCCCTTTTTGTTAACAACTATACTCTGAATATGGAATTTTTAGGACCTGTCTTTAGCAAAGTTTATTATGATTCAAAAAACAAACCAATAGTAAAGCACATTATCGAGCCTTCTCTGTCCTATCGTTTTGACAGCCCGGTTGATGTTACTGATAGAATCATCACAGCCACTTATTTTTATACAAATCACTATATTCGTTACGGCCTGACAAACCGATTTCTGGTAAAGAAAAATGATATGCCCAGGGAGATCTTGTCCATGGGATTAAGCCAGACGTTTTATTTGTCTCCTGAGGACGGTCCTCTGAGGGTTTATCAGGTGAACGGAGAAATTCCCGAATTCTCAGATATAAACGCGAGCCTTAGGTATTACCCTTCAGGAAAGTACAATCTGGATGCCTCTGCGTCTTTGAATCCCTATTACGGGACCTTATCAAGAATAAGGATGGGAGCTAATATAGGTACGCCTAATGATGATTGGTTTTTCAGATTGAATTGGTATAAAAGCGTAAATCCTTACAAAGAAACAACATTATTGGCAAGACACCAGATAAGCCTTTATGGCGGCTGTAAAATACCGGCCCTTTCCCTTGAGGCGAGATCTCAGGTCGATTATAACCTACAGAAAAAAAAGCTGCTTTATTCTGCAGTCTCTTTAGTATACCATTATCAGTGTCTTGATTTTACAGCAGACCTAAGAGTTTTATATTATCGAGATGAACCAGAGATCCAATTTGCCTTTTCAATTCTTTTAGGAGGTATAGGCAAAACAGAAAATTTCCTGGGAGGATTTGGATTCTAGGGTTGGATAAGGTGTGAAATGAAAGGACTCATACTAAGCGGCGGGAAAGGGACAAGACTCCGGCCGCTGACTTTTACTCAGGCGAAACAATTGGTTCCTGTGGCAAACAAACCTGTGTTGTTTTATGGGATTGAAGCATTAAGAGAGGCAGGGATCAGGGAGATAGGAATCGTAGTCGGAGAGACAAAGAATGAGATTATGCATGCTGTGGGAGATGGCTCGAGATGGGGCTGTCAAATATCTTATATAGAACAGAAAAGTCCCCTTGGCCTGGCACATGCTGTGAAAATTTCAGAAGGCTTTCTACAGAAAGAGAATTTTGTTATGTATCTGGGTGATAATATCCTTAAGGACAGTCTTAAATCCCTGGTAAACAGATTTGTCCGGAGCCGGCCAAATTCCCTGATTTTATTGACGGAAGTTCCAAACCCCCAGATGTTTGGTGTGGCTGAACTTGAAAAGGGGCGCGTGATCAATCTGGTTGAAAAACCCAAAAACCCTCCCAGCAATCTGGCTCTGGTGGGAGTGTATATGTTTGATTCCACAATTTTCGAGGCTGTAAAATCAATCAAACCTTCATGGCGGGATGAACTTGAGATAACAGATGCTATCCAGTATTTGATTGACAATGGATTCAGGGTCGAATCACATAAAGTCAAGGATTGGTGGAAGGATACAGGTAAGATCGATGATATTCTGGATGCGAACAGGTTAATACTCGAGTCTATTTCCAGCCTCATACTCGGGGATGTTGATGAAAAGTCGAATCTAAAGGGTCGTATTGTGCTGGAGAAGGGAGCGGTTGTGAGAGAAAGTGTTATCCGGGGTCCCGCAATAATCGGAGAGAACACATTGATCCAGGATTCTTACATCGGCCCTTTTACCTCAATTCAAAACAGTTGTAAGATTAAGGGGACTGAAATCGAGCACAGTATAGTACTTGAAAAAAGTGAAGTCATTGATATCCGAAGCAGGATTGATAAAAGCCTGATCGGAAGAGAAGTGCGGATACGTAAATGTCCCAGTAAACCATCTGTGAACAGATTTACCGTCGGAGATCAGAGTGTCATAGAGATTTGGTGATTGTCAGTGAACGGTTTGGATAGAGAGCAGGGAAAAACTCAATGAGGAGAGAGACATGATCAAAGGAGTCAAAACAAAAAGATTAAAAGTTATTCCAGATGAAAGAGGAAGAGTTATGGAGATCCTCCGTTGTGATGATGATGTTTTTCTGAGATTCGGACAGGTCTATATGACCACAACATATCCGGATGTTGTCAAGGCCTGGCATATGCACAAGAAACAGACAGATCATATCGCCTGTGTGAGCGGGATGATCAAAGTGGCTCTCTATGACGGAAGAGACGGGTCCCCTACTTTCGGAGAGATCAATCAGTTTTATTTAGGTGAGCACAATCCCATTCTAGTTCAAATCCCGCCCGGAGTCTATCACGGGTGGATGTGTGTCAGCCAGAATGAAGCGGTCGTTATTAATATTCCCACAGAGCTTTATGATTATGAGCATCCTGATGAGTACCGGCTTGATGCGCATACAGATGAAATCCCATATGACTGGGAAAGAAAAGATGGATGAGAGATCCCTGAATGATAAATCGATTCTGGTGACCGGTGGTGCCGGGTTCATCGGAAGTCATTTTATCCATTATTTACTCGAAAAGTACAGTCAATGCAGGATTTTGAATCTGGACAGCCTGACTTATGCAGGAAATCTTGATAATCTTAAAGACATAGAAAAGAATCCCGGATATGAGTTCATAAAGGGGGATATCAGGGATAAAAAGCTGGTGAACAGGATCTTTAAAAAAGTCCAGATCGTGGTGCATATGGCAGCGGAAACCCATGTTGACCGTTCGATCTTAGATGCGGGAGAATTTGTGTTAACAGATGTGTTTGGTACTTTTATCCTGCTGGAGGCTTTAAAAAAATCGAATATCGAACTTTTTGTACATGTTTCAACAGATGAGGTCTACGGCAGTGCTGAAACTGATTCTTTCAGAGAGGGAGATGCTTTTAATCCCTCCTCCCCTTATGCGGCTTCTAAAGCAGGGGCCGATCATCTGGTTCACTCCTATCGTGCTACTTTCGGCTTACCGGTCATAACAGTGAGACCGAGCAATAATTATGGTCCCTATCAGTTTCCGGAAAAGTTCATACCTCTATTCATAACCAATGCACTGGATGACAAAGAACTTCCTTTATATGGGGAAGGAGAGAACCGACGGGATTGGATTTTTGTTAGGGATAACTGTCGGGCCATTGACTGTATTCTCAGAAGGGGGAAAGTCGGAGAAGCGTATAACATTGGGGCTCAGGAAGAGAAGAAGAATATTGAGGTAGCGGAAAAGATACTCGAACTTATTGGAAAACCTAAAAGCTTGATAAAGTTTGTGAAAGACAGACCCGGCCATGATATACGGTATTTTCTAGACTGTAAAAAGATTCATTCTCTGGGTTGGAGAGCGAAAAAAAGATTTTTCGAGGGATTGAAAGAGACTGTGCTTTGGTATCAACAGAATGAGGATTGGTGGAGGAAGGTCAAACAAAAAAATCAGGAGTTCAAAAAATTTTATAGAGAGTACTACAAGAAAAATAGGTGAGGCTTAAAAAGGAGGCATGATGAGAGTCTTGATCACTGGGATAACAGGATTTGCAGGGAGCCATCTTGCTGATTACATATTATCAGAGAAGAGAGACGTGGAAGTCTTTGGATTTGTACGATGGAGAAGCCGCAGGGACAATATCGATCATATACTGGAAAGGATACATCTTTATGAGGCGGATTTAAAAGATATTGTTTCTCTAAAGAAAGCTCTTTCACAGATTAGGCCTGACCGCATCTTTCATCTGGCAGCACAGAGTTTTGTACCCACTTCGTGGAAGTGTCCTTCGGAAACGTTCTCGATCAATGCCATAGGAGAAATAAATTTATTTGAAGCTGTGCTGAGTCTTGGAATGAAGCCGAGAATTCAGATTGCGGGTTCAAGTGAAGAATACGGCCTTGTCTACCCTGAGGAAGTTCCTATGAAAGAAGATAATCATTTGAGACCTTTAAGCCCTTATGCTGTCAGCAAAGTGGCCCAGGACCTTCTTGCTTATCAGTATTTTAAAAGTTATGGAATGGATACGGTTAGGACCAGGGGCTTCAATCATACCGGTCCCCGGAGGGGAGAAGTCTTTATTTGCTCGAATTTTGCCAAACAGATCGCTTTGATCGAGAAAAAAAAGCAGAAACCGGTCATCTCTGTAGGGAACTTGGATGCACAAAGAGATTTTACGGATGTAAGAGACATAGCGCGTGCTTATTGGCTAAGCCTAGAAAAAGGAAAGAAAGGCGAGGTTTACAATATCGGAACAGGGAAAGCCTACCGAATCAAGGAAATTCTTGATATGCTCCTTTCTCTGGCCGGAGATAACATAGAGGTCAGGGTGGATCCTGACAGGCTGCGGCCATCGGATGTTCCCATTCTCCTTTCAGACAGCACAAAATTCAGAAAAATAACCGGCTGGGAACCCAAAATACCCTTCACTCAGTCTCTGAAAGATCTCTTGGATTTTTGGAGGGAACAAGTCTAACATTGCGTATATTCGTGACCGGTGCAACAGGATTCGTAGGGAACCATCTTGTTGATCTATTAAAAAAGGAAAAAGCGGAATTTTTTGGGATCTGTTTCCCGGACGAGCCGGAACAAGAAAAATACCCATCAGAATTTCACATGTATAAGGCGGATGTGTGTTATGAAAAGGAAATTGAAGAATTTGTTAAGATCTCTAAGCCGGATTATGTCTTCCACCTGGCAGCTGTTTCTAATGTGGGGCAGTCATGGAAAAAGAGAGAAGAGACTTTTAAAGTCAATATAATGGGGACCTTTCATCTGTTAGAGGCTGTGAGAAAGCATGCTTGCAAGGCGAGGGTCCTTTTTATCAGCTCTTCAGACGTATATGGTTTGCTGGAGCCTTATTCAAAGCCTTTAACGGAAAGGGATCCTGTTTGTCCGGTGAGTCCCTATGGGTTTACGAAAATGAGCGGGGAAAACCTATGCCGATTTTATTCGGAAATCGAGGCTTTGGATATCATCATTGCCAGGTCCTTCCCCCACACAGGACCCGGTCAAAGTCCTGATTTTGTGTGCTCCGACTGGGCAAGTCAAATCGCAAGAATTGAAAAAGGCCTGTCTCCCCCTATAATAAAAGTGGGGAATATTGAGGCTAAGAGAGATTTTATAGATGTAAGAGATGTGGTCAGAGCGTATTTTTCTTTAATCAAAAAAGGCAGGAGAGGGCATATCTATAATGTGTCATCAGGAAGGGCCATTTCCTTAAAAAAGATATTGGATATGCTTTTAGAGAATTCAAAGGTCAAAATAGATATTAAGAAAGAAAGATCGAAATTAAGAAAAGTCGATATTCCGGTTTTAGTTGGGGATAACAGGAAGATAAGGGAAGAGATATCCTGGGCTCCAGAAGTGCCCATGGAACAGACTCTTTTGGACTTACTTCAATACTGGCGGGGCGTATATCATTCATAAAATATGGTTGCGTTTTCATCTACCTTTGCTATGATCGACTCTCTTGTCATTCTTAATTTATTAAAAATATGATCATTCCTTTAGTTCACGTAATCATTTTAATTTTATGCAACCATACTTTACCTTATAGGCGAGCCCATGTGAAATTCAGATATGGCTTGTGCTCGCTAAAGATTTTTAACGCCATTCTTCTTCG
>CAYWDH010000028.1:0-36838 GCA_964456985.1 uncultured Eubacteriales bacterium
GCAGGCGAGCGGGCATGGTTCCTCAAAGAGGAGAGCGAGCCGAGGAATAAGCTGAGGTTCCTCGCTGGGGAAGATCAGCGGGCTGAAGAACTTGCCAGCCTGATGAAAGTTAAACGTGCCATCCATATCTGATTTTCACATTGGCTTGTTTCTTAGAAAAAATCTTGAATATCCTTGAAAAGAAAATAATAATATAAGCATCACTCTTTTTTTATAAAAACAATAAGATAAAATCTTTAATGTGAGGAACAAATGAAAAAAAGCATCTTCATATGTGCCTTTTTATGTTTTGTGCTTGCTTTATTATCAAGCTGCACATCAGAGGATAAATATACGAAAAAAGCGTATACGGAGAAAGAGCCCAGAGACTGGGAGAATCCGGCTGTTTTTCAAATAAACCGGGAAACTCCCAGGGCCAGCTTCATTCCATATGCTGAGAAAGAACAGGCTGTTGCAGACAGAAAAGAAGACTCCCCCTATTATTTCAATTTAAACGGGATGTGGAAATTCCGCTGGTCAAGAAAGCCCGGAGACAGGCCCTATTACTTTTTCGAGCCGGATTATAATACGAACGGATGGGACGATATACCAGTCCCCTGCAACTGGGAACTGCAGGGATATGGTATCCCTATTTATGTGAATGCAGGTTACCCGTTCGAAAAAAATCCTCCCTATATCCACCATAACTATAACCCGGTCGGCTCATACAAACGCGACTTCAGGCTTCCCAAAGAATGGAAAGACAAAGAAATCTTTATACATTTCGGGGCTGTGAGTTCCGCTATGTATGTTTGGATAAACGGCCAAAAAGTCGGATACAATGAAGGGAGCAAGACGCCTGCGGAATTTCGCATTACTCCTTACATCAGGGAAGGCCGGAACTCTATCGCTGTTGAAGTCTACCGGTGGTGCGACGGAAGCTACCTGGAAGACCAGGACTTCTGGAGATTGAGCGGTATCCAGAGAGACGTTTATCTTCTAGCCAGGAACAAAGTCTATGTAAGAGACTTTTTTGCACAAGCAGGCCTTATCAATGACTACAAGGACGGAAAGCTTTCCCTTCAAACAGAGATCAAAAGTCTTTTGACAGAGGCAAGCCCGTATACAATTGAATTCTCTCTCAGGGACCAAAACAGAGAAATCCTCTCCGGCTCGGAAACCATAACCGTAGAGAACGGTAAAAATATTGTGATGTTTACAAAAGAAACAGAGAATCCGAAAAAATGGAGCGCTGAAATCCCTCATCTTTATAATCTTGTCATCAGCTTAAAAAACAGCTCCGGCGGCATTGTAGAAGCTCTTGGCTGTAAAGTGGGATTCCGCAGTGTTGAGATAAAAAACAAACAGCTTCATGTCAATGGAGTGCCGGTTTATCTGAAGGGTGTCAATCTTCACGAACACCATGAACGAAAAGGCCATATTGTTGATAGGGAAACCATGCTGAAAGATATAAGCTTGATGAAAAGATCAAACATAAACGCTGTCAGAACATCCCATTATCCCCAGCCAGTGGATTGGTACAAGCTGTGTGACGAATACGGATTATATCTCGTTGATGAAACCAATATAGAATCACATGGAATGGGGTATCAAAAAGATATCACTCTGGCTGATAAGCCTGAATGGAAAGCCGCTCATTTGGATAGGGCTGAAAAAATGGTAGAGAGGGACAAAAACCATCCCTCAATAATCATCTGGTCTTTAGGGAATGAAGCGGGAGACGGGCACAACATGCTTGCCAACTACCAGTGGATCAAAAGCAGGGACAGTACCCGGCCTGTTCAGTATGAAAGAGAAGGTCATCAGACAAACGCAAAACAGAGACATTCAGATATCTATTGTCCTATGTATGCCCGAATAGACCACCTCGAAAAATACGCAAACAGCAATGAAGACAGGCCTCTTATTCTCTGCGAGTATTCTCATGCTATGGGAAACAGCAACGGAAACCTTCAGGATTACTGGGATGTGATCGAAAACCATGAAATACTTCAGGGCGGATTCATATGGGACTGGGTGGACCAGGGGCTTGTTAAGAAAAACGAAGACAATGAAGAGTTCTGGGCCTATGGAGGAGACTTCGGCCCCCCGGGTGTCCCGAGTGATGGAAATTTCTGCATAAACGGACTTGTCAATCCTGACAGGACACCGCACCCCGCTCTATATGAGGTTAAAAAAGTCTATCAGTATGCCGGATTTAAACCCGTTGACCTGTATTCGGGGAGGATATCTGTCTCGAATAAATTCAGCTTCACTGATCTCTCTTTATTTGAACTGGAATGGTCCATAATGCAAGACGGCGAGGAGATCAGTTCAGGCCTCTTAGATAACCTTGAAATACCTCCTCTGGAAAGCAAAGAAATAACATTGGATTACAGTCTCCCCCAGATAAAACCCGGCTCGGAATACTTTCTCAACCTGGACCTTAAAGAAAAAGAAGAACGCTCCCTGCTTCCAAAAGGTCACATCATGGCGTACCAGCAGTTCAAACTGCCCATCTATGAAAAAATCGCTCCGGAAAATCCGGAAAATTGGGATGACATCCACCTGGAACGAAGTGAATCCGAAGCCGTGATCCAAGGGAACGATTTCACGATCCGTTTTAATCTGGAATCAGGTACTCTGGAATCCATGGTTTTCAAAGAAAAAGAGCTCATCAAGAAACCCCTAGTCCCTAATTTCTGGAGAGCCCCCACTGATAATGATTTCGGAAATGGGATGCCCATCCGCTGCCGCATATGGAAAGAAGCAGGAAAAAGAAGAAAAATCACGGATTCCCAAATAGAAGAACTCTCAAACAAAGCCGTAAGGCTGACTTTTCAGTTTGATATGGAAGATAAAAAAGAGACAGTGATTGCCCATTATACCTCTGCCTACACAATAACAGGAAGCGGCGATATCATCATAGAAATTGACTTTGAAAAAACCAATTCCTCTCTTCCCGAGCTGCCCAGACTGGGCATGAACATGCAGCTCCCCCGTGAGTTTGAATACGTTAAATGGTTCGGGAGAGGGCCCTTTGAAAACTACTGGGACCGAAAAACAGCGGCCAATGTCGGACTCTATGAGAAAATGGTCAAAGACCTTTCTTTCTCTTATATCCGCCCCCAGGAAAATGGAAACAGGACCGATACAAGATGGCTTTCCTTAACCAACAAGGAGGGGATAGGACTTCTTGCAGTAGGTATGCCTCTGCTCAGTTTCAGCGCGCACCATAATCTGCTTGCGGACTTTGAATCATCAAAAAAGACATCCGCATTCAATGAAAACGCCAGGGAAGTCAACCGGCATACCTGTGATGTCAAGCCGCGTGCATTGACCTCCCTGAATCTGGATTACAAACAGATGGGAGTGGGAGGTGATAATTCCTGGGGAGCCAAACCACATCCGGAATATATGCTTCTGGAGAAATACTACAGCTACAGGTTTCGGATAAGGCCTATTGACGAAAGGAAACAGAACCCTCAGGAACAGTCAAAAAGGGTATTTGAATTTTAGCTTTTGTTCTCTATCTCTATGCCCGGGCTGAGTCGGGACTTTCCTGAAACAAAGGGCTCATAATTCTAAAACCAACAAAAAGCAGAAATCCCGTTACACCACAGCCGAACCAGAGGACATCCGGTCCGAAGCGGGAGTACACATATGTTCCCAGTGCCGGGCCAATGATCATGGAGACAGAAAAGGCAAAGCTGAAAAGCCCCATATAACGGCCCTGGCTTCCTGAACCGGCCCTTTGTGCGATGAACGCCCCTAAAAGCGGCATACTGAGCATCTCCCCGAACGTCCAGACCGCTACTGTGAACGCAGCATAAATAAATCCTCTTCCGAGAGGCATCAATGCAAATCCTGTTCCTGTCAGCAAAAAAGCAAGAGCAATGATACGGACCAGGGAGCGCTTCCCGATCCAGTGGATCAAAAGCATTTCCAGAGTCACAATGAGCAGGGTGTTGATCATGACGAGCAGTCCTATCCGGTTTTCAGGAAAACCATAGACCTCCCGCATATAAAGAGGAAATGTAACAAAAAGTTGATGGAAAACAGTCCCCCAGACGGCTATGAGGGGAAGCAGTATCAAAAAAGGGACATCACGCCACGGGGATCGGCCGCTTGCAGGGCGCTTTGTTTCTTCGGCCCTGAGCTCCTGTTCCGGCTTCCTCCAGAGCAGGAAAAAAATCAAGACAGCTGCCAAGCAGGTCAAACCGTCAACCCAAAAAAGGAGTCCGTAATTGCGAAGGGCCAGAAACCCACCCACTGCCGGTCCGATGGTCACTCCGATATTGTTGGCCAGCCGGTTGAGCGCAAATCCCTTGGGTATGGTCTCAGGAGGGCAGAGCCTGGCCATGGAAGTGCTGGTTGCGGGATACAACATACCGGAAGAAACGGCTACCAGGAAGATGATCCCATTGACAGCCCAAAGTGACTCAGGCTGGCCTAACCAGATATAGAAAATCCCCGCACAGAATAGGCCGAGCTTCTGAACATTCGTAGACCCCAGGCGGTCTGAGAGCCATCCTCCCAGCCAAGCGCCGACTAGAGAACCGATGCCGAAAATACTTACAGTGCGCCCCGCCTGCTCTAAGGAGAAATGGAGTCTCCTGGTGAGATACAGGCTCAAAAAGAAGATCACCATAAACCCAGACGCATTGACCAGCTGAACCGTAAACAAGGTCCAGGCCTGCGGGGGAAATCCAGTATAAGCGCTGCGGTAGAGAGAGATTATTTTTTTAAACATAGCCCTTTCTTTTTTAATCTGTCATTATACACACATCACTCAGAACAAAAAAGTGCGAATTATATTGAATTGAAGCCTCTTCCAGTGTATCATTATCTTCAAAAATAAAACTTAAGAGTAACCATTGAAAAAAAAAGAGAGGAATAAAGAGTATATAAGATACTATAAAATCGCGGATATTACCATAAAAGTATCCTCTGACCTTCCCCTGATCGAGTCCGCATTCCATCCCAAATTCAGGGTTTTCAAAGCCAAAGGCCCTGGAGAGGATATGATATCCATCCATCATTCTTTCGGCCTCCCTGAGCTGGAAAACCAGGATCTCGGCCACATGGTATATGATAAACTTCCCTGGAAGATCTATGAAAAAAAGGACGGATGGCTCTATATCGGGACCTATCCCGGACAAGAAGAAGAGAAGATATTCAAGATCGCCCGCTTCAATCCCAGTCATACCAAAGGCCATATATTCCATGAAGATAAAAAGCTGCTTGAATCCGGGAACATGACCTCCCTGACATTTTTCCCCAGCGACCAGATCCTTCTGGCCAGGCTCCTTCCGGACAGAGGCGGATGCATCCTCCATTCAGCAGGTCTAATCTATAAAGGCTCAGGCCTTGCATTTGCGGGCCACTCCGAAGCTGGAAAATCCACTATGGTCAAAATATTCAAAGACAGATCCGAGATCCTCTGTGACGACCGGAACATCATCCGCAAAAAACCCGGCCATGGATTTTACCTCTACGGAACCTGGAGCCACGGAGATATCCCGGATGTCTCCGCTTCGAGAGCCAAGCTTAAAGCGCTCTTTTTCCTCAATAAATCAAAAGAGAACAGAATCGAACGTATCGAAGACAGAAGAGAGATAACGACCCGCATTCTTGATTGCATCGTAAAACCGCTGGTGACGCCTGACTGGTGGGACAAGATGATCACACTGGCTCATGATATCAGCCGGGACATCCCCTGTTACGATCTCTACTTCAACAAACAGGACGGCATTACAGACGTCATAGACGGAGTCCTTTCCAAAACCTGAGCCTTTACATCGTCTGCCTGAGAAATGAAAGAAAACAACAAAAAAACCAAAAATAAAGAGATTTTTTATTCCAAAAAAAACATCGACACGCATCCGTTCTATAAAAGCATGCCCCTTCTGGCAAACCTGGATATGGAGCTCACAGAACGGTGCAACAACAACTGCATCCACTGCTACATAAACCAGCTTGAAGGAAGTGTCAGAGCCCAAAAAAAGGAGCTCTCCACAGAGAAAATAAAAGAGATCCTTAATGAAGCCACCTCCCTGGGCTGCCTGGATGTCCGCTTTACCGGAGGGGAACCTCTGTTAAGAGAAGATTTTAAGGAGATCTATGCCCATGCCAGAAAAAAGGGCCTCAGGGTAAGCCTCTTCACCAACGCCACGCTCATCGATGAAGAGCTCTGTTCTCTCTTCAAAAAAATCCCGCCTTTCGGACCTATCGAAGTCACTTGCTACGGCATGACACAGAGAACTTATGAAAAGGTCACCCAAACCAAGGGTGCTTATGAAAAATTCAAAAAAGGGATAACTTTGCTTCTCAAACACGGCATTCCCTTTAAGATCAAAGCCCCTTATTTTTCCCTTACAAAAAAAGAGATAAAGGCTTTTGAAGACTTTGCCTCCCAGCTCCCATGGAAAGATAAGGAACCGGGATACACTGTTTTTTTTGATCTGAGAGCCAGAAGGGATTCCGCAAAAAAAAACAAAACCATTGAAAAATTAAGAAACACGCCTGAAGAAAGCCTTAAATTTTTATCCAGAAAAAAAGAAAAGTGGCTCAAAGAGAAAAAAAAATTCTGCCTGAAGTTTCTTGAAATACCCGGGGATAAACTTTTCACATGCGGGGCCGGACTGGGAGGAGGGTGTGTGGATGCCTACGGCCGCTTCCAGCTCTGCATGCTGCTGCGGCACCCCCAAACAACCTATGACCTTAAAAAAGGCTCTCTCAAGGATGCCCTTACTTGTTTTTTCCCAAAAGTACGGACAATGAAAGCCAGAAATTCCGAATACCTTTCACGATGCGCCCGATGTTTTCTGAGCGCCTTGTGCGAGGGGTGCCCGGCCCGCTCTTATATGGAACACGGCACTCTTGATACGCCGGTGGAGTACTACTGCCGGGCTGCCCACTTAGAAGCCCAAAAGATCGGCCTTATAAAAGAAGGAGAAAAAGCCTGGAAAATAAAAGATTGGAAAAAAAGGCTGCGCGATTTAAAATCATAACAAAGGATTTTAGGAGGAAATATTGTCAGAAAAAGTGAAAAAAGAGGATATCTACGCCCCTTCGGATGAGATCGTGGCAAGGGATATTGAGGGCGAACTCATCATCGTCCCGCTCACATCCGGAGTGGGGGACATGGAGGATGAGCTCTTCACTCTCAATGACTCGGGAAAAGCCATCTGGGAAAAGCTGGACGGAAAAAGATCGGTCGGTGAGATCATATCAGAGCTCTCAGAAGAATACAAAGCCGAATCCGGTGAAATAGAGAAGGACGTGACAGGTCTTCTGGAAGAACTGCTTAAAAGAAGGATCCTGTCAAAAAAATAAATGAAAAAATCTTATTCTTCATCTCTCAAGCTTACTGATTTCAGGCTCTGGGAAAAGCTCAAGGAAAAAAGGCATCTTTATTCGTTTGATATCGAGCTCACGGCCCGCTGCCCTTTTAACTGCCGCCACTGTTATATCAATCTGCCTTTGGGAGATAAAAAAGCTGTTGGAAAGGAGCCTTCCGCCAAAGAGATAACCCTCATTGCCCGCGAAGCGGTCGAAAGAGGCGCTCTGTGGTGCCTTTTGACCGGAGGGGAGCCTCTGCTTCGCAAAGATTTTCCGGAGATCTATACGGATTTAAAAAAAATGGGACTTCTGGTCTCCGTATTCACTAACGCCGCTCTGATCACAGACCGGCACGTCCGGCTTTTTAAAAAATACCCTCCCCGGGATATCGAGGTCACGGTCTACGGAGCCACCAAAAAGACCTTTGAAAAAATAACACGAAAGCCGGGTTCTTTCGAAGCCTTCCAGAGAGGATTGAACCTTCTTCTGGAAAACAACATAAAGGTCAGGCTCAAGGCCATGGCGCTTAGATCCAACTATACGGAGCTCCCGCAGATAGCCGAGTTCTGCCGGAAAGTGACCAAGGACTACTTCCGGTTCGATCCTTTTCTTCATTTGAGATTTGACCGGGATCCTGAAAAGAACAAAGATATCGAACAGGAAAGGCTGAAGCCCGAAGAGATCGCCCGCCTGGAATCTTCAGACCCGGAACGGTTCGATTCCTTGAAAAAGGAATGCGGCCGGTTAATAAACGAGGATTTTGAAAAAATTACACACCACTACCTTTTCTCCTGCGGCGCCGGCGTCTCGAGCTTCACTCTGGGATTTGACGGAAACTTCAGATTGTGCTCTTCCCTTTATCATCCGGACCTTATGTATGACCTGAGAAAAGGGACCTTTAAAGAAGCCTGGGAGCGGTTCGTGCCGTCCGTAAGAAGCCTCACCTCGGATAAAAAAGCATTTCTTGAAAACTGCCGGACCTGCCCCCTTATAAACCTGTGCTTATGGTGTCCGGCCCATTCCTTTCTGGAAAAAGGCGTTCTGGACGAGCCTGTGGAATATTTCTGCTTCACTGCCCGTGAGAGATATTCCCGCTTAAAACAGCTTGACAAATCCTAAAAAAAGAAATATCTTAATAGCAAGGAAGTGAACTAAGGAGAAAATCAATGAAGAAGAAGTGGAAAAAGCCTGAACTTCAGGTTCTTATCCGTGGTAAAATAGAAGAGAGCGTCCTCTGCCACTGTAAAACTCAAGCGGGGGGCCAAAAATGGCCGTGTGGAACAGGATGCACTCATTCTAGTAGCAGCTGTGTAACTAACAACCCAAGCTAACACAAAAGAATCATTCCCCACTTTTCTATCAATCCATATATCTATTCGGGGTGTCAGTTTCTCTGCCCTGCGATCTTTTTGATTCCTTCCAGAAGAAGATCGACTTCCCTGTGGTTTATGTAATAATGGGTTGAAACGCGGCATCCGTAGGTCCCCCTGTCCGGACTTCCCACGGTTCTTATCACGATGTTGTATTTCTGCCTCACGTAATCTACGACATCCCTTGGTTCCACGCCCTTAATGGAAAATGCAGTCAGACCCCCGCTTATGTACGGGTCTTCCGAAGTGTGGAGTTTTGCGCCCGGTATCTTTTTCAGCTCCTGCTTGAAATATCCTGCCAGGGACTTGACCCTCTTCTCGATCCTTGTTTTGCCTATATAATTCTGGAAATCCACGGCCTCTCCCAAAGCGATGACGAGCGCATCCGCCTGCTGGCCCAGTGTCTCGTATTTCCTGGCAGTGGGCCGGTCCCATCCTGATGTTGTGATGGTAGGCCACAATTGGTCCTGGACCTCCTTGCGCACGTAAAAAACACCCACGCCTGCAGGAGCTCCCAGCCACTTATATGGACTTGTGGCAAAGAAGTCAACACCCAGCTCTTTCATATCCAGGTCCAGCATTCCCATGCCGTGCGCGCTGTCCGCAGCCACGAGCAATCCCTTTTCATGGGCCATCTGCGACAGCTCCTTCAAAGGAGAAATGAGGCCTGAGATGTAAACCGTATGGCTGACGCTGATCACTCTGGTTTTCGGAGTGATGGCCTTCTTGAAACCGTCCACAAACTCATCCACGCTTTTCGGAGGAAGCCCGATGGCCACTTCCGTGACCTTGATGCCGTAGCGGGCCTCTTTGATCTTCCAGGGATGGGTGCCTCCCGGATGCTCCATGGAGGAGAGAAGGACCTCGTCTCCCGGCTTGAGGTCCAATCCGTTGGCCACGAAATTCATCCCTTCCGTGGTATTGTGCACCACAGCCACTTCGTCCGGAGACGCATTGATGAACAATGCAATCCTGGAGCGAATCTCCTCTTTTTTCCTGGGAATATAGGTGTAGGCATGGACAGGCGAGGTCGCCTGGACCTTAAACGTCTTTATCAGGGTGTTGAACACGGTCTTGGGCATGGGCCCCAGAGTACCGTTGTTCATCATGATCAGTCCGTCCTGGAACATAAAATTTTTCCTTATCGCATCCCAGTAAACGCCGTCCGGAGCCTCGTCCCGAATATACTTTTGGTTCAGATCCGTTATGCTCTGGTAAATGGACGCGTTGAGTTTGGACAGGCCGGCGATGGAAACCGTTGAACCGGCTAACAGATATTTGACAAAATCCCTTCTCGAAAAATTTTGTCTGCCGTTTCCCTCAATCAAATCTTTTTCCTTCATGGACACCTCCTTGTTTTGTGTTAAATTTCTATCCTAGGCCCTTGTTTTCTCGGCCCCATCAGGACGATGCTTCCCTCCGGAACACCTATATCCTTTGCGACCACAGGGCACTTCGCTTTTAAAAGGAAAAAAATCGGCCCTCTGACTTCAGAAAGAGCTTCATAATTTCCCTGGCCTTTGCTTATGATGAGGTCCGCGCTTTTAAGGATATCTCTGAAATCCTTGCTGCAGTGGTCCAAAATAGTTCCGGGCGCGTCGCTTCCCGAGGACACAACCTGCGCCACTCTGTCTATCTCAGCTTCTACGGCATCCTCTGTCACAGCATCATTGATAACGGGCTTATCCCTTACGGCATAGATAACAGGAACTGCCATCTCTTCGATCAAAACCCGGTCAAACACGGTCTCTCCGGCATTGTCCGCCAGGTAAACGGCCTGCTTTGACTCTTTTGCCTTCCGGGTGAACAGCTCAAAGTCATTGATAGCAAAATCCTGTTTTAAAATCCGGTCCAAATCTTTCGTGATATCAAACTCAGCTTGGGCTCCAAAGTCAATGATATTTCCTGCCGCAGCTGCTTTGACCGCAGCCAAAAGACTGTTTTCGGCCTTTTTTACCTTTTCCTTGACATCAGGATAGAGGTCCAGTGCCTGCTGCGTGCAGCGTTTTTTGATCTCGCGGTAAGGGTCATCCACGCCGGTCATCTCAGAAATGATCCTGTAGACCTCGCGGCCTATCTCAGCGGGGGTGGCATCAAAAGACAATTGCGGAAGATACAAGCTGACTGCCTTCAACACCCTCCATGTCTCTTCTTCATCAGATGTGATCAGCCGCATGGTATTCAGGGTCTGAGCAAAAAAACAGGGATAGCAGTCCAGATAGGCTTTCATGGTCAGAATCCCTTGTTCCGCAGGCTCATTTGTATTTAATGATGCGAATACCGATTTTCCCGATTATTTCTGAAGCAGACAGCACCATTTCCCTGAATAAGTTTTCATCCAGCTCGATCCTTCCGAACTTAATGTGCGTGGCATCCGTATAATACGCTCCGGTTTTTGGATCAACGCAGAACCATTTCGGGTCCAAATCAACCCATTCACCCACATAGACTTCCGGCCACATATGGTATGCGAAAAAACTCCCGCCGTACATGATCCCCACGGAAGCCCTTGCCGGAATTCCTATGGACCGGCACAAAGCCGTAAAAAGAACCGTGTGCTCACTGCAGTCTCCCTCCCTATTCTTCAGTGTCTCTTTTGCGGAAGCAAATCCCACATTGTAATTAGGCGTGACCTCTCTTCTAACCCAGGCCGCGATCTTCTCAGCCGCTCTCCATGAATTCTTCTCTTCCCCCACAATTCTCTCAGCCGCTGCTCTCATATCAGGGTCATCCGACTGACAGAACAAGGTCGGTTCAAGAGATGATTTGAGTTCTTCCTTTCTCACGGGAAAAGGAACCGCTTTTTCTTTATCAAAAATCACAGACTCGGTCTGGATGATAAAAGAATTCCCTTTCCTTCCCACCCTTTTCTGGCTTCGGCTGTCCCAGGGAAAGCTGTTTATCTTTTCTTCGGACAGCCCGCTGAGCTCCATGGTCATACTTCGGATTTCCCGGGGATTCTTGAGCTCCTTATCCGGCCTTATGACGGTTGAATAAGCGATATCAACCGTTCTGTCTGCTCTCTCCAGGGCTTCCTGTCTGGACATTTTCAGGGAAATCGTGTTGAGCAGGCCTGTCCGTATCTCAGACTTATAGATGTCTCCCAGGTCATCGATCCATTCTTCCGCAACCACGGGGATGAGAGATGTGAGCTCAGAACGTGTGTGCCATAACTCATAATCCTTCCCCAGGATACGTATGTTTTCTTTACCAAGGACCTCATAACGGCATTCTGAAACGGAATAGGCAACTGGGTCAAGTATATGGAAATCAAAAATAGATCCCTTTTTAAATCTGTTCTCTTTAATCCACTCTTTAAAAGGCACTTCAAGATAAAAGGGTTTTTCATTAGGTATCTCTTTGACCGTTCGGCCGCCCATCTCAAAAAGGATCGATTCCGGACTGATGCAGGCTCTGATCACTGTTTCCTCCTCTGACATCTTTGTTCTCACGACCATCTCGACCGGACATTCCTTATCATCATAGAGAGACTCCTGAACGGTCATGATCTCAACAGGATTGCCTCCTAAACGGGTAACTCTCAAATTCGTTTCGCTGTACATTTTTGAATATTTTTTGTCTTCTTTAAAAAAAGACTCTGTGCATGAATAACTGTAACCGACTTTGACTCCTTCTATGTAAACGCCCATCCAGGACTCATCGCTCTTTTTGTCCTTAACTTCTGCGGCCCATAAGAGAGAAAAACCTAGAAAAAACACCACTGTAAAAAAAGACAGCTCGAAAGACTTTTTTCTTTTCATTTTGATAACCGAATCACAGGTTGTCACCGTACGGGGGGCGGATAAAAAAATCCTTCGTCATCCCGTTTGTCACATTGAAAAATTCTCTTTATTCTGGAGAATCCGATAATTCTATGATTTTTCTGAAAACCCTCATTAAATTTCCGCCCCAGATCTTCTCTATCTCTTCTTCTGTATACCCTCTTTTCAGCAGCTCTTTTGTCACATTGGGCATCTCACTGACATCGTTGCAGCCTTCAAGACCCCCACCGCCGTCAAAATCTGTCCCTATTCCTATATAATCGACCCCGATCAGCTCCTTCACATAATCAATATGGTCAACCATGTCCTCTACGGTCGCGCTGGGCCTGGGATATTTTTTGAATATTTCCATATATTCTTCTCTGACTTTCTGCCTGACCTCTTCATCCTTTATTTTTGAAAAATCACCGTATTTCTCCTGGAGCTCTTCAAGGGCCTTCTGCCTCTCGGGATTAGGCTCTCCTTCCTTTATGAAACTTGAAACAAAACAGATCTGGATCACGCCTCCTTTTTCGGCTAGAGCCTTCAGCATCTCGTCCGAAAAATTCCGGGGATGGTCACAGAGCGCGCGCACACTAGAATGCGAGGCAATGACCGGAGCGCGGGAAAGCTCAATGACGTCAAAAAATGTCTGGTCAGAAACATGGGAAACATCGATCATCATCCCAAGGCGGTTACATTCTTCAACCACCTTTTTCCCAAACTCGCTCAAACCATTATCCTCAGGCTCTCTGGTGTCTGTTGAAGAATCGCAGATATCATTATCACTGGAATGACACAGGGTGATGTAACGGACTCCCTTGTTATAAAATTCTTCTACAAGAGCCAGGTCTTTTCCAATGGGATATCCGTTTTCCATACCGATGAAAGCCGCAATCTTTCCTTGTTCAGCAAGCCTGTAGGCATCATCAGGTGTGGTGGCAAGGCTGACCATTTCAGGATATTTATCACACATATCATAAACTGATTTTATGAGAAGGTCAGCTCTTTCTCTTGCCTTTTCGTATCCTTTTTCCGTTCTTTCCCCTTGGGCCACAAAAGCTGCGAAGAACTCCGCATCAAGCCCACCCTGTTTCATGCGGGGAAGGTCGATCTTTCCTCTTCTTTCCAATCCAGCACCATGCAGCTCTCCTATATCATATTCGCCCTCAGCCATCATCATCGGAGTATCGCAGTGCGTGTCAACCGTTAGGATCTTCATATGTATGTCCATTGCTTCAGCCTCCGGTTGGCTTCTTTCTTTTTCACCCGAACACGAGTTGAAAAAAACCAAAGATGACATTAAAAATAAAATCAACGCTTTTTTGTACATCGCATCTCCCTTAATCATTTGATTATTTATTTTTATCTGAGTGTCTGTCCAATGTCAATGCAAACCGTCTGGAATGTTTATGCTTTGTTTGATAAAACATAAAAATTCCTGTTCCGGCTGTTGTTTTTTTTGCATCTGAAATCCACAATCCTGTACCCTGTTTTAAAGAGCTCTGTGAATGCCCTCCTGGTCCTTATCCTCCAGTCCAGAGGAATACATCGGACTTTATCATCAGATACATCTGTTTCCTGGAGCATCCCATAAAAATCATAGGGGATCTCAATGAGAGCGTACAGCTTCAGGGACCGAAGCACATCACAGTCAATTTCACGACTCACCTGTACTGCGACATCCCCGGCCTTCCCTTTTATCTTTTTTTCGGATGAGCTGACAACAAGTTCTTTTGTTTGCAGCAGAGAATCCAGGTCATAACTCATTTTTATTTTTTTTTTGCTTAATCTCCATAAAGCCAAAAATCTGTCAGAAGGGACATCAGATCTGTTTAATAATCCGGAAAAACCTCTGTAATAAGATATTTTATAATCAATGACCTCCATTCCCAGCTTATGTATATTTCTGTATGCGTTTACTCCAGTAAGAGGGTCAAACGTACATGTTATGGAATCAATATGAAATAAATCCCGCACCATTTTCTTCTGATACAGCTTGAGGAGCAGCCCCAACTTTAAATTCCGGTAAGCCTTTTTAACGGCCGCATACTGGGAGTAAAAATTAAGGTTGCTCGTTTCTTCATAAGCAGTTTCTTTGTTTATCACTCCAACATATCCATAGGCAAACCCTATGAAACGGGTTGTGTCCCGCCGAATATTCCCGTTTTTATCTCCTGCATAAACACCGATGAAAAGGCTGCTCCCGTCATTGAAGTAGTTCTCGCTCGCCATGTTTCTGGGACACGGTAGGTTGTCATGAGGATCCTCCCAGATCTCATGGCGGAGCTGCTCGTATTTGATATAGTCTTCTTCATCCTTGGACTTTTCTACAAAGAATAAAAACTTTCTTCCCTTGGACTCTATGACCTCATCTCTATCCTTCATATTCACTATCACTCAAAGATTTTATCGGACAGGCGAGATAATAGTCAAGGATATACAGGTAACATTTTCGTTGTATTGGAAAAAATTTTCTGGTAAAAAGAGGAATTGAAGTATTTGAGAAATCTATCCTGAATTGTTCAATATCTTATGAAAGAAGACAGCTTTCCATCCAATAATAGGATTGCCTGCATAATCAATCCCTATGCCGCTAATAAAAAATGGATAAGAAACCGGCTGGTCAGAAACTATATAAAAAAAAATATTCACGGGAAAATAACCGCCATACCGAAAAACAAAGAATATACTATCCAAACAGCAAAAAAATTCTGTGAAGACTCAGATTGCATCATCGTTGCCGGAGGAGACGGAACCATAGCTGATGTCATTCAAGGCATTATGGAATCAGGTAAAAACAGGGATGTCACACTGGGGATCATCCCTTTGGGAAGCGGAAATGCTTTTCGCATCTCCTTAAATATTCCACTCAGTATCAGAAGGGCTTTGAAAATCATTAAACAGGGCCGCACCAAAGAGATCGACCTCATTAAAATAAACAACAACTACGCTTCATTCGGAAGTGTCGGTGCGACAGCTCAGGTGCTCGTAGAAAAGTCTAAAACCAAAATACCGGGTTTTTTAGGACATATTCTTGCTGCAAGGATCATGCTGCGTTTATCCAGAAAGGAACAGAAGATAGAGCTTCTGCAGGTGCTTGACGATAAAGGAGCCCATTTTGACAGGAAAGATCTTACACTGAAAGTATTTGATGGAATTATAGGAAAAAGCAAGCACTTCGGATACGGATGGAAGATCGCACCTAAGGCAGAACTAGACGACGGTTATATAGACATGACTTTTTTTGAAATAAGCAACCTGAAATTTTTTCTCTTTTTCCCCAGCATTTATTTCGGTACTTTTCAGAAAACACAAAAACACTTTAAAGCAAAAAAAATAACCATTAAAGGGAAAAGGCTGCCTGTTCAATACAACGGGGAACTCTTAGGAAAAACAGACAGCGTTGAAATAAGCATACTCCCAAAGGCTTTGAAAGTCTTCACTCCTCTTGGGCACAGAAAATCATAACAGCTCTCACTCAAGTCCCTGATACAACCAGTATAAAGGCCTGGACTGCGAGTTCGGGAAAAGTCCTGCCTCCAAGAATTTTGATGCTGTTTATACTTCCAAACTCCGGGACATCCATAAAAGGTGGACATTTTTGTGAGATTTTCTCATATATATTCGCTAGGGCAATAATGCTGGCTCCCAGGCTGATATTTTTCAGGTCTTTGTCGAGGACACCCGGATTTTTAACATAATTCTGATAGAAATCCTCAAGCAAAGGATGGATCTCATCTAAAAGGCAGGCGGTTGATTCCAATATGACTTTATCTCTATCACTCAGAGAAGATTCTGATAACTTCATCTCTCTGGACCAAAAATCTGATATTTCATAGAAGAATGAAATGCTTTTATGGAGGCTGCTGGATTCAGATAAGAGGGCGGCTGATTTAATGTTTTCCACTTCCCTGGTTTCAAGCCCGGCGGCTGCGGCCATTTTTCCTGCTGTATGAGATATCCTTACAGATGCAGGCTGTTCCTCATCTCCGTATTCCAAGTACTTAAACATGATCTCCAGGATTCCAACGTATGCGGTTTTCAGCTTTCTAAGCCTGTTTTCCATCTGCTCCGAGGCTGTCCCCACGATAGCGCCTGTCAGAAGCAAAAAACTTCCCCAAGCCAGAATATTGATGAACTCTTCGAGGGATAAAACATTCTCAGCCTGGGAAATTTTTCCTGTTAACAAGAGATAACAAACCACCACCAGAATACTAAAAAAGGCTGTCAGTACACCGTGCTTTTTTCCGAGAAAATGTCCTGAAATAATGACCGGGAGGAAAAAAAAGTTAAGAAAGGCCAGCTTGTACTGGACGAGAAGCGCTATCCCTACAATCCCAAGAAACACAAGGAAAACTAAAGATAATTCAAAATGCTCTAAAACAAAATCCTTCAATTTCTTCATTTTTCTTCAGAAAAAGTCAATAATAAATCACCCCGTGACAATGACACTCCTCTTATATATCACCTCTATCCTTATTAGTCAACTTTTGAAATGATACTTAATTGAAATCTTATACCAGACCATTAAAAACATGGAAATACTGACACAGGTTTAAAAGAGTTCTCTGACAGGCACATTTTTATTGACTATCAATCTGATTCTCATTATCCTATTCTAAAATACCCCGGGGATAAAATTATTTAAAGTCTTTAGGAATGGGAAAAATGAAAGGAGAAAGATATGAATGAAAATAAAGAACAGGCAGCGGTCTCAAAAGATATAAAAGACCGGGTTGCCGCACCTTCCATAGGACTTCTTATAACTGGAATCATAGGAGCCCTCTCATGTCTGGGAACTCTGGTTTCTCTTATCATAGGTATAAGCTTTCTCAGCATACCAGACATATACTCTAAATTACCCGATGATATTCCTTTGAACATTGAGGAATTTTTCCAGGGCACATTCGCAATAGGGAGCTCATTCGTAGGGATTGTCGTGGCTGCTTTGGTTATTTTTGCTTCATTGAAAATGAAAGAACTCAAACAATGGGGCCTGGCCTTTACTGCCAGTATTCTGGCAATGATCCCCTGTATAAGCCCTTGCTGCATCATAGGGCTTCCTGTCGGGATATGGTGTCTAGTGGTGTTAACAAAACCAGAAGTTAAAAATGCATTCAGTTGAGAAATCTGCCAGCTGATACTCCTCATTTCATAGTCCTTTTTATTTGTTTGTCTATTACAGCGGGTTCCCTTGTTCTTAAACCACCGACCAACGAAAACCCCTATTTGATGCTGGGCAGGCTGCCTCTTCCTGAGGTCTGTACGTTTCATAATCTCACAGGACTCCCATGCCCGGGATGCGGCCTGACCCGTTCCCTTGTTGCGGCCGCACACGGCCGGTTCAAGACAAGTTTCGCCTTTCACAGACTCGGGATACTGACTCTTTTATTTATTTGTCTTCAGATTGTTTACAGGACAGCCGTTATATTTATGCCTCAAAAAAAGAGACGTTTGATTCGAACAGGAAAAATTTTAAACAAAGGATTTTTAATCCTCTGTTTGCTTTTTCTCATCAACTGGGTCACTCTTCTTATCCAAATATTAAGCTAAAAGAGATATAGAGGTCATTTTATCACTATGACCCGTCCAACCCCCATGGAAACATAATTTTTCCCATAAACTTCTTTAAAAAGACTTATAGCTACATCTCCGGTGCAGTGTGTGGCCCCGCACATAGTGACGCCGAGCTCATGGAATCTGTCAATAATCTGGCTTATCTGCCCCTTTGTCTTTGACATAAGATGAAAACCACCAAGGGCAAAAATGACTTTCTCGTCAAGGATTTCATCTGCTTTTTCAATTATATTCACAATTCCGGGATGAGCACAGCCTGTGATCAATACTGAGCCTTTTTCTGTTCTTATAATCAAAGATTGCTCTTTAATGGACGTTCCCATTTCTCCGGTCGAAAATACATTTTCACATATTTCAAGAGGACCGGATACTTTGACTGCCCTTGAGCCTTTTTCTTCAATGGAACGAGCAAAACCGTCCGGAAACGAAGAAGGTATATAGACCGGCACTTCTTTAATTCTCTCAAGAACAGAAAAGAGTCCTCCTGTATGGTCCCTGTGACTATGGGAAATCACAATAACGTCCACCTTATTCATATCAACATCAAGCTCTTTGATGTTATGCCAGAGAATCTGACTATCTGTTCCCGTATCAAAAAGAATAGTTTTATCCGTTCCGGTTATAAGGCAAGAAAAGCCCCAATCAGCCTTGGTCCCATCAGTATAAATATAATTATCGTAAAGGATTTCTATTTCAATATTGCTCGCTGTTTGCACGGGATTGCTTGCTTTGATCAATACTGGCTTCATAATCAAAGAAAAAACAACGGCCAAAATGACTGCTAAAAATCTTTTTTTTCCGGGATTCATAAAATTCCCTCCTTTATCTCTTATCACCCATTATAATCGAAGGTGAATTTAAATTCCGGCGGTTCAAGCAAATGCCGCTTCACAGAACATTTATTTATAGCGTTTATAACAGCCTTTTCATACTTTTTCGGAAAATCAGGAGGAAGTGAAATCTTCATATTCAGACTTTTTATCATCATCTTATCCTTATCAATATCTTTGGTCATGATAAAGCCTAAGTCCTTAGTGGGGATTCCTCTGCTCTGACAAAAAGAAAGAAGATAGATCCCCGAACACGTGGCAATAGAAACAAGAAAAAGGTCAAATGGAGCCGGCTCAGATCCTTCTCCTCCCTGATAAATAGGCTGGTCTGTCTTAATGGTAAAGCCTTTCATCTCCGCATCAACTCGTTTCCCGCCCGGAAATTTCAATTTGATCTCTCCACTCATGGCAATTTCCTTTATAGTAAATTCTCTATAGTATAGAGGATTTCAATTTCTTATGAAACAGGGAATTCATCTTCTTGACTCCCGATCCCTTTTGAAAAAACAGCAAGCAGCAGGCTCCTGTCTTTCCGAGTCATTTCCAACCTTCCGAATAGATCATACATCCTGTCAATGATATGTTCCCGGTTGCCGCTGTGTATAAACTTCTTATCCATAAGTATTCTGAGCATCAATTGAATACATTCTTCCTGTTCTTTCCTTGGAAGTGAGTGAGACATTCCCTTTGTTATGCGTCGAGGCCTTTCCTTTAAAAAAAGCTGGAATAAAGTCAGGAGTACAGCTGAAGCAAGATTATAAGAGGGCTGTTTTGTTGCTTGAGGAAGAGAAAATCTGAAATTCGAACAGCGCATTTCTTTTGTGACCAATCCGGTCCTCTCGCTTCCGAAAAGAAGGCCTATGTTTGTTTTTTCAGAATACCCTATCATCTTTTCAACGGCATCATGAAAAGTGAGTGAAGGAAAATTTTTTCTGTGCCTTGACGTTGCGGCAAAAATAACATTCATATCCTCTGTTGCCTCCTTAAGACTTGAATAGATAACTGCATTTTTTAACAGTTCCTCAGAATGAACGGCCGTTTTAAAAGCGTCTTTGTTGAGTGGTTGTTCCAGTACCAATCTCAATTGATCAAATCCTGTATTCTTCATCCCTCTCGCGACCTGTCCAATATTTTCAGGAGCGGACGGTCTTGATAGAATAACAAAAATCCTCTCCTTTAAAAAATTTTTCATAAGTCTAACCTATCCGTAATCCCAACTCTCAGAAGACCCCTTTTGCATCGCTGCCTCAACCAGAGCCTCTTTATGGAGATGCGCTCCCTTTCAGTGATTTCAGTATTTTCCTGTGCTTCCGAATCCTTTTTGGCCCCGTAATGTTTCATCTAAACGGCTGACTTCCACGACATCAATGCCTGCGACAGGTTGGATAAGCAGCTGGGCTATTTTCATTCCTTTTTCAATCTTAAACGATTTTTTTCCAAGATTTATCAGAACCACCTTTACTTCACCTCTGTATCCGGAATCTATCACACCGGCCAGTCTGTGGATGGATTGAAGAGAGATCCCGCTTTTATCCCAGATAAGACCGGCATATCCTGCTGGGATCGCAACTTTGATTCCCGTAGGGACTGGCTTGCTTTCAAAAGGTGCCAGTTCACATTCCTGACAGGAAAACAAATCAAGTCCGGCATCTCCCAGGTGGCCTCTGGATGGGAGTTTCGCATCTTTGTTTATCCTTTTTACTCTTAACTTCATCTTCAGATTCCTTCCAGAATTACTTTTGCAAAGTATTTTTCAGCTATCCTTCCCAGCCTCTGGACCTCTTCCTTTGGGTAGGGTTCTATTTTTCTGTAAGACATATCCAAGGTCTTTTTCGGAGAAAACTGCTGGAGCTGGAAGAGAGGTCCGCCTTCAAGCATCCTGCCAATTTCCTCAATATCTTTTTCGCCGATCAGCCCGGGGACAACGGTTGTCCTGAACATATACTCGATGTTTGATTTTTTTAAAATACCGATACTTTTTTTTATTTCTTCAGTATTGACATCTATTCCCGAGGCTAATGCATATTTATCCAGGGGGGCCTTTATATCCATAGCCGCATTATCTAAAAGGCCCTCTTTGATAATTTTCTTGAATCTTTCAGGAAAAGATCCATTTGTATCAAGTTTGATCCGGAAGCCCTTTTTTTTTATTACGCCCAGCAGCTGTATCAAATCTTTATGTATCAGTGGTTCTCCGCCAGTCACACATACAGCTTCCAGCCAGCCTCTTCTGGAATCGAGAAACTCAATAAAAAGTTCCATAGGCATGACCGGCAAGTCCCCTGGGTTTAAAACAAGGTCGGGATTTTGGCAGAAAGGACACCGGAAGTTGCATCCCCCGAGAAAAATGGTCGATGATATATATCCCGGAAAGTCCTTTGGAGCGAACTTCTCTAACCCTCTGATCGCAGCCAACTTTGAAGCTCCTGAGGAGTGTTTATCACTCTTTTGACATTTCCGTTATCTATCATAAGCAGCGTCGGCAGGATTATCGCTCCCTTTTCATCCCTGTTAATGACCTTAAGATAATCCCTGATTTTCATCTTGCCCTCTTTCTTAACAAGGTTGTATTCGCTTCCTTGGAATGGGGTCTTTTCAATCTTTTTTTTTAAGGACTCGCACTTCGGACAATTCGGATAGGAAAAAAGGAGATACTCCACGCTACCCAACTTTCTGGAATGTCTTTCTCTCGGAAAACTCCTGCTTCTTCCCGTCATTCCAGGTAGATACAGGCCTCAGGTAGCCCACGATTCTGGAATAAACCTCGGTCTCCTCCCCGCATTCAGGACAACGGCCCTTCTCGCCCGGGATATATCCATGACTCCTACATATGCTGAAGGTGGGTGTGATGCTGAAATAGGGAAGTTTGGTTTCAGCGATCTTCCTTACCAGCTTTTTCGTGCTTTCTTTATCCACAGATTCGGGAAGAAAGGCGTGGAAAATAGTCCCTCCTGTATAGTAGGACTGTATGTCTTTCTGATGCTCGACAGCATCAAAGATGTCCCTTGTGGCATCAACATTAAGCTGTGTGGAATTGGTTAAAAAAGGATGTTTATCTGTTCCTGAAGTTTTGATATTCATATACTTCTGCTTATCCAGCCTAGCCAGCCTGTATGAAGTCGATTCCGCCGGAGTCGCCTCCAGGTTATACAGATTTCCGGTTTCCTCTTGAAAATCTCTAAGGACTTCCCTCATAAAAAGAAGCACTCGTTTTGTAAAATCTTTGGCTTCCGGTTCTTGAATCCCCTTGTTCATAAAATTAAGACATGCTTCATGCATTCCCAGCACACCTATGGTCGAAAAGTGATTGTCAAAGTGCCCCAGGTAGACTTTTGTATAGGGAAGAAGCCCTTTTTCTAATGTGTTGTTGACGACTTTTCTTTTTGTCTCTAAAGACTCTTTTGCCAGAGTCATCATGTGTTTAAGCCGGATGAAGAATTCATCCTCACTGCCTGACTCATATCCTATTCTATTGAGATTTATAGTCACAACTCCGATAGAACCGGTTGAATCACCCGGCCCCCACATGTTTCCCGGCCTCTGCAACAATTCTCTCTGGTCAAGATTCAACCGGCAGCACATGGCTCGAATATCTCCAGGGTCCATATTCGTACCTATATAGTTTTGGAAATAAGGAATTCCGTACTTTGCCGTGACTTTAAATAAAAGGTCTGCTGCCGGCGAATCCCAGTTAAAATCTTTCGTTAAATTATAAGTAGGGATAGGAAACGTGAACACACGTCCTTTTTGATCTCCCTCCATCATGAGTTCAAGGAACGCTCTATTGATCATATCCATTTCTTTTTGATATTCACCGTAGGCAGACTCTTTTTCTTCACCTCCTACAACGACCTTTTTGTCTTTCATATCTTCCGGGACCGTCCAGTCAAAAGTAAGGTTTGAAAAAGGCGTCTGCCAGCCCCATCTAGACGGCACATTCAGGCCAAAAATCAGTTTTTGAAGGTCCTGCTTAACGCCTTCATAGTCAAGTTTGTCCTCTCTTATAAAAGGAGCTAAAAAAGTATCCACACTGGAGAAGGCCTGGGCACCGGCGAATTCTCCCTGCATAGTCCCGATAAAATTAACCATGTGAAGTGTGGCTGTCTCCATATGTTTTGCCGGAAATGAGTGGACCTGATTCGGAACATGTCCGAATCCTTTCCTCAGTAAATTTTCCATTGACCAGCCCGCACAATAGCCGACTATAGGATAGGAGAGGTCATGAAGATGCAGGTCCCCTTTAAAATGCGCCCTTTTTACATCTTCGGAATAAATCTGGTTCAAGGCAAAATTTGCCAGGACTTCTCCTGAAATCCTGGCATTTAAGCCTGAAAAGCTCATATCTCCTTCATTGCTGTTTTCCCTGACTTTCCAGTCATGATCATTTATATAATCTTTAATCAGTCTTTCCAGATTTATCCCTATCTTCTTTGCTTCGCGTATATCTTTGTGCCTGTCCCGATAAAGAATATAAGCCTTGGCAACCTCATGATATCCCTGCTTCATCAACACCATTTCAACGATATCCTGTATCTGCTCTACAGACGGAACCGTGTATCCTCCGAATTTTTCCTCCAGCACGAACATCACAATATCAGAGACACTCTTAGCCACACCCTCATCCATAACGCCCTTGGATTCCATGGCTTTGTATATGGCTTTGGTGATCTTATCCTGAATAAAATCAGTTATTTTCCCGTCTCTTTTTTTTATCCTTGAAATAGCACCGCTCACCAAGGCCTCCTTTCATATTTTTTTCTTTCCATCCCAAAAAAACTATCAAACAAAAACAGCCATATGTTGTGTGTAACTGACATAGAAAATACTAAATATTGTAGCCGTATTACAAATGTATATTTGTTTGCTCTCGTTGTCAAGAATAAAAATAAATTTTTTTTAAAACAGATCTATGCTAAAATAAGTGTCCCTCTTCAAAATGAATTCCATAAAAATAAAAACAAATCAAAAAGAAGAATTACTCGACATTACCCCTATAATCAAAGACGCTGTAAAGTCCTCAGGGATAGATAATGGCTTCTGCATCGTCTATGTCCCTCATACAACAGCCGGTGTTACCATCAATGAAAACGCAGACCCATCCGTTAAAGAGGACATGATCAGGACACTGAGGAAAATAGTACCGGATTCCCTAAAATACACTCATGCGGAAGGAAATTCCCCAGCTCATATCAAAGCCAGCCTGATCGGTTCTTCAGTTGAAATACTGATAGAAAAAAGAACCCCTGTCCTTGGAACATGGCAGGGAATTTTTTTCTGTGAATTTGACGGCCCCAGGCAAAGACACATCTACATAAAAGTCCTTAAAGATTAACTAGCCTGGATTATTCAAAAAAATATCCCGAACTTTTCCAGTTCAGCTTTTAGGTTTGTTCTGGAATTAAAATGGATGGTCTTCATACCTTTTTTTGCAGCAGCCCGGATGTTTTCTTCCGTATCATCGATGAATAGTATATTCTGAGGGTCTGCCTCTGATTTCTCTAACGCGATCCTGAATATTTTTTCTTCAGGCTTAACACTTCCAACTTTATAGGAAAGTATATACTCATCAAATAGGAAAATCTGCGGAAATCTTTTCTTTATATAATTAAAATGCAGAGTATCAGTATTGGAAAGAAGGATCAATTTATGCTTTCCCTTGAGTTTGGCTAATGTTTCTAACACCAAAGAATCAAGTGAAAAAATATCACAGTAAATATCAAGGAAATCTTTAAACTTGAGATCCACCATAAATATCTTTTTCATCCCCTTATAATATTTCCTGGGAGATATCCTGCCCTTGCCGAACGATTCGATCAATCCATTGTGGAGCACAGGTATGCTCATGATTTCATCTTTTCCCAATGAGGAATATTTCGCAATCCTTTTTAAAAAGACAGAAATATCAAAAGGAAGGATCACATTGCCCATATCAGATATAACGGTTTTGATCAAAACTCTTATCTCCTGAGAGACTATTCTAATAAAATTCAAAGCTTATCTCAAACGGATTCAAATTGACACGGTCTCACTGCTGTGATATAAGCGTTGAAGAAATATGAACACCACTCATCAAGAAGCAGAAGGATTTTTTCACCCTTCCAAGGCCGCTTACAGGTTCACCATACTGATATTTATTGCCGCTCTCAGCTTTGGAAGTTATTTTGCCTATGATATAGTGGGCGCCATCGCGCCTACCCTGATTGAGGAAATCGGTGCGGCCAGAGGCACACTGGGCAACTTCTATACCATGTATCATATCGCGGCCATACTCTTTGTTCTAGCCGGAGGTTTTCTCATAGATAAATTGGGGACAAGAAAAGCCAGCATCATGTTCTCTGTTTTGGTTTTAGCAGGAGCCGCCATAGTCTGGAGAGCTCAATCCCTTCCAGTCTTTTTTCTTGGAAGATTTATTTTCGGAGCAGGCTCTGAGCCTCTTATTGTGGCTCAGAGCGCTATATTAGCCAGATGGTTTAAAAATAAAGAACTGGCTCTTTCTTTTGGCATCGCTCTGACCATTAGCAGGCTGGGGACTCTTTTTGCCTTCAATACAGGGGAGCTGATCACCAGCCACTACGGGAGTTTTCGATACGCTCTCTTTGCGGCTGTGCTTCTCTGCGGCCTTTCTCTCGTCTCTAATATAGTCTATATCATCATGGACAGAAAGGGTGAAAAAGCACTCGGCCTCAAAGATGAGACTGCAGAAGAAAAAATTGTTTTTTCAGATATAAAAAAATTCAAACCCAGTTTTTGGTATGTCACTTTGCTGTGTGTGACTTTTTATTCTGCAATCTTCCCTTTCACTGCTTTATCCACTGATTTTTTTGTGGACAAGTGGGGAATCGCAAGAGTAGCTGAGTCGAGCGGAGCTTTCCTAGCTCAAGTCTTCAATAATTTCCTGCATATGTTTTCAACGGCCGGAGGCATCACTTCAATCATTATATTCGCTTCCATGATACTGGCGCCTTTTGCAGGGCAGCTTGTGGATAAAGTGGGGAAACGCGCCACTCTGATGATTATAGGCTCTCTCCTTATGATTCCCAGCCATCTGTTGATGGGGATCACAAACGTATATCCTGTTCTTCCCATGATGGCTCTAGGCGCCTCTTTTGTGCTCGTACCAGCAGCTATGTGGCCGTCCATCCCTCTTATTGTGAGAAAAGAGCGCGTGGGCACAGCTTTTGGTCTCATGACAGCTGTTCAGAACATAGGACTTGCTCTTTTCCCCCTTCTCAACGGTATACTCCGGGACATTACTAAAACGTATACAAGCAGTATGATCATGTTTTCCTGCCTCGGTTTCTTAGGTTTGGTATTTGCTGTTCTTCTCAAAAGGGCTGATGCGAAAGAAGGGAAACGGCTTGAGGCCTCAAAGAAAAAATAATGATTGTTTCCAGCTAATGCTCAGCACATCATTGATAAAAGAATGAAAAAGTGTCCTTACTGCGACTTTTTATTTCCCGATGATAAAAAGAATTGCCCGAAATGCGGCTCTCCTTACTGGAAGCCAGGCGAAGATACAGAATTTGATGACGTTCCTAAGAATGATTCAGAGGATAAAAAAAACGGATGTTTGTCCCTGGTGTTTATGCCTGTCTCGATTTCTCTTATAATCACCGGTTTTCTGGTTTTGCTGGGATTTCTCATAAACCTCATCATCCATATTGAGAACAACGGGATGAAACTTATCTGGCTGGTTTTATCTGTCACAGCAGGAGTCTTTGCTTACAGAATTTTTTATAAAAAAAAGTAAAAATAACTTATCCCCTCTCACCCAACTGTAAAAAAAAGAGCCCCTCTTTCAGGGCTCTTAACGCATATAGAAACTGTGATCTGTATCAGTATAAACGACCTGGATAATCAGAACAATCCAATAAATACGATGTCAGCATGAAACATTTCTCTTGTTCTTCTTCTTATGCTCCAATCAACAGTGTCTTTTATTTCAATATAAATATAGAACTTATCAAAAAGTCTTAGCTTTTTCATATAAAAGAGGGCAAAATCAGATATATGATCCACTATGACACTGCCTATCTCTTCATTTCCTTCCTGACTATAGACTGTTACTTTCTTTCTTTCTTCGCCCTCAGAATATTCTCCATATATCTTTGCCTTCTCTTTACCTTCCCATACGTCTTTTTTATCATAGGCAAGGCCTTCAAGAAAAGAAAACTCTTCCCTTTGATCCAAACTCACATAGTCATCTAAAACGACATCATCAGTCCTGGTAAAGATATTCCGCCAGTTCCCGGCACCGTCCTGAATCTCAAGCGTATCCGCTATAAGAACAGACGGGTTCTCCTCATTAACAGTTCCTTCACCTCTCACCTGTTCGCCTTCAAGAGCACTTGTATCTTCAGTTTCAAGACTTCCCTGAACCACGATATCAAAGCCACCCGCTTCGGGGATAAAAACATATTTTCCTACAGCAACTTTTACTATTCCTTCAAACTCAACAGCATCTTTTTTTCCTGCTTCCATTTTTGAAGTATCTTTTTCTGATGGACCACACGCACCTGTCGTTCCGATGACCACAGCACATACCAGAAATGCGGCGCAGAGTATCCAGGATATCTTGTTCCATTTTGTTTTTATAATAGCCATAACTCATACCTCCAAAACGTTTAAAATCATAAGTTCTGCACAGAAAAAATCTTGATAAACTATTACATCTCTCGACTTTTAAAGAATGGATATTATATACCATTGAAAAAGGCAAATGTAAAGAATAAAAAAAAATTACTGTTTCTTTCTCGTTCTGCTGGTTGAGCTCCTTCGAGAGGATGATTGCGTTCGGGATGACCTTGCACTTGAAGATCCCCTTGAACGGCTGGATGAGGACCGGACTCTGGAAGATGAACTCCTCGAGCGGCTGGATGAGGACCGGACTCTGGAGGATGGGCTTACCGCTCTTGATCTGGAACTCACTCTGCCGGTAAGCGAAGATGTACGGCTTCTTGAAACCGATATCCCTTGTGATCTATGACTGCTTTGTCTGCTCGTTCTGCTTGAAATCCTTGAAACAGATTGATTCCTTCTTATAGTGGAACTTGCTGAAGAGGAAGCAGGGGTGCTTCTTTTCCTCAAGTTAGATGTATTGGTCCTGCTGCCTGAATCGGCGCTTCTGGAAGAACGGAGTCTTGAGCTTACCGAAGAGGACATTCTTGATGGATAACGTTCCACAGTCGAGTTCCGTTTTAATATTGAAGTGGAGGAGCGAGTCGGTCTTACTGTTCGAGAAGAACGGGCTCCCGGCGAGCTCATCCCGGAGGTTGGACCACTATTGGATCTGATGGCATTCCTGGTTTTTCTGGAAGGATAAGTTCTTATACTGTTTCTTGATACACTTGAAAACCGGGACTGATTGGACCTCTCCATACCTGGACTTGAACCCCTTGATGAAACAGCTCCTGCTGCTTTTTTAAATGAAGTTTCGTTTGTTTTAACATTCACTGACCTGCTCATGGTTGAAGCCCTGAAATTCCTGGACGGACTAAGAGAATGGCCGGGAGAATAAGACTTGGTCACACTACGTATTCCACTGCTGGAAAATACTTTGACTGCTTCAGAAGCATAGGCACCTGTTTTATATATAGCCGGCCTCACTTTTGGTTGGGCTGCAGTCATGGTTATATCACTCAATTTTGATACTCTTGCTTTGTTTAGAACAACACTGGAAATGTTTCTTGCCTGTAGATGATCCTTACGTACAACAACAAGGGCATTTGATGCTGAAGGATAATGGCTGTGATAATAATTTCCGTAATAATGGTTGTTGATAACGACTCCCGGATATCCATAATAACTCAAAGGGCACCAACCAATATAACTCGGGCCATGATACCAATGAACCCATGCGGGGCCCCATCTTCTTGTTGGAATCCAGTACCAACCAAACCGGATACTCCAATGCCATCTTCCATAATGCGAAACGCACCATCCCCATGGCTCATAAGAAACCCACGTCCATCCTATAATGGGATACCAAACCCATCTTCCGTTCAAATAAGGTCTCCATGAAAGCGAAATTCCAGAGGGAATCCAAACATACCCATAACTGTTGTGGTAGCGCCACTGACCATAATAATCAAGTTCAGCTTCATATTCATTTAATTCAGAAGGCAAATACCTGGTTCCCCCCACGTATCTGCTGTGGAAAGCATCCCTGGAGCGGTTCCATTCATAGAAACCACTATCCATACTTGCATAAAAATAACTGGGCCCTGAGATAAAACGCCCGTTAGAAACCGTTACCATTTCTTCCGCCTCTACGAGAAGTGATCCCTCCTCACCTGCTGCTTCGGCGCGCCCTTCAAAAACCCTTATCTCCGTTTGATTGTTCTGCATTACAGATAAATAATAAAGTCCTTCTTCCATAATATAAAACGACGCATCAGGGGAATGGACTTCAAAAAATTTGTCATTGCTAATAAAATTTACCCTCAGGAAGAGACTCCCTGACAAAATGTGAATACCTGTGACGTCATCCTCTCTATTGGGCATTCTAACAAATTCGATCTGTGTGTTTCTGTCCATTCTTATGTAATTGCTGTCTCCCAGATGGATCTCGGTCCTGCCCTCTCTGGTTCCGATTTTGTCTCCCTGGATAAGAGCTAAATTCACGACTCCCTCTTCATATCCAAGGTCCTCTGCTCTTTGAATATACACATCTCCGTTAACATAACTCATTCGCGCATAACTTGATTCATAATAGTCAGAAGCCGCATTCGCAAAGGAAACAGGAACAAAAAGCACGAATACAAGCATGATATTTAAAAGCTTTTTCATGATGCCTCCTTTCAACAGTCTTTTACAAAGCAAAAAACATGCCAACTTTTTATCCCCGGTACAGAGATGCAGATAATGTCCCTTTTTCAGGACAGTTGCATTCTTAAATTGGATTTGGGCAAGAATGAATTACCTGACTTCCGGCAGACAGTCTCATCACTCTGCCCAACAGAAAAAGACACCAGATAGAGCCAACAGGTGATAAAAATCACCCTCTCTTGATGAGAAAGGACAATCAAACGGATAGAATTAAAATCCCCGCAGAAGGCAGCTTAATGAAAAGGCTGCTTTCTGCGGTTTTTATTATCTTATTTCTTTTTCAGTATGGGCATTCCTGTTCTTTCAGTCTCAATGACTTTGTATCCATCTGGGACTGCGTCCAAGGAACCGCTCCTTATATCTCTTGCAAAGAAATATATCCTTTGAGTTCTACCCCCTTTTAAGTTCACATCCTTGAAGTGTAAAAAATACTTTGTCCCTTTTGAATTGGTGAATTCATATGCCATTTATATGACCTCCCTTGAAATTAATTACTTCCTTAATTTAACTCAGCTTTCCATGTGCGGTTTGGCTTCCCAAGTCAGTCTCTACTTATTCCCTGCTGCTTTAAAGCCGGTTTATTTGTTTCATATCATCTTTTATAGGAAAATTTTGTTCATGTCAAGGAAAGATTTGATAAAATCCCTCTGATTTTATAAATATTTTAAAAAATGAAAAATATTATAATTTTTTTCTTTACAATTGAAATCTTTCTGTTATAATAAGATTGGCTCTTTTTGAGCGGGCTGGAAAGAGCCCCCACCTTTTTGGTTCCCATCATCAACCCCCCTTTTGCTGACAAACAGCCCGCACCTTAAAAAAGGAAATTTATCTTGAGTGAAAAGCTTAGGCAAAGATATAAAAGATTATACGTTCAGCTCAAGGACCTTCTGGAAAAAAGCAAAGACACAACAGCAAAAATGGCAACCATAGCCGCCCTTCTTCAAAACAAAATGCCTCATTTCTTCTGGACCGGTTTTTATGTTCTAAAAAAAGGCTCTTTGATCGTGGGTCCCTATCAGGGTAGTTTGGCTTGTCTGGAACTCACAAAGAAAAAAGGTGTCTGCTGGTATGCAGTCCAAAAGAGGGCTTCTATAATTGTACCAGATGTCCATAAATTTCCAGGCCATATCGCTTGCGACAGCAGGTCTAACTCTGAGATCGTTATCCCTTTGAAAAAAAACAACGGTTCTGTCTATGGAGTCTTAGACGTGGACAGCCGAAAATTCAGTGCTTTTTCTGATACGGATAGAGAATGGCTTGAAAAAATTGTCAGCCTTATTTAAAACTTTCTATTTCATTTCGACTCTGAATATGTAAAATTAAAACACGAGTAAATTCGTACAGATCAGGAGAATATTATGCCAAGCTTTAAAATCAGTCGTTTCATCAAAATTCTGTTTTTGTGTCTTTTATTAAGTTCCATCACTGTGTATGCCTGGAACCATACCGGAGATCGAGATCCTTTCGAACTCACTATTGATTCTATAATGAAAGGACCTGACCTTATCGGCACATCTCCTTCTGATCTCATGTGGTCATTGGACAGTAAAAATCTCTACTTTAGATGGAAAAAGCCGGATGAAGAACAAACAGAATTCTATTTCATATCCATCTCAGATCCAATCCCAAAAAAGACGACTATAGACGAAATCCTAAAAAATCCCCCGATCATTCAATCAGATTTCTCATTTTATGGATTTAGGTCAGGCTTTTTTGGAATCGATATAAAATTTGACCGAAAAATGGAAAGAGCCGTTCTCGTCAGAAACGGAGATATCTTTCTGCTTCAAATAAAAACTGGAGCCATGACTCAGATAACAGACACAAATGTCCGTGAATCCGATGCCCAGTTTACTCAAAGTGGAGAAGAACTGTATTTTACATCTGAAGACAATCTGTTCCTTCTGTCTTTAAAAGATGCAAGCCTTAAACAGATGACCTTATTCACACAGAATCCTCCTCCTGAAAAAAGAAAACCCGATGACATTCAAATGTGGTACAGCAAACAACAAAAAGAACTTTTCAAAGAATTCAGTGCCCAGCGGAGGGAAGGGATGCCGTTTTTCCTGTCTTCACCGCAGAAAAAAATAAAACCTTTTCCTCTCAATAAAAACCAGATTATCTATTTTATGGATCTGTCTCCTGATAAAAAATATGTTTTTTTCATTTTGGGTGAAAGAGATCCGGATATAAAGAACACGATTGTGCCCCGCTATGTTACCAGAAGTGGATATACTGAGACCATGGATTCCCATGCCAAAGCCGCTTATACATCCCGGCATATGAAAGCCGGGATTGTGGATTGTGAAAAAGGAGATGTGAAATGGGTCGACTATGGCAGCGAGGAAAAAGCGATGATTCCTGGTATGATCTATTGGTCTCCGGACGGAAAAAAATGCCTGCTCACAGCAAGATCGGAAGACAGAAAAGATACATGGCTTTTCCGTCTGGATATGACAACTGGTGAAACATCCGTCATCGAACACATCCACGATGATGCCTGGATCGGATATCTGGGGCTCACAAACATCCTATGGTGGCCGGACAGCGAACATATATCCTATATTTCAGAGAAAAGCGGCTTTGCGCATCTCTATAAGGCTTCCTGGTCCTCAGAAGAAAAAGAACAGTTGACATCAGGAAACTTCGAAGTCTACTCAGCCAGCCTTTCCAATGATAACAAAGCATGGTACATAACATCAAACGAAGAACATCCCGGAGAAAGGCATTTCTATCACTGCTCCCTGGATGGAAAAAAACGGTCAAAAATCACTTCCATGGTCGGACACAATCAGGCCTTTCTGTCTCCGGATGAAAAATATATGGCTGTTCTCCACTCCTCCTCCACGCATCCGGACGAACTCTATTTTAAGAAAAACGCACCCCAGGCCGAACCAATACGCATCACTGTTTCCTCCACAGAAGCATTCCGCTCCTATGATTGGTACAAACCCCAGGTGCTTCCTTTTAAAGCAAGAGACGGCGTCGAGGTATATGCAAGGCTCTACAGACCTGAGAAATGGCATTCAAAAAAACCTGCAGTAATCTTCATCCATGGAGCGGGCTATCTTCAGAACGCTCACAAAGGCTGGAGCTATTATTACAGAGAATATATGTTTCATAATTTTCTTATCCGTAATGGGTACCTTGTCTTTGACATAGATTATAGGGGAAGTGCCGGATACGGCCGGGACTGCCGCACAGCCATCTACGGCCATATGGGAGGAAAAGACCTGGATGACATCGTGGACGGCGCCCGGTTCTTAGCGAATGAATACCAGGTCAATCCTGACAATATCGGAGTGTACGGCGGAAGCTATGGAGGTTTTCTCACACTCATGGCCCTGTTTACAGAACCGGATGTGTTTAAAGCAGGAGCCGCCCTAAGGCCAGTCACAGATTGGGCTCACTATCACAACAGCTACACGCAGGATATCCTTAATCTGCCCCAGAATGATGAGAAGGCCTACAGACAGAGTTCTCCCATATACTTCGCAGAAGGCTTAAAAGGAGCCCTGCTCATATGCCATGGAATGGTTGATTCGAATGTCCATTTCCAGGATACAGTAAGACTGGTGCAGAGACTGATCGAGCTGAAAAAGGAGAACTGGGAAGTGGCCATTTATCCGGTGGAGGGACACTCCTTCCACAATGCCTCGTCCTGGGCAGATGAATACAAAAGAATCTTTAAATTGTTTGAACAAAATTTAAAATAGACTATAATCTTTTTATAGGTTCAAAGCTCCATGCCAGAAGCAAATGCGCTTGAAATCAAGGACCTGCATAAGTCTTTCAAATCCGGTTTCCTGGGCAAGAAAATCAAAGTCCTTAAAGGAATCTCCTTTAAGGTAAAAAAAGGTGAGATATTCGGTTATCTCGGACCCAACGGCGCAGGGAAAACTACTACTCTTAAATGCATATTAGGACTTCTTTTCCCTGACAAGGGGACTATTAATATCTTAGGATCCGATCATCTCTCCATAAAATCCAAAGAAAAGACAGGTTTTCTTCCTGAAAACCCGTACTTTTATGATTACCTGACCTCTTCCGAGTTTTTGAACTTCTACAGTCATCTCTTCCATAAACAAAAAACCGAAGACATAAACAAGCTTCTAGAGCTGGTCGGTCTTATAAAACACAGCCACACTCAATTGAGAAAATTTTCTAAAGGGATGCTGCAACGGATGGCTCTTGCCCAGGCACTTCTCAACGATCCGGATCTTGTTCTTCTGGACGAACCACTGGGAGGCCTTGATCCCATCGGGAGAAAAGAAATCAGAGATATCATATTGAGCCTTAAAGAAAAAGGGAAAACCGTGTTTTTGTCCTCACATATTTTACAGGATATCGAAATGATCTGTGACCGCGTGGCTATACTTGTTAATGGAGCATTGGTAAACAAGGGGCGGCTTGATGAACTTATTTCCCAGGAGATACTGTTTACAGAAATAACAGTCTCAAAGATCAGCGGAAAAGAACTTGAAAAATTTGGAAAGACCCTGACTCATTTCGGGAACAAAAGTCTTATTCGGATTTTTGACCAGGATAAAGTTGATGAAATTTTGCAGTTCGTCAAAGAGAAAAACGGAAAATTACACTCACTGGTCCCCCGTACTCAAACCCTTGAGGATATTTTTATAGGAATGGTAAAGCAAAAATGAAAATAAGAGCCGTCGCCTTAAACACATTCAAAGAAGCGATAAGGGACCGTATACTATATCTCCTTTTATTCTTTGCAGTTGTCAGCCTCATTCTCTCCAAGCTCCTATCCCTTCTTACTGTCGGGGACAAGACAAAAATCATAATGGATGTAGGGCTTTCATCCATCTCGATTTTCGGCGTTCTGATGGCCATTCTTATGGGCACAGGCCTTGTCTATAAAGAAATAGACAAAAAAACCGTATACACGCTCCTGTCAAAACCGATCAACAGAAATCAATTTATTCTTGGGAAATTCCTGGGACTGATTATTACGCTCTTTATCATGCTGTCTGTAATGACCGCCATCTTTATCATCATCATCCTGCTTCACTCTGGAACCATCAGCTGGAAATTTTTTGCCTCCCTTGGTTTTGTCTTTTTAGAACTCTGCCTTATCACATCCGTGGCTCTTTTTTTCTCCTGTTTCTCCACCCCTATTCTGAGCTCCATCTTTAGCCTTTCTTTTTACCTTATCGGGCATCTTTCCTGGGGCATGGAAACGCTCATAAAAAAAATAAATCCAGGAATCACAAAAACACTGATTCAGGTACTCTATACTCTGCTTCCTGACCTGGAAAACTTTAATTTCAGAACAGAAGTGGTGCACAACCTCCCTATCTCTCCTAAGATTTTCCTTTTTTCATTTTTCTATGGGATCACCTACACGTTTTTCATTCTGATGCTCTCAATGCTGGTCTTTCGAAAAAGAGATTTTATTTAGGAATATGCAAAAAAAAATATTAGCTGTGCTTCTTATTGTTAGCTGCGGTATGTTTATGGGGCTCAAGGTCATAACTGACAAAATCCCCAGAAAAACTGTCCCGGGAGCCTCTATCATTTATATTCCTTCAGGAAAATATCTCAAATATGCCTGCTTTGGTTATTCCTCCCTATTGGCAGACCTGATCTATATATGGGCGATCCAATATTTCAGCAACGATTCTATTCAAGAAAGATTCCAATATCTCACTCATGTTGTGTCAATTATCTCAGAACTCGATCCCAGGTATCTTGATCCCTATCAAATAGGGGCCTTGATCGCTATCTATGATGCCAGAGACTTTGATGCGGCCATGAAAATCCTTGAATCAGGACTTAAAAAAAATCCAGAACAGTGGATATTCCCATTGCAGGCAGGTCACTACGCTCAGATGCTTCTTAAAGACTTCGAGCTTGCTAAAAAATATTATCAAACAGCTATGGAGATAAAAGGTTCCCCTCCTATTATAAAAAGACTCTACTCCAATGCTGTGTATGAACTGGGTGATTATCATACAGCATGGGAAAACTGGCTTGAAATATACAACAGCTCCGATGATGAGAGAGTGAAAAAAATTGCTTCCAATCATCTTTACCGCACAAAAGCAGCCATCGATATCCAGAAGATAAAGGAAGCCTTAAAAAAATATCAAGGCAAATTTAATGAATTTCCTGAAAAACTCGCCGACCTTGTGTCATCAGGGTTCTTGGAATCACTGCCCCAAGACCTTGACGGAAAAGATTATGTCTATGACAGTGCTACAGGCGAAGTTAAAACAGCGGTGATACCATGGAAAAGATAATTCTCATTATTTTGTTCGGGCTTGCCTGGGGAAGTTTCCTGAATGTGCTGATCTACAGGATTCCCAAAAAAATGAGCCTTCTGACGCCTCCTTCTTCATGCCCCGAATGCCATAACAAAATAAAATTCTATCATAACATTCCGGTATTTTCTTATATATGGCTCAAGGGAAGATGCCGGTACTGCGGAACAAAAATCCCCCTTTCCTATCCTCTAGTGGAGATATTGACTCCTCTAACATTTATTCTCATACATGATAGGTTCTCTTTAAGCCTTCACTTTTTTATCTCCTGCCTATTTGCCAGCGCACTGATTGTCCTCTGTGTTATTGACTACAACCATCAAATCCTTCCTGACATCATAACTCTGCCCGGGTTGATCCTTTCTGTGGTCTACTCCCTTTTCCGTACAGATCTCACCTTATCCAATTGTCTACTGGGAGCTGTTTCAGGCGCGGGTTTCCTTCTTGTTGTTTACGCTCTCTATTATTTCATTCGGAAAAAAGAAGGGCTGGGCATGGGTGATGTGACCATGATGCTCTTCATAGGTTCTTATATGGGCTGGAAAATGTCCTTTTTTACACTGCTTATTGCATCCTTTGCTGGGGCGTTTGTAGGTATCTTTTTTGTTCTTTTTAAGAAGAAAAGTTTTCAGTATTCCCTACCATTCGGCACTTTCCTTGCCCCTGCTGCTCTTTTCTCCCTTATCTGGGGGAATCAAATCCTTGAGGCTTACCTCCAACTCTTCAAAACCCCCTAAAATCACGATAATAAAAAGAAAGCACAAACCACACCACCTTTCTCACTTATAAAATACAGGTATGGTTGGTGCTTTTGACTTTCATCAGGCAAGCTGGTTCTTCAGCCCGCTGATTTTCCCCAG
>CAYWDH010000029.1:0-36750 GCA_964456985.1 uncultured Eubacteriales bacterium
GTCCACACCTGAATTTCATAAGGTTTACACAACCTCGACTTGTTCATCATCCAGGATTATTGACTCCATCGCGTTTGATGTGATATACATAAAAAAAAATAAGACCGGAAAGGGGGAGAAAAATGAGAACAATTTTGACATTACTGCTTTGCTCTTTTGTTTTGGGAAGTACAGGCATGGCACAGGAAGTCATTGAAAATCCAGAAACACCTTTAAATAAAGATGCAGGAAGGATCGTCAAGCCGCAAGCAGTGCTTTCTATTAAAGATATGGGGGATGATTATTATTTTCAGGATGTCCGGAATATTAAAATCTCTCCGGAAGGCTTCATATTCATACAGGACTGGGAGCAGCTTCTTCAGTTTGACAGGGAGGGAAATTATATCCAGAACTTTCTCAAAAAAGGAAAAGGACCCGGAGAAGTTGAATACGTAAGGAATTTCTGCATTTTCAACGGGGATTTGGTCGCCCATGATACACAGCTTAATAAGATCCTCTGGTTTGATATGAACGGAAACTTGGTTAAAGAATTCCGGATCTATGAGCCCATAGGATTTGCGTATTTTGTTAACATTCTGAACAACCGGTATTACTTTTTTAAGTCTGAAATCCCTTTGATTAAAGGAAAGCCCAGAGTGGTGGATTATCCCCAAGATCTGGTAAGCTATTCCCCGGAGAAAAAGGAATTGAGAGATTTATCGTCTTTTCCTATAAAAAGTTTTGTAGCGGTTTCAGGGAGATCAAAGGGCTCTATCGGAATCAACCATTTGATTGTTGTTCCTTATAAGAGTTTACTGTATATCTCTCATACACCGGAATATTTAATAAAAGTTTATGACCTGAAAAATGAAAAGACCGTTCTTATCTTCAATAGAGAATACAAACGGGAACAAACCCCTCCGGAGGTCAAAGGAAAGGTGGGAGGGAAAGTGATCTTAAACGGGAAGGAATACACCCGGCCTCCCCAAAAATATTTAAATGATATAAAGAATCTATTGGTTTATAGAGACAAGCTTTGGGTTATGACCTCGAAAACAGATGAGGAGAAAGGCATTCTCATTGATGTGTTTGATTTTGAAGGGAGATATGTGGACAATTTCTTTCTCCAGTTGCCTGTGATCAAAACCAATAATATATATGTATCTTATGAATTCTGGAATATGGCCTTATCAGAAGATGCGGTGTATGTGGTGGAGCCGAATGAAGACGGAACCAATCAAGTTGTGAAATACGTTATAGAGAATCAATAATCGGTTAAAGAACTTTTGTTCCCAGGGTGGGATATAAACAGGATTTGGTCTGCATCGGGGTGTTTGATTTCCTGATGAATTCCATCCGGCCATAATATCTCAATGGTTTTGGCTCGAGTCTGTTTTCCAAGTCCAAAGTAAACTCTGTAATGGCCTGAGGAGTAGTGAGCTCCGTCAGCGGCCCCTACGGAATTATAAATTCTTTGCCCTTTTTGCTCATGAAGGACCACACCAGTTCCTACGGCGTTTCGGTTTCCAGGAGGCCCGCAAAGCTGAACCTGGAGCCAATGATTGTTTTGTGTTTGGTTTTTAAACAAGCTGGATGACCACTCTTTTTTGGATTTCTGGTTGATTACGCTTATCAAAACATCACGGTCTCCATCATTGTCATAATCAAACCATTGGCAGCGGGCGTCAGTCAGTTCTTCATGGTTGGAGCAAGAAAGCATATAAGTTGCTTTGAAATTCCCCTTATTTGTCTGCTTGTAAATTCCTCCTGGAACACAGTGAAGGTCCGGCAAACCGTCATTATCAAAATCCACCCAGTTGGCAGTGAATGCGCTTTCGCAAAGTCCGAAGCTTTTAGGATCCGATAATGTAAAACGTCCCTTATCATTAATGAGGAGAACGCACTGGACGGGAGACGCCACAAACAAGTCTGGATCGCCATCTCTGTCAAAATCTGAAACACAGGGGCGGCCATAATGAGGATAGGCGGGATCGGGATGGTCAGGAGCTGAAGGATTTTTTGATATAATATGGGTTTGGAATAGACTGTTCTGGTTGAGGTAAAGAACGAGATTCTCTCTTCCCGCCACAAAGAGGTCCAAGTCCCTGTCTAGATCAGGATCGAACCAGATATAAAAACCGTCCTCAGTGTCAGAGATGCCTTTTTCTTGAGCCCGGTCCTGAAATTGTCCTTGAGGATTTTGCATAAACAATTGATTGGGAGACTTGAAACCGCTCACATACAGGTCCGGAAGATTGTTTCCGTCTAAATCCAACCATGCTGCTTGCCGGGACCGGCAGGTGTTTTTTTCCAATTGAATAAAATCACTCACCTGAGTGAATGACTCTCCTTTGTTCACAAAAATTTCATTCTGATTGTATGGAGAGAAGTGCTGTGCTTTCCCTCCAAAACCTCCGTTTGATATAGCTAAATCCATGAGATGGTCTCCGTTCCAGTCCCCCCATGCCATACCGTGTCTGTCTTTCAGTCTGAGTAAGAAATGGTGAGAGGAGGGATTCTGTTTGTGTCTGCCGACCTGGATTCGGGAGAGGGGGATTTGAGATTTGATCCGGAATGAAACCGGAACAGCTGCCATATCCGGCTGAATCACAAGCAAGCCTTTGGATTTTTCTGAATCGAACTTAAATTGAATGTAACTTTTCCTGATTTGTGGAGAGAGGAGAGTGGTCTTAATGGCTGCCTCGCAATTTAGATCCGTTTTGATTTTAACGGGAGAATGAAGAGTGAGATATCCGGAGGCAGACAGCGCAGATTGTATTGAGGACATGAATTTGATATGGATTTGACGTTCTTTCCAAAAAATGTAGAGACCTGGTTCATTCTTGATCTCAGGTTCATACAAAGAGTCTTCGAGTCCGGGGAATTCTTCTTGGTGATGAAGTCCCCACTGATCATAGGCATCGCGGAACGTTCCCTGTCCATTTCCTAAGAGAAGAGATGATATGGCTGTATGGTTCACAGTGTATATGTCCAGAAAACCATCTCCGTTGACATCCACGATTCCGTTATCGAGCATATAATAGTCGTGGATTTTTATGAATTGTTCTTCAAATTGTTTGTGCTGTTGGTTTTCTGTATCACAAGAGCCATAGATGAGAAAAACAAATATAATGAGGAATCGGGTAAAATGAATGATAGTTTTGAGTAGATTCACTTCTTTTGCTTATATATTAATGGATAACTTCTGTTATTGGAAGAGAGTGGTTATGATATATGTTGAAGATGATGTCAACTAAAATCCTTTTCAAAGCGTTTTGATTAATGAATGGAAAAAGAATGGAGATTCTGGATCTGATACAAAACGCCCAGCAGGGCGACCGGGAGGCGTTCTCTATGCTGTTTGAGGAAAATAAAAAAATGGTTTTCGGCTTGGCCTTCAACTACACCAAAAATAAACAGGATGCGGAAGATATCCTCCAGGATACATTTATTAAAGCCTTTAACGGCCTGAAGAAATTCCAGTTAAAAAAACACGCCAGTTTCTCCTCCTGGCTCTATCGAATAGGTGTCAGCTGCAGCATTGATTTTTTAAGGTATAAAAAAAGAATGAAAAAAAGCATTTCAGATTGGGAATTGATGGACCGCACGAGTTCAGAGGGAAGAGATCCCGAGGAAAACGCGAGCAGGGAGGATCTCAAGAAAAAGATAGAGCGCCTCGTTGATGATATGCCTCCCCGCCAAAAAATGGCTTTTGTTCTCAAACATTTTCAACAGCTCAAAATCAAGGAGATCGCTGAGTACATGGGATGTTCAGAGGGAAGTGTGAAAAAGCAGCTTTTTAGAGGAGTTGAAAACATTAAAGGCTCTTTAAAAAAGCTTGTGTGGGAGAAAGACTATGAAATGTGAAAAATTCAGAAAAAATATGATTCTATATCTCTATGAAGAGCTTGATAAAAAAAGTGCTGAGGAGCTCAATGATCACATAAAAAAGTGCCCGAACTGTTCCAAAGAGATGGCATACACAAAAAAGGTCTTTGATCTGGTGGAAGAGACGAAGACAGAAGACATTCCGGATGCTGACTGGGAAAAATGCTGGAGCCTAATTGACGAAGAGGTTTCGATACCTGATAAAAAGAGGGAAAAATATTTCGACTTTATCCCCAAATGGGCCGCCGCTGCCGCAGCCCTTGTCTGTGTCCTCATTATAGGATTTGTCATCGGGAGAACAACCTTTATTCCTCGTGAAGATAAGATAACCCTGGCTGGACAGGATGCTTTCCAGATAAGCCTACAGGAATATTTTGACAGTTTAAAGCCTTTGCTCATAGAGTATGCCCATTACAGTGGAGACAAAGACTCGAATAAGATCATTATGGATAAAAAGTATGTGAAGGAACTTCTTATCCAGAATATTCTTCTAAAAAGGCTGGCAGCGGAGAAAAATCCTGATACTCGGCAGCTTCTGGAGGATATAGAATTGATTTTAAGGGAAATAACAAATATGGACAAAAACGGCACATCCGATCCTTTGATGATAAAGGAGTACATAAACAATCAGGGGATTTTAAATGCCGTGGAAGTACGCGGAATGATATAGGAGGTTTCAAATGAAAAATTTAAAAACATTAGGGATCATTTTGGTTCTCAGTATAACCATGGGAAGTGCTTTAGCGGCTTTGGATTTCGCACAGGATAAGAAAGACGAATCTCTCAAAGTTCTGGAAGATGCAAAAAAGTATATATATCAGAAAAATTGGGAAGATGCGGTTTCAAAATTGGAAGAGATGATAAAGAAGTACGAAAAAAGCCGTTATAAAGACGAGTCTTTGTACTGGCTGGGATACAGCATGGAGAAGCTGAGCAGGGAACTGGAAAGCATCGACAAGCAGGTTCAATTCAAAGAACAAGCTGTTAAGCATCTTAACAACTTGATAAAAGAGATGAACCAAAGTTCCTGGGTAGATGATGCGAAGGTGCTGAGGGTTGAGATTGCAGAAGAACTGGTAAAGAGAGGATATTCAAGTTACAAAGATTATATCAATGGAAGCCTTGGCCTCGGAGTTTCAGGCGGAGTTTTGGGCGGTGTCGAAGGAGGAGTCGAAGGAGGGGTTGGTATAGGAGCAGAAGAGGACCCTGAGACAGAGCTGAAACTTGTGGCGCTTGATGCTCTTATGAACATGAAAGATGACAAAGCTTTCTCCATCCTTAAGGAAGTCATTGACAAGAATGATGACCCAAGGCTCAGGAAGAAAGCTATTTTTATCATAAGCCAGGGGCATAGTCCCGATGTCGTGCCGTTGTTGGCCAGGGTGGCTAAAGCTGACCCGGATGAAGGCGTCCGGAAACAGGCTATCTTCTGGCTCGGTCAGAAAAAGACCAAGGAGAGTCTGGATGCGCTTCTGGGACTTTATGATTCTGTCTCAGATGCAGAGTTAAAAAGAGCGCTCATTTTTTCCTTTCAACAGGCAGGAGACAGCCGGGCCTGGAAAAAGATATTTGATATTGCGCGGAAAGAAAAAGACGTAAATGTAAGGAACCAGGCTATTTTCTGGATCGGTCAGAAAGGAACTCCGGATTCTCTGGATGTGCTTATCGATTTGTACTCTGAGATAAAGGATGTAGCGGTCAAAAAGCAGATCATTTTTAACATCTCTCAGATGAAAAGCAAAAAAGCAGTGCAGGAGATGATCAAAATAGCCCGGAAAGAAAAAGATCCTGAACTGCAAAAACTGATCATTTTCTGGCTCGGGCAATCCGAAGATGAAGCGGCCGTAGAGTATCTCAAAGAGATCATCAACAGATAATCCGGAAGGAGAAAATAAAAATGGAACCCAAAAAAAATATACGAAGCCTTGCTGTCATATTAGCTGTCTTGCTTCTGGCTGTTGTCCTCATGCCTGGTATAGGAACAGCAGAAGAGGAAGGAAATCTTAAAGGAAACGTCTTTTATTTGGACGAGCAAGGCGTTTCTCTTGTTAAAAGAATGGAGCTTGCCCAAAACAGATTCAAAAAAGAACAAAAGGGAGAGGTCTATTTCACAGCCCATATTTTTCGGAGCCGTTATGAGATCAATATGCACGGGGATTATGATCTCGATAGCCCCTTTGAGGTGCGCAGCCAGGGTGATGATATCAAGATACGAAGGGATTCAAAAAGAGAAGGATTCAGTATGGAATCTCATAAGAGCAGCAGTGGAGGAGAGCCGACCGGGCTGCTGATTCTGCATAGAATTTCAGGGGGAAAAAGCGAGAAAGTGGATATGCATATCTTTGATCTGGATAGGACCTATGCATTCAATGAAGGACCTGTTTACTGGCTGGGTGATGCGGACACTGAGGAAAGTTTCCGTCTTCTGGAAGATGAGTTTGGAAATGCTGATTCTGATCTAAAAAAGACAATCACCTTCCTGCTTTATTCACATGAGACGCCTTTATCTTATGATTTCCTTTTTAGAGCAGGATCAGGAAATGACTCCAATGAAGTGAGAAAGAACGCCGTGTTCTGGCTGGGAAATTTCAAAGACCGGAAAAGCCTGGCTCTTCTGCAGAAGATATTTCAAAAAGAAGACAGCACAGAAGTCAAAAAGGGAATCGTGTTCGCGCTCAACCTCTCGGATATGGATGAAGCTGTGGAGGAACTCATAAGAATCGCGAAAAAGGATTCGTCACAGGAAGTAAGAAAGCAGGCAGTGTTCTGGCTGGGCCAGAAAGTATCTAAAAGAAGTATCGAGGCGCTTAAGGGTGTAGTGGAAGAAGAGGATGAGGACATGGAAGTGAAAAAGTCCGCTGTGTTCGCTATAAGCCAGCTTCCCTCAGAAAAGGCCGTGCCTATTCTCATAGACATAGCCAGAACGAACAAAAGTCCTTCCGTAAAGAAGCAGGCTATCTTCTGGCTGGGCCAGAAAGATTCTGAGGAAGCCTTAAAGTTCTTTGAAGAGATCCTGTTGAAGAAATAGGGAATATTAAGAAATTCGTTTGATCATAGTTACCTTTAAATATTTCATAAGTGCCTTTTTGCTGCAGAAACAGAGTTCAGAGAGAAGTGAACGGTTGAATTTAAAAATATCCGCAGTATCTTGGGTATGGTGAGAACTGCCTGTTTGCAGGGTATATATTCCTTTAACTGATTTTATTTGTAATCCGGAGAAAAATTTTCTTGACAAGTCAATTTATTTTCTCTATTATCCAGAGATAATGAGAAAAACAAACATAACATTCCTCACAAGGCCTGAAGAATTGATCCTCCTGGCTGTCTGGAGGCTTAAAGACAAGGCCTACTGTGTACCCATCAAAAAACTGCTGGTCAAGTATACAGGGCGTGACTGGTCCTTCGGAGCGGTTTATGACCCTCTGGATCGATTGGAAAGGAAAGGACTCCTGGAATCCTATCTCAGTGATCCTACAGCTAAAAGAGGGGGAAAAAGAAAAAGGATTTACAAACTGACTCCCGGAGGCATTATGTCTTTGATAGAGATCAAGACCATAACGGATGAAGTCTGGGATGGGATTCCTCTGAAGGCTCTGAAGGAAGAACTTTGACCTTCAAAAAAAACAACCGTCCTTCGAAACTGGCGGAATGGATCCTGAGCTGCATCTACCCGGATAAAGGAGAGTTCACTTCTGTAGGTGATTTTCACGAGGAATATCGTGAGGTTTATCAATCCGAAGGTTTTTTCAGAGCTCACCTGTGGTACTGGAAGCAAATCATCAAGTCCATCCCAAGCTTTATACAAAATAAAATTTATTGGGGCCTGATCATGATCCATAACTATTTGAAAACTGCCTTGAGAAATATGAGAAGAAATAAGTGGCATTCTATTATAAACATATTTGGGCTTTCTGTAGGATTGACCATTTGTATGTTTCTTCTGCTTTATGTTCGTTATGAATTGAGCTTCGATTCACACCATAAAGATTCAGGACGTATCTATCGTATCATGATGACAGTTGAAGGGACTACTTTTAACAATACATATGCTGGTATCGCACCTCTTTTTGCAGACCTTTTCAAAGGAACGCTTCCCCAGATTGAACACATCACATGGACATGGTCGCACAATGTTGATTCTCAGGTGGAATTCGGGGAAAAAATATTTAAAGAAGAATCCAAACATGTTTTGTCAGTGGATGAAGATTTTCTCAATATTTTTTCAGTAAAATTTAAGCTCGGGAATCCTAATACCGCCTTGATGGCTCCCAATTCAGCGATTATAACAGCTGAAATAGCAAGAAAATATTTTGACACGGAGAATGCACTTGATAAGGTGATTACAATTGACGGGATTGATTATCGGATCACCGGCATTATTGAAGATCCTCCCGGGAATTCGATATTTCAGCAGAAAATAATTAAATCCTGGAATGTTCTTGAAGCTCCTTTAGGCCCGTCTGAACAGTCCGCCGGATTTGGCGGATTCTACAGTACTTTTGTTAAATTTAAACCAGGAATCGATATTGAAGAATTCAGAAATCAGATAAAGAGCATTATTATCGAGCGGAATAGGGATTATTTAGAAAGTTCGCAGGCGGATGTTGCTGTCACACTTCAACCGCTTCGGGACATTCATTTTCAACCGGATATTCAATTCGATCTTCCGGCAGCTGGGAATGTATTATATATCTATTTATTCGCTGGAATCGCCCTGTTCATCCTGCTCATTACTTTGGTTAATTTCATAAACCTGTCAACTGCATGTTCCGCCAATCGCGCCGGTGAAGTGGGCATCCGGAAAACAGTAGGGGCGCAGCGAAGGCAGTTGGTTGTCCAGTTCATGGGTGAATCCTATTTGACTGTGGCGGTTTCCTATGTCATCGCACTCGTTATGGTGAATCTTCTCATCCCTCAGTTTAATGCCGTCATGTCAACGAGACTGGAATATTCTGTGCTTTTCCAGAAGGATGTTCTGATGGGATTGATGGCGCTTTTTGTGCTGGAAGGTATGGTCGCAGGCATTTATCCGGCCTTTTTTCTCTCTTCTTTCAAACCAGCTTCTGTTTTAAGAGGGGGCATGAAAAACAAGATGAAGAGTGGAAATCTGAGAAGAATTCTTGTTATCGTTCAATTTTCTGTATCCATCATTCTTATTGTCATCTCAATTGTGTTCAATTTACAGCTTCATTATATGAAGAATAAGCCCCTTGGATTTGAAAAGGAACAGATGCTGATCGTTGATTTTCAGAGACATAACTACAAATATGATCCTCTTTCCGTAAAGCAGGAATTCCTGAAACATCCCTCGGTGGTGGGAGCATCTTTCTCTTCGAGTATTCCCGGTAGATGGCTTTATCCTTGGGATGTTTGGCCAACTGGCCAGAGAAAGACCAACACTCACTATATCCATGCCATGGGAGTGGATAAAGACTTTTTAGCGCTCTACAAAATTGATCTTGTGGCTGGAGACAAATTCGATACACGTCATGGTCCTCGATCGTGGATACTCAGTGAAAAGGCTCTTCATACATTTGGCTGGGATTCCCCAGAAGATGCTTTAAACACGACAATTCTGGACGAATGGGAAGTCATCGGAGTTATGAAAGATTTTCATTTCACCGGACTTCAGAAGACCATCGAACCTGTCGGTTTTTTTCAGACTCCCTTAGGGTCTTACTTGAGTTTAAAGCTCAATACGAAAAATATCGGAGAAACTCTCGCGTTCATTGAAAATAAATATCGAGCTTTATTTCCGGGCAAGTATCTTGAATATTTTTTTCTGGACGATGATTTCAACAGACATTACTTGAAGGAAGAGCAGATAAAAAAAATATTTAATATCTTCACATTTCTGGGGATATTTATTGCCTGCTTAGGTCTCTTAGCCTTATCAGCATTCATGGCTGAGCAAAAAACCAAGGAAATCGGCATCAGAAAGATACTGGGAGCTTCCACAGCGAGTATCACCTATATACTTGCGATTGGGTTTGTGAAATGGGTGGTCATCTCGATAACGATTGCCTTTCCTGTATCTTATGTGATTGTAAACAAAGTGCTTCAAAACTTTGCATACAGGATAGATATTAAAATTTGGATGTTCATGATATCTGCTTTGGCTTCACTTGCAATTGCCTTGCTGACCGTCAGCTATCAGACCATCAAAGCAGCCACCGCTGATCCGGTAAAGAGTTTGCGGTATGAGTAAAACGATTCTCGGCTGTGTTCTTTTGTGTCCCTTTTCTGCGTGGGGGGAACTTATAAGGATCGCAAGAAAGGATTCATCACAGGAAGTGAGGAAGCAAGCTATCTTCTGGCTGGGACAAAAAGATTCTGATGAGGCCTTGAAATTCTTTGAAGAGATTTTGCTGAAGAAATAGGAAAAAAACGGAAGAAAAAAATCGCAGCATTCGTCTAATAATATAATATTAAATTCAACCATCTAATATTTGGCTGAAAAGGACTTATATGATTAAGAGATTTAAGCTTCTTATATCAGTCTTTGTAATATCCCTTCTTCAAATACCCGCTCTCAGAGCATACCCGGAAGAAAATAAAACTCCATGGAACGTTCTTGTTATCACCATTGACACACTGAGATCTGATAGGCTTAGCTGTTACTCCCCTGAGGCCCCCCTCACTCCTCATATAGACAGTTTAGCAGAAAAGGGAGTTCTTTTCACCAGAGCTTTTGCTCACACTACTTTAACGCTTCCTTCTCATACCAATATATTCTTGGGAACAATTCCCTTAACTCATGGGGTCCACACTAACGCCACATCTGTGGTTAAAGACCGTTTTGTGACAATGGCGGAATTTTTCAAAACAGCTGGTTTCCAGACCGGAGCCTTTATTGGCGGTTCTACTCTGGATTCCCGGTTCGGTCTTGACAAGGGATTTGATGTGTATGATGACGATTTTAAGATCAGAGGGGCAATGAAATTTTTTGAAGCTGAACGCTCGGCAGAGGTCGTTGTCGGCAGAGCCATAGGCTGGCTTCAGAAAGCTCAGCCGCCCTGGTTCCTTTGGGTGCATCTTTTTGATCCTCATTTTCCGTATGAACCTCCTGAACCGTTCCGAACTGAATATTCTCAAAGTCTTTATGATGGAGAAGTGGTGAATGTAGATTCCAAAGTGGGTCTGCTTTTAGAATACCTGGAAAAAATTAAACAAGACAAGTCCACCATCATTGTGCTGAGCTCAGACCATGGAGAATCCTTAGGAGATCATGGAGAGATGACCCATGGGATCATGGCCTATAATCCCACCCTCTGGATTCCTCTCATAATCTCATCTCCAGGATTAAAGCCCAGACAGGTCTCTCAGGTTGTTTCTCATATCGATATTTTCCCCACTCTATGTGAACTCTTGGATCTGGAAATACCATCTTTTCTCCAAGGTTTATCTTTGGTGCCTGCAATAAAAGGGAAAAAGCTGCCCCCTCGCCGGATTTATTTTGAATCCCTTTATCCCTATTATGAAATGGGATGGGCTCCTTTAACCGGTTATATTGAAGATTCAAAAAAATTTATTGATTCTCCGATTCCTGAACTCTATGACCTCCATAAAGATTTTGGGGAAAGTCACAATCTGATTCAGCCCATAAATGCAGGTACTTACCAGGAAAATCTATCAGAGCTGATAAAATCTTTTTCCAACCAGAGTGGAAACAAAGAGAATACCCAGATTAATCCCGATCTAATGGAAAAACTCCGGAGCCTGGGATATATATCTTCTAAATCAAGGATCGGGAATCAGCGATTCGATCCCCATCAAGATGCAAAAACATTGCTGCCTATCTACAACCAAGTCATTTCTATTTACAGCCAGCGGGGAAAAAACCCTATTGAACAAAGTATCGCTAAGTTGGAACATATAATCCAAACCCCCAACTGCATTGATCAGGCCTATAATTATCTTTCCAAAATACACTTTGAGTCAGGGAGGCTCATGAAAGCTCTGGAAGTACTGAAAGCAGGATTGGAGCGGTTCCCGGACAGTTATGAGACTTTCCAGCTCTATTCCAGCTATCTGCTGGAAGCTGAAGAGAATACCACCTTGATTCAACTTCTTGAAAACCATGAATCCATCAATAAGGAAAATGATCCTTATATTTGGCTTCAATTAGGGATCGCTTATTTAAGAAACCATCAGCAGCAAAAAGCCATTGCTGCCTTAGAAAAAGCCATTGCTATTGATGATGAGTATGTTGATGCTTATAAAAACCTTGGTGCCTTGCATCTATCTCGCTGGCTTACTCAAAATAATCAAGAAGACTATAATAGAGCCGTTGAACTCTTTAACCAAATCATTAAAATCGATCCTGAAAATTCTGATGCTTATACCAGCCGAGGCGTAGCCTACGTTCAGTGGGGCCGAATAGAATCAGCCATCAAATCATGGGAACAGGCAGTGCTGCTGTCCCCTGATGCTGGGAAAACATATTATTATCTCGGGCTTGCCTATCTTTCTAAAGGAGACAAAGCAAAAGCCTATATAAACTTTTCTAAGTACAAAGATAAATATTACAGTGTTCTTTCCAAAGAAGATCAGGAAAAACTGGACAGTTTGATCAAAACAGTCCGGGATAATTAGCTCAGATTCGGAGTTGGGAGGGGACTTCCAGATTATTTGCCTCCAGGAGTTCTTTATCCTGCAGGATATTCTCAGCATTACCTTGAGCCACTATGCGGCCCTTATTCATCAACATGATTCTAGTGCAGAGATCATAAATGGAATCCATATCATGAGAAGCTATGATTTTCGTTTTATTTATTTTTTTAAGTGTGTGGATAAAGGATTTTTTTGAACCTGGATCCAGATTGGCGGTGGGCTCGTCCAGTACTATGATTTGAGGTTCCAGAACCAGTACTGTAGCAAGGGAAACTTTTTTTTTCTCTCCCAGACTCAGATGGGAGGGATTTTTAGTTTTATATCCAGTAAGCCCCAATTGCGAGAGAGCGCTTGTGACTTTTTCCTTGATTTTTTCTTTTTCCATGCCCAGATTCAATGGTCCGAAAGCAACGTCATCAAAAACAGTGGGCATGAAAAGCTGGTCATTAGGGTCTTGAAACACCAAACCGACTTTTCTTCTGATTTTTTTGATGTTTTGTTTTCCGATGACTTCCCCGAAGATTCTGACTGCTCCATCTTTTTTCAGCACTCCGTTCAGATGCAGAAGCAGAGTGGACTTGCCTGCTCCATTAGGCCCGATGATTCCCAGGCTTTCTCCTTCTTCTAAAGAAAAATTGATATTTTCCAGAGCCTTTGTCTCATCCGGATAGGAGAAGCTCAGGCCGGTGATTTGAACCGCCATTTTTTTCACAGTACCACTCCCACAGCTATAAGGTAACACAGGAAAACGGAACAGAATATCCAGTCTTTTTTGTTTGTTTTAAAAAGAGTCAAGGTCTGGATTTTTCTGTCAAATCCTCTTGAGAGCATGGCCGCATATATCTTTTCTGTTCTCTCAAAAGCCCTTGAAAAGAGTTGGGACATCATAGGGACCAAAGTCCTGATCTTATTTTTAAGGTTCTGTTTTTGGAATGTTCTTGATTTTCTCGCTAACCTCATCCTTTCCTCTTCCCCGGAAAAGAGGGAAATGTATCTGTAGGCAAATATCAAAACAGAGGTTATGATGGGAGGAGTCTTTAAAAGCTCGAGTCCTTTGATCAGATGGAGGATTCCGGCCCAAAGGACAAGAAAGCCTATACAGAGGAAAATAAGTATTGATTTCACAGACAGGTTCCACAGGATATTCAGTTTTTCTAAAGATGGTTGGCTTCCAAAAACAAAGACCGTTATTCCAAGAAAGAACAGAAGCGGCAAAAGGATCAAAAGCCTGGGGATGAGCTTTTTTATATGGATTCCGAATGCGATGAAAAAAGTTGTGAGTGTTAGGAAATATACAAGGAATTTGAGATAAGCTGAGTGAGGAGTGAATCCGATAACCAGAACGAATGCGGTCATAGAGATAATTTTAATCCTGGGATCCAGATCCCGTATGGATGAAGAGTCGTGATCAGTCATTTTGGATCTGATAGGATTCATGCGTCAGCTCTGGCTATATAAAGAGAGGGTTGGTCTGTGATGGAAAGATTTCGAAAGCCTGCATTAATAAACAGCGCCTCCATTTTTTTTTCATCCGGGAGCAGGTCCTGTGTCACTGGCCCTTTTACTTTTTTATGAAATTTATTGAGCTGCTCACGGCTCATTGTGTGCGCGACAATAAGAGATTTGTTTGGTTTCAATATCCTTTTAAACTCTCTTAATGTTATTTGTTTATCCGGGACGTGGGGAAGAAGGGCAAAACAGATCACCGCATCAAATGAGTTTTCTTTAAAAGGGATATACCGGGCATCAGATTGGACGAAAAAGATTTCTGAATGCCGGTATTTTCCTTTGGCAATATCCAGCATTTTTTTGGCAAAATCCATTTCCACGACTTGCCCTGAGCTGCCAGCTGATTTTTTCAGGTAAGGGATGAGCCTTCCGGTGCCGCAGCCGGCATCAAGGACTCTATCTCCGGCATTGATTGTAAAGTGCGGGATCAACCGGCTGAGTTTGTCTTTTTCTTTTTCCTGCCGGTGTTCGAGCTCCCAGTTTTGGGCGGCTTTATTAAAAAAAGTCCTTCGGTCCATATCATTTCACTCCATGAGAGCGATAGTGGCCATGCGCTTTTTCATTTTGTTGATGAGAGGAGGGATTACCAGCATAATGAGAACGATTCCGGGAAGGCCCCGGATAAAAGAGGCCCATCCCAATACATTTTCCGGAAGGTCAAGCCATTTTGATACTGCAATAACGGCTATGAGGAGCACCACTCTGTCGGCAGACAGAGTGATGATGAGAGTCAGATATGAGTTGAGCCTGTATTTCTGGTAAAGGAGGGATGGAATTCCTGCCAGGATCAGCCCTTCGGCCATCATAATGAAAGCAGTGGGAGGAAAAAAGGGAGGCATGCCTGTTAAAAGAGCTGAGAGAAGTGGAGAGGTTATCCCTACCACCAGCGCCACCGGAGGAGCGATTAGAAAGCCGGCAGCAATGATCGGGAAAAACATGGGGAGGAAAGCACTTCCTAGTCCAACGGCATGGAAGAGAATAGGGATCACAAGGGCCAGTGCTAAAAACAGGCCTCCCAGCACGACATCTCGTCCGTGATAGCTCATGGTGTTATTTTTTTAGATATAGTAACATTTTGACTATTAAAGTCAATGATTTCTTTATTTTTTTCGTATTTTTCCTCTAGGAGCAACTGTCTTACTTTTTTTACTTCTGTATAAAGTGCTTTTGAAGCTCTTGTTTATTTTCAGATGCAGTCAGGACTAACACTTCATCCTTTGCTTTCAGCACTGTGTTCGGGTGGGGCATAATCAAATGTTCACCCCGGAAAACAGCGACAACTTCCCAGTCCAAGTTGTTTTTAATCAGGCAGGAATCTTTTATGGGTTTTCCTGTACAGGTGCTGCTGGGACTTAAGATTCCGATCACCAATTGTTTTTCATCGGGAAGATCGATGGGAATCCCTGATTCTAACAGCGTTATCAAATGCATATGCCCAATGCTGCTGAAATCAATAGAATGGCGTTCATCCAAAATCTTCAATGCGGTTTTTAAATGTTCTATCCTGTGTGCTGGAGAATCAGCCGCCCCTGCTACTTGCGCTTCATACAGGCTCTTGTATTTCAAGGAAGTAGAGATCTGTTTTTGAACAATAAAAGCCAGCATAACCGCTAAAGCGGCAGGGACCAGAAGGCTATAACCCCCGGTCATATCTGTTACCATTAATAAGGTTGCAATGGGAACTCTGGCGGCACTTCCGAACACAGCTGCCATACCCACAACGGCAAAGGCTGCCGGTGACTGATGGAAGATTTGAGCAAAAAAACCACCTAACATGGCTCCTATAAACAGGCTGGGAGCAAAAACTCCCCCTGATCCACCGGATGAAACAGTAAAGGCTAATGCCAGAATTTTCGCAAAGATAAGCAGTATGAGAATTTTTATTGTCAAACTGCCATTGATAGCCCTTTGGATCCAAACATATCCGCCCCCTAATACTTGAGGCAAACCTAATGCAATAATTCCAACTCCCACTCCGCCAATGGCAGGTTTAAAGTGGGGAGGAATGGGGAGTTTATGAAAGAGATCGCGAATACCGTAAAAAACATTCGGGAGAAGAGCGCCAATGATTCCGCTGCTTATTCCCAAAATCACATACCAGGTATACTCGGAAATTTGAAAAATTTGCAGTCCTGAAGGCACCTGAAAAAGCGGATTCCACCCTACAAACAATCCATTAACGGCATAGGCAACGATAGAGCCGAGCATGGTGTGGATCAGGGCGCTTGCTTCAAATTGCATCTCACCATAAATGACTTCAACCGCAAAAATGGCTGTTCCAATGGGGGAACGAAAAATGGCGGAAAGCCCTGCAGCCATTCCAACCATCACCAACAATCTTCTCTCCATTTCGGAACGATGGAATAAGGTAGCATATATTGAACCCATGCCTGCACTGAAAAGCGCTGTCGGTCCTTCACGGCCGGCAGACCCCCCCGAACCAATGGTAATAGCAGAGGCGACTATCTTAAGTGGAATCACTCGAGGGCGAATGAAGCCTCCGAAATTATGAAAGGACCTTACTGCCGTGTCGGTCCCATGACCTTCGGCTTCCGGGGCAAAGGTGTAAACCAAGATGCCAGATATCAAACCGCCAATAACAATAGCCACGGGTACCAGCCAAAGCCAGTGAGAACCAATGACTTGTTGAAGTATGCCCCCGTCGGCAAGCATGTCAGGGGGTGAGTATCCCGCAAAATGATCGAGAAAGATACTCTGAGTTAAGTGAAGCAAGTAGATGAAAATCCGGGCAGCTGCGGCTCCAAAAATTCCTATAATAATGGTGTCCAGTAATAAGATGTATTGGCGTCTCATTTTGAAATCATTTTCTTATTTTACGTTTGGCTCACATTTATCGTCTTCTATTCCTTGCAGTATTAACAAATCCATCCGGTTTCCACCATCTTTTTCAAATCATATCTATTAAAACAGGTCGAGTCAATAAATTCACTTCCAGCTCTGACATTAGAGTGCACATTATTTTTAATGTTAAAGCTTTTTTCATTTGAGATGATTTTGATGTAAAATGAAAGCAATTCGGATATAAATTTATTTTGAAATGAGGACTATCATGAAAACAAAAATCTTGCTTATTGTGGCTATTGGATTGATGGTTGTTTCATGCCAGACGGTTGAAAAGCCTGAAGCAAACAAAGTCAGCACAGGTGGCCCAGAGGTTATTGAGTTCAGGGCTCTTCCTTTTGGATTAAATGAGGTGACGCTTCTGGATGGTCCCTTTAAACACGCTCTGGAACTCAATATCAAATCCCTGCTCAATTATGAACCGGACCGCTTTCTCGCTAAATTCCGTATACAAGCAGGACTTGAGCCCAGAGCCGAGCATTACCACGGCTGGGAAGACGACACTCTGGCCGGGCACAGCTTAGGTCATTATCTAAGTGCCTGCTCATTGATGTATAAGACAACAGGCGATCCCCGCTTTCTTGAAAGAGTGAATTATATTGTTGATGAACTGAAAGAATGTCAAGAAGCAGATGGTGACGGATATATAGGAGCTTTTCCTGACGGGAAACGCATCTTTGAAGAAGAGATAGCCAAAGGGGATATCCGGGCCAGAGGATTTAATCTCAATGGTCTCTGGTCTCCTTTTTATACGCAGCACAAGGTGCTTTCAGGTCTCAATGATGCCTATCGTCTCTGCGGTAACCAGAAAGCACTAGAGATAGAGAAGAAGTTTGCAGACTGGCTGGAAGGCATTGTCATGGGGCTTGATGACAAGCAAGTTCAGGAAATGCTCGTTTGCGAACACGGAGGCATGAATGAGGCTCTGGCAAACATATATGCAGACACACAGGATGAACGCTATTTGAAGATGGCGCAGAGGTTTTATCATAAAGCCATACTTGATCCCCTGTCTGAAGGGGAAGATATTCTCCCTGGAAAGCACTGTAACACCCAGATTCCGAAGTTGATCGGATTGGCCAGACTATATGAGCTGACAGGAAATGAAAAAGACCGGAAAACCGCGGGATTTTTCTGGGACCGAGTGGTAAACCATCACTCTTATGTCACCGGAGGGAATGGAAATCATGAATATTTTGGCGAACCGGACAAACTCCGTGACCGTTTGAGCCAGGGAACTACAGAGACCTGCAATGTCTATAATATGTTGAAGCTTTCCCGTCATCTTTTCATGTGGGAAGCCGAAGCCCCTGTCAGTGATTTTTATGAACGGGCTCTTTTTAATCATATCCTCTCCTCCCAGCACCCTGAGAGCGGAAGAGTGATCTATAATCTTTCCCTTGAAATGGGCGGGTATAAAGTCTACCAGGATCCCTACTGGTTCACCTGCTGTGTGGGTACGGGTATGGAGAACCACTCTAAATACAGCCGTAATATTTATTTTCATAATGATAAAGAACTTTTCCTGTTCCAGTACATTGCCTCTGAGCTCAATTGGGAAGAGAAGGGCCTGAAAATCCGCCAGATAACTGACTATCCGGATGAGTCAAGAACCACACTTGAATTCATCTGTGAAAAGCCAATAACGCTCACCCTTCAGGTGCGTTATCCTTACTGGGCGGAAAAAGGCATAGAGATCAATGTGAACGGAAAAAAACAGAAAATTAGAGGAGAGCCCGGCTCCTTTGTGCCGGTGCATAGGGAGTGGAAGAACGGAGACCAGATTGAGATCAATATTCCCTTCACTCTCCGCCTGGAAGCCATGCCGGATGATGAAAACCGTGCGGCTGTCATGTACGGACCCCTGGTGCTGGCCGGAGACTTGGGACCTGTGAATGACCCTAAAGCTGAAGACAGCATGTATGTACCGGTATTTATGACCCAGGACCGGAATCCAGCCAACTGGACCGAGCCGGTCCCTGACCAGGCAAATACTTTTAAAACCAAGGATGTAGGCAGACCGAGGGATGTGGTGCTTAAGCCTTTTTATAAGACCCATGATCGCCGTTATTCCATATACTGGGATCTTCTGACTGAAGAAGCATGGAAGGAAAGACAGGACGCCTATCAGCAGGATATAGAAAGGAAAAAGATGCTGGAGAAAATGACCGTGGATTTTGTCCAGCCTGGTGATAGAAAGCAGGAAATGGAACACAATTTCAAAGGGGAGAGAAGCAATTTAGGTTTCTTCCAAAGGCGCAGATACCGGGAAGCCAGAGAAGGCTGGTTTTCTTATGATTTCAAAGTCTATAAAGGTCAGCCCATGGCGTTAGCTGTTGATTATTGGGGCGGATATCCGGGTTCGAAAACTTTTGATATTCTTGTGGATGGAGAGGAGATCGCGACCGAAAATATTTCCAACAAAAAAGACGGGTATTTCATTAATATTGTCTATGATATTCCTGATGAACTGACTTTTGAAAAAGAGAAGGTCACTGTAACATTCAAAGCCCATGAGGGGAATACGGCCGGCCCCGTATTTGGAGTCCGTGTGATCAAAAGATAAAGGGGTCGGACCATGGCAGGTTATTGATAATAAATGAGTTAGCCTGAATAAGACATCATTATGTCTTTTTAAACAGCCTTTTTGACCCCCTAAATTGGCTGTTTAACAAAATTTGAATGCAGAACAGAGATTGTTGTCAAATGTTGCGATAGATGTTGATAAGGTCTTTGAGCAGAGGAAGGATTTCCTTTTCCTGAGGGATATCCCAGCGTGTCTTTCGGCGGAAAACAGCCAGCCAAACAGGTTTCAAACCATAGTTATATCCGAGACGAATCCTTTTGTCCTCTACAAGCTTGACAAACTCCCGCCCAACGTTCCCGAACCCGAGAACAAGAATATTGACTTCTCTCATGAGGCCATCTAAAAGTATGGATTTTTCTTTTTAGATACTGATTTTCTCTTCATTTTATCAAATTTCGCCCTCTAAGCGAATATATCGATTTTAATATATACAAATAACACGTCTATTTTAAAGGAAATCCCAAGAAAAACGTCTTAGTTCACTTTATCGATTGATTCTTTGAGCAGTTCCAGAGCAAAAAGGAATTCAGCGTTGATATCGAAGTCGTAGGACTTGAGTTTATCATAGGTCAAAGGATGATGGACGGGAAGAACCCGGCCTTTTTCCGGATCGTCGCCGAATTCGATGGTAAAGGAATGAGACACTTCCCCTTTGATACCACTGTTGTCCAGTTGCCATTCCAGCAGTTCGCCCCATGAGTTGGGGGCCTGGGCAGACGGAGTGCCCACGAGTTCAGCTCCTGCCCTGTATAGGAAAAGAGCCATGTCCAGACCGGAGCTTGAGGTCCATGGCGTCATGAGAACAAGGACTCTTGGAGGACAGTAAAAACCGGAATACGTCTCCTTTTGGTATTCGTTGTAAAATGACGGACAGGTCTGATAATCCTTCAAACGAGCCGGATTTTCCTTTTCACTGTTCAAGTCTCCGAACACACGGGAAAAATCGATGTCGCCCATCTGAAGAGGGATGGAACGGTTTTTGTTGATATCCTCCCATGTGACCTTGGTATGGGTTTTGAAAAAGAGGGGGGAGTACTGTTCACCGAATCCTCCACCGGAAAGGGATGCAGCTTTGTTGATGGTCGTAAGAACGTCTTTGCCGTACAAAAAGTAAATGAGAATGGGCGCCATCATGTAGTTGCCGCCTCCGTTTTTACGCATATCGATGATGAGTGACAGGGAATGTCTTTTTTTCATTTCCTTGACGAATCTTCGGAAGCTTTCCGTGGCTGAAGGAGTGGCGGACAGTTCCTCTTCGGATATATCCTGTGTTCCGCCCGCCACTTTACGCTCTTTCGCCTCCCGAAATCCCTGCAAGTGATCGACACGCAAATAAGCGATTTCATGCTCGGATTTTTTAGGCTGCAGGAATTCACACAAAAATCCTGAATCATCGGTTTTGGGGAGATCGATGATAGAATCCGGGAAGTGGAGGGGCGGATTGATTTTGACAGGGAGTTTACGGGTAATCGTTTCTAAGCTACCGGATGGGCGTCGGACTGTGAATGAGACAGAGTCATGGTTTTTCCATTCTGGAAGCAGTTCAGACAGATAGGGTTCGAAAAGAAGGTTAGAACGGGCGAACTGCCGAAGCGCGAAATAAATATTTTCACATCCTTCCAGGTTTTTGAAACGCCGCACAAGCTCCGGGATTGAAACACCTTCTACGGAAAGGAGGAGAGAGCCGATATATTCCTCGTCAGTTTCCAGAAAAGGAATCTGAATATAAAGGTTTTGCTCCGAAACACCGAAAACATAAGGCAGTCCTCCGGGATAAGAGTTGTCGACAGCATATTCCGAATAAATCGATGTGTGCTGATCGCCGATGGCAGCCAAGAAGGGACGCAGCAGTTTAATGAATTCATCTGTGGTCATTCCTTTATCGGGGACCGAATTCATAAGCAGCTGTAGGCGTCGGTGGAATTGGATGCGTCCTCCACCGTGGGTGTAGGGATCCGGATGGGAGGACTCGATAATGTCTTGTAGCTGCCGGATGTCTTCAATCAATTCGTTTTTTGTCAATCGCTCCGTCGGCTTTTTGTCATAGAAGGATATGATGTTTTTTCCTGTTGATGCGGTACATAGACCTCCTGTCATTACACATATCAGGAAAGCTAAAAAAAACACCGTTGATGTTTGTGGCTTCATGATGCAATCTCCTTTTTCTTTTTAAATTTAAATACAATAATATCGTATTCCGATACATATATATACGCTGAGGATAAAAAAAAGGTTGTCAAAAAAAAGTATTTTTTGGCAGGAATGAGGTTAATCTCAGCTCTGACTCAAGAGAGAACATTAATTCTGTAGGCTCCCATTCGCTAAGAAATGTTTCAAAATGAGGCCATTTGTTATTTCTTATTGAAATAATCTCTGACGGTATTCATCAGCTGAAGGCGGTTCTGAACGTTGAGTTTTTGATAGATATTATAGAGATGGGATTTCACTGTTTTCAGGGAAATAAAAAGCTCTTTTTCTATCTCTTTATTAGTTTTTCCACTAATGACCAGGGTAATGATTTCCAGTTCTCTGTTTGTAAGGCCGAACTGCTCACTCAGACCGGAAAGGTTAATTTCAGAACTATTGATGGGTTGAGTATGTGGTCGTTTGCTGCGCTTCATATAGAAAGCCAGCGTGGCTGCTACAGCTAAAATCGATGCAAGTATAATGAATATAAGATACTGAGTGAAAGGTGAGGAAAGATAGACTGTCAGTTCGATCCCTTTTTCATTCCAAGTGAGGTCATTATTGGAGGCTTGTATAATATACCTGTTTTTACCGGCTTTCAAATCCCTTAAATAAAAAGAATTTTGAGTGCCAGTATGAATCTCTTTTGGTTCGCCGCCAAGAGCTATCACCCGGTAATGATTTTTTTGAGGGGAGACAAAACTGAGTGCAGCCATCTTTACAAGAACCGGAAGGTCTTCCCTGGAGAATTCAAGTGCTTTTATTCTTCCTAAAAGGACAGTTTCTTGGTTCTGAGAGGCTTTTTGGAATGAAGTAAGGGCGACTTGAGGCGGAAGCGGGTTAGTCTGAATAGCCTTTGGATAAAAGTAGTTGAATCCTGATATCCCTCCGAAATACATTTCTCCATTTCTGCTTTTAAAACAAACTCCCGGATTAAAGATCTGGTCTTGGAGTCCATCTTCAGGTCCAAATACCTGCCACTTCAAAGAATGGGGATCAATATGGATGAGGCCGTTTTTCGTGCTCATCCAGATCCAGTTGGATTCATCGATGAGCAGTCCGTAAGCAGAATTATCCGGAAGCAGTATTTCCTTTGTCAAAAGATGCCAGTCTTGACCGTTTAGATCCAGATAACATGGCCCTGCCTCTGTTCCGACCCAGATTTTACTTGAACTGTCTTCGGTAATGGAATAAACCGTTGAAGAGGGAAAAGAAGCGGGATCTTCAGGATTGTGTCTGTAATGGATCCAGTTATGATTCTGAGGATTGAGATAGTCGATTCCATGCCATTGGGTCCCGACCCAGACTCCCCCATTATGGTCCACAAAGACTTCATTGATCACATACCAAGCTTTGTAAATCTTTTGTTGAGGATTGGTGTAAAGATGAGCTTGTCTGTTTATAGGATCCCATTTGTAGAGTTCTCCGGATTCCGTTCCCACCCAAATGGAGCCATCTTCTCCCTTTGCCATGCTGGTGATTTTAAAGTGTTGTGGAACACCCAAATGAAGGCTTGTGTTTTGAACTAGAGCTATGATATTGCTCGTCCTCTCATAAACAGAAAGACCTTGCAAGTTTCCAATCCAAACATTTCCTCGATGGTCTTCGCAAAAAGCTCGGATGGGATTGATCCTGAAAGATTCCCGTATGTTAGCAGGGATATTTATTAGGTTCCACTCATCTTTTTTTCTATCCCAAGTATTAAGCCCTCCAAGAGCCGTTCCGATCCAAACGATTCCGTTTTTATCTTCATACAGGGCTGTGATGTTATTATCAGAAAGTCCCCTCCGGTCTTGTGGTCTATATTGAGCCAGAGGAAACCGGAATTTGTTTTTATTGAGGAGAGATATGCCTTGACCAGTGCCAAACCAGACAAGTCCTTCCCTGTCTTCAAAAATGGAGCTCACTGTGTTATCACTGAGGCTTCCCGGCTTCATAGTGTTGACAATATACTGATTTAAGGAATGGTCTTGGGGATTGTAACGGAAAATCCCTGCGTCCACAGTGCCGACCCAGATCATCCCGTCTCGGTCCTTCAGGAGGGAGAGGATCTTGTAATCGCTTCCTTGGGGTGCTTTATTCTCTTTAAGCTGGATTCTGTCTATAGAATATGATTCAGTGTCCAGGCTTATCAGACCAAGGCCGGATGTACCGATATAAATCCTCCTGTTCTGTCCTTGGCACATATCCCAAATATTGGGATTGCCGGAAGGGTTTGGGGAATCAGCCAGTAGATTGATGTGAGACCACTGCCCGCTCTTCTTGTTGTAACAGTCAAGCAGACCTTCATGGGTTCCCATCCATATGTTCCCTTTTTGGTCACAGCAAATGGCCCAAATAGAATTGCTGCTTGGCGAATTTGGGTTGGATGGATCGCTCCTGTAGTTCTTATAAGTTTTCGATTTGAAGTCGAATTGACTAACCCCGGCATTTAAAGTCCCTATCCACAAATATCCGTCTTTATCTTCTGTAATAGTTCGGAGATTATTGCTGGGGAGGGAGTTAGGGTCCTTTGGATTATGTTGAAAATGGATGAAGCTCCCTGTTTTTTTATCCAGAAGTTCTAGTCCTTTATCTGTGGTGATCCAGAGATTTTCCTTTGAATCCTCAAATACGGAAAAAAGATAGTTATCAATGAGAGAATGGGGGTCATCTTCTTGGTGCTGGAAGATGAGATACTCATTACCGTCAGACCGGGCCAATCCATAAGGGCTGGTGATCCAGATGAAACCCTGGCTATCTTGAAAAATGCAGTGAATGACAGACAAAGACCGTCCGTTTGAGCTGGGGATCATGTGATCAAAATATATATCCTTGGGATGGCCCATTAAAGATAAAGGAATCAGGATAAACAAGGACACCAGTTTAAAAAACACAGCAGTTTTCATCGATTTTTATGTATTTTAACAAAATCTGAAAGAAATGAAAATTTCTTAAAAGACTCAGTCAAAAGTCCTATTTTTGATAAATCGGACTTTTGTCTGGCATCTTTTTTGCCTGACTGTGAGTATCATCTTAAGGAATTCACTATTCTATCGCTGTTTTTATGGTTCATATAAAAAAGGCGACCAAAAAAGGATGCGGCGGTAGCCTGCCTTGGATGGAAGTTTTATAATGCAAAAAAAGCAAATAGAACCATATGAGGCTTCATACGTCATTAATGAAGTGGATGGCAACTGATTTCAAACTATTTGGAATTAAAAAGTCTTAAAGAAAGGAAAAAACCATGTTTAGACAAGGAGAAACCATCTTAAATCCTCTTTTTTTGGCATTGGCTGTTCTGTTTCTTGTCTTTATCAGCCTGCGTTTTAGAGCGGTTTTCTTTAAAAAGAAACACCGGATCCCTATCTGGAAAAAAGAGACTGGATTAGCTTACAGGATATCTGGGGTATTAAAAGCCGTTTCACTGCCGCTGATGGCAGTTGGTATTATCTATTTCCTTTTCATTATTATTATATTTACAGCCGTACTCCACGCATATGTGAAAACACTCTTTATTGTGATATTCAGCGCCTGGGCTCTTCTGGAAACCTGTATGAGCCTTTCAATCCCGGAGAATTTGCCAAAAACTTCTGTTTTTAGACGGATCCTTCACTTTTTGATGGTTGTGATCTGCATGGCAGGAGCCGTGTTTTTATTCCTGAAAATCATTCAATCATATCCTTTCCCTGCAGAATCTGAGTGTGTTCTACTCGATCTTCCGGTCCGGGGAGAATGGCTGGCAGGCCATGCAGGAGCCACGACAGCTACCAATGCACATTTTAAAAACCGATATGCCATTGATTGTTTAAAGATCGGACCCGACGGCCGGTTTTACAGAGGAGATGAGAATGATGTGACTGATTTTTATTCGTATGGCGAACCGATATATGCGCCGGCAGATGGACGGATAACTGAAGTCGTGGACGGCTTTACCAGCGATGTTTTTGGAAAACCGGACACAGAACGTCCCGGAGGAAACTATGCGATTTTGGATTTAGGGAATAGCAAATATTTTTATGTCGCCCATTTGATGAAAGACAAAATTCTAGTTGAGAAAGGACAGACTGTTCAAGCAGGAGATATCCTGGGATATATAGGAAATTCGGGAAATACATCATTCCCTCACCTTCATATTCACGTTCAGAACAAGCCAAACGCCGATCCTGAGGGAAGGATCACTTATCCTTTTCGCTTCAAAACAATGCACAGAAAGAGGCTGATATTCTGGCGAAAAGTCAAGAATGCGGCTTTGATAAGAAATGACAGGTTCTGTGATTACAGCTTCAGTCAATGAGTATTCCGGATTGGGGAAAAGTAGTTTAGTGGGGGGGGTCTTCTGGCTTTATATCTTGATAAATCTCCTTTATTCTGTCATAGTTCATATTTAGAGTTTAAAGGCCTGAAATGATGAAAACGGCCAATGTCTTGAAATCCCTCAGAAAAAGCACTGTGATCAGAAAAATAATGTTTATTTTTACTGCTGCTTTTCTTCTTTCTCCTGTGCTGTTTTCCCTTGATCCGGCTATTCAGTTAGACCAGTATCTCTCAAGAATATGGACCGCAGAAAAGGGCCTTCCCCAGAACACCCTCACCTCCATGGTTCAAGCCAGAAGCGGATATATCTGGATAGGTACGCCCACCGGCCTTGTATGTTTTGATGGTGTTCGATTCAGGACTTACTTTCGGTCAAATACTCCTTTTTTGAGTCATGACAGAATATCCTCTCTCTACGAAGATGACAGTGGAATTCTCTGGATCGGAACGAATGGAGGCGGCCTTTATTCACTAAGCCTAAATCCTGACGGTCATTATTATCAGTGGAAGCATTACACCGTTCGGGAAGGGCTTTCCAACAACAACATAAGAACAATGATCAATGACTGGGAGGGGAATCTCTGGGTAGGTACAGACTATGGTCTCAACCGAATAAGTCAGGACGGGGTCCGGATCTATACCACTGAAGACGGTCTTTATGACAATATTATCACTGCTCTGGCCCTTGACGTACAGGGTCATCTGTGGGTAGGAACCTTGCAGGGCGGATTGGCACAAATCCAGGATCATGCCATTTATACCTATGGTCCTGAGAATGGATTATTGAGTCCGGCGGTTCTGTCTCTGGCATCGGATTCCTCAGGAAATATTTGGGTAGGAACTTTAGAAGGGCTTTATTTTTTAAAACGCGGTTCTTATGTGCTTCAGTCCATTCCGGGGACTTTTTATACTCCTGTCACATCACTTATCTGGGACGATTTCGGCATCCTTTGGATCGGAACTATGGCGGATGGTTTAATGCAAAGAAAAAGAATTTCTTCTTCCAAATGGATCCTGGAAAAAAGATTTTCTGGCGAATACATCCATTGTTTGTTATTCGATAATGAAGGAAATCTCTGGATCGGAACCGATACGGAAGGCCTGATTGAATTGAAATATCCTCATGTCACTAACATCACCGGAAGTCAGAGCCTACCCGAGAATACTGTTTTTTCTATCACAGAAACGCATGACGGTTTCCTGTGGGCAGGTACGAGAAGCAAAGGACTCTGTAAGATTAAGGATAACAGGGTGATTGACTTATTTGATAGGGAAAACGGCCTCTCAGGGAATGAAATTCTTACTCTTTTTGAAGATGCTCAGAGAGGCCTCTGGGTTGGGACAAAGGGACAGGGTCTCACTATAATAAAGAATGGTCAAATGACCTCTCTGTCTGTGGAAGACGGGCTCAAATCAAATACGGTCGCTGCTGTCATTCAGGATACAAAAGAGGTGATGTGGATTGGAACGGATAAGGGGCTTAACCAAATAAACGGCAGAAGTATGGAGCCAAAGGAGATAAAAGATATTCCCGGTCTTGAGGGTTGTTCCATTAAAGCTCTGTTCCCGGGCAAAGAAAACACTCTTTTCATGGGAACAAACAGAGGGCTTTTTGCATATAAAGAAGGGGATCCCCTTAAGGCGATCGAAATCGGATCCGGATCATTTGTCCCGGAGATTACTTCACTGTATGAGGACAGTACAGGAATACTCTGGATCGGGACAGTCGGAAGCGGTGTTCGATGTGTTTCAGGGGAAAAAGTGCTTTCCTTTACAATAGAAAACGGTTTAGTCGATGACTATATTTACGGCATCACTGAAGATGTGAGTCATAATATCTGGATGAGCTCAAATAGGGGATTGATACGGATAAACCGCACCGAATTCCTCAAATTCTCTCAAGGAGAAATCGATTTTATTCATTCCAGCTTTTATGATGAATGTGACGGTATGGCCAGCCGCCAGGGAAGCAGCCAGGGCCACCCTTCTCTGATCACATCGTCATCCGGACAGCTTTACTGCGCCACACCTAAAGGGATAGCTGTCATTGATCCCGATAGCCTACCCGTTCAAAAACAGCTGCCTTCAGTCATTATCGAGGACGTTAAAGCGGATGAACGATCTCTTTTAATAAATGAAGAGAGGGTCATTCTTCCACACAAACCAGCTGTATTGGAATTTCTTTTTACGGCTATTGATTTTTCTGCCCCTGAAAAAATAAGCTTTGATTATCAGCTGGAGGGAGAGGATGCGCAGATCAAGCACATTCTCCCTGGCGAAGATCGGAGTGTGACCTATATAGACCCGGATGCAGGCCTTTATCGTTTTGCGGTCAGAGCCATAAACAATGAAGGTCTCGTATCCGATACTATCCGAATGATAGAGATAGAGATCAAATCTCCTTTTTACAGGACCAAACCGTTTCTTGCCGGAGTGATCCTTTTAGCCCTTGTTCTGATAGGAGGGGGAATAGCTCTTCGCCAGAGAAAGAAAGCACGCAGACTAGCTGACAAATATAAGACTTCAGGGATCGACCTCGGACGGATGGATGAGGTAACGCCAAGGTTCCTTCGTCTTTTGGAGGAAGATAAGCTCTATCTGGATCCAGGCCTTACTCTGAAGAAGCTGGCACACAAACTCAGGATACACCCGAATCATCTGAGCCGGATCATCAATGAACGTTTCAGCCTGAGCTACAATGATTTTGTCAACAAATACAGGATTGCAGAAGCACAGAAGATGCTGTCCGATCCCAGGAACAAACAAATGAATATCTTGGATATCATCTATGAGACCGGATTTTATTCCAAATCTGTGTTCAACACAGCTTTTAAAAAATTTACAGGGAAAACTCCCTCTGAATATCGAAAAACCCAGAACGATAGATAACAGAAGGCACAGCCTGAAGGAATCCACTAAAAAAACGTTCTGAATTGCAATTAAGGACGATTTTGTCTTTACATTCCTTTATTTTTAGGTGCGAGATGATTGAGATAAAACTTTTACAAAGGAGAGAAGAATGAAGAAGACAAAAGCTTTGCTCATCACTTTATTGTTCGTTGGGCTGATGGCAGCCCCCGTATTTACCGCTGCGTACGAAAAAAAAGCAGAGGAAACCTTTAATGCGAAAAAAGAAGTGCGCATTAAATTAGTACTAGGAGACTGCCAGATTGAAAAAAGCTCAGACAATAAGATTCATATCGATCTTGTTTATGAATATGACCAGATGGAAAATTTTAAATTCCAAATGGAAGACAGAGGACGTTATATCAATCTGGAGGAAGATCTCAGTGGAAAAAACAATAACGGCTATTCCAGATGGACAGTAGCAGTACCTGACGATACTGAGATCGAATTCAAGAGCGCTACCGGAAATTTTAAGATTGAACGCTTAAGCGTTCAAGCAGATGTCAGCACTGGTACTGGTGAGATCGATATCCTGGACACAAATGGAGAGATTGATGTCAGCACCGGTACAGGAGATGTCCGTGTGGAAAACTGTACAGGCGATATCGAAGCCTCATCCGGCACCGGGAATATCCATGTCCAAAACTGTACAAGCGATATTGAAGCTTCATCCGGCACCGGAAATGTTCGTATCCAAAACTGCAGAGGCAATATTGAAGCTTCATCCGGCACCGGGAATGTCAAGGCTGCAGGCATTACTCTTGAGTATGAAGGAGACTTCTCATCGGGAACAGGCGATGCTGAAGTGGAATTCCCGAATGGAAAAGACTTTGAACTGACTGTAGCCTCCGGGACAGATGATGCTGTACTGATGATGAAGGGTAAACCCATTATGGGATACTTCGAATTCAAATGTCATGCACGGAGAGGAAGGATCATATCTCCTTTGGCTTTTGATTCAGAAAAACAAGAAGGAGAGGGAGACGATATCTATCTCGTGAAATCTTTTACAAAAGACAGCGGCACTCCCAAAGTTTATATCAGAACCGGAACCGGCAGAGCCAAGCTGGTGAAGTGAGATAAAACTAACAATTACTGGTAATTAAAGAAAAATCACATCGATTTAACGACTCAAATAAAAAGAATCTCTATTATGAAGAAAAAAACAGTCCTGATTCTCTGTTTGCTTTTCAGTCTCATCATTATCCCAAAGGATATTCCTGTTCAAATGGAGATTACCGGGTTGTCACACCTGAGTATCTGAGACCAAGTTCCTCTCCACCCGAATCGGAATGGATTCCTTTGATAAACTGTCCTACACCAGAGCTGTATGGGGGGTTACCCAAGAAATGGTTAACTCCTGAATTGAAATAGAGCCGGAACTGTTTCAAATCCCCGACAGCTCCCCCAGGATTGCTTTTCGCAAGGATGAAAAGGGAAATGTTAAATATCTCCATATGGATGCCCAGCAGATGCCCATTTCTTATGAAAAGCTGGCCTGGTATGAGAATTTCCTGCGGTTTTCCATGATAGGGTTCGGCCTATTTGCGATTTGTTTCCTCTGGATCGGTATCGTAAGACCCATAAGTAATCAGATCCGCAACAAAAGGAAGTCCTCGGTACAAGTGTCCCGCCAGGTCAGACTTGCAAAATCACTAGCGGTCGTTATCTAATTTTCATCTTTTAGGGAGATATCTACTGGGTGGGTGCAAAAATCATTGAAGAACTCAAACCAAAAAAATTGAAATAAAGGAGAAATCAAGATGAAAAAAATTATTTGTATCATGAGTTTAATGCTGGCAGCAGCAACAAGCATTATTGCCCAACAAACAGAGTTTCCAAACCTCACAGGTCCCTACCTTGGTCAGAAACCGCCGGGGATGACCCCGAAAATTTTTGCTCCCGGAATTGTTTCAACTGATGATCATGAGTTTTCCTGCGCCTTTTCACCTGATGGGAATGAATTTTACTTTTCAAGAATGGTGAAAAGTTCAGGAGCACAGCATATTATGTATTCAAAATTAACCGAAGACGGATGGAGCAAGCCTGTAAAAGTGAATAACTATACCAGCTTTGAGCCCTTTATCTCGAGAGATGGGCAGAGACTTTATTTCAATTCATGGAAGTCGGTGCCTGGTAGAAAAGAGAACAGTTGTGATATCTGGTATTCTGAACGTACGAAGTCAGGATGGGGAGAGCCCAAACATCTTGGATTTCCCTTTAATCCAGGGAAAGCCATGTCTGTAACTGAAACCAGTGACAGAACCATATACGTTACTGATCTGACTGGCGGATTCGAGCGGATGGGAATTTCTAGATCAAAATATATTAACGGGAAGTATTCTGAATATGAAAATTTGAAGGAACCGCTGAATTACGGAAAAGGGGACTCTTATCCATTTATATCTCCTGACGAGAGTTTTATGATTTTTTCCTCCAAACATCCATCGGGGAAGCAGGGTAGTTTTTTATTTATTACTTATAAAAATAAAAAGGGGAAGTGGAATAAACCTGAGTTTATTGATACAGGAATGGATGTTAATAATTTTGGTGTTTTATCCCCGGATGGGAAATATCTGTTCTTTACATCAAAAGGAGATATTTACTGGGTGGATGCCAAAATTATCGAAACATTAAGACCTAAAGAATAAAAAAGTTAATTTGCTAAAGGAAAAAGTAAAATGAAAAGAACATATATACTTATTATAATAATCATATTGTCTCTCGTTAGAGATTATTATGCCCAAGAGTTAAATGACGATTTCACAGTTACAGCTCCTGTCATCATCGGAAAGAAGATGACAATTCAATCCAAGATTCTGAAAGAAGATCGTGAAATTCTTATTTCACTCCCCAGAGATTATAATCAAAGCAATGAAAAATATCCTGTTTTGTATATCACGGATGGTGAGAGTTATTTTACTTTAGCGCGCGGTATCGTGAATTTACTTGTAAGCTTGAATTGGATGCCGGATGTAATAATCGTTGCCATTGAAAACACTGATCGCATGCGAGATCTAACCCCGACAAATATATCAGTCTATGTTGTATCGGAAGAAATAAAAAAGGAATGGCCGACCAGTGGAGGGGCTGATCAGTTTATTCAATTTTATAAAAGAGAACTCATTCAAGCCGTTGAATCAAATTATCGAACGATGCCTTGCCGAATTTTTGCAGGACATTCATTGGGAGGACTTTTCGGCTTCTATTGTATTTCGACGAGTCCTGGACTCTTCGATGCAACTATTGCCATAGGGCCGGCTTTATGGTGGGATCATCGTATAGTCACTACTAAATTGAAAAAGTTCTTCGAAAAAACAACAAATCTTAACCACATCCTCTTTTTCAGTCTGGCAACAGAGGATATCGATGAAGATGATCCTGTTCCTTCAGTCCAGATGAGAACGGTTCTTAAAAGGAACATACCAAAAGGTTTCAGATGGGAATTCTCGGATTTATCAGATGAGACGCATGATTCGGCCGTATTGCGAGGTTTATATTATGGATTAAGATATGTTTTTGAACGTTGGCGACTGACCATTGATTCTGATGCAGATAGATTTAAAGGGACTTTGGAAGAATTAATAGAACATTATAATAAAGTATTCAATGGGGTTGGATTTAAACCTCCAGAAGGACAAGTAGATGAAATCGCCCACCAACGATTAAACAGAAAGCTTTATGATGAAGCGATTGAATTCCTTCGTTATAACATAGAGCAATATCCTGAATCTCCAAACACTTACAATAGTCTCGGTGAGGCCCTGGAAAAATCGGGTCGACTAAAGGAAGCATTGTCCAATTTTCGCAAGGCTGTAGAAATCGGGAAAAGATATAATGATGACAATATTAACAGATTTATAATTAATAGAGACAGAGTATCCAATACCTTAAAGAACGATGATTTGCATAAATAAGGAAGAAAATTAAAAAATAATAATTATTCTGATCAAATTATCACAAGGTAAAGATAAACAGAGGAGGGAGTGATAAGGATCGATTGGGTGATGGAAAATTTTAATTCGTACCGAATATCTAAGGATCGCTTTTAATTAAAACGGATAGAGAATATTGATGTCCAGATTATGGATGTACCATAGAAGGGAAATTATTCAAGTTAATCTTGAAAATTATAGATTGATAGAGAAAGGATGAGGAATAAAATGACCACTAAAAGATGTGTTCTTTTGTTTATAGATAGTTCCTGCAATAATAATCAAATATTGAGACCAGGCAGATAAAAGGAGGATAATAATAATGAAAGTCGCAGCTACCTTTTTATTTCTGTTTCTATTTTTATTAATGAGTTCATCCGCAGTGGCTTTTTCTGATCCTTATTCTGTTAAATCAGATACGGGCTATATTCAAGTTGACGGCGGCAGGCTCTTTTATGAAGCGGCTGGTAAAGGTAAATGTACCGTCTTATTACACGATGGAATATTGCATCATGTCGTCTGGGATGAGCAATTCCCGGTGCTGATAGAGCATTACAGAGTGGTTCGATATGATCGCAGAGGTTTCGGTAAATCAACTCCTCCTCAGGCTCCCTTCTCCCATGTAGATGATCTCTATCGTGTGTTCATGCAGTTGCATATCGAGAAGGCTATTTTACTCGGTATGTCGGGAGGCGGCGCCTTGGCTATTGACTTTACACTTAAATATCCTGAAAAAGTAAGCGCTTTGGTTTTGGCCGGAGCCGTTGTAAGCGGGTATACCTACTCCGGCCATTTTCTCACCCGAGGCGGTCATATAAAATCCCTTGCCGACTATCGGGATCCTGAAAAATTCATCCAGTATTTCGGATGGGACGATCCTTATGAGATCTATCCAGAAAACAAAGAAGCAAAGAAGAGATTTTTCAAGCTCCTAAAGGGCAATCCCCAAAATGTGACCGGAGCTTTGGGTTATTACAGCAAACCTCCGGAGCGTCCGGCGCTCCCTTATTTATCTGAAGTCAAGGTACCGGCTTTAATCCTGATGGGGGAGTTTGATATTCCGGAGGTTCACGCCCACTCGGGGGCCATAGAGGCGGGAATTCCAAATGCGAAACGGGTCATTATTTCCCAATCCGGTCACTTGATTCCATTCGAACAACCAAAGGCATTCAATGCTGCTGTATTCAAATTCTTAAACAGTCTGGAATTCTTCAGCATTCTGAATTCCCAGGGAGTGGATGCCGCAGTTCACTATTTCTACAAGAAGCGTACATTGGAACCGGATGTCATTTTATTTGAAGAAGGAGAGATGAATGCTTTAGGGTATCAGTTCTTGCAAAAAAATGAAGTTAAAATTGCTATCAAGCTTTTTAAGTTAAATGTTGTCGTCTATTCTAATTCCTTCAATGTCTATGACAGCCTCGGTGAGGCTTATATGAGAGACGGTCAGAGGGACCTGGCGATTCAAAACTACAGGAAATCCCTTGAGCTTAATCCAAATAATAACAATACCAGAGAAAAGCTTAAGGAATTGAAATAAAGGAGGTTATTATGAAGAGATTTACAATTATCGGAACTTTATTGCTTTTTGCGGCATTAAGTGTTAAGGCTCAGGAAACAGATTTCCCCAAACTCAAAGGCCCATACTTGGGCCAAAAACCAGTAGGGATGACGCCTGAGATTTTTGCCCCTAACCTGCTATCAAAAGCACTTGGTTTATCATTTACACCCGATGGAAATGAATTATATTACACATCAAGGTCAAGAGTAATGTTTATGAGGCGAGAAAACAATCAATGGACAAAACCTCAAATCGCACCATTTTCAGGTAAATACCGGGATTGGGACCTCAATTTATCACCTGATGGCAAAAAACTATTCTTCACTTCAAAGCGTCCTGGTAAAAAGGATGGCGAGCTTCCAGATCATGCCGATATCTGGGTAGTTAGTAGAACAGAAACTGGCTGGTCTGAACCCGAAAATATTGGTTTCCCTGTCAATACCGAACGCAATGAACTGCATCCTACAGTTTCCAGTAATGGAAACCTTTATTACTTTTCTGATTTAGAAGATGTAGCAGGGAGTGCGGATATCTATTGCTCAAAATTTATTGACAATAATTATACGACACCGGAAAAACTTGGAATAGAAATAAACTCGGAATCTTCTGATCTTGATCCTTTTGTAGCTCCTGATGAAAGTTATCTCATATTTCATTCCTACCGTCAGGGTGGGCATGGAGAAGCTGACCTTTATATCAGTTTCCGAGAAAAAGATGGATCATGGGCTCAAGCAATAAATATGGGAGATAAAATCAATACGGAAGATCATGATTATTGCGGAAGAGTTTCCCATGATGGTAAGTATCTTTTCTTTAAACGGCTTAAAATGGAACCAAGAAAATCTAACATTTACTGGGTGGATGCGAAAATCATCGAAGAATTCAGAAATCATAAACAAGAGATCCATCAAGCCGCAAAGGAAGGCAAATTTGACGCCGTAAAAAAAATGTTGAAAGAGGATCCTGATTTAGTTAATGCAATAGATAGTGATGGTTTAACGCCTTTGCATTTGGCGGCAGAATACGGTCATCGACAAATTGTCGAATTACTTCTCCAAGAAGGAGCGGATATCAATGCCAAATCCGGCTTCAAAAGAACTCCCTTACATTTTGCTGCTTCTTCAGGGCATGATGAAATTGTCAGTCTATTTATAGAAAAAGGCGCCGAGCTGAATAAAAACGACAGTTTTGTATTGACTCCAATCTTTCAAGCTGCTTACAACGGTCATAAAAACATCGTTGAAATGCTGCTATCTAATGGGATCAATTTAAACGCCACTGAGAAAAATAGTGTCACTCTGTTGCATGCCGCTGCGATATCCGGAAATCCGGAGCTCGTTGAAATGCTGTTAGATAAGGGAATCGACAGGAATGTCCGCAACATATTCGGCAAAACTCCCCTACATTTTGCAGCCTCGAGAGGACATAATGCTGCAGTCAAAACGCTTATTGATCGAGGAGCCGATATAAACATTAAAAGCCTGGATGGAAGGACTCCTCTGCAAACTGCCATCGACTGCGATCAAAAAGAGACCGCTGATCTATTGAAGGTTAAAGGAGCCGATAGCGGTCCGAGACATTTCATCGTACCGGAAGGCCGGTATTTTGGTCAAAAACCACCAGGCTTGGAACCCGAAATTTTTGCTCCTGGTATTATTTCAACGGACGGCTATGAATTTGCTATCACTTTCTCACCTGGCGGCAAGGAATTATATTTTACGCGAGCGGGCGGAGAAAAAAATTACCCCACCAATTATTTGATGGTTTGCCGCTATGAAGATAATCGATGGACTGAACCGGAGATTGCATCTTTTTCAGGCGAATATTTTGACTTTGAATCTCATATTTCCCCGAACGGCAATAGGCTTTATTTCGGTTCCCAGCGGCCAAAACCGCAGGGGATAAAGGCAGAAGGTGACATCTGGTTATTGGAAAAAACCGATCATGGCTGGGGAGAGCCAAAATTCCTGGATGCACCTGTAAATAATGGCTTCGCAATGTATGTTACATCAGCAAAGAATGGGAATTTATATTATACCGGAGTCGATGGTCTTTACCGTTCTATTTATAAAAACGGAAAATACTCAGAACCGGAGAAACTGAAAGATGAAAACGGTGAATATTTCTCCGGTGCTCATCCATTCATAGCACCTGATGAAAGTTATCTCATTTTTGACTCCGGTCCAGGCCTTATGATCAGCTTTCAAACAAAAGATGGAACCTGGACAAACGCAAAAAAAATGGGAATCATCCCCAATATGTGTCCAAGCGTATCTCCTGACGGCAAGTACCTGTTTTTTGCACGTCACGGGAATATTGTCTGGGTGGATGCGAAAATCATCGAAATCCTTAAGCCGAAAAATTTGAAGTAAAGGGGAAAAATCTGTGAAAAATAAAACAATTTATATTGGAATTTTAATAGCCAT
>CAYWDH010000030.1:0-34562 GCA_964456985.1 uncultured Eubacteriales bacterium
ATGACTCTGGATCATGGAATCGGGGTTCGAATCCCTGCTTCCCAGCCACTCTGATAAGGGCGATTTCCCCTGAAAAATCCCGAATTTGCCTTTCTCCCAATTCAAATTCTTCATTGACCGGGATTGTTTTTGTATGTATTATATTTGATAGAGTCGTTTAAAGGGCGGAAATTTGATGAGAGGAAGGGGAAATCGGCATCAACAAAAAAACCAAACTTTTATCTTTAAGAAGTTGATCTCTGCCATGAAAGACGGATTCACGATTCTGGACATCAATGGGATTCATATCGATGTCAACCCTGCCTTTTGCGTTATGACTGGCTATTCAAAGAGTGAACTTGTCGGTTCTGGTCCTCCACACATGTACTGGCCGGAAGAGGAACGGGCGAAAATCGAAGCCGCATTCAATAACTCCATAAAGGGAGAATTCAAGGAGCACGAACTCGTATTCAAGAAAAAGGACGGCAAGCGATTTCCTGTTATCGTAAGCCCTTCCTGGGTTAAAGATGAAGACGGAAAGGTAATGGTAGTATTTGCCACAGTCAAAGATATCACTGAACTGAAAAAGACAGAGTCAGCACTCAAAGAAAATATGTACCTCCTCCGGAATGTCATCGATACAGACCCAAATATCGTCTTCGTGATAGATGAATATGGGAAAATAATTTTTGTGAATCAAGCCCTTGCCGATTTTTATGGTACAGAAATCAAGGAGATCGAGGACCTGCTGCACGCTGATGTTCAAAGAAAATTCGCAATGTCTATGCAAGAATTGAAAAGATGGCTGAAGGATGACCACAGGGCATTGAAGGAAGGAAAGCTTATCGAATTTGTGGAATTTAGTCACAATCGTGCCGGTCAGGGAGACTGGTATCGGACAAGAAAACTGCCTTTAACTTTATCCAGCGGCAAAAATGCAGTATTGGTTATTTCCGAAAATGTCAGCAGTCTGGTTAAGTTAGAGAAAGACTTGAGGGTGAGTGAAGAAAAATATCGGACAATGATATCATCTATGAATGATGCCGTAGCCATCCATGAAATAATTTATGATGATGCAGGAAAGCCAATCGATTTTGTAATCCAGGAAGTGAATTCAGCCTATGAAAGCCAGACAGGAATCAGTGCAGACAAGGTGAAGGGAAAGAAGGTTTCGGAAATATTCGGAACTGCCCCGTTCCTGAATACATATGATGAGGTTGTGAATACAGGGCTCCCCATTTATTTTGAAAAATATTTTCCTCCGCTAGAAAGATTTTTCGGAATCTCTGCTTTTTCCTTCGGGAAGCCCAACTTTGTGACTGTTTTTAGAGATATCACGGCCCAAAAAAAAGCGGAGGAGGCGAGGCGTGAAAGTGAGATAAAATACAAAACTCTCTTTGAAAATGCGAATGACGGAATTTTCCTTCTGGAAAAAAACCTTTTTGTTGAATGTAACACCCAGGTATTAAAAATGTTCGGCTGCGACCGCGACACGATCTTAGGACGAAGACCTTATGAAGTATCTCCTACGATACAACCCGATGGCAGCAATTCGAAAGAAAAGGCCAAGGCAATAATTGCTGAAGCGCTTGAAGGTAGACCTCAGAATTTCGAGTGGAGGCATCTGCGCTCCGATGGAAAACCATTCGATGTGCGCGTGAGTTTGAACAAAGTTGAGATCGAGAAAAAAACTTATTTACAGGCCATCATTCATGACATCACAGCCAAGAAAAAAGCCGAGGAGGAAATTCTCAGGAAAAATGTACAGCTCGAAGAAAAAACTATTGCTTTTCGAGAGGCAATAGAACAGGTGCGATTGGAAAAAGAGAGGATTGAAACACAGATTCAGGCTAATGTGGAGCATCTGATTCTTCCCCTTTTAAACAAGATGAGAGAAAGGGGATCTCAACTTGATAGCCTCTATCTTGACCTATTACAGGAAAATATCAAAAGCATGACATCGGGTTTTGCCAGGGAAATAACAGAGAAAGAAAAAAGCTTAACACAAAGAGAAATCGAGATCTGCAATATGATCGTAAGCGGATTTGCCACTAAGGAAATCGCCGGGAGTTTAAATATATCTGCCAGAACAGTTGAAACGCACCGGGCCAATATCCGGAAAAAATTGGGAATCAAGAAACGTATGAACCTCGCTACATATCTCAAAACCTTAAAAAATTACATCCAATCATAATACGTATATTTATTACGTATTCCATACCATAAGATTACGTGTTGCGCATTGCAAGAGGTGAAGTACAATTTGTTCTTAATTAATGATGTTAAAAGTCTCTCTCATTATCGGCTCAAAAAAGAATAATCGGCTTACAGCTAAGGAATACAATGAACAAGCTCATAAGATCCAAGGATTGGCTGGAAGTGCTCTTCCAGTTCGCGCCAGATGCCTATTATGTAAATGATCTAGATGGAATTTTTCTGGACGGCAATAGGGCTGCTGAAAGACTGACCGGATACGAAAAAATACAATTGATAGGAAAAAATCTCTTAAAGATCGGGATCTTGCAGGAAGATCAAATTCAGAAAGCCAAACTGGCGCTTGATAAAAATGCTCGTGGAGAGAGCACCGGACCCGATGAATTCATACTCAATCGGAAAGATGGAATGCAAGTTCCTGTCGAGATCCGAACCTATCCTGTCCATATCGAAGGGCGAACTCTAGTCCTGGGTATTGCTCGTGATATCTCAGAGCGGAAGAATGTGGAAGAAGCATTAAGGGATACGGAGAGAAAGTACAGGATTATGAGCGAAACATTTCCTGATGGCGTGACAGCCACTGATTTAGAAGGCCGTGTGACTTATGCATCGAAGCGAACCCTTGAGCTGCACGGTTACACGAATACCGATGAACTGCTAGGGATGAGTGCTTTCGAATTCATTGCTCCGAACGAAAGGGAAAGGGCAAAGAAAAATCTTCAGTTAGTCATGAAAGAGGGAATAATCAGAGATGTGGAGTATGTTTTGTTGAGAAAAGACGGGTCTCGTTTTCAGGGGGAATTGAGTGCTGCATTGCTAAAAAACAATCGAAGCGAACCGATTGGATTTTTGGCTATAACCAGAGATATTTCTCTACGGAAACATGAGCAGAAGGTACATGCTATGCTCGCCAAGGCAATCGAACAGGCAGAGGAAATTGTCACCATTACCGATAAAGACTTGATTATTCTCTATGCCAATCCCGCGCTCGAAAAGATCTCAAGCTTCTCCAAGAAGGAAGTATTAGGGAAATCAGTGAAAAGGGTCTTCAGGCGACGTCCAGGGATTTCGATGTTCAATATCGTTAAGACTCTTGACCGGGGCAAAGTCTGGAAAGGACAGTTGCACTTAAAAAATAAGAGCGGCAATGACTCTATCCTTTACACAACCGTATCTCCGGTTCACGACTCCAAGGGAAACGTTTTTAGCTATGTGTTTATCATGAGGGATGTGACACATGATCAAAGAATGGAGGAACGGCTGCGCCGTACAGAGAAAATGGAGGCTTTAGGAACCCTGACAGGAGGGATTGCCCACGATTTCAATAACATTTTATCTTGCATAATAGGATTTACGGAATTGGCTTTGGATGATGCTCAGGCAGAAACACAGTTGAACAAAAAATTGAAGGAAATTATGACCGCGGGCATACGCGGGAAGGAGCTTGTAAAGCAAATCCTAACCTTCAGCCGGCAGGAAAAACAGGAAAAAATCCTCCTGCACCTGGGCAATTTAGTGAGGGAAATCCTGGCTTTCCTCAGGCCCTCCATACCTGCTTCGATCGAGATACGCAAAGATCTTCAATCCGATGCCAAAGTAATGGCTGATCCCACACAGATCCAGCAGGTTTTGATGAACCTTTGCTCCAACGCGGCCCACGCTATGGATGAAAAGGGAGGGGTGCTCGAAGTGCGCCTTATTGATTTGGAAATCAATTCCGATTCAAGATCAAAGAATACTGATGTTCAACCAGGAAAATATTTAAGGCTTACTGTGAGTGACACGGGTCACGGAATCGAAAATTCCATTCAAAGCCGCATTTTCGATCCTTTCTTTACGACGAAGGAAAAGGGACGCGGCACGGGCATGGGGCTTGCTGTCGTGCACAAAATTGTCGAAAGCCTTGGGGGAATAATTACCGTTTATAGTAGGCCCAAAAAGGGCTCCACTTTTCACGTGTTCCTTCCAAGAGCTGAGAATTTGACAGAGGAGAAGGATATAATGCTTCGTCCCATTAAGGGCGGAAGGGAGCGTATACTCCTTGTCGACGATGAAGAACAGATTGTCAAATTTGGAAAAGTGCTTCTCGAACGGCTGGGGTATCAGGTAACAGTTCAGATAAATCCGTTGAAGGCGCTCGAAACTTTTCGTTCTCAAGCGGACTGCTTCGATCTGATAATTACTGATATGACCATGCCGAGTATTAATGGAGACAAATTGGCAAAGGAATTCATGCGAATCCAGCCGAATATTCCGATCATACTCTCTACGGGATTGAGCACACAGAAGGCAGCAAAGAAAATCAAATCAATCGGAGTTAGAGAGGTAGTCAATAAACCATTTCTCAAAATTGAAATTGCCGAGGCAATAAGGCGTGTGCTGGATTCGAAACATATATCTAAGGAAAGGTGATTCGTGAAACTTATTCTTGTCATAGAGGACGATTCCCAGTTTCGATCGATGCTCTGTCAGATGTTGTCAAATGCAGGGTATAAAGCGATAGATGCTTCAAACGGGAAAGAAGGTCTGGAACTTTTCCGGAGAAAAGCACCCGACCTTGTTATAACCGATCTCATAATGCCCGAAAAGGAAGGATTGGAGACAATCATAGAACTTCGTCGAGACGCCCCCCATGTAAAGATTATCGCCATCTCCGGAGGAGGGATGGCTAGCCCTGAAGATTATCTGGTTTTAGCACGAAAATTAGGGGTGCAGAGTGTAATGGCGAAACCTTTTAGCCGAGAGGAGATTTTAGAAGAAATTCAGAGAGCTCTTAATGAAAAGGGAAATATGAATGATAAGAATCCTGATTGTTGAGGATGAAAATCCAGTCGCGGATTTACTAAAACAAATCTTGGAAAAAGCGGGATATACCTGTGCACTGGCTTTCAACTCTACACAAGCGCGAGAGTATTTGGATAAAGAGCAATTCGAATTGATTCTCACTGATATCAGGATGCCTGGAGAGTCAGGGCTTGATTTGTTGAAATCTGTGTTGCCTGGATGTCCAAACACAGCTGCCATTGTGATAACAGGATATGACGATTCAAGAATTGCCGAGATAGCTTTGTCCCTGGGTGTATATGACTATATCATCAAACCGTTTAGAAAAAATGATGTGCTGATCAGTGTGGCCAATGCATTGCTTCGCCGCAAACTTGATATCGAAGGTAGAACCAAAAGGCAGCTCCTGGAAAAGAAGATTTCAGGGCAATCCAAATCCCTTCATGAGAACATGACAAAATTAAGGAAATCCCTGGATGGCGCGATTCGGGCAATCGCCTTGACTGTTGAGATGCGTGACCCCTATACAGCCGGACATCAAGAGCGCGTAGCTGTTTTAGCAAGTGCTATAGCAAAAGAATTGGGCTTTTCGGATAGGAAGATCAGTGTCATTCAAATGGCGGGCACTGTTCATGATATCGGAAAAATATCCGTGCCTGCGGAAATACTCGCCAAACCCCATTCTCTTACAGCAAATGAATTCAATCTTATCAAGGTTCATTCCGAAGTCGGATTCAACATTCTAAAGAACATAGAATCTCCCTGGCCAATTGCTCAAATAGTGCTGCAACATCATGAAAGAATGAATGGTTCGGGCTATCCTCAGGGCTTAGTTGGAGAAAATATTCTCATGGAATCGAGAATACTGGCGGTTTCTGACGTTGTTGAGGCTATGTCTTCATACCGGCCATATAGACCTGCTCCTGGAATTGAAAAAGCGCTTAGGGAAATTTCAGAGAACAAAGGGATTCTCTATGATTCAAGCGTGAGCGATGCTTGTTTAAAGACTTTTTCAAAGAAAGGATTCGATGAGATTTTTCTAAAAAAAAATAGAAATTGGAAAATATAAAATTTGAACAAAGAAACTCAAAACTGCTTTGCTTCTCTCTAAACTGTGTGTCTGCGGCAAAGAAGCACTTATAAAGCACCTAAAAGCAATCACAGAAAAGGCGATTATACTAAGATGAAAGAAATGTTCTATGAAACACCTCCAGGTTTTACTGTACTTCTTGAAAAATTAAGAATAATAGAAGAAAAAGTTAATTCTAAGAAATAATGAGTCTTTTTAGAGATCTCGATTTTTTTATTTATCATTTGGTCATATTCTCTATGATTCCTTTTTTTGGGAGGATTTTGAGTTGACTGGAATTATTTATTATGGGTATGATGGGTGATGAAGCCGCTTAGAGGATAGAAATTTGATAAAATGGAGGGAAAATCAGCAACAAAAGAAAAAACAAATTCCTATTTTTTCAACACAGGAGGTTTGAGTATGAAAAGGAATAAAATAATGGTTGGATTCTTTTTTCTGATCCTGTTTTTCCTTTGGGTCCCAACTCCCGCTCAAGTTGACAAAAGTGAATTGGAAATAAAAAAGGAGACAGAGAGAGGTTTATCGGAAATGATAAAATTTTTTGAGAACAAAATCAATTCTCTGCAAGAAGATATAGAATATTGGGAGAATCAACTAACTGGTCCGAGAAGATTTTTTTATCCCGAAGGTTTCGTACGTGATACGGTAAAAGGATGGATCAAAGATTATAAAACCGAGTTGCCAAAAAAGAAAAAAGAGCTGGCCGGGCTCAAGGAATCAAGAGAACGCTTGCTTACAAGGATTGTCGAGTTAGAGACATCAGAGCAATCTGAGTTTCCGATCAGCCAAATTACAATAACAGAATATGCGCCCGGGGCAGGGTCCAATAACAAAACGTTAATATGGAATGGAACATTCACGCGAGTGGGTATAAAGAATATATATAAAGCGGTGTGGACAGGGGGCAATTTAGGCGGCAATCAGCACACAGAACAAGGGCTTAGTATCAAGACGTATAAACCTCGCGAGCGAATAGTGATTCACAGACCAGGGCTTGGCGACTACGAAGGTAAATATGAAAATGGCCAGTGGAAAGGTAGCGCATCATGGTATGGAAAGGGGTGGTATTGGACCGCATCCATATCTGAATGACGAAGAACGCTCGGATTCCTATTTCATTGGAGTTGCCCCCATTTAACCGGAGATTGTGATGAGTTTTTATGTTGCCGTTCTGTACTCCCTCGGTAACCGCATCCTCAGCGCCTTATGGGGATGGACAGTATTGTAATCCTCAAATCATCAAGGGAGTCGTTCCATGCTTCGAAGGGGATTAATTCCTGATAAGAGCGCCAGTTCCACAAAGTCTCTCTTTTCTGTGGGTTGCTTGTTGACTTGTCCTTTATTTTATCTATATGATGGGTGATGAAGTCGCTTAGAGGGCAGATATTTAATGAAATGGAGGGAGCAAGTTATGATGCCCAGAGCAAAAATTATCCTGTGTATGTCGGCAATTTTCTGGTCATTCCTTTTATCCGGAATCGTATCCGGTTCCGGCAGTGACGACCAGACGCTGCAAGAAAAGGCAATTGAAGAACCCAAGGTAACTGGTGAGGTTGAAGAGGGTCTACAGAAAGATATCAGGGATGTTTACCAAGAGGACTCGGGCCATACTGTAATTGATGGCGGTTACATCGATTGTCCGATCATAAAAATGCAGAAGGACACGATGATGCTGTGCATTGACGGCTGTCCTATGAACGGGGCACACGCATGGAATGTGATACATCCCGGATGTATGTACTCTTTTCCCGGCACCCACTGCGATCATGCGGTAACTTATACAGCACAGGCCTGCCTGGCAATGGTAGCAGCGGCCAACGGACAACATCTGAGCCAGGATCGAATTTCTTACTTCATTTTCCAGGACAATCCAGATACCGATGGCGCCAAAGCGGTCGGAAATCTGGATAATCCGGCCGGCGATCTGGGACATTTCCAGCCCGTCAGCGGTGCCGATATCCTGAGAACGCTTAACTGGATGGTCGGAGTTGACCAAGGGGCAAAGGTGGTAGAGTTTTCCGAACATCTTCTGGACGAGTCACAGTCAAGAGACGATTACACAATTCGCGATTTTCTACTTCCGGGATGCCCGATCATTATGGAATCCGGCGAGGCACGTTATTATGTGGTGAGAGGATACGCAATAGTTGATACCTATGAAGGAATTCAGAAACTTCTTTATATAAATGACCCGGCATACCCTGACAAGTCGTCATTCATGCCAATGGAAGAATTACGCGGTGTAAAAACCAGGTTTTATTTTCTCCCTACAACCGGTAAACCAATGAGAAACGATGAGGAATCTATCTCTCTCGATTCCGACAACGACGGGATCTGCGATTTCGATGAAATTAATCGATTTTATACAGATCCTGCCAAACCAGACACAGATACCGACATGGTAAATGACCTTCAGGACATTGTCGGGTACGTATTTAATCGAGACGGTTCCTGGAATTACAGGAATCCGGATATGGATGGTGACGGTTATCCAAAGCAGATAGATCCCGACAACGACCAGCCTGGTTCAAATGTAATTGATGGCTGCGAGGACGCTAACCATAACGGATTTTTCGACGACAACGGAACGGAAACCGATTGCTTCGACCCATCGGACGATGGAAACAGGATAAACCCCGAATGTACCGGCGGCTTTATCAGATATGACGGTCATATTGATAATTGTGACGATAGTTATGAGTTGATCAGATTGATTCCCGGACAGGGGCTCAGCCGCGATTACAAGTGCTACTTCGAGTATAATCATACTGAATGTGTGCTTGTTCACGTGGGCACCCCGGCGGAGAGTATTGAAAAACTGGCATCAACCACCAGATACAGCGGGATCGGCCAGGCAATGGCCCTGGTCACCAGGGATGAAAACGATGGCTACACGCTCGAATTCGATGTCACTCCGGATCAGGCTCCGGCAGAGATGGAGTTCAGTAGCGAGTTTAGCACCGGATTGGATACTAACGTAACGGCCGACAACAAAGACCTGATGATGCCTCTCTTTCTGAACGACTGGAAGCTGGGACCCGGCGAGTCGGGAACAGTTGAGGTAACTGATAACGGTTATATTGTTCTCAGGGGATCGTACGATTTGTATGAAAATCAGCTTAAAGATCAACCTCAATACCGGACGCAATGGCTCCAGATGATGAGATCGCATCACGGGTCAGCTGTGGTTTCGTGGGAAATCTGGATTCTTGAGGCGGATCTGGAAAAAAAAGAGCTTGACTTATTTTGTATACAGAATACAATATACGCATGGAATTTAAAATCACCCGTATGCCCCTGAGAGATCAGGTCTATCACTACATCAGAGAAAAAATTATTTCCGGCAGCCTTACCCCGGGAGAAAAAATCAGAGACACCGATTTTGTCGAGGATCTGGGGATCAGCCGCACCCCAATGAGGGAAGTCTTGTTAAGGCTTGTCAGAGAAGGATTCCTGCTCAATCACATGGGAAGAGGATTCGAAGTTACTTCCCTGGATAGACGTGAAATAGAAGAAATCTACCCAATTATCGGGACTCTGGAATCACTGGCATTAAAATCCTCACCTCCTGCAAAAAAAAGGCAGCTGGAGGACCTACAAAAAATTCTTCTGAAGATGGAAAAAAAGAACCTTTCCCCGTTGGACTACTTAGCTCTGGATGAACAGTGGCATGACCTTCTGCTGATGGGCTGCAGCAACCACAAGTTGCTAGAGATTCTCAAACAATTAAAAAATACCATGAAACGGTATGAACTAGCCTATGTCCATTCTTCAGACAGTATTGAAGATTCTTTGGAATCTCACCATGTCATCTTGCAAATCTTGAAAACAGGAAACCAACAACAGGCAGCAGATGTCTTGCAGCAGCATTGGAATCTTTCCATAAAAGCCCTGATGAAAAAAATCAACCCGAAATCAAATGATCAACCATGATTTCCTATTTCTGTTCTGTCAAATACGCTGGAGAAAAAAATTTAAAAAAAAGTAGCTGGAAAAGGAAGGAGTTGATATGAAAAGGACACGGAGAGTCATTTTTGTGGTTATTATCATCATGATATTCGAGATCATGTATTTCAATGTGAGCTTTTCTTCTTCTCTTATCAGTGAACATACTGAACTTCCGAATACTGCGGCTGGCCGGTATGCGGCAGCCTACTTCACAGCGTTTAATTCAGACGATAATCACGTGATGCTTGAGTTCGAAGAGAACAATCGTTCTCTCTCTTATCTCGCAGATCGCCCTGCTGATAAACGCGAGGCCAACTATGAGCGGCTTCACGACATCTTCGGACAATTAACCCCGCTACGAGTGGCTCTCAGCCTGGAAATGCAGATCACTTTGCTGGTAAAAAACAGCAAAAAAGATGAGATTCTTGTTATTCGGTTCCAACTCGAAGAGGACGCTCCTCACCGCCTACAATACATGACATTCAGCGGAATTGACCATGCTGAGGTGCCGGATGAATATGCAGCATACATAGCCACTAGGGCTGCGCCGATTGATGCTTCGCTGAGAGAGAGAACGATCCAAAAGGTAGCAGAAATTCTCGGCAATAAATACATCTACCCAAAACTTGGAGAAAAGCTGAAGGCCACAATACAACGAAATAACTTGAAGGAAAGATACGCCGACTGCAGAAATGCCGGGAAACTGGCGGATAGGCTCACTGAGAACGCGCTGAATATATCGAAAGACCGCCATATCTGGGTAGAAGCCCAGAATCCAATGGCTCAAGGATCGACTGATCCTTTGAACGCCTCTGTTGAGAAACTCCGATCTGAAAACTATCACTTGCGCAAGGTTGAGATTCTTTCAAACAACATAGGCTACATGAAATTTGATATGATCCACGACAACAAAGAAGCGCTGGATGTGATTGCTGACGGACTTTCAGACCTTGCGGACTGCGACGCGCTTATCTTCGATATTCGTGATAACATCGGTGGCGGATGGGGAACGGCTAATCTCATAATTGGATATCTCTTGCCGCCTAATACTGTTTATAGCCGTGTATACGATCGTGACAGTCACCTTGTGGAGCAGCGATCAACTCCTGACACCATTCCCGGCAAGCCATTCGATAGTCATATTCCTGTCTACATTCTGACCAGCAACCGGACTGGTTCTGCAGCAGAAAGTTTCGCTTATGTTCTCAAACACGCTGGTCGGGCAACGATCGTAGGAGAAGTCACACTCGGAATGGCTCATCCTTCAGAGGAGGTTGTTGTCAACGATTATTTCAGAATGTCTGTTCCTTTTTTACGAAGTGAGAATGTTGTCACAGGTTCAGACTGGGAGGGCACAGGTGTCATTCCCCAAATTAAAGTTAAGGCTGATCAAGCCCTTACAGCTGCGATCGAGGATGCCAAATACAAAATAAAATAGGGGGACATCCCATTAGGTACCACCCTCTAAACAAAAATCCATAATTTACCTTTCAACCGTAATACCATAGCTTCAGCGCTTTTCAACTGAATCTGTCACATATTTATCATTATTGTGGCTACTCATAGCGAAGGTTATGGGCCGGATTCGTATGTGCCACTTTAATGCTGTGATAGCTGGCCGTCAGAAAAGAAATAAGGATGGCACCGATCGCCACAGCCCCGAATAGAAGCGGGCTGATCCCAGTTCTGTAAGCAAATTTCCCCAGCCACATTTCAATAAACAACAGCGACACTGGAATGGCGACCACAATTGCCGCAGCAATCAGGAAAAATATTTCCCGAAACATGATCAAAACGATCTGTGCAGCCGAGGCACCAAGAACCTTTCGCAACGCCACCTCTTTGGTCCTCCTGAGAGATGTGAAGGAAGAAAGCCCGAGAAGGCCCAAAAGGGAAATACTAATACAGATATACGAGAAGATTTTAACCAACCGGTTCTGCCTCCGGTCAGCATCGTACAATCGGTCAAACGATTCATCCAGAAAAGAAAAGATAAAGGGCCGATTGGGATTAAACTTATTCCATCTCCCTTCCAGCCAATTTATGGTATCAGTCAAGGATTGGCCTTTCAAACGGACCATTAATTGGCTTGGTCTGCTGCCTGGCATGTTGTCTTCGGGTCTGGTGATCATCCGGATGAGCATAGGCTCGATCTTATTGTGGAGCGAGGCAAAATGAAAATCCTTCACAACACCGATCACATATCCATCGGTATGCGTTCCCTGGGAGACACGTTTTCCGATCGGGTTATCCCATCCCATGAACCGTACCAGAGTTTCATTGACGATAAATCCTTTTTGCCGATCCGTGGAAAAGCTGGGATCGAAATCACGTCCTTCAACTATCTCAGCTCCCAATGTTTGAATGAAGTCGAATCCTCCCCATAGAACCCAAAAATTATGTTCTTCCACACCTTCCCTGCCTTCAAACTTATACAGGCCTGTGTTGGGAGCTCCAGGCTGTCCGATCCCCGTAGCAACTGATATAATATCAGGATATTGTATGAGCTCCTGTTTGAAAGACGGGATCTTTGGGATGATATCATTATCCCGCAACCTGATTGATATAACATTTTCTTTCTTGAAACCCAGATCCTGACTGCGCATGAATTCGACCTGACGGTTCATAAAAAGCGTGATGATGACAACACCTATGGAGATTACGAACTGGAATGTTACCAGAATCCGCCGGATTCGCACTCCTGTCCCTCCGGTACTGGATCCTCCTGATAAGGCAGTCACCGAATGTATGGAAGAGAGATAAAAAGCGGGATAAATACCGGAGAGGATCCCGATAAGGAGAAAAAGCCCTAAAACAGCCGCAAATAAGGCAGGATCGAACAGCATTCCTGTCTCTAGGTTGAGATCCAAACGCTGACTGAATGTCGACAAAGACAGCAAAACTGCCCCATAAGCAACCAGCATAGCGATAAAAGACACAAGGAGGGATTCGCCCAGAAGTTGAAATATCAGATTCTTTTTTCCCGATCCAAGCACTTTTTTCATCCCTATCTCCCGGACACGAGTGGAAGCGCGGGCCGTGGCCATATTCATATAATTGACACAGGCCAGAATAAGAATGAATATCCCGACAAAGAAAAATGTTAAGAGATAAGATCTGTTCCCCAACGGCATCTCACCCCTAAAACCGAACGTATTGTAGTGGATATCCTTCAGTTTCAGGAATATGGGTTTGTAGACCTGTCCATATGATTCTTCATCAACTTTGAAGTATTTCTCATAAAAAGCCGGAAATTTTTTATAAAATACAGCAAGGTCATATTTTTCAGGAAGAAAAACATATGTGTAACCGAAAACCTCATACATCGACCATCTCAGGCTTTGCTGGTTTGTATCCCAGGTCGAGAATGAGATGATTCCTTCAATAGGTATATGAGAATTTCGCGGAGGATCCTTTATCACTCCCGTGACCATGAGATCAGCCTGGTTTTCGACCTGGATGACCTTTCCCAAAGGATTTTCCTCGCCGAAATACTTTCGAGCAAGAGTTTCGGTCAATACAACAGTGTTAGGATCCTTGAGACAGGTTTCCATGTTTCCCTGAAGAAGAGGATAGGTGAAGACTTTGAGAATACTCGGATCGGCCAAAACTAGCCTCTTCTGGTAAAACCGTCTATCATCCAATTCGATCAGCATTTCCGACATGGGGGCGATTCGCACAAAATCTTCGATCTCCGGGTATTCCTCCTTGATTCTCGGTCCTAGAGCAGGTGAAGTGACAGCGTAGAGCAGAGGTTTTCCAGAGGTAATATAGTTAGAGCTGATCCGGTAGATACGGTCCGCATTTTGATGGTATTGGTCATAGGTTAACTCATTTCTCAGGAATAACATGATAATGATACTGCAGGCGATTCCCATGGAAAGCCCGAGAAAATTCAGAAAATAGTGAAATTTATCTCTTCTTATAAGGCGTGAGGTAAAAACAAGATAGTTTTTAAACATGACGGTACTCCATAAAAATTGATTTTTAAAGAATGATATGATGGATTTAAAAGCCTGCCATCTGTACCAAAAGCGTGCTTTTCCAGTCCCCTTTTCTTCGGCTACGCTGTGGTAGACTTCTTCCAAATCGCCGATAGTGGTGTAGATACCATCGTCAGGAAAAAACCGTTTAAGAAGACACTCTGTGAAGCGCGGGGGTCCTGGTAACGATTTCTTGTTCATTTTTTTGCCGCAGATAGGGTGAGCTGGGGAATATCATCCCAAATTCTATCCTGAAGTTTTTTTATATCAAGCAGAGCTTTGATACCCACCCTAGTAAGCTCATACATCCGTTTTCTGCGCCCTCCCCTTTTTTGTGTGGACTCTGACAGATAGGAAGTCAAATACCGTTTTTGAACAAGACGTTCCAGGGTCACAAAAGTGGCGCCGAAGGACCAGGTCTTGCCTGTGCTTTTTTTCACCTGATCGCGAATGGTCACGGCATAAGCGTTGTCCTGGAGCCTCCAAATAGCCAGAAGGAACAGCTCTTCGGGCCTGGATAAAAGTTTCATTTTGAACCTCGCATATGTTTTTACCTAAAAAATAAAACAAATAATGCGAGTTGTCAAGTATTTTTTGTTTTATTTTTTAGGTAAAATTAATTTTGAAAAAAATATGACAAGATTCTTATGTGTGTGTGGGCAGAAAATAAGGGGACATCCCCTTAGGTACCTCCCTACAAACAAAAATCCGTAACAAAGGATTTTTTCCTAAACCTGTCTTTTATTCCATCATCTCATTGGGCTTCCAGTCCTGGTCGCTGTAATAATGATCAGATACAGGTCTGACAATACTTTTTATTTTCTCGATCTCTTCAGCCGTTAACTGGCCCTGCCATGCGCAAGCCAATTTTCGGCTGTTTCTTTTAAAATGAAAGGGATTTTTATTTTCAGGCGTCACGGTTTCACTCTGTGTGCTGGAAATGATCTTATTCTTCATCTTTTTTGAAAAAAAGATATTCAATTTTTCAAATATTTTTTCGAACTCTCCAAGCGGATTCCTGCATAAATCTTCATGCCTCACTAAAATCCAATCTTTATTTTTTTCCAGAAATCGTGCCAATACGCTCATGACCATCAACCACAACAGGCTGATCTTCTCCAACCGGTCTCTGTACTTTTCAAGCGGCATCTTTGAAAAATATTTTTGGACAAGAGTTTTTTGCTGCAATATTTGATCCAGATCAGAGGGCCATTCCACCCTGTTAAAACTCGCTGCCACAGCCGCAGGATGCCTCACTAGGATAATGACCTTCCATCCATACTTCTGTGCAAGAAAATCAGAAGAAAAGCAGGCATTGGGTTCTTTGAGTAAAGGCTGGGGATAGCCCAGAACCCTTCTTTTCATGCTGTAAAAAGACTGGGCTGTTCCCTTTGCCGTACGCTTTATGATATTCTTTTCCATCTCACTTTTGTAGGTCAAACTTTTTAGTTTCTGCAGGATAGGCTCATATCTATGGATATTGTATTCATCAATATAATGATATTTTTGGAAAGGCTGGGTCTTCTGAAATAAGCATACCGGATTGATAAATTCATGGACATAAAAATAATATTTTGAGGCACCGATCATTCTTCCCAGCCATGTGGTCCCGCTCCGAGGAACTCCGGTCACTAATAAAGGCCTGATTTCATTCAACTCTTTTTTTCCTTCAATCGAATGGACACAGTTTACTCTATTTCCCCACCTGATACAATTAACTCGGACTATTCATAAAAGAATAGCGATGAGCATTTTTTGGGGAAATTCTTTTTTGACAACCATAATAAAAACAGATAGCATCAGTAGAGGGAGAAAGAAGATGACTTTTTCACAAAAAACCTCCCTGTATTTAGGGATAATATTTCTTCTTTTTATAGTGACGGGAGAAGGCTGCAAAACAAAGAGCGATTCAAACCCGGACAATGTGATTTTGATTGTGGTGGATGCGCTGAGAGCCGATCATTTAAGCTGTTATGATTATAAGAGAAAGACCACGCCTCATATTGATCTTCTGGCGCAAAATTCATTGATTTGTTTTAATTCATTCAGCCAGTCCACTCAGACACCTACTTCGATGGCGTCTTTATTCACTGGAACTTACCCCCTGGTGCATAAAGTCTTTGTGCCTCCTAACATCAATAATGAATATAGTGTGCTCCCGGAATCTCTGTGGCTTATTTCAGAAGTCATGCATAAAAAAAATTTTTATACCTCGGCAGTCACAGCCTGTGGCTGGGTCTCGTCTGATTCAAACTATGACCAGGGATTTGATGAATTCCATGTGGTTAAAAGAGGAGACCCCCGTATTATAGGGGATGCTATCCAATTCATCCGGGAGAAAAAAAACGAAAATTTTTTCCTGTATATACACCTCCTGGATCTCCATGATTATTTCTGGCTCAATAAAGAAATCAAAAACCACAAGTTCCTTAAACCTTCTTACGAATTATCTCCATTAATGAAGGAATTTCACTCCAAAAAACCCAACGAGATCTACCAGTATTTAAGCAATCCTGATAAAGAAATAGGGTTGACACAAGAGGACTTGGATTATTTGATAGACCGTTATGACAGTTATCTCTTCCACACCGATAAATTGATCGGTGACCTGGTCAATGCCCTTCAGGAAGAGGGGATTTTTGAAAAAACCATGGTCATCCTCACAGCGGATCATGGGGAAAAATTTATGGAACACGGTGAAATGGTGCACGGAGGAAAGACCCTGTATAATGAAGTGGTGCATGTGCCTCTGATCTTTCACAGCCAACAACTGTTTCCTGAGACAAAAACCGTTCAAACATTGGTTGAGCACGCGGATATACTCCCCACGCTTGTGGATATCTATGATGCAGGGGAGATCAAAATAGGGAATCTCAATCAGCTTCAGGGACAGAGCCTTCTCAAAATGGAGAACGATAAATCTGTTTTCATCGTAAGTCCGAACCGGAGTCATATGAAGGTCATAAACGGGAAATGGAGCCTGATTTATTCCAGGGAGGGGGAAGAGATAGAACTTTATGATCTGGAAAAAGACCCTCTGGAAAAAAAGGACCTCTCAGAACAATATAAGGATGTTCGGGAGCAAATGCTTGAGATTCTGCGGGAGAAGATAAGGGAATCTCTGGATATCGGTCAGGTAGTGGATCATGAGGTTAAAAGAATTGATAATGAAGTGAAAGAGACTCTCAAATCCCTGGGTTATATTAAGTAAAAAAGTCGGAGTTGATTAAAAAGTAAATCAGTAGTTGTACTTCTTTATTTGCTTCTTTGCTTTTTTAATGAATTTTCCGAAATCACGGTCTTTCTCTCTCTTTTCAAGTCGAGTCATGGTGTGAAACTCATTCTCTCTTACCAATTTTATGTAATTCTCATATTTGCTTTTATCCAGATCTCCGGATTTTACGGCTTTCAATACGGCACAACCTGGTTCATGCGTGTGTGTGCAGTCCGAAAATCTGCAATGCTTGGACAGATCCTGAATCTTAGAAAAAACAGTCTTTATGCCTGCCTTTGAATCGAGCAGTCCGATCTCACGCATTCCGGGATTATCTATCAGCAAGCCTCCGTTTTCCAGGATAAAGAGTTGCCTGTGCGATGTAATGTGTCTGCCCCGGTTTGTATGGAAACTTATTTCTCCGGTCTTAATGAGGTTTTTTCCTAAAAGTCTATTTATAAGAGAGGACTTCCCTACTCCGGAAGAACCCAGGAAACAATAGGTAAGGCCTCTTTTAATACCCTTCATTAAATCGGCAATCCCTTTGCCCGTAACCGTGCTTGTTGCATAAATATCCGTGCCTTTGAATCTGTCCTCTATTTCGGATATTCTCCATTCCAGATCTAACTCATCTATCAGATCAATCTTATTGAGAACCACTGCCGGTTTTATTCCACCGGATTCAGCCAATGAGAAATATCTTTCGAACCTGTTCAAACTGTAATCCCTATCAGGAGACTGGACAACAAATGCCACATCAATATTTGAAGCAATTATCTGCACATCCGTTTTCCCTGCTGACTTTCTTTTCAGTACTGCCTTTCTCGGAAGGATCTCATGGATGACAGCCTGCTTTTTGTCAAGAGGTGTTATGAGAACCCAATCGCCGACTGCCGGATAATCCTCCCTGGTTGAAGCCGCAAACCTCATCTTGCCGGTTATTTTTGCAGAATATTCGGATAATCCGTCTCTGAGAATATATGACTCTTTATGCTCGGCTATGATCCGGGCTCGGATATGGCTTTTGTCTTTTTCGATCATACTTTATTATCGTTATTGTGGGGTATTCTACTTGTTTACCTTACTTTATTCAAATATTATCAGTTTGTAAATCCGGATAAAGCAGCAGATTCGCCAAAATAGTGAATTAATCCAACTCCTGTGGCTTGAACATTTCGATGATTCTTACTGCACCTTCTTTTTCTTCTGCTCCTCCAGCAGACGCTCCAGAAGCTGTGAGATATCGCCGACACTGGGTTCGAGCTCCAGAGACTTCCGGCAGTTTTTGATGGCCTTCTCCAGGTCCCCCAATCTACGGTATACCCGAGCCAGACTGTAGTAGGCCCAGGGATCTTCAGGAAATTTTTCAACCGTAAATTCAAGGACTAAAAGCGCATCATCCGTTTTTTCAGGATAAAGGGTGAAAAGATATCCCAGGGAAGACAGAGCGTCATTGAGCTTGAAATCGGGATCTTCGGACTCCAGTTCCTCGAAAATTTTCATGCCCTTGGAAACACAGCCGTTGACAGCGCAGATGCGGGCATAACCCTCCTTTATCGACAGCTCTTCGGGAAGCTTTTCATAAAGGGCCGATGCGAACACATCCGCATCCTTGATCTGATCCTTTTCCAACATGTCTTTGCAAAGAGAGATGAGTTCATATGGCAGGAAAAACGCGCTGTCCCTTTGTTCAGAATATAGCCTGTCCAGCGTATTCACAGCGGATCGGATGCCGTTTTCCAGATAATCCTTTTTGATGATATCCGCAGCATTCTGTTTGGTGAGCAGGGTGTTTTTTAACTCAATGATAAAGGAAAAATCCGCCCAGTAAAGATCGGCATCCTCCTCTGGCTCATCGCCGGATTTTTCCCCGATTTCGCCTTTATCCACATCGGTTTTCCGGCCGCTTGTGAAAAAGAAATATATTCCGTCCGGTGTTCCGTTGGCGCACAGATCATAACTGGATGAATTGTTGGGCCGACCCAGATTGATGGCCGATGTCCAGCTTCCATCTTCTTTGCGGAAGCAGATATAGTTGTCGCTATCCCCATAGCCGCCCGGCCGGTCCGAGCCAAAGATCAAGAAGCTTTCATCCGGAGCGATATAGGGATCATATTCAATGAAATCCGTATTGACGGGCCAGGGAAGCCGTTCCGCTTCCTGGTACTGTCCGTCCATAGAGCGGCTGAACCATACATCATACCCTCTCGTTCCCTCTCTTCTCCATGTAAAAAAATAGACTGTGCCGTCGGCCGCGGCTGAGGGATAGGCCTCACCAAACTCTGAGTTGGCCGGTTCTGGCAGCGCGTCCGGCTCCGCCCATCCCGAACCGGTCCATTCAATGGCCCAGATATTGTCATCAGGCACCGTATCGTTCGGGTGTGTGGGATTTCCGCTATGGTAAAATACCCTGCGGCCCAGCGGACCTGTGGTGTAATTCGGGTGGCCCTGCAGCTCTTCGAAGGGCGCCCTCTGCGGCGCTGTCCAATGCCCGTTTTTTTCATAGGTGTAAAACGTTTCATGACCTTTTTCGGTGCTTGCCGAATACACACAAACCCGGGCATCGTGCAAAAAAGCGATGTAGCTCTGAGAATAATGCGTGGTTATGAGCCCCGGCGCGAAGATTTCCGGTTCTTGCCCAGGAGGTGTTTGACCTAAATAGGGTCCGGAGAGGGATTCAAAAGCGGCGGCTCCTTGTTGCTCCGGGCGACTGTCAGCACAGGCAAACAGGAGAAAGGATAACACGAGAAAAATCAAGACAACAAGAAAATATCTGCTCATCGTCATGCTCCTTTATTTCGCATCTTTTGGCCTTAAGGATTCTATAATCTTTGAGTCAACCCAGTAGATATCCCAGTTTCCCCTGCGCGTGCTGTTGAAGAAAAAATATTTTCCATCCCGTGTAACTTGGGGCACCCAATCATAAGCCGAGGTGTTTATTCCCTCACCCATGTTCACCGGCTTTGTCCATGTACCATTCTTTTTTTTAAAAGAGATGTAAAGATCGAAGCCTCCGTATCCATCCAGCGTCTTAGAACAAAAAATAAGATAGCTTTCGTCTGGAGCGATGAAGGGATCGAGCTCATCGTGTTCTGTGTTGATAGGCGCACCGAGATTTTCGACAGTCGTATGTTTCCCGTTTATCTGCGGCGACCGATATATGTCATGGCCGCCGAATCCATCTTCCCTATGGCTAAAGAAATAGAGCGTCTCGTCATCGGTGACACTAGGGTACGTATCCAGATCCGATGAGTTGACGGGAAATGGAAGCTTACTCGGTTCGGTCCATCCCTCGGCAGTCTTCCGAACCCTCCAGATATTCACGTCAGGGGATGAGGTTCTGTCTCCCAAGGATCCCTTCCAGGCAAAATACACCTGTTCCCCTTCCGGCGCTTCTGTATAGTAGTGATACCATGGTTTCCCCTGATATGGCGAGACGTTGGGCCGTGTCCATTTTCCGTCTTTCAATTCCATCCGATAAACAGCAGGTGTCCATTCTTCCAGGTCGGCCGGTGTGCGATCGAAGAAAAAAAGGGTGCCGTTATTGAAAAAACCGTACAGATGTTCATTGTCTTCGGTCGGCACTATCTCTGGAGCAAAAAGCTCCGGCGTCAAGCCCGGCGGCTTCTGGCCGAGATAGGGCCCTTTAAGAACAGGAAAGTCGGCTCGTGTTGAACAGTAAATGAAGAATGTCAGAAGACCACACATCAATAAAAAAAGATTGATATTGCGTTTCAAGGTTTCTCCTAGATTTGCTTTCATGTGTCAATATTCTCTGCGAAATTCGGTTTTTGTGGGCAGACACTAGATGTGTTGATCACACTGAAGCTTGAAAATGTGAAATCCCGTCTCTGCACTGACATATATGTAGCCATTCTTATGGTGAACACTGTGCGCTGGACACGGGATTTTACAGAGAAATAAAGGATTCTCAGGATCACTCAGGTCGTAAACGAGAATACCCCTCTGCAAATCAGCAACTGCAAGGATATCATTCTCGACGCTAACTCCATACGCTTCCCCTCCCTCGTTGATGCCGCTGAGCTTAATAGGAAATAAGGGGCTGGATATATCAAATATATTTACAGGGCCTGTGTGTGATCCAGCAATCAACAGATTTTTATAAATATCCACACTTCTTGCGCTGCCTTCGGCAGGTATTCTTGATTCTAATTTCGGATCGGTAGGATCGGTTGCATCGATGATTAAAAAACCCTTGCCTCGCGCCGCGATATAAAGGATGCCATTCCTAACAGATATGCCTTTTAAGGATCCCTCATGGTTATACGATCCAATAAGTTCGGGTTTCGCTGGATCATCTATATCGAAAATGACGAGCCTTCCATAATCCAATGTGATATACGCGTATGGTTCCTCGATTGTTATCTCGTCACCTTCATCAAGATTTCCCACTGAAGTGACAATCTCGGGATTCTGGGGATTTTGAATGTTCGATATTATCAATTGTCCTTCCCATGTGACTGAATAGAGTTTTTGCGATCGGGTATAGACTCCAAACGCAGGGCCCTTTGTTTTTACTTTGCCGATAATTTTAGGAAGTGTTTTGGTTTTTATATCAATGACAGCTACTCCATTATTGGTTGTGACATAGGCATAATTCCCTTCTACAAAAATATCGTAGGCCACACCTGTTTTGCATTTCCCGATTTCGCTGATCGAATAGCCTTTTTGTTGAGCCAGGCACAAAACAGGAAACGCAACAATTGTGAATAGAGTCATGTAAAATTTCGCTTTCACGATAGCCCTCCAGTTATTTCAGCTCTTCAGATTTCATATCGTCTATAATTTTTGCCGATACCCAAAATATCCTCAGATCTCCTTTTTCACCGTGATTTCTGTTAAAGAAAAGATATTTCCTGTCAGCTGTCACATTCGGGCAGAGCTCATGCATATCCGAATTGATCCGGCGCCCCATGTTTTTAGCCTCTGTCCAATTTCCCTTCCGGTCTTTGAAGCTTATAAAAAGATCAGCATACCTGAGATCACCCCCGTATCTGCTGAAAATCAAGTAACTTTCATCTGGTGAAATAAAGGGCGTGCTGTCATAATGCTCCGTATTGATAGCGGGGCTTACTTTCTTCACGGTCGAATATTTTCCGTTTTGGGGTATAGCAACATAGATATCGCCATCGGCACCGAAATACAGGTTGCTGTTCGCTGCGATGGATAGCTGCCAGTGAAGAGGATATGAATTCACAACGGAACTAAGCGGTTTCGGTTTTCCCCAGCCTCCGTTTTTCCGTTCAACATACCAGATGTTCTCGTCCGCCTCTTTTCTCCCTCCCTCAATGGATTCCTGGGTCGTGAATAACAACTTGGAACCGTCCGGAGAGATCGTTGCATCGCCCGTCCCGTAGCTCGACTTGAAAGAGACTTCAGCCGGCTTTGTCCATTGATCATTTTCAATCCTCATGTATAAAATATTACGCCCCTCTTCCATGAGATCCCAATAAACTTCCTTTCCGTCTGGGGAAAATACGATGCCTCCATGGACTTCTGCCTTAAAAATCTCAGGAGCAAATAATTCAGGCGTCATTCCCGGCGGTTTCTGGCCCAGATAGGAACCTTTGAGAATGAGGAAATCAGACGCCTTTTCTTGGGATTGTGAAACCCCTAAAATCCATATCAGAATCACAAGAATGATAAGTTGGGATTTTTTATTCATTTTTTGTATCCGATATGCTACTGTCGCTTGTTTCATAGACAAAATCCTGATTTAGCAAATTGCCAAATCCCAATATTTACAGTTTCATTCTAGCTCGTAAAATCACTCTCGGAAATAGAGAAAATGTTCTATTTTGCAGATAGGACATATTTTTACACTAGAATCAAGCGAATTGATCAGAAATGATGTTTGTTGAAAATCGAAATTGCAATCGTTCTATAATTGTAATATTTATATAAAGGAAATGAATAAATTGTCTATCCGAAAAGAAGCTTTTAATTTTTTCGTAGCTGCCTTCGTGCTTCCTTTCTTTTTTCACAGCGTTTTTTCCCAGAACAACTCTGACGTTCAAGACAAATTAAATAAAGAATCCCCACGAATTGTCATTACCAAAGTGAAGATCCTTGGACGATATAGAGAGATTCGATCCGATTCTGACGTAAGAAAGGAAATATTATTTCCGGAATCATTAAAGCTCCCATGGAAGGACAATTTTCTCAGGATTGAATTCGAGACAGTCGGGGATGAGGTGCCAGAGAAGAGCCAATACAAATATAAGGTTTCCGGGTATAGTGAGGGATGGATAGATATCGGATATAAAAACTTTGTCATACTGGAAAATTTAAAATTTGGAAAATTCGAATTCATGGTCAAGGGCTCCACAAGAGCGGGGGTTTGGAGCGAAGAGCCTGCATCTTTAAAAATTTACCTGGTTCCTCCATTCTGGAAAACATCGGTTTTCAAAGGAATTATTGTTATTGCCGCAATGGTTTTATTATTTTTCGCTAATTGGTTTTTAAGAAAAACGTATCGATCGACACGTGGGGATAAGATCGATGTGGAGCAAATCTCAACAGATTATAATTTGACCAAAAAAGAAATGGAAATTCTAGGGCTCCTCCTTAAAGGCAGAAGCATAAGTAAAATAGCGCAGGAACTGTACAGATCGGAGAGTACTGTGCAGAAACATATATACAGTGTTTATAAAAAGTTAAAGATTCACAATCGCACGCAGCTTATGAATTTTTCCCAACGATACAAACATAAATAGACTCTTCTAAATCCCTGAAGAGGGAAGAAAAGATACCTTATGTGATGCAGTAGTGGTTTACTCTCTGATACTCATAACCGCCGCAATTTCTGCCCGTTTTTAATCTTATTTACTTGCATCATTTCTTTCCCAATGAAAATATTTTTCTTTTTTCAGCAACCCTTTTTACTTTACATGCGTATTATATATATAATATATGTAAATTACGTAAAACCAGATTTAAAAGATCGGCTATGAGTGAATCCAAACATTACCCGCCAAAGCTGGGCCAGAAGCTTCTTTCCTATCTGGCACGTTATGAACTAGAACACTCTATCTCCGGAGACTTCGGCGAAGAATTTAATGAGCGTATAAAGGAAAAAGGCAAGCTCAGGGCTTTCTTATGGTACTGGGGGCAGGTTCTCTATGCGCTTGCCGCCTATATCAAATTATCTTTCTTCATAGGAGTGGCTATGCTTAAAAACTATTTAAAGATCACATGGAGGAATATCAAAAACAATAAGGTCTACTCATTCATTAACATCATGGGACTGGCGGTAGGAATGGCTTCCTGCATTCTGATCCTTCTCTGGGTCAAGGATGAGCTGAGCTATGACAAATTCCACGAAAACTACAGCAACATCTACCAGACAAATGTTGAACTTCAGGGAACCAGATACGTTGACAATCCTTTAGCCCTGGCAAAGACTTTCAAGAATCAGTATCCGGAAGTGAAGAGAATCACGAGATACAGTTACAGATACTGGCTCATAAAACACGGGGACAATATCTATAATGAGAACGGAAGCCTGGTGGATGATGATTTCTTGAAGATATTTACCTTCCCGCTCCTCAAGGGAAATCCAGAGTCCGTTTTTGCCAGCAAGGATTCGATCGTTATCACAGAGCGCACCGCCTTTAAGTATTTCGGAAATCAGGACCCCATCGGTAAGTCACTCCTGATCAATAACACTCTTGAGCTGATTGTGACCGGTGTTTTAAAAAATGTACCAAAAAACTCACACCTTCAGTTTGATTTTCTCGCTCCTATGAAGCTTATGGGTGAAAGAGGAGAAACCAGCTGGTCTTATGAAGCCTGGACCTACCCACAATTAGAGGAAAATGTTTCCCTCGAAGATTTTGAAAACAAAATCTCAGGATTCATCATGGAACATGATAAAAGGACAAACGAGGAAGAGATTCTTCACATCCGGCCTCTGTCAAAAGTCCATCTGTATTCGCTCAATGGAACGGATCCCATTCTTTATGTCTATATTTTCCTGGCTATTGCTTTTGCTGTACTGATCATTGCCTGCATTAACTTCATAAATCTTTCCACAGCCAGATCCAACACCCGTGCCAAAGAAATCGGCATGAGAAAAGTTGTGGGAGCGGAAAGAACGGATATCATCAAGCAGTTCATCGGGGAATCGTTCATTTTATCCTTGATCGCTCTTCTGATATCTGTCACTCTGGTTTATCTTTTTCTGCCTGCTTTCAATTCTCTTGCGGAAAAACAGATGACTCTGGATATATTCAGCAGTGTATCCGCCTGGTTCCTGCTGGCAGGGCTCATCCTCTTTACGGGTTTTGCAGCCGGAAGCTACCCTGCTTTTATGCTTTCATCATTCAAACCCCTGGATTCACTCAGAAGAGGAAAACTGCAGTCAGGCACCGGCGGTTTTGTATTGAGAAAGGTCCTGGTGGTCGGTCAATTCACTGCGACCATTGTCTTAATTATCGGGACTGTTGTCATGTACAAGCAGATGAATTACATCAAAAATAAAGACATAGGACTGGATAGAGAGCATGTGGTCGCCATCTCCCTGAACAGGGAATTGAGAGGATCCTACAAATCGTTTAAAAATGAGATCAAACAAAATTCACATATCATCAATGTTTCGGCTGCCCGGAGATATCCGACCAATATAGGGCATATGAATCCTGTCTACTGGGAAGGAAAGGGCCCTGAAAACTATGTCACTATGACCGATGCCTCTGTGGATTATGACTATTTCAAAACACTCGGTATGGAGATCATCCAGGGCCGGAGCTTTTCAGAAGAATATCCAACTGATAAGCAAAATTATATTCTCAATGAGGAAGCGTTGAGGATCACCGGGCTGGAATCCCCCATTGGAAAGATGTTTTCCTGTTGGGATGATGAGGGAAAAATCATTGGTATTGTTAAAAATTTCAATGCCAGTTCCCTTCATAACGAGATAGAACCGGTCATTTTTACCATGTCCCAGCGGCACGGCTCTTACAGCTACATCTTTGTTAAGATCACACCCACTGATATTCCCGGAACTCTCGCTTATTTGAAAAAGAAAGCCGCTCAATTCGCTCCCAATAATCTATTCGAGTACAGATTTCTTGATGATGTGTTCAACAGTCAGTATCAAAACGATGAACGGAGAGGCGAGATCTACAAATACTTCACATTTCTTGCCATATTTATTTCCTGTCTGGGGCTTTTCGGTATGGCTTCATTCACTGTGGAGCAGCGCACCAAAGAAATCGGGATCCGTAAGGTACTCGGTGCTTCCATGACAAATATCTTTCAGCTTATCTCCAAAGACTTTCTGATTCTTCTCTTCGTATCTAATGTGATTGCCTGGCCAGTGGCTTATTATCTTATGACCAAACTGCTGAGCAATTATGCCTACCGGACATCCATATCTTTATGGATTTTTTTCGTTTCAGGGATGACTGCGGTTCTGGTAGCCCTTCTGACCGTGTGTGTGAAAATCGTCAGAGCAGCTCATGCCAATCCCGTAGACAGTCTTAGATATGAATAAAAAATGAGCTAAATAAATCTAAAATTAATGTCCGCTCACGTACATCCAATGTTTCAGAAACGAACACTTTTCTTTGATACTTACACCTGTTATGATGAACTCACCTATAGGAACCGAATTGGCACAAAATATGCATACATAGATATCGATGGTATCTCCGGACAGAAGGTATATGATAATATCAAAGACTCTGAGAATGGTGAAAAGGAGAAAAACCCATGTTCGACCTAGAAAAGGCGATTCGGGAATGGAAAAAGGATTTTCACAAATACCCGGTCTTTGAAGACGGAATCATCGCTGATATCGAGCTTCATCTTCGAGATGAGTTTGAATCTCAGAAAAAAGCTGGACTGGATTCTGAGGAAGCATTCCGTGCGGCCGTCACTCAAGTCGGAACACCAGAAACCCTCTCATCAGAATACAACAAAAACCGGCAGGTTAAACTCAACCGCCGCTCTCCTCTCCGTGTTTCCCGATTTATGCCAGCTCTCATCTGGAACTACATCAAGACGGCACTGCGGAAGATCAGACGCCATAAAGCCTACTCCTTTTCTAATATTATAGGATTGGCGATCGGAATGGCCTGCTGCATTCTGATCTTCTTTTATGTCAGCAACGAACTAAGTTATGACCGCTATCACAATGATTCAGATCGAATTTATAGGGTGGCTCAGAAAATCACCAGAGGTTCTGTTGAAAGAGATTTCGCAAGAGTAGCGGCTCCCCTGATTCCGGCTATAAGAGAGAACTTTCCTGAAGTCGAACATGCGGTGCGTTTTCAGACATTCGCATGGATGCAAAATCTCATAAAGCATAATGATAAGAAATTTTACGAAGACAGGGTAATGATCGCCGAGAATGACATATTCAACGTCTTATCCATTCCTTTCATTGAAGGAAATCCGGAAACGGCATTGACCAGGCCAAAAACCGTTGTCATCTCTGAGCATATGGCCCAAAAATACTTTGACGTAGAAGACCCGCTAGGAAAGACTCTGGAGATGTATGGAGATAACTTTGAAGTCACAGGAATTGTTGCCAATCCTCCTGAGAACACTCATATTCCTTATGGTTTTATTGTCTCAATACTAGGATGGGAGAAGGTTTGGAATTTTGATAACTGGGGTTGGACAGGGTTTTATGCTTATGTCAAACTCAAATCCCATGTCAATCCCCGTGCCTTTGAAGATAAGATCCGTCATATCGCTGATAAGTATATCTCCGAAGAACTCGAAGAATCTGGTGTGACTGTTTCTTTTTATCTGCAGCCGATTCAAAGCATCCATCTCCATTCCAACTTGACCACAGAAATCGAAGCTCCTGGGAATCCTGTCTATATATACATTTTTTCAGTGATCGGATTTCTCATACTCTTCGTCTCGTGCGTTAATTTTATAAATCTTTCTACTGCCCGGTCCGCAACCAGGGCAAAAGAAGTCGGAATACGCAAGGTAGTAGGGGCACACAGATCTCAACTGGCATTCCAGTTCTTAGGTGAGACTATTCTGATGTGTGGAGCAGCTCTTTGTATCGCTTTAGTGTTCGTCACTCAGATATTGCCATTCTTCAATAATTTATCGGGGAAACATTTTGAGCTTGAGGTTTTGTTAAAGCCTGTTAACATTGCTGTTTATCTCGGACTTGCTGCCATTGTAGGGATTGCCTCGGGAACATACCCTGCCTTCCTTCTTTCACTTTTCAAACCTGTGCGGACTCTCAAAGGCTCTTTTGATCCGGAAACCAAAAATGTTTCTTTAAGAAAAATTCTTGTTGTTAGCCAGTTCTCCATTACAATCTTCCTCATAATCGCTACATTTATCGTGTTCAGGCAGGTCAGTTTCATGAAAAACCAATACCTGGGATTTGAAAAAGAACAGAAGCTGATTATACCTGCTACATTCCATAATAATCAGGAATCCATAAAAGCTGAATTTCTAAGACACCCATCCATAAAAGGAGCGGCAGCCATATGGAGCGCTCCGGGGAGACAAACAAACTTGCTTGAAGCCAGATTGACCGGGGAAGTGAAGGAAAATGCCCAGAGCATGGATTTTCTTTATGTCGACCAAGATTTCATCCCTGAATACAAGATCAAAATGGCAGCAGGAAGAAATTTTCAGAAAGAAATAACCACGGATACCTACGATTCTTTCATAATCAATGAGACAGCATCACAAGCCTTTGGATTTAAATCTGCTGAGGAAGCCTTAGGCAAACAGATCTATGAGGGAGGTTCCGGGAATGTAGCCCCTATTATCGGTGTAACAACGGATTTCCACTTCAAAGGTCTTCAGACTCGAGTAGAACCGCTTGTGATGCAGCTGCGTCCGGATATGTTTCGATATCTTAGTCTGACTTTAAACACAGATAATTTTAAAGATACTCTCTCTTTTATTGAAAAAAGATGGGATGAACTCCAACTGGGTGACGTTTTCAGTTATTTCTTCCTCGATGAAGACTTCAACCGCCAATACAGTTCTGAAGAAAAAATAGGTCAAATGTTTGGTGCCTTCACACTGATTGCCATTTTTATATCCTGCTTGGGTCTTGCCGGATTGGTCTCCTTCTCAGCTGAACAAAGGACTAAAGAAATCGGGATAAGAAAAGTGCTTGGAGCTTCTGTTCCGAATATCCTTGTTCTTCTGTCCAAAGAATTCATGATATTGGTCCTTCTTTCCAACCTTATAGCCTGGCCTATTGCTTATTTTTCTATGCAGAAATGGCTCCAAAATTTTGCCTATCAGACACATTTGGGGCTAGGGATATTTTTTTCCTCAGGAATGCTCGCTCTGGGAATATCTCTCATTACAGTAAGTTATCAATCCATCAAGACAGCCACAGCCAATCCCGCAGACTCCCTCCAATATGAATAAGATTTGTAATTTAGGGTTGGATCATGCTAGGATATTGATATTACTAGAATTAATTCGATTTTGAGGGCTATTTCAAGCGTTAAATGGCACTTTTCACCTCCAAAAAACATATTCTACGAGGAGCAGAAAAAATCATGATCGAATTTGAACCAATCGGGATCATCCACAGTCCCTTTGTCGGGACAGAGGGAATGCCCATCCAACCAGCAGGTGCAACAGGTATCAAAGGCACTGTGGATGTCTTTGAAAGGTATCGTCCGGGATTAAAAGACCTCGACAGCTTCTCCCACATCATCCTGATCTATGCTTTCCACAAAGCCAAAGGATTCAAACTGCAGGTGGTGCCGTTTATGGATTCCAAGCTCAGAGGATTGTTCGCTACACGAGCTCCCAAACGGCCCAACCCGATCGGGCTATCTGTAGTAAAGCTCAATAAGATCAGTGACGGAGTGCTGCATGTGGAAAACATAGATATTCTTGACGGAACTCCCCTTCTTGATATCAAACCTTATGTTCCGGAATTCGATAAACCGGCTCAAATCCGAACAGGATGGCTGGAAAAAGCCAAGAAGACTGTTTTTCATAAGAAATCAGACGACCGGTTTAAATAGCATCTTAAATTTTTTCTAATGTCTCCTTTTGTTGTTTTTTTCAGTTTTTTCAGCATCTGTTTGGCATTGTCATTATCAGGTCGAAATAGGGTTGCCGTCTTCCTGAGCCAATGTTGGTATAACAAGAACAAGCATTGCTATCGATGTGACAAACATTTTTTTTAACTGAATCTATAACTTTTTGCCTTTCTTAAATAACTCCAATTCGTTTTCTGAAATATTCGAGGAAAAACTCCTTGCCATATCTCCAGTTACCAGGTGCCCCTCGATTTCCGCTCCAGCGCCATTTTCCTTCCCAAAATATGAAGACATATGTATCTTCAAGCTCTTCTCCCGGAGCACTGGTTATATAAACCGGCCAGAGAGTGAATTCTTCGGGATTTTGGGGAGGAACAGGAGCTCTGAGAATTATATTTTTTATATACCACTTTTCGCTTTCACGTAAGTTCTTCTTCATTTCAGCTTCTTCTTTTTTGTCTGCAGGTTCCTTCATACCTGGTCTTACTTCTTCATATATATCAAGGTCCTGAAAATGATGAGCCGAGAGAAAAGAAAGAAATGTATGCAGCGGTGTTGACAGGTTTTGGTATTTATTCCCGTTTAAGATCTGTCCACGTATTGTGTAGAATTCCTCAATCCCCGCCTCTTCTTCCCTTCCCATCTTGGAGACGAGAAAAGGATCCTCTTTACTCTTTCTCCATTCCTCGAGATAATCCCTCCAGGCTACAATTTCTTCAAAAGGAATATCCGGAAGACTTCTTATAAATGATTTCAATTCAAAAAAGAATTTCTCCGGTTCGTCGGCAAAAGGGCTGTGCGATGATCTTTCAAACATTACAAGCCTGGACCCCGGATGGTTTTCATGCAGGATTTCCGGCTTATCCGTATTCCATGTTAAATCCCAAACACCTTCCATAATGATGGTGGGAATAGGACAGTTATTAAAAGCGCCCTGCAGATCGATTCTGTTTATACTGAGATGCATATCATCCCGAAAGTGCGGAGCCGGCATCCATTCATAGAGAGCCATCTGAGCCAGCTCTTCCCGAGTAGGCCGGTAGAAATTTTGCCGTTTCCAGGAACCATTGAGATGCCAGTTGAACAAAAATATCTCATTCTCTTTATCCTGTGAAATTTCCCCTTCTTCAATCAACTCTGATATCTCTCTGTTGATTTCTCTCATGCGCTGTTTTTCCTCATCAGAGATGTAATCATACTCCCGAGAGGGCTTTAACCGAATATACACCCCTGTTGATGACCCTACAAGTACAAGACCGGCGATACACTCCGGATGCTGCGTTGCATAATACTGAGCAAGAAATCCCCCGTAAGAGTGTCCGAGGACAACCCATTTTTTAATATTCAGAGCTCTTCGGAGACTTTCCAAATCCCTTACAGCCTGATCAACCGAATACCTTTTTCCCCGCTGGTAATCAGAAAGACCGCATCCCCGCTGATCGTAGTAGATAACGCGCGAAAATTTTTTTGCCCTTGAAAAGTGAGGATGGAAATAATGATGAGTAGATCCAGGCCCTCCATGGATCAATACAAGGGGTATTCCCTTCCCCTCTTCTTCAACGTAAAGTTCCGCATCACCTACACTTATACGTTTCTTTATTAACTGTAAGCGATCACACCAACGTTCAACCCGGGGAATCTCTGTAACCAACTCTTCTTCGATGTATACCACTCGATCCAGAACAGTTTCCCGGCCTTCCATTTTCGGAAATTTCTGCCCCTTGCATCCTTGAATGAGAGAAGTCAAAAAAACCGCAAAAAATACAACCAGTATCTTCGATGTGAAAAAAACTCTCATTATTTTTTTCATCGATTCTCTCCTTTTCATAATCCCGTCCCCTTTTAATTTAACCAACCCGACAGATCATTCAAGACCCATTTGTCTTGCATACTGAAAACAATTATATTCTAATTTCTTTTTATTTAAAAAAAAGATGTACTCGTTGTTGTCTAATATGCCCACAATCTCAATCCAATGACTCCCCAATAAGTCAGATACAACGTTATTCCGATACAGGCCAACGAAAGGATGAGAGTATAAATACGATCGAGCCTTTTAACAGGCTTTAAAAAACTCTTTAATGAGATATATAAACTCAATACTGACAATCCTGCAAAAACCAGCGTTGAGAGAAACAACACCACATTGGCAGGAATCTTTTGTCCTATTTCCAGTATTGACGGTCTGGAAACCATAATGATCGCCAAACCCAATACAAGAGATAATACAGCGAAAAGCGGAACCACTCTCATCCTTATGAACATAGGTCGGTTTTTCTTGCGCCTTAACAGTTTGTAAAGATACACTGGGACCCAGAAAAGAGAATAAACAATCGCTGACATCATAATGATCAAAGCGCCAAAAACAAGAATCCTGTAAACAACAATCTTCCACTTTGAGGTTTTTTCATAATAAAAGCTTTGCGTTGTGAGAATCCTTTTGCCATCGGAATTTTCTGTGAATACAGCGGTTGCTTCCGGGTCATCCGGCCGCCTGAATAAATTCTCCGAAACAGGAATATAGGGCTGCGGAGTGTCCATAAAGAATTTTCTATAGAATTTGTCATCCTTATGAAAAATTGTGACCCCTCCTGATAGAATTTCACCAAACTCACCGAGCCTCATCCTGGGATTACGGGGTGCATAATAGCCACAGATGCTCTTTATCTGACTTTCCGAAAGAGATACCTCCGGAGGAGGTGTGATGAGCCCCACTTGAGAGTCCATATAATCTTTTAATACAGAAAATAAATCATCGTAGAATATCGTATCAAATGAGTTCTGCAGAACCACATAACCAATCCCATTATCGAGGTTATAGTCGTATTCTGCAAGGAAACCTGGGACCGCACCGCCATGACCATACCATTTTGCTCTGGTACGATACCTTGTTCCAATCCCAAAACTGCAGCCGGACTCTAAACCGGCTCTGGCTGCAAGGGTCGACTCGGGTTTCCCTATCCTATTAAACAATTCTTCACTAATTATTTGCTCCCCGTCCACAGAACCACGGTTAAGCATGAAACGAATGAAAAGAGCCATTTCTTTGATGGATGTATTTAGAGCACCAGCCGGCTCATCATAATCATACCAGGTAGGAAATGGTTTGGTATTCTTACCATATCCAACAGCAAGCAACCGCCTGCATTCTTCAGAGCTTCCGATTGTAGCTGTTTTCATTCCTATGGGCACCAATATTTTCTGTTTCATGTAGTCTTCGTAATTCTGTCCGCTTACTTTTTCGAGCACATATCCCGCCAGAGTAAAACCAGGACTTGAGTAGCTGAAACATGTGCCCGGTCTCCATCGGACTTTACGTAGGTGCGCTTTGGCTTCAAGCGCTTGCTTCAAAGAGACAATAGGTTTTTTAAAATAAAACCAGTTTGGGTGCGAGTCTTCAAATCCGGAAGAATGCTCAAGCAGATGAACGATTCTGACTGGATCTGTATCTTTCCATGGATTGTCTATCTCAATTTCAGGTGCAATATCCCTTACTGGTGTGTTCAGATCGATCCTTCCCTCATCCAGAAGCTTTAGAAATCCAAGCCCTGTGAAACTCTTAGTGCACGACCCAATGCAAAAATGAGTATCTTCTGTCACGGGCTCTTTGGTTTCCAGGTTAGCGAATCCGAACGTTCCGATCCAGTCAATAGAATTAGTTGTTATGATTGCCACAGCCGCACCGGGTATGTTTGTTTCTTCTATAATACCTTCTATCCTTGTCTTTAACTCATCAATGGTCTGTGGAGTACTCTTTTCGGTCTTTTCATTGGGATTTTCTTGACTTCCCGCGTTAAAACCACAAAAAAAGAATGATGCGATGACTAAACATAAGAATTTTTTCATTGTTCCACCTCGTTTAATTCACTGCCTTTATCTAGAACTTCTCCCCTCAACCTTGCTCGAAAAACCGACACAGCCTGGATTTCATATGTATTAGGATTCATCATGATATTTTCTGTGTCAAAATTGATGCCGCTGTAAAGGTCATATTCGGTGTCCTCGAAAACAATTTAGCTTATTGAGAGTCGAAAGGTCAAGTAATGGTTATTCATACCGCAGCGAATCGACCGGGTTGTCTGTTGCAGCCTTCCAGGTCTGAATCCATGTTGTCAACAGCACCACTAAAAGCATAAATAAAGCTGCCATCAGAAATATAATCGGCGAAAGATGGATTTTATAAGCGAAACTCTGCAGCCACTTATGCATGGAATATGCTGCCACAGGCCAAGCGATCAGATTGGCGATCAACACCCAAACCACTGACTCTCGAGAAAGAAGCATTAATACACTGAAATCAGACGCGCCGTGAACCTTACGAATTCCAA
>CAYWDH010000031.1:0-34341 GCA_964456985.1 uncultured Eubacteriales bacterium
GAATCAGCTTGCCTGATGAAAGTCAAAAGCGACAAGCTATACCTAAATTATAAAAAGGATTTTTTATTGGAAAAAGAAGATAAAAAAATATAAGATAAAAAAAATTCTTTCTAAGAGGGATATAAAAATGAAAATTTTCACCAAAAAAAGAATCTGGATCGGCATTCTGGTCATCCTGGCGGGACTGCTCATATATCTGGGTATCACCTATTATCCCTATCTGCAGCAGGGCCCCATAGGATGCGGGTACAAGGCTAAAATCCTGTGTTCCGGAGTCTTTGTCTCAGGGCGCAGCGCTCAGTCTGTTCTGGAACAGGATCTGGTCTTCCATCCCCTTTTTGGTCTCATAAAAGCAGAAGTCGATTATGACCAAAAAGCAGTGAATACTTCCCTTCTGGGTCTTGTAAAAGCCAGAGCTGTTTACAGAGATAAACTGGGAGGGATCCTTCTCTGCGGAGCTCTTGAAGAGAGCATCCGGTCCTGGCCTCTTTCCATTCCGGAACCGCAGCCTGTGAATCCGGAAGAAGTTCCCTGGCCAACCGGGGACCTCTTGATCGAATCAGAACACCTGGATGAAATAGACCTTTCCCTTTTAAACAAAGCCCTGGATAAAGCTTTTGAAGAACCCGATCCTGAAAAACCGCGAAGAACCAGAGCCGTGGTCGTGGTGTATAAGGGAGATCTTATAGCGGAACGGTATGCCCAGGATATCACCAAGAACATGCCTTTGATCGGATGGTCCATGTCCAAAAGCATAACCAGCGCTCTAGTTGGGCTCAGGGTGAAGCAGGGAAAACTAGATATCCATGCACCGGCACCGGTTCCGGAATGGCAGAACCCGGATGACCCCCGTAAAGACATCACATTAAACAACCTCCTTCAAATGAGCAGCGGCCTGGAATTTGACGAAACCTATGAATCCGATCCCCTCTCCGATGTCAACATTATGCTGTTCACCAAACAGGATATGGGGGCTTTTGCTGCCAGCTTCCCGCTTGAAGCTAAGCCTGGGACCGTATGGTCCTATTCCAGCGGAACCTCAAACATTATCTCCCGCATTATCCGGCATTCTTTTGACTCTCAAGAAGAATATCTCGCCTTTCCCCGCCAGGCTCTGTTCAACAAAATCGGCATGCGGAATGCTGTGTTTGAACCGGATGCTTCTGGCACATTTTCCGGTGCCTCCTATTGCTATGCCCCTGCCAGGGACTGGGCCCGGTTCGGCCTGCTCTACCTCAATAATGGAGTCTGGGAAGGAGAAGAAATTCTGCCCCAGGGATGGGTTGAATACACCACCACTCCGGCACCGGCTTCAACAAAAGCCCAGTATGGCGCTCAATTCTGGCTTAACAAAGGAAGCTCTAAAGATCCTAAAGACCGCGAATATCCAAAACTTCCCAGAGATGCTTTTTTCTGTCTGGGGCACAACTCCCAATCCGTGACTGTGATCCCATCCAAAGACCTTGTCGTGGTCAGACTCGGATGGACTACCAAAGGGGGCTGGGACCTGGAAGAATTTATCGTTGATATCTTGAATGCAGTAAAATAAAGCTTAGTGAGAATAAACCGTAACTCTAGTCGTCTTACTAACGTATTATTAAAGAAAATGAAAAATTCTTTGATTCCTATAATTATTTTGATATTATGGTAACGATTCATAAGGGGGAGACGTTATTACTATAAACAGTTCGTCGCAGAAAAAAAAATGAAAATAGCAAAATTAACCATCAACAGGCCTGTGACCACTTTTATGTTTTTTTTAGCTGTGGTCTTACTTGGATTTGTCTCTTTAAGGGAGCTCAGCGTAGACCTTCTTCCAAATATAAGCTACCCCAAATTATCTGTTTCCGCACGATACCCCGGAGTGGCTCCGGAAGAAGTGGAGACTCTTCTCACCCAGAGGCTTGAATCCGCGGTAATGCGGATTCCGGGTCTCAGAAGAGTAGAAACGGTTTCCGAAGAAGGCGGAGTGTACATGACACTTGAATTTTCGTGGGGCACGGATATGGATTTTGCCATGCTTCATACAAGGGAAAAACTGGACAGTGTGCAGCTTCCCGAAGAAGTCGAAGACCCTACCATTATTCCCCTTGACCCGCAGAGCAAACCTATTATGGTTCTCTCTGTCTCCGGGGAAAGATCGCTTCTTGAACTCAAAGAATTTTCTGAAGAACTGATAAAACCCCGCCTGGAACAAATCGACGGAATCGGCTCCGCAGAAATAGCCGGAGGCGTGGAAAGAGAGATCCATATAGAGATCGATCCTAATCTTATGGCTCTTTACGACCTCGACATCGCGCAGGTCTCCAGCAAAATAGAACAGTTCAACAGTAATCTCCAGGGCGGCTCCATAAGAAAAGGAAGATTCAAATATTCTTTGAGGATCCTCGGTGAGTTTGAGGAAATTGATGAAATCGAAGAGGTCATTTTGAAGACCACAAAGGAAAAGGGAGTGGTCCGGGTTAAAGATGTGGCTCAGGTCATTGACTCTATCAAAGAACGCGAAGGTATCACCAGGCTCAACGGGCATGAAAGCATTGGGATCCTTGTAAGGAAGGAAGCCGGCGCCAACACAGTCGAAGTCACTCAGACAGCAAGAGACGTGATCGAGGAGATAAAACGCAGGAACGAACAGATAGATATATTTGTTGTCTCAGAGCAGGCCAAATATATCGAAGATGCCATATCCTCCGTTCTTAACTCCATTATCTACGGCGCTATCCTGGCTTTTCTTGTCCTTGTTGTGTTTCTTCAGGACGTTAAAACACCGCTTATCATCGCATCTGTTATTCCCATTGCCATTATCGCTACATTCAACCTTCTCTTTTTCATGAACATCACACTGAACATCATGTCCCTAGGGGGACTGGCTCTGGGAGTAGGAATGCTTGTGGATAACTCCATTGTGGTCTCTGAGAGCATATTCAGGCATAAAAACCTTGGGAAAAGCCTCAGCGAAGCCGCTTATATCGGAACCAAGGAAGTGGGAATGGCTGTCACAGCATCCACCTTTACGACCATATCTGTTTTTCTTCCGGTCATCTATGTCCATGGAGTGGCCGGACAGCTGTTTAAAGACCAGGCATTGACCGTGACCTTTGCCCTTCTCTCTTCGCTGATCGTATCCCTGACCCTGCTTCCAATGCTGGCGTCAAGAAAATTCGAATTCAAAGCCCTTCCTTCAGAAAAAATCAAAACAGAAAAACAAAAATCCCCCAAACAAAAAAAATCGTTCAAGCAGATCCTGCTTCTACCTCTAAAGGGATTACAAAAGCTGTTCTATCTTATTTTTAAGGTCATTTTTAAAGCATTGAATTATATCATCAGCTTTTTCATCCAGCTCTTTGTCCTTGTTTTCCACTATATCTGTCTTCCCTTTAAGCCTGTTGCCCGGCTCGTATTCAAGGTCTTTAATAAAATCTATGACAGATTTGCCTCTTTTTACCACGGATTTCTTATCTGGGCTCTGGATCATAAAGCAAGAGTCATATCCGTATCTCTTGTTTTTCTTTTGCTCACCCTGCTCCTTGCCACTCAAATACCCAGTGAACTGATGCCCAAACCAGAGACCTCATCCTTTGACCTTCATCTGACCACTCCTATAGACTATTCTCTGGAACAGACCGCAGACCTGACCGCTTCCACAGAACAATGGCTGCTCAAGCAAGAGGAAGTTGTGGATTCTTTCTCTCAGATAGGGATCGTCAGCGGAATGGAAAGCCTGAACCCTGAGGTATCCTTAAATTCGGTTCAGATACGCATCCAGGCCCAATCCCCCGCCAAAATGGAACATATCATAGAGGGTTTAAGAAAATTTCTCAGCCAATTTCCCGACCTTCAGTTCTCCATGGTCAAAGAGCAGTCAACCATAGGAGAGTTTCTTGCTTTTTCTACAGCAGAAGTCGGATTGAAAATAAAAGGCGAAGACCTGAATGTTTTGACAAATCTAGCTGAAGACGTGGTCCAAAAAATGAGTGAAATCCCGGAAATCGCTGATGTGACCACAAACATCGGTGAGGGAAAGCCTGAGTTTCTGGTTCAGATCAAAAAACAGGCTCTGGATAAATACAATATTTCCCCTCAGGAAATCGGGAATTTCCTAGTGGATGCGGTACGGGGACGCGTGGACACCCAGTTTAAAGAGCTTGAAAAAAAATATGATATCAGAGTGCGTTTTCAGGATCAGGTGCGGGAAGATATTGATACACTCCTCAACGAACAAATCCCCTATGCAGGAGGAAATATCCCCCTGCGGGAACTGGTCACCTACCGTCTTTCCAAAGGACCTAAAGAAATAAGAAGAGAGAACCAGGAAAGAGAAATAGTGGTGACCGCCAATGTACGGAACATAAAAATAAGTCAGGCCGTTCCCCTGATCAGAGAAAAAATAGATAAAATCTCTCTCCCGAAAAACTACCGGATCATCTTCAGCGGAGAACAGGAAGAGATGCAGAAGTCATTCCGGAGTCTCGGATTTGCTTTCCTCTTAGCTGTCCTTCTTGTCTATATGATCATGGCTGCCCAGTTTGAATCTCTCCTCCATCCCTTTCTTATACTCTTCACTCTGCCGATGGGACTCACAGGTGCAATATGGGCGCTTTTTATAACCGGGCAGACCCTTAATGTCATCTCCATCATCGGAATGGTGGTTCTGGCAGGAATCGTAGTCAACGATGCCATAGTCAAAATAGATTATACCAACCAGCTTCGGAAAAAAGGAATGGGAATCAGAGAGGCTATACTGGAAGCCAGCAGAGTGAGACTGCGGCCCATCCTCATGACCACGGTCACCACAGTTTTTGGCCTTTTTCCCATGTCACTGGGATTGGGAAGAGGATCGGAACTCCAGCAGCCTCTTGCAATTTCAGTTATCGGAGGCTTGATATTTTCTACGTTTCTGACTTTGATCCTTATTCCTCTGTCTTATGAACTGGCAGAAAGAGCTAAATCAGGTTCGAAAAAATGAAAGTATTTATTGAGCGCCCCATTGCCACAGCCATGCTTTTTCTGGCTCTTCTTATACTGGGCGTCAATTCCTATATCAATATCCCGATTGAGCTGGCTCCAAAGGAAGAATTCCCGGAGCTTAATATCAACACCATCTGGCAGGGTGTTCCCCCTGAAATCATACAGACCCAAATCACCTCTCCCCTCGAGGAAAAAGCCTCTACGGTCAAGGGTGTGAGAAAAATTACCTCCTCCTCCACCAACGGACAATCCCGGATTACACTGGAATTTGACCCCAAGGTCAATATGGAATTCGCTCATCTTTCATTAACGGAAAAAATTTCCGAACTGGAAGAGGAACTGCCGGAAAGAGTCAAGCCCAGAATAGAGCCCTATGTACCTGAAGAATTCCAGACAGACCCGTTTCTCAGGTACACCATTTCCGGAGATTATTCCCTCAACCAGCTCCGCAAGATGGTAAAGGAAAAAATCGAGCTTAAAATAGGCTCTGTCAAAGGGATATCAGACGTCTCGGTCACAGGAGGAGCTGATCCGGAAATAGGCATCATTCTCCTCAAGGACAAAATGGATGCTCTCAACATCCCTCCTTATCTTGTCTATATGAGAATACAGGAAAGAATCAGGACCTATCCGGCAGGAAAAATACATAAAGGAGAGCAGGAATATCTGTTCAAGGTATCTGATCCCATTGCAGATATCCATGAGATGGGAGATACTATCCTCAGGCGCTCCGGCGAAAACGTCATCCGTTTGAGAGACGTCGCAGAGATCATCCCCACTTTCGGAGAAATCTATTATATCAACCGCATCAACGGACAGCCGACCATCACCTTGACCATCCATAAGGAAAAAGGAACCAGCACCTTAAAGCTGGTCAACAAAGTCAAAAAAAAATTAGATGACCTGAAAAAAGAACTCCCTCCTGACCTGGTCTACAGGACCGTTAACGATGAAAGCGAGGAGATCCATGAGAACCTGAGAGAGCTCTATATCGTCGTAGGGATCATCATAACTGTGATCTTCATCCTGGTCTTTATGGTGCTCAGAAACTTCAAACCCTCACTTCTTGTGATATCATCGGTTGTTTTTTCTGTCCTTATCACTTTTAACCTTATCTATCTTTTTGATATCTCTCTCAACATGCTGACCCTTGGAGGATTGGCGCTTGGCATCGGCTTGTTTGTGGATAATTCCATCGTGGTTTTCGAAAACATATTAAGAAAAAGAGAAAAGGGCCTTTCCACAAAACAAGCCGCCCTGGCCGGCGCAAAAGAAGTCTTTCTTCCGGTTCTTGCAGCGACCCTTACGACCATGAGTGTGTTTTTCGCTTTTGCCTATTTTCAAGGACGTCTCAAAATATATTATCTCCCTCTTGCCATTGTCATGACCTCTGCTCTGGGTACTTCACTCCTGGTCTCCTTTTCTTTGATACCGGCTCTCAGCCCGAAATTACTAAAAAGGGGCAAAAAGAAAAAACCGCGCGAACATAAAAAACTTTTTGAAAAGACATTCCGCTTTTTGATCAAACACCCTCTGGAGGTCATCATCGTTCTGGTTCTGATATTTTTCGGCACTTACAAATGGTTCAAGTCCGAAGTCACCATAGGGGAATGGATAAGCTGGTATTCAAAACAAGAACTTAGGATTTACATAGGTATGCCTCCCGGGACAGATATCGAGCAGACCGATGAAGTGGTGAGGCATTTCGAAGAAAAAATACTGGAAAAAGATTATGAAAAAGAAGCTGACACTACAGTGGCGCCTGATTGGGCCAGCATCAGAGTCTCTTTCCCTGTAGAAATCGAAAATTCCTACCGTCCTTATGTGCTGAAAGAAGAACTGATCCAGCACGCCACAAACTATGCCGGTATCTCTATCTCGATCTACGGCTTTGACCCTCAAAGTTATTCTGCGAGCATCGGAAGCTACACATTTTATGACTCGAGTATCAAATTTTTCGGCTACAATATGAAAAAACTAAACAACATCACACATAACCTGGCGAAGACTATCCAGGAAAATCCCAGAATAAAAGACTGGAAAATCAGCTCTTCAAGATACGGATGGTACCGCCTTGATTCATTTGAATACATCCTCAAGATCTCTAGGGAAAAAATAAAAAAATACAATATCAATCCTATCTATTTTTATAATTATATCGCCTCATTGATACAGGGACAGGTCAGAATTCCTCTTAAAGCAAAAATGAGCGGGAAGGAAATGGATATCTCCATCAAATTCCCCGAATCCCACTCGGTTCAGCTCAAGGAACTTCAGGATATGCTGTTCCGTACCCAGGAGGGCGAATACCTCAGGCTGGGCGAGATCTCTGAGATCGAAGAAAGGCCCATTGCCGGAGGTATAGACAGGGAAGACCAACAGTTCCAGCAGACCCTGAGCTGGGAATTCAGGGGCCCTTATAAAGCCGCAGATAACTATAAAAAAGGTGTTTTTGAAAACCTCTCTCTTCCCCCCGGATTTTCCGCCACCCTGGAAGGGACCCGGTGGATGACAGAGGAAGAAAAGGGAGAGATCACGTTTGCCATTATCTTTTCCATCATCATCATCTTCATGATCCTGGCTTCCCTTTATGAGTCCCTTATCCAGCCCTTTTTTATCCTTCTTGCGGTTCCTCTGGCTCTCATAGGCGTGTTTATCGCCTTTATCATTGCTGATTTTTCATTTGACTCAGCCGCTTATGTGGGGGTTATCCTTCTGGGGGGTATTGTGGTGAACAATTCCATTCTTCTGGTCGACCATATCAATCTCAAAAGAAAAAAAGGCCTGCCCCTTCTTGAGGCAGTCCTGGATGGGACTAGGGAAAGAATCAGGCCCATTTTTCTCACCACAAGCACCACTGTCCTTGGAATGCTGCCTATGATCCTCATTCAGGTCGAAGTAGGCAGAGAAAAGATCTGGTCGACGCTGGCGCTGTCAACTGTAGGGGGCTTGATCAGTTCGACCCTTTTTATTCTCATTGCCATCCCTGTTTTATACTATCACGGGGATAACATTAAAAACTGGCTGAGAGATAAATCTCTGGAAATAAAGGAATCCTGGAGGCGTTTTTAAATATGCGCAAAACAAGGAGTGTGAAATGAATAAAATATTAATTCCTAAAAAAATCCTGATTTTGTCTTTGGTTCTCATCATCTGTTTTCTGGGAGTCTATTTTATTTTTCTCAAAAAAAGCCCTGATTCCCCTCCTGCAGAGGAATCAACAGATACTATAAAACAAGGGAGCGAGGAAGTCAGTGATGCTCCGGTTTCAATCAAAACAACGATCGCTCACAAAGGCGACCTCAAAATGAAGCTCAAATCACCAGGTGAGGCATTTACCAGAGAAAAAATCATTATGAAAGCCGAAGTCCCGGGCAGAATAAAAAACCTCAATATCGAAGAGGGCCAGCATGTCAAAAAAGGAGACCTTCTTCTGGAACTTGACAACAGACAGTATCAATTAAGCCTGGAAGATGCCAGAGCTTCCTACCTGCAGAAGCTCTCAGAGCTCCTCATGGAACAAAAGTTTTCACAGGATCAAGAATCCGAACCTGCGCAAAACAGGACTGAACTGGAAAAGGCAAAAAAGGAATTTGACGAAGCCAACGCTCTCTATGGTAAAGGTCTCATTTCAACAGATGACTTTGAAAAAGCCAGCAAAGAATATGAAATGGTTCTCATCGAATCAGGAGAGCTCAAAGGTGAAATCAGAGAAGCAGCCAAAGGGGTCACCCAGGCTGATGTTCAGGTGAAAAAGGCACAAATGGACCTGGAAAAGACAAATATCCGTGCTCCTTTCTCAGGTATCATCTGCGACATCCAGGTCGCCCCGCAGGAACATGTATCGAACGCCCAGGAACTGTTCACTCTTGTCAATATAGACCAGATCCAGGTGCACGCCAAAGTCCTGGAGAGCGAGATCGGAAAAATGAAAACAGGCCGGGAAGTCACCCTGAACTTCAGCGCTTACCCGGGAAAGGACTTCAAAGGCATGGTCAAATCCATAAGCCCTATTATCGATCCGGAAGACAGAACATGTAAAGTGGTCGTGGTCATGAGCAATCCGGATGAAGTTATCAAACCGGGAATGCATGCTGAAGTCGAGATCATAACCGATATCTACAAGGACAGACTTCTTATCCCCCAGGAAGCCATACTGCTCAGAGGAGGCCGGAAATTGGCTTTTGTGGTGGAGGGAGACCTGGCTAAATGGAGATATCTCGAGCTGGGTCTTGAAAATGAAGACTATGCCGAAGTCCTAGACGGTGTAAAGGAAGGAGAAGAAGTCGCGATAGAAGGGCATTTCACGCTGGCCCATGATGCCAGGGTTAGGGTCGTAAAATAGACAGAAACGATATGCACGCAAAATTCACCTCTAAAGGTGATTGCCATTTGAACTAAAATATAGATAAAATATAATAAACCGTATTAACCTGGTCAAGGAGAGAGCCATGGGGCTTACTAAAAAACAAGAAGAACTTTACAGGCAGACAATGGAAGAAGCAAAATCCCAATTGGATACCATAGACGAAGAAATGGAAAAAGAAATCCAAAAAGCAAGAGAACGCCTGGCAAAACTGCAGGAATCCAAAGAATCCTTCAGACAATTATATGAAGGAGCCGCAAGGCTGTTAGGCGTGGAAATTGAAGTTGAAGAAGAATCCGAACAGGACAAACAACCCCCCGAAGTTACAGTCAAACAGAATGAAGAAAAAGAAGAATCAAACTCTTAGAGCCGCTCCTCATTACTTAATAGGGATTCCTTCAGACATCGGCCGGAGTGTCTTTTAAGGCCGTCATTCTTATGGGGCAACCGCAAGATCTTGTTTTCCTTGGCAAACTACTAGCGCTTGGTTCGGCCCTTATCTGGGCCTTTGCCGTTATTCTGTTCAGGATAAGCGGCCGCACTGTTCATCCTCTGGGATTGAATCTCGTTAAGTCCCTTGTTTCGTGTTTGTTTATTCTCCCTTCACTATGGCTGCTGCATCAACCTGTGGTCCCGTCCCTGCCTCTGGAAAGCTACGGACTACTTTTTTTAAGCGGCATTATTGGTATCGGAATCTCAGACACACTGCTTTTCGAAAGCCTTAACAGGCTTGGGGCCAGCCTCTCTGCAATTGTCAACTGCAGCTACAGCCCTTTTGTCATCATACTGGCGTTTCTGTTTCTTTTTGAAAAAATGACATTGTGGCAGTTAGCTGGCGTTGCCTTCATCATCTCAGCAGTGGTCATGATTTCCCTTAAAAACAGCCTGAATCATATCTCAAGAAAAGAACTTGTCATCGGAATTATACTGGGACTCCTGGCTATGTTTTGCTCGGCTGTCAGTATTATTCTGATGAAGCCCGTCCTTGCCGGCTCTTCAATCTTATGGGCAACTCTGGTAAGAACTGTAGGAGGTCTGGCATTCCTTTATCCGGTCATCCATTTTCACTCAAAGCGGAGTCAAATATATAAAAGCATTTTATCTTTTAAAAACTGGAAGCCCATGCTTCCAGGCTCTTTTTTGGGTGGCTATGTGGCTCTTGTTGCCTGGATGGCAGGAATGAAATACGCTATGGTTTCAGAAGCTTCTATATTGAATCAGATGAATTCGGTCTTTGTTTTTGCTCTGGGGGTGGTCATCCTTAAAGAACAGGCGACTCAGAAGAAAATCTTTGCGCTAGGGATTGCCTTTGGCGGTGTCGTACTAGTCTTACTTGGTTGATTCCTCCTTAGCCAGTTCGACATCCACCCAGAAGATGTATTCCGGAGGAGTGCTTCCTCTCATAGACTGGGCAAAGCTGCTTGCCCGGTCATACTTGAGTGTCGGGTCAGATTGGCTCATTCCGCTGCTCACGCGTCTTTCTGTAGTAAGGTCACCTGTGGCTCCCTGGTCTCTTGCTTTGGAAGCCATGGCAGCTGCCAACTTCGCTCTCTGCTCCTTCATCTCATCTGTTATTCCGCCCCATTCAAATCCGACTTCAACGCTCTCACCTGGTACGGTCCCTACTCCGGGAGCCATATCATAAAGCCTTTCTAAAGGAATGGCAAACTCATAAACGATCCTGTCTTCAAAGGTCCGTGTCTCAAACGCCGCTGGCCTTACCTCGACTTTTTCTTTTAATTCTGATGCTGCATCCTTGTTCGTGACTCTGATATCCGGAATATTATAAGTCTGTTTGACAAGAATATCGTTCTTTTGTTGCTCAGTCAACGGTCCCTGCTGTTTTTCCAGCAATGCAATATACTGATCAGCAGTCATCTTCATGTTCCAAAATCTGATGCCGTATCTTTTTTTCTTTTTCCCATCTGTGTTCAGCCAGACTATGATGCCTGACTCTTTTACAGAAGTTAAATACTGCGGATCCTTGAATACAAAAAGAGCCAGCATATAATTCCCATTGTTCTTAAACGCATAATCCACACCGTATTTCTTATATGTCTGCAGCATTTCCGGAGCCCAATCCTCATCAGATCCATCCATCATGATCTTCGCATTGATCCATCGGCTCTGAAACATATCGTCTTTAGCAAAAGCACTTACAGAAATCGAAAGAATCACAAGAAAAAGACACGCTGTTTTTATGCCTTTTTTCATTAAAACCTCCTTATTCTCTCCATCATATTATAATTCACGTTCTTATTTTATATCAATGTCAAATTTTTTTCAAAACCATTATTGTTCCTTTTGAAAAAATTTGTATAATAACAGGTATTATCAACCAATCAAGACGGATGGATCATTTTAAAACAGTGAAAAAGATACTTTTATGGATTCTGGCTTTTGTCATCACCGCATTTGTCTTGGTGTTTCAAAGGCTCACAGGGCCCACCTATCCTCTTGTAGGGAAAACCAATATCATGGATTCAATAGTATCCTATAGACTTGAGCGAAGTCATGTGAATAACGAAGACTATGAATTAGAAATCAATACCCCGGATACAAATATTCAAGGCTTTCTTTTATACAGGATATACAGGTCCCAAAATGAATGGACCAAGCAGGAACTTATCCGGCAGGGAAACTTTCTCAAAGGAAAGCTCCCAAAGCAGCCGGCCGCGGGCAAACTAGAGTACAAAGTCATTCTCAAAGACCAGCATAAAGAAACATCTCTCTCAGGGGATACTCCGGTTGTCATTCGTTTTAAAGGAGAAGTTCCGACGCTTATCACTCTTATTCACATTGTGACTATATTTGCGTCCTTTCTTTTCTCATTCCGCGCCGGGCTTGAGGCTCTTATCCCGGAATCAGACCCGAGAAAGCTGGGCCTATGGGCTGCGGCGTTCCTTTTTGCGGGAGGAATGATATTCGGCCCTATCATGCAAAAATTTTCTTTTGGCTCTTTCTGGACAGGTTTTCCTGTTGGGAAAGACCTCACAGACACAAAAACACTTGTGGCTCTTGTCTTCTGGATCGCAGCTCTCTGGGTGTCCAGAAAAAAAACCAAAAAAACATGCCGCAGGTGGATACTGGCTGCCTCCTGCGTTATGCTTGTTGTTTTTCTCATCCCTCACAGCCTTCTGGGCTCTGAATTCGATTACTCTCAAGTAGAGAGCGAGGGGCAAAATATAAAAACCAATCTGGATTATTCACAGGCTGAACATCGCCATTTTTTTATGAATAAGTCAGATTAACCTGGATTATTCACAGGTCGAGGTTGCTGCAGATGCGAGGCACAGGGTATAAAGCTGTGGTCCTTCACCGCGAATGCCCTGCAACAAAGCAGATGCAGTAAGATCGGCTTGCCTGAAAGGTAAAAAAATGGCGATTAAAATGGAAGGAAAAGCAAACAAGAACATTTCAGTTGCCATTTTTATGAAAAATATGTATAACCTTGAAAGCAAAATATGAAAAATGCTCATCGCCATTTTTTTATGAATAAGTCAGATTAATTAAACTGGAGGTATTAATATGAAGAAATTTTCACACCTTTTAGTTCTGCTATTATGCCTTTTCCTGTCAACGATCTTCATCACACAGCAATCCGCCTACTCAAAACAGGATGATTTAAAACCTATTGAAGATATCGCAGACATAATAGAATGGAAAAGCATCCGAAGCTCTGCAATCTCTCCTGACGGCACTTGGTTTGCCTACTATCTTGTGCCTCAGGAGGGAGATGGGAAACTCATGGTAACAAACACAAAAGAAGAAAAAGAATTCAGTTTCCCCATCGGAGAGCCTCCAGGATATCCTTCTTCAAGGGACATCCAATTTTCCGAAGACTCCAGCTGGCTTGCCTTTATTGTATATCCGGAAAGAGAAGAGGCAAGGAAACTTAAAAAACAAAAGAAGCAGGTCTACAACAAAGCCGCGCTAATAAACCTTAGGTCCGGAGAGAAAAAGGAATTTGAAAAGATCAGAAATTTCTCTTTTTCCGGAGAAAATCCATCCTGGATCGCATTCCATAAATACCCTTCAGAGGAACAGTCCAAAAACAAGGACTCATGGAAAGGAACAGACCTTTTGCTTTATGATTTGAGAACATCTGATCAATTAAATCTCGGGAATGTCTCTGAATTCTCTTTTGATAAAAAAGGAAGATGGCTCGCCACCACCATAGATGCGGAAGGAAAAACAGGAAACGGAGTCCAGATACGCAGCTCAGAAACCGGGGTCATCCTCCCTCTGGAAAGCGATGAGGCGGAATATGTAAAGCTCACATGGACAGAAGAAGGAGACGGGCTGGCAGTGCTTAAGGGGAAAAAAGATAAAAAATATGAAGATGACCTCTATAGTGTGCTGGGCTTTAAGGGATTTGATTCCCAAAAACCCGTAAAAATCATCTACAATCCGCATGAAGACGAAAACTTCCCGGACGGAATGACCATAAGCCCCAACAGAAATCCCTTATGGACTGAAGACCTCTCCGGCCTGCTTTTCGGAATCCATGAAGTCAACGAAAAGGAAGAGAAAGAAAAAGAAGAGAAGGAGGAAAAGAAAAAGGAAGAAGAGAAAAAAGATGAAAAACCCGCTCCAAAGAAACCTGATGCAGAGATCGACAAACAAGACCTTCCTGACCTTGTTATCTGGCATTGGCTGGATAACCGACTCCAGTCTATGCAGCAGGTCCAGGAGCGCAGAGACAAAAATTTCAGCTTCCTGTCCTATTACGATGCAGACAATAAAAAATTCATCCGGCTTGCTGATGAACAGGTTAGAGAGGTCACGCCCGCTCCTAAACACAACTGGGCAGTGGGATTCGACAGGGAAAAATATGAGCTGGATTCAAACCTTTACGGAAGAAGATATCAGGATGTCTATGTCATCAACATAAAAACCGGAAAAAGAGAGCTGGCTCTTGAAAAATGCCGATGGTTCTTCTCCCCTTCTCCTGACGGTACGCATTTTCTCTATTACAAGGACGGTGACTTTTATACATATGAAATGCCTTCCGGCAAAACGTACAACATCACAGAAGATGTGCCCACTTCCTTTATAAATACGGAAGATGACCACAATGTGGTTGATCCTCCCATCTACCCTATAGGCTGGGAAAAAGAAGGCAAGTCAGTGCTCCTGTATGACAACTGGGATGTCTGGAATATTCCCGTACACGGTGGAGAAAGTATCAATCTCACCAAAACAGGGAAAACCGACCAAATCCGATTCCCCCGTCGCATCCGCCTGGATCCGGAGGAAAAAGGCATTGACCTTAAAAAACCTCTTTATTTCACTGCTTACGGCGAATGGACCAAAAAAGGAGGCATTGCGGTTGTGGAAGATGATCCCGGAGCTCAAATGCTTCTCTGGGACGATGCTGCCTTCTCCATCAGTAAAGCAAAGAAGGCAGATGTGTATTTTTACACCAGACAGACCTATAAGGATTATCCTGACTATTATGTCACAGACCACACCCTCCAGGACGGCCAAAAAATAACAAACGCCAATCCGCAGCAGGATGAATATCTCTGGTCCTCAGGCTCGATGCTCGTGGATTACACAAGCACAAACGGAGACAGACTTCAGGCAGCGCTCTTTTTGCCTGCAAATTACAAGAAAGGAAAAAGTTACCCCACCATTGTCTACATTTATGAAAAACTCTCACAACGCATGAACTACTACTTCGCTCCCTCAGCCAGAGGCTTTAATAAATCCGTGTACACAAGCCGGGGATACGCTGTTCTGATGCCTGATATCGTCTATGAGATCAATGATCCCGGAATATCGGCTGTAAACTGTGTCATTCCAGCAATCAAAGCCGCTGCTGATACCGGAGTCGTAGATAGTGAGAGAGTGGGCATACACGGCCACTCCTGGGGAGGATATCAGACCGCTTTTCTTATCACCCAGACCGATCTTTTTAAAGCCGCTGTCGCAGGCGCTCCGCTGACCAATATGATCAGTATGTACAGCTCCATATACTGGAATTCAGGTTCAGCCAATCAGCCGATTTTTGAATCAAGCCAGGGCCGCTTCAAAGGAAACTATTTGGAAAACCTTGATGCTTATGCCAGGAATTCCCCGGTCTATCACGCAAAAAACGTAACCACACCTCTTATTATTCTCCATAATGATAAGGACGGAGCCGTTGACTGGAACCAGGGAATCGAATATTTCAACACGCTGCGCCAGCTCAAAAAACCTGTGGTCATGCTTGAATATGTAGGAGAAAACCACGGGCTCAGAAAGCCTGCCAATCTCAAAGACTACACCATAAGGATGCGCGAGTTCTTTGACCATTACCTTCTCGGAAAACCCGCTCCGGTATGGCTCAAAGACGGAATCACCCACCTCAAGCAGGAAGAGCATATAAAGAAGATGACCGAAAAGATCCTTGAGAGTATAAAACAGAAGAAAAAAGAAGAGCAAAAGGAAAAGAAAACCCCATAATAGAAAAAGGCTGGCTGTAGAGGCGCCAAGGTTTAGAAAAGGAAGCGGGGCTAAGGAGGATTCCTCTCCAGCCAGCTACTTTATATATTATATTATAGAAGAGTCAAAGAATAAAAGTCAAAAATTAAAAAAAGAGCCAGCGAGAGGATTCGAACCTCCGACCTACTGATTACGAATCAGTTGCTCTACCGCTGAGCTACACTGGCCTCATTATTCATAAAATATGGTTGCACTTTACTATCAATTGAACATGACCATATCTATTTGCAATCTTTTTGCAAGTCTTGTTGACAAAGCATAATATTTCTATAGAATCAACATTTAAATAGTATTTGATAATTAATCCAAAGTGTCAAGATAAACTGCGGTCTGAAAATGATTATTAAAAAACTGGAACTACATGGGTTTAAGTCCTTTGCAGAAAGGACAAAACTCATACTGCATCCGGGCATAACCGCTGTGATAGGCCCGAACGGAACCGGAAAAAGCAACATCGTCGACGCCCTTCTCTGGGTCTTGAGGGGCCGGAGGCTCAGAGCATTGAGAGGAGACCGCAGCGGTGATGTTATATTCAACGGCAATGATAAAAAAGCCCCTCTCAGCATGGCTTATGTAAGCCTTTTCCTGGGAAATGATGAGAAAGAGATGAGGATCATCCACCGCGTGTTTCGCTCAGGAGAAAGCGAATACCGGATGGACGGGAAAACAGTCCGCCTTAAGGATATACAGGACGCCCTGTGGAAAAATTCCATAGGAGAAACCAATTATTTTGTCATCGAACAGGGGAGCATAGGAGCCTTCCTCTCTTCCAAACCCATTGAAAAAAGAGCTCTTCTCGAGGAAGCGGCAGGCACCGCTTTCTATAAAGAAAAAAAACGCCAGGCAGAAAACAAACTGGAAAACACAGAACAAAATCTATTGAGGCTGGAAGACATTATAAACGAGGTCAGTAAAGGAAAAAACTCACTTCAGCGTCAGGCAGGAGCGGCAAAGAGATACCGCAGACTCAGAGAAAAAACACGGGAACTGACCTTACTGCTGTACAGGAAGAAACTCCATTCCTTCGAACAGGAGCACAGGGAGGTCAGCCAGCACTACCAAAAGCATCTGGATACGGAAAGAGGATGGATAAACAGATTAAAGAACAAAGAAAAAGAACTGGCGGAGATAAGAAAAAAAGTCTGGATGTCTGAAAAAAACCTGAATGAAGAAAAAGATAACTTGTATGCGTTGAAATCCCGGTATTCAAATTTGCATGTGGATAGAGAAAGAGAAGAAAAAAGAAAAGACTACTTTAAAGAAAAAAAGGGGAAATCAAAACAGGAGATCCTTGAATTCAAGCAGGAACTCAAAATCCTCAATGAGAACAAACAAGAAAATGAAAAAACCCTCCAAGCTTATCAAGAAGACCTCAGACTCAAACAGAAAAACCTGGAAAAGGCTGATAAATCAAACCGTCTGTTTCTAGAAAAACTCAACCAAAAAGAAAAAAACAAAGAAAACCTCAGAGACCAGTACTATCAAAAAATTTCTTCTCATACAGAAATAAAAAACAAGGAAGCTGAGCTGGATAAAGAGATAGAGATGATTGAGAAACAAGAGAACAGAATCAAATCTGAATTAGAATCAGAGAGACACAGTCTTACCGGTATAAAAAAAGAGATTGAGAGCACGAAAGAAAAGATGCTCCGCAACCAAACGCATGTCATTGAAAAGACAAAAGAGCTCAAAGTCCAGAAAGATTCCCTTGAAAAAACAGAGCAAGCACTGCATCGATTAGAGGAAACTATCGCATCCCTTGATAAGAGAAAATCTGAATACTCCCATCACCTGAACACCCTCATAAAGCTCAAACAAAAAGAACAAAATGCCGGCCATACCCCCAAACTTAAGGATACTTTCCAGCCCCTGGCAGACGTGATAGATACGGATGAAGAGAACGCACATCTCGTTGACGTCTTCTACAAACAGGAGGCCAAATCGCTTCTCATGGAACCGGATGACTTTGTGAAACAGCAGTCCAAAGGCCGGTTAAAAGGGAATTTTTTGCTTCTCCATCCCAAGCCTAAAAGCAACCCCCCTGTGCAGATAAAGAAAGAATCCCTATTTCTGGGGCTTCTCAAAAACCGTATCAGAGTAAAACCGGAGAGGGAAAACTTCCTATCCCTTCTCCCGGAAGCGGTCATTGTCAAAAACCTCAACGATGCGGTCAGTCTCTGGCTTAAATATCCGGAATATCATTTCATCACTCTTAAGGGAGATGTGCTTTTGTCTTCGGGCCTTATCAAATCCGGAGAAAAAGAAGAGGGGCTTTTTGCTCTGACACGGGAGATAAAAGAAGCAGGCCAAAAAATAAGTCAACTCGACAACAAAATAAAACCCCTGGAAATCCAACTTTCTGAACACAAAACACTAAAGCAAAAAATGGAGCAAGAGAGTGAACAAACAAGATCCATCATTTCCAGGGAAGGCCAGAACACAGAGGTCCTCAAAAAAGACATGAGTTTTGCTGAAGAAAAAAAGGAGAGAAGGGAATCACGGATAACGCTGCTACGCCAAGAGAAAGACAGGTTGGCTGAACAAAAAAAGGGAATGATACTGGAAAAGAGCCAACTGAGTCTTGAAGTGGAAAAAGCCGACAGGAATATCACAGCGCTGAAAAACGCTTTAAAAAAAGAAGAGCAGGATTATGAAAGCCTCCAACAGAAAAGGGCAGAGGAAAATAAAGGCTACTTTGAAATTAAAAGTCAAATGGATGTTCTCTCGGAAAAAATCAATCACCTAAAACAAACAAACACAGAGACAGAGCAGAGAATCAGCACTATAAATAAAAAGCTTAAAAGTCTTGAAAATGACATTTCTAAAGCAGACAGGGAGAAAGAGCTTCTGGAGAAAAAAATTTCTGATATAAAACAAGACCTGATAAAACTGGAACAGATAAAAGACGAAAGGCAGGCCGCACTCACAGGCGGCGAAGAAAAACTTCATGAAATCCAGAAAGATCTTTCTTCGGAAGAAGAAAAAATACAGGAATTGAGAAACAAATCAGAACAGGCCAAAGAACAAAGAATAAAGTGGGAAATAAAAAAAGCAGAAAAAGAGAGAGATCTCATAAACTGCGAAGAGACCTGCTGGCAGGAACTTAAAAAAACTCCGGAAGAGGTAAAAAAAGAAGCTGCTCTTCCGGAAAAGACCAAGGAAGATATAGAAAATTCTCTTTCCGAGATCAGGGAAAAACTTGAAAAAATCGGTTCTGTGAATCTCATGGCCGAAGAGGAATACAACACACAAAAGAAAAGATATGATTTCCTCGTCGATCAGAGGCAGGACCTCCGCGAATCCATACAATCCACAAAAAAAGCCATTAAAAAGATCGACAGCGAGAGCAAGGCTCAGTTTCTAAACGCTCTGATAAAAGTCAATAATAATTTTCAGCATGTGTTCTCCATTCTTTTCAAAGGAGGAAACGCACAGATCAGACTTTCCGATGAAGATGATCCCCTTGAGAGCGGCCTGGATATCATTGCCCAGCCTCCGGGCAAGAAAGTCAAAAATCTCGCTCTTCTCTCTGGCGGGGAAAAGACGCTGACAAGCCTTGCCTTTTTCTTTGCCCTGTTCCGCTTCAAGCCGGCTCCGTTCTGTATCCTGGATGAAGTGGATGCTGCCCTGGACGAGACAAATCTGGACAGATTTTTAAACCTGATGATGGAAATAAAAAGCCAGACTCAATTTATCATCATTACCCATAATTTCAAAACCATGGAAGTGGCTGACTATATATACGGGACAGCCATGCCAGAGCCTAACATCACGGATATCTATTCTGTGAGGCTTAAAGGGAAGCAGGTCATCAAGGACTCATAACCGGGAAAGCAGCTTTTTCACCTTGTATTTGACGTATTCCACAGAAAAAGCAAAATAAACAAAGATATCCTTAAAGGAAGAAATCGTCCTTAAGGCTGTTTTTATTTTAGAACCTGAAACAATCTTCTTTTTTGATAAGGACCACATCATCACAAGTCTGGCAATCTGAAACCATGTAAGCCGGTCTTTAAACAAAGGCACATATCCCTGTCCTGAAGGGAGCATATACACTTTTCTCATATCTTTTTTTTCAGACCAGGAAAAATCCTCCGGAATGATTCCCTGCTTTCTGGCAATAGCTTCAAGGGGAGTCCCCGGATAGACATGGAGTATGGAAGCTGAAAATTCCGTTTCAGGATTGATAGATCTCAATCTTTCCATCACTTCGATTGTTTCCTGAGCTTCGTCCCAGGACTCGGTGTGATGGGAAAAAACAAGAAAAGCATTGGGAATAAAGCCCAATTCTTTGGCCCATCTGACAAATTGATAGGCTTTATCTATATCAAATTCCTTTCTGACTATTTCCTTCCTCACTCTGGGATTACCCGCCTCTATTCCAAAATGCCCCCATGCCAGGCCCGCGGCCGTCATTTTTTCAAGAAGAGGCCTGTCCACCACATCTATCCTGAATTCATTACAGAATTTAATATTGAGATTTCTTTCAAGAATAAGATCCATGATCCTGTGAACCCGTTTGGGGTTGTAGTTAAACGTATCATCGTAAAACCATATAAACTCTGCACCGTACTTATCTTTGAGAATCTCGATCTCCCTCACTACCCGTTCAGGAGAATGCCCCCTCATATTCCGCCCCCAATTGGCAGGTGTGGCACAAAAATAACAATTAAAAGGACATCCTCTTGATGTTATGACATTTTGGGCTTTTCTTCTTTGGCCGTCCTTTGTCTGAATAAAAAAATTATATTTATCAATGGGCACCAGATGCCTGGCCGGATAAGGAAGCGTATCCAGATCTTCAATCCCCTCCCTCGAACCGGAAAAGACAATGCTTCCGTGTTTCCGGAACATAAGACCTTTGACCCGCTCCAAGTTACTCCCTGCTTCAACCGCTTCAGTCAGCTCGACAACGGTCCTCTCCCCCTCTCCTATCACCACAACATCCACATCATCAATATGCTGCAGCGTGTCTTCCCTGGCCATGGATACATGAGGACCGCCGAGGACTGTCATGATTTCCGGATCGATCTTTTTTGCTAGTGCGGCCAGTCTAAAACTGTCAAAACGGTTTTCAGTGGTCGTGGTGACACCTATGATTGCGGGTTTAAAATCCCTTACTTTTTTCTCTATATCCTTCCAGCTATATCCCAGAATATCAGCTGGTACCACTTCCACTTCAATACCGTTCTTCTCTAAAACCGCAGCTAAAGAAAGGATTCCTAACGGCGGCATGGAAGAGCCTTCTTCCCAGCGCTGGGCTACATATCCCTGAGGAGGGACGAACAGTTGAAATCTCATTTTTTATCCAACTGCCTATTCTAACCAAAAAACCATTAAAAAGAAAATACTATGCCTGGATGATGAACAAGTCGAGGTTAAGGATATCTTACTGAAATTCAGGTGTAGTGATTAGGCTTCAACCGTCATCATTATGTGACAGAAATACCAGAAGACAAAACATCCCTTATGGGATAAAATATGGCATAATAATTGCATGATCTATCAATGAGGAGAAAAAAAATGAGAAAACCACTGATAATTGTTCTCTCACTGTTTCTTTTCTTCTCCTTGGTCTCAGGCGAAGAAAGAGGATATACTGACCACTCATTAGCGAGGTTGAGCTACCTAACAGGAGATACATTCATACAGAAAGCTGGAGACCTTGCTTATGAACAAGGTCTCGTCAATATGCCTATAGCTGAAGGAGACCGGATCAGCACCACAGAAGGAAGAGCGGAGATATACATAGGAAACAGCAATTACATAAGACTCAACGCCCATACAAAAATAGACTTTACAGCGCTCCCATCCGTGGAAAACGACCTTGTTCAGATCAAACTCTGGACCGGGAATATCATTATAAGCCTCGAATCCCTCTACGAGGAAGATAACATCGAACTCCATACGCCTGATATATCTGTCTATATTCTAGACCGGGGTCTTTACAGAGTGAATGTAAATGACAGCAGGAATACTGAATTGTTTGTTTATGAAGGTGTAGCTGAAGCTGCAGGTAAATCTGAATCCATATTATTGAAAGATGGGCAGAAACTGGAAGCGACCAGAGGATACTATACAGAACATCCTCTTGAACTTATGGCTGCTTCAGGTGACAGCTTCTATGTATGGAGTACGGATAGGGATTCCTTACTCAGACAGCATTTTGCAAAAAGATATCTTTCCCAAGAAATGGATGACTTTGAATATGAATTAAATACATACGGAAACTGGAGTTATGTATCTCCCTACGGATATGTTTGGGTTCCCGTAGGCATCGGCCCGCACTGGCGCCCTTATTACAACGGGCGCTGGCTGTGGTATCCCATTTGCGGATGGACCTGGCTTCCTTACGAACCGTGGGGCTGGGTGACCTTTCATTACGGGAGATGGCACTGGAGCATCCACCTGGGATGGTACTGGATCCCGCATTCCACATGGGGACCAGCATGGGTGAGATGGTACTACTGGAATGATTACTGGGCCTGGGCGCCTCTTAGTTATTACGGGTACCCGGGAGTTATCATAAACAACATCTATTACCCGAATTACAGCAATGACTCCTGTCCCAGTAATTCAGGAGCTCTTACAGTCGTACATAAGAACAAGCTCAGGGCAAAAAATCTTTCAGAGGCAGCTCTCACACAGGTCTCCTTGAAAAAACTTGAAGGTGTAAGACTTTATCGAAGCATCCCGTCGGCAAAAGACTTTCCCAAACCCATTTCCATAGAAAAATTAGATGGAAAGAAAGTGCTCCTGCAACACAGTCCAGAAAAAATAAATATCAATGGCTCAAGGACATTGAAAAGTCAAACCGAAAAGACACAGACCATCAGAAACCTCAGAGATCAGGGTGAGACAAGAATCGTGAAAAGAACATTCGGGTATCCATCCTCATTAAGCAAATCATCCCGGAAAGACTCGAAGTCAATCGTAAGAAAAGCCATCAGATATTTCTCCAGCGGTAAAAGCCAGTACATAAGAAGCAAGTCTAATCCCTATACAGGCAAATCCACTTCAAAGGCAACATCCACTGCCACCAAACGTACATCTTCGTCCATATCCAGGCAAAATAAATCCTCTTCAAAGACCAAAAGAAGTTCGGGTTCGCGAACCGTTAAAAAGAAGAAAAGATAAAGAACGCAGGAAAGCTTATTTGTCCTTTATCACATCATAATAATCAAAGGTCATCATGTGGTCTTCATAAGAACAGAACCTATTGGGTTCAGTGCCAGGCATAAATACTTCCCTGATGATAAACTGGGGAGGGCAAACAGGCGTAGGAAGCAGTCCTGTCTTGTAATCCACGTTCACAAAAGACAGCCCCGGAGGGACCTTGAACTCTCCGACTTCATATTCCACTCCCTCTTCTTCAGCCGTCATTTTCCTGTCTTCTATTATTCTGGAGAAAAAATCGATCCATGCCGGAAGAGCGGCAACAGCTCCTGACTGTCCTTTTCCCATGGATATCCTCCCTTCCTTGTGCCCGACCCAAACACCGGCACACAAATCCGGAGAAAAACCCATAAACCATGCATCAGACCAGTCATCCGTTGTGCCTGTCTTTCCGGCCAAAGGCATTTCCAGCGGACCGGCTGGCCATGCAGTCCCCCTTTTTACGACGCCCTGAAGAAATGACGTTATGATATAGGCGATCTGGGGAGATATCACATTATGAGCCTCAACTCTAGCCTGCTCCAGTATATTGCCTTGTCTGTCTTCGATCCTTTTTATGAAATAAGGCTCTATCCGCACTCCCTGGTTGGGAAAAACCGTAAATGCAGAGACCATCTCTATCATCCTTACTTCAAAAGCGCCCAAAGACAGGGACAGGTATGGAAGAATATTTGAACTCAATCCGAATTTCTTGCAGTATTTCACTCCTTCCTGAGGAGATATATGGTCAAGGAGCTTGGCTGTAACGATGTTCCTGGATTCCTCGATCCCTCTTCTCAAGGTAATTCTACCCTTATACTTTTCATCATAATTCGGAGGATCCCAGATTTTTCCCGACCACTTGTCCTCGAACTTCACAGGCTCATCAATGAAGGTGCTGGAGGCTGTCAGCCCGTTTTCCAGACCAGCCGTATACAGAATGGGCTTAATGATAGAACCGGACTGCCTCAAGGCCTGAGTGGCATTATTCCACTCGCTTCTTTGGAACGAATACCCTCCAACCATGGCTTTTACTTTTCCTGTTTGGGGCTCGATCACCAGAAAGGCGCCTTCCAGCTCCGGTTCCTGTTCAAGGGAAGCCTGGAATGACTTGTTTTCATCATCAATTTTCTGGATCATCACATGAATGATGTCCCCTTTCTTGATGATCCTCGTTAAATTTTTGGTTCCGGTCCAATCAATATCCCTGTTTGTGATCTTTCCGGTGTAATCTTTTACTTTGACTTCAGCCTCCCTGGTGGAGACATCCAGAACCACAGCTTCAACCACTTCTTCAGCCTTTATTTCAGGCTTTCTCCAGTCCATAAGATAGACCGTTCCTTTTTCCTCATCCTTAAAAGGCCCTTCCAGCTCCAAAAGGCTTTCCTCTTCTATGCCGAGGTCAAAACAGTTTGCTTTGTCGTCCCTCCATCCCTGCCTCTTGTCCAGAACCCGGAGCTGGGTCCTTAAGGATTTCTCTGCGTATTCCTGCAGCTTCATATCCATGGTTGTGTAAATACGGAGACCTCCGTGATACAAAGCTTCCGCGCCGTAATTGTTGTATAAATATCTTCTCACTTCCTCTTTAAAATAGGCGGCAAACTCCGAGTCTTCCCGGTGCAGGGGAAGAACATCCAGTCCCTTTTCTTTGACTTCCTCTGCCTGCTCTTTTGTGATGTATTTTTCTTCAAGCATCCTGTTTATAACATGATTTCTCCTCCGCAACGTCAGGTCGTAGTTTCTGTATGGAGAATAATTGGCAGGGCTTCTAAAAATCCCTGTTATCATCGCGGCTTCAGCCAGATCAAGCTCTGAGACACTTTTGTCAAAGTACAACTGAGCTGCGGCTTCAACTCCGTAGGCTCCATGTCCGAGATTGAACTGGTTACAGTACATGGTCAATATTTCATCCTTGGTATAGTTTTTCTCTAACTGAAGAGCAAGGATCCACTCTTTAAATTTTCGCCTTATACGCTGCTTCCTGTGCAGAAGAAGTCCTGTTACGAGCTGCTGGCTTATAGTGCTTCCCCCCTGAAGCTTTCTGGGAGTGAATATGAGTTTCATGTCTTCTTTTATTGCCCTGAGAATGCCTAAAAAATCAATTCCATGGTGACGATAGAACCGGGGATCTTCCGTCGCGATAATCGCATTCTTTAAGTTCTCCGGAATGTCTTCAAATTGAACTTCAATCCTTTTCTGAAAAGCATATTCTCCCATTACTTCTCCATCATCCGAATACAGATACGTGATGATGCTCGGCTTTAACTCCTCCAGGGTTGAAATATCAGGTAGATTCTGCGAAATGGCTCTGTATACTCCTATGCAGACACCTATTCCGCACACAAATATAACAACCATTGCAATGAGTAGCCATTTGAGTACTTTTTTATTTGCTTTTTTCCCAGACTTTTTCTTTTTCCGGAATATATTTCGCAGCTTTATATTCTTAAGTCTAAATCTGGGTATCTTGAGAATTATTTTTCTTTCTTTTTCCTTGTTTTCGTTGTTGTCCATAGGTTTAAAATATAGCAGAAATTTCTTATCCAGTCTAGACAGAAGGGGCGAGGAGCTCTTTAATCCGATCCATGACTATTCTTTCAATCTTTAGAGACAGGCTTTGTTTCGTCTCTCTCCCATCCAGATGAACAATATTCTCTCCGGAAAAGCTCTTGAATATTTTCCTGACTTCCCGTAAATAGCCTTCCCTCTCAAAAAGCCTGTCTCTCTTCTTCCTTTCTTTGATCCGGTTCAAACCTGTCCTGGCACTGACATCCAAGATGATAACCATATCAGGCGGAACAGCTATTTTATTGTTTCTGTCTTTTATTTCCTCGATATCAATGCCTTTGGCTCCCTGGTAAGCTATGGTTGAAAAATAATACCTGTCCAGTACTATTATTTTTTTCTTTTCTAAGGCAGGTTTGATATTTAGTTCAACGTTCTCTGCCCTATCCTTCTGGAAAAGCTCAAATTCCTGTTCCGGCGTCAACCCGTCTTTATGGCGTGCTTTTTTCTTAAGCCTTCTTCCCCATGGTCCTGCGGATGGCTCCTTAAGAAAAACAGCATCAAACCCTTTTTCTGTAAGCTTTTTGATCAGTTTTCTTGCCTGGGTCGTCTTTCCGCATCCATCAATGCCTTCCAGAACAATTAAAAATCCTTTTTTCAATTCTCTGTGTATTCCCTTCATTTCTCACTCTATATAATATCTAACCTGAATGATGAGCAAAAATAAAATTCGCCATTTTCTTATGAATAGGTCAGGCTGATATGATGATAGATAAAATGCATAAATATGTCCATAAAAACAAGAGAACTTAAATGCAACTTTTTTCATTTAGAATAGTTATAAAATAGTTAAGATGATTGAAGAATTTTGCTTAATATGTTAGATTATATATTAATCTATACTTCTCAGCATCATAATTCTTAAAATCAAGGAAACTTAGGAGATAAAAATGAAAAAGACAACAATAATAGCTTTATCTAGCTTTCTTCTCGGAATTCTCATAACCGCTTTTATATTTGTATACAATCCCGGTAAAGAGGCTGCGGAAATAAATGTTCAAGGAACAGACCAGGCTCTTTCATCAAACCTGTACGCATCACCCCCTCAAACTGACAGCCATTTCCCGGATTTTTCGGCTGTGGTAAAAAAAGTCGGTCCTGCTGTTGTGAGCATCTCAACAGAAAGAGTTGAAAAAAGACAGGTCATCGGTCTTGACTCTCCTTTTGATGACTTTTGGGATAGATTCTTTGATATGCCCAAAGACAGAGAACAGGAGTACCACTCTTATGTGAGAGGAACCGGTTTTTTTATCAGCTCCGATGGATACATCATCACCAACAATCACCTTGTTGAGAATGCCATAAAAGTGGAAGTGACGTCCCTTCAGGAAAAAACCTATCAGGCAAAAATAGTGGGAACTGACCCTGAAACAGATCTGGCTCTTCTAAAAGTGAAGGAAAAGAATCTTCCGTATGTGGAACTGGGAGATTCTGATAAAATTCAAGTCGGTGAGTGGGTTTTGGCCATAGGAAATCCCCTGGGCCTGACTCATACTGTAACCTCAGGTATTGTGAGTGCAAAGGGAAGGATTTTTCCAGACCTGGAACCAACACAGCCTTATCAAGACTTTATTCAAACTGACGCCGCCATCAACAGAGGAAACAGCGGCGGACCGCTGATCAACCTGGAAGGCAAAGTAGTGGGCATAAACAGCATCATATGGTCTCCTTCAGGGGGAAATATCGGAATCGGTTTTGCCATCTCTTCCAACCTGACAAAGTCCATCATTGATAAACTTAAAGAAAGCGGACGCGTAATAAGAGGGTATCTGGGAGTCGGAGTTTATGCCATAACCGAAGACTTTGTCAAACTGCTTGACCTTGAATCTGATAAGGGAGCTCTGATCAACAATGTGGATCCCGGCTCTCCTGCAGACAAAGCCGGCCTTAAACGGTATGATGTCATCATAGCGCTAGACGGAAAGCCGATTGAAGACGGAGATGACCTGCAGTTTAGAATCGCAGAGATAAAACCCGGAACAAAAGTAGACTTGACGATTATCCGCGACGGAAAACAAAAAACAATACCCGTGAAAATCATAGAAAAAGAAACCACTGTAGAGACTGCACCAACCAGCTCTTCAGGAAAAGACATAGGTCTTAAAGTACAGCAGATGACATCAAATATGGCCAAGAGATACGGTTACCAAACCAATGAAGGCCTCATCATAACCCAAGTCGAACGATACAGCGAAGCAGACAGAAAAGGTCTTCAAACAGGAGATATCATACTCGAGGTCAACCGCCAGAAAGTCGACAAAATCGATGACTTGGAAAGAATCCTCAAGAGACTCAAATCAGGAGACCCGCTGCTGCTGCTTGTAAGAAGAGAAGACAGGAAGGGAGGAAGCCAGGACTTTATGGTCACTTTAAGGATGCCTGAGTGAAATTCACAAAAGTCCATTCCCTAGGAAATGACTTCATAGTCATAGACAAAGACGACAGTACCGTCATTTCCGAAAAAGAAGCGCTTGTCAGGCAGGTCTGTAAGCGACACACAGGAATCGGTGGGGATGGGCTTCTCTTCATTTCATCCCAAAAAAAGAACAGCGATATCTTCGACCTCAGGATATTCAATGCAGACGGAACAGAACCGGCTATGTCAGGAAGCGGCCTTCGCTGCGCCTCCGCCTTCATATACAGCCAGAAAAAGATAAAATCAAACCGTATCATTCTGAACACCACCCTCGGCAGTAGAGAATGTGAGGTCATAGAGCAGAAAAACAACTGGTTTCAGATAAAAATCGAAATGGGCACTCCCCAATTTAGTTCCCAGGAAATTCCATTTGATGATGGAAGCTTTCATGATAAAGTTGTTGATTACCCCCTCATAATCAACAGAAAAACATTCCTTATCACACTGGTCTCTCTCGGAAATCCCCACTGTGTTGTTTTTTTTGAAAGGCTTCCGGCTCGAATCGAATGGCAGCCACTGGCCTATGAAATAGAATTTCACCCCTTTTTCCCCAAAAAAACCAATATTGAATTTGCCCGCATATTGAATAAAAAAGAAATCGAGGTTATGTTCTGGGAAAGAGGGGTTGGGGAAACCCTCTCCTCGGGTAGCGGCTCATGCGCTGCAGCCGTAGCTTCCATTCTGAAAGAGCTTACTGAAAAAAGAGTCAGTGTCAAAACCAGTATGGGCACAACAACCGTTGAATGGGATAAAGGGAAAGTCCACCAGACAGGCTCAGCTCAGATCGTATTTAAAGGAGATTATTTCTCTATTTGAAAAAATGCTGGTATCCTTTTATCTCAAGCTTCTCTGTCTTGCCGCTTTCTTTGATAAGGAGTATATCTCTTCTCCTTACAATTCTGCCGATCTCTGATATCTTATATTCTTTTTCCAAGAGTTCGGCAAGGCTCTTTTTTCCTTTAGGAACGGTAAACAAGAGGCTGTAATCCTCTCCTCCGTGCAGGCATATTTCCCTGTCTTTTTTCTGAAAATATCTGAGTTCATCTGAAACAGGGATCTTTCCGGTATATATCTCTGCACCTACCCCGCTTTCTTCGCAAAGATGGTTCAAATCTACGGAAAGGCCGTCACTGACATCGATCATAGAGGAAGCGATTTTTTTTTCGGATATGATTTTTCCCAGCGAAACTTGAGGAACCGGATCGAAAAAAGCTTTCAGTAAGACATCGGTCTTTTGATCATCTCCTAATCTAGCCCCCTGATTTAACAGTTGAAATCCCTGGGCAGAATCACCGATTTTCCCTGAAACATAAATCAAATCGCCCGGCCTCGCACCGCTTCTTTTTATGATATTTCTTCCCTTGCCTATCACGGTCACTGATATGGTTAAAAACCCTGCCCGGGATATATCCCCCCCTACAAGCGCTGTATCAAACTCCTCTGAGGCAGATTTTATCCCGGTAAAAAAGCCTTCAATCCATTCCGCTGAAGTGTTCTTAGTAAGACCCAGGCCTAAAAGCGCATAGAGAGGTGTTCCTCCCATGGCAGCAATATCACTCAGGCTCACATTAAGGCTTTTACGCCCCAGTAAAAGAGGCGGATGTCTATCCCTGTAAAAATGGATCCCATCCAGAAGAAGGTCTTTGGTAAGAAGGAACTGCTTTTTGCCGGCTTTGATGACAGCCGCATCATCTCCGATACCCAGTGATAGACCTGGTTTTGAGGACAAAAACTCTTTTTTTATCTCCTCAATCAGACTTTTTTCCGTGATGTCATTGAATTTCATGAAAAACCTCTATTTTTTAGAGTTTTTTTTCACTCCGTTCACTAAAACATTTTCAAAAAGCTCGTTTATGTCTTCCACAAAGATGATGTCCAGCTCCTTCTTCACCCTCTTAGGAATATCTTTTAGATCTTTCTTATTGGCAGCGGGCATCACTACTTTTTTTACTCCTGCCCTTCGGGCCGCCAGGACCTTTTCCTTGATCCCGCCCACGGGAAGCACATTCCCCCTCAGAGTGATCTCTCCGGTCATGGCTATATCACGCCTTATTTTTTTGTTCGTGCACACTGAAATCAAAGCTGTTGCCATGGTCACTCCCGCAGATGGACCGTCTTTGGGTATAGCGCCTTCAGGAACATGGATATGGAAGTCATTTTCCGCAAAAATACGGTTGTCAATATTAAAATCCGCGGTATGGGCCTTGGCATAGGAAAGAGCAGCCTGGGCTGATTCTTTCATCACATCTCCCAAAGAACCCGTAAGGGACAGCTTCCCTTTTCCAATTACTTTTATAGCTTCTACAAAGAGGATTTCTCCTCCTGAAGCAGTCCAGGCGATTCCTGTGGCCACTCCTACCTGGTCTTCTGTGAGAACCTGGTCCTTGAATATCTTATGCGGTCCGAGATACCGTTCCACATCTTGAGCTCCCACCTGAGTCAATGTCTTCCTGCCCTCAGCTACTTTGCGCGCGACTTTACGGCATATGGAAGCGATCTCTCTTTCCAAATTTCTGACTCCGGCCTCCCTAGTGTATTGGGAAATGATCCTTTTAATGGCTCCCCTTGTGATCTTTATGTTCTTCTCTTTCAATGCATTCTCTTTTATCTGTTTCGGAACAAGATATCTCAGAGCGATCTGAAGCTTTTCTTCTTCTGTATATCCGGGAAGATGAAGAACTTCCATCCTGTCCCTGAAAGCGGGCTGGATAGTATCCAGAAGATTGGCTGTGGTGATGAACATGACTTTGGACAGGTCATAAGGAACGCCCAGATAGTGGTCCCTGAATGTGTTGTTCTGCTCAGGGTCGAGCACTTCTAACAGAGCGGACGAAGGATCTCCCCTGAAATCAGCTCCGATCTTATCCACTTCGTCGATCATAAAGACAGGATTGTTGGTCCCGCACCGTCTGATTCCCTGAATAATCCTTCCGGGCATAGCTCCGACATAGGTTCTTCTATGGCCCCGTATTTCAGCTTCATCCCTGACCCCGCCCAATGAAAGACGTATGAATTTCCTGCCTAATGCCCGTGAAATACTCCGGCCCAGAGAGGTCTTTCCCACGCCCGGAGGTCCTACAAAACACAGTATCGGACCTTTTATCTTCTTTGATAATTTCTTGACACCAAGGTATTCAAGGATTCTTTCCTTGACTTTTTCCAATCCATAGTGGTCCTCATCCAGTATTTCCTTAGCTTTATTCAAATTCTGGTTGTCCTTGCTGCTTTTGTTCCACGGTATGGCGAACATCCAGTCCAGATAATTTCTCACCACGGCTGTCTCAGCGGATTCGGGATGCATCTGAGAAAGCCTGTTGATCTGCTTATCAAGCTCCTCTCTGACTTCTTTATCCACACGGAGTTTTTTGAGCTTTTTGCGGTAGGTATCTATTTCTTCCTGTATCTCACTCCCCTCGCCAAGCTCTTTTTGTATGGCTTTTAACTGCTGTTTTAAGAAATAATTCTTCTGAAGCTTGTCTAACTCTCCCTTTGCTTCACTGCTGATTTTTGACTGAACGTCAAGCATTTCTATTTCTTTTGTTAAATGTTCATAAACTTTTTTAAGCCGCTGATAAGGATCGAAAACCTCCAGGATGTTCTGGGCTTCCTTTACTTTCAAATCCAGATTGGCTGCGGTAAGGTCAGCTAGTCTTCCCGGTTCTTCTACGTTGGAAGCAAGGATCATAATCTCTGGAGGCACCTTCCTTCCCAGAGTGGATACTCTCTCGAGCCCATCCCTGACATTCCGGCACAGGGCTTCGACTTGTATAGACCTTTCCTTCTCCTTAGGCTCTTTCATAGCTCTGACTATAGCTTCATAAAAAGGCAGATCCTCTTTCAGCTCTTCCAATTTTCCACGGATAAGTCCCTGCGCCAGTATTCTTATTCTTCCATCAGGAAGCTTCAGCATCCTCATGATCAAAGCCACAGTGCCAATGTTATACACATCATTTTGTTTCGGCTCTTCTATCTCCATATCCTTTTGGGTCACCAAAAAGATCATTCGATTTGAGGACAGGGCCTTGTCAACCGCTTTTTTTGATTTTTCTCTTCCCACAAAAAGGGGAATAACCATATATGGAAACACAACGATATCCCGAAGCATGAGAACAGGAAGCTTTTTTGGGATCTCTAATTTCTCTTCCTGTTCTTCGATGAGGTCTTCAAGTTGAGTGCTTGATTCTCCATTCTTGTTAGCCATGTTTCATTCCTCCATTCCTTTTTCTCTGTTCGTATGGATCATGGTATTTTCCTAATCCTTCTTTATCATTTCAACGGTCAGGATCCCATTTTCAAATGTAGCTTCTGCCTTTTCCGTATCAACGGAAGAGGGCAGAAAAATAAAACGGGAAAACTGACCGTACTCTCTCTCAAGCCTGAAGTAATTTATTCCTGTCTTGGGAAGTTTATCTTTTTTTACGCCTTTTATTTCTACATGGTTGCTGTTTAGCAGGACTGTGATATCTTCTCTTTTGACTCCAGGAAGCTCCACCTCTAAGATGACTTTATTCCCTTTGACAGCAATATCAACAGCAGGGACCCATGTTTCTTCCAGGCTGAGGATGTTGTTTCTCTTTTTATAAATCTGTTTGAAGCTCTCTCTTTTCCCTGTGTCTGTTCTGAGGATATTTAAAGTCTTTTTAATTTTCTTTGCCATCTGAATTTCATAAAGGCAATGACAGAATTTTTGATTTTTCTGTTTCCCCTATTTTTCTTTAAGCAGCCGCTCTAATTCCTTTTTAAACTCAAGAACATCTTTGAACTCTCGGTATACAGATGCAAATCTCACATAAGCCACCTTGTCCAGCTTTTTCAGCTTTTCCATAACGAACTGCCCAACCTCTGAGGCGCTAATCTCCTTTCCAGGTCTTTCCTGGAGAGAACTTTCGATTTCTTCAACAATCTCTTCAAGCTCTGAAACAGGAACCGGCCTTTTTTCACACGCCTTAAGCAGGCCTTTTAACAGTTTCTCGGCATCAAAGCTCTGGCGCTTTCCATCTTTTTTTATAACCATATAAGGAATTTTTTCTATTTTTTCGTACGTAGTGAATCTCTTCCCACAGGAAAGACACTCCCGCCTGCGCCTTGTTGTCAGGCCGTTCTGGCTTTCCCTTGAGTCTATGACTTTTGTTTCTTTGCACTCACAATAGGGGCACTTCATTGGCCTTTTTTTTCTCCTATTTTTTTTACCTGAAGCAGAGACAATCCTTCTTTCCATAATATAGCATATCCTATCAAACAAGTCACGACGACCTGGAGAGAATGGATCACTATGGTCATGCCAAATGCCTTGGTGCTGTTTATGTTGAAAAAAGTGGTGAGTCCCAGCCGGCTGAAATAGTCATACCCTCCTACCATGCCAGGAGTGGGAATGGAAGCTCCCACCATGACTATAAAAGAATAAGGGATAAGGAAAAAAAACGGGACAGACACCTTAAAGGTAAAAAAGAATATCCAGTAGGAAAACGTTATCCCCAGCCACACAACAAATGAAAGCAGTATATAAAAGGACAGATCCTTAACAGAATGAAAGAATTTTAATCCCTGGATAAAATCATCCATGATTTCTACGGTTTTTGAAGTAAATTTTTTTGAAAAAGGCCTTAACAGGGCTTTGGCTAATCTCAGGGCTTTTTTACGGAAGAAAAACAGCGCCAAAATCAACGCAAACAAAAGAAGGGCAATCCCAATGGAGACATATCCCCATACATAAAGTTTGGAATAGATATCAGTCTCAACCGGAAATGTTGACTCATAGAGCGGTTTGGCGAGGAGAAAGACACCCAGGATAGTGCACATGGTGAAAAGGTCAAAGATCCGTTCCACCACAATGGTCCCCAGGACAAATCCCTTCCTCATATTTTCTTTCTGAGCTAAAAAAAGAGGCCTCACCACTTCTCCGATTCGAGCCGGAACCAGCATGGTCACAGTAAAACCCACGGCATTGGCTGCAAACCGGCTGTAAAGAGAAATCCCTTTTTTTTCCTGCTTTAAAAGAAAATGCCACCTCAAAGACCGGGTCACTAGATGGAGAGGTGCCAGAAGGACCATAAGGATAAAATACGTTACATTGATATCTCTGAGATAACTCAGGGCTTCTTTCCACTCTACTCCTTTAAAGAAAAAAAACAGGAAAACAGCGGTTATGATGACCATCACACCGGTTCGAATAGAGGATTTTTTCATAACAGAATAAAAAATACTATCATCAAAGGTAGGACCTGTCAATCATGGGTGGATCGGGGAATCATTCAGGTCTAAAAGATGGGATTTTTTAAGCTGAGTTCTGCTTGAAAATTAATGCAGAATTTATTATCATGGTCTCCACTGCTGGGAAGTCGTCCAATGGTAGGACACATGACTCTGGATCATGGAATCGGGG
>CAYWDH010000032.1:0-31620 GCA_964456985.1 uncultured Eubacteriales bacterium
CTCGCTGGGGAAGATCAGCGGGCTGAAGAACCAGCTTGCCTGATGAAAGTTAAAAGCACCAGGCATATCTGATCTTCATATTGATTTTTTTTGCCCATGCAGTAAAATTGGCTTTGGATAATCATCCGGAGAAAAAAGTGCAAGACAGAGACAGATTGATCAGCCGCAGGAGTTTCATAAAAAAAGGAATACAGACTTGGGCAGCAGCCGTCATTGTCCCCAGAGCTGTTTTGGGCGGAAAAGGATATACTCCCCCAAGTGATCAACTGACCAAAGCGGTTATAGGTGTGGGAGGTATGGGAAGGGTTCATCTGAGTTACCCAGGAGCAAGACTGATGGCTGTCTGTGATGTGGATGAGAAACACCTGAAACTCGCTTTAGAAATGGCTGGGCCGGATGTTAAGGGATATAAGGATTTTCGTGAAGTACTGGAAAGAAGCGATATAGATATCGTTCATATAGCCACCCCTCCCCATTGGCATGGCCTTATATCAAAAACCGCTGCTGAAGCAGGAAAAGACATCTGGTGTGAAAAACCTATGACTCGCACCATAGAAGAGGGGAAAGAAGTTGTCCGGGTGGTTCAGAAGAACGGGAGGATTTTCAGGGTGAATACCTGGTTCAGATTCAGAGATCCTTTTTATGAATTGGGTTCCACTGTGAAGCCCATTAAGAAAGCAGTGATGAACAGGATGTTGGGTTGGCCTTTGAAAGTGACGGTGAGCGGTGTCACAGGTTTTGATTGGAAGTTTTACTGGAAGGGCAGGACAGATTTAAAGCCACAGCCTGTACCAAAGGAGCTTGATTACAACTTCTGGCTCGGGCCTGCTCCTTTGAAGCCCTATCACCCTCACCGGGTCCATACCACTTTCCGGGGTTACTGGGATTATGACGGAGGAGGCCTTGGAGATATGGGAATGCATTACCTTGACCCGGTGCAGTACATTCTGGAGAAAGACGGGACCAGCCCTGTTGAAATAGAGGCTGACTGCTCTCAGCAGCATCCTGATGCCTGCATGACATGGCGGAGGATCGAGCTGAAATATGCGGATGGGTGTCAGATCGTCCTGGATGGAGTGAACAGGGACAAAAAAGCCCCTTTTATTGAAGGGCCTAAAGGAAAGATATTCAGAGGAATCCGGTCAGATATTTTGAATTTCGAACAAAAATTAGCCCAGCTTCCTGACCCTAGCCCCCAGGAAACTGATTTTGCCCATTCTGTCAGGAAGAGAAACAAATTTGCTTTGAATGAAGAAAACGGACACCGGTCATGCACTATTGTAAATCTCAGCAAGATCGCCGTGCGTTTAGGAAGGCCTCTGAGGTTTGACCCTGATAAGCAGTGTTTTATCGGGGACCCCCAGGCCGACAGGCTTGTGTATCAGCCAATGAGGGCACCATGGCATATGTAGCGCCTCTCATTACATCTGGAGATGTATAGATGAGGAAAGGGACAAGAACATTAGCCGCTGTTACGGTCCTCTTTTTTATCACTGCCTCTGTTTATGGATTGGAGGCCAAAAGAGCATCCCCGAAAGATATCATTAACATCCTTGCTGAATTTCCTGCTGAGAGTTCCGTTGATATGGAAGAACTGGCTTCGGAAATCATGGGACTCGGCAGAGACGGGATTGTCGATCTGTGTTTGATGCTTGAGAGCGATGAAGAAACAAACAGAACAAGAGCGGAATATGCGGTTAACGGTTTGGCGGTCTCAACAGCGAGATTTTTAAGAGAGGATGACCGTTTTTTGGCTTCCAAGGCCTTTATCAAGTCTTTAAAATTTTTAAAAGACAAAAACACAAAGGGATTTATTCTCAGTCAGCTCCAGCTCATTGGAAAAAGAGAGGCAGTGAAACCGATCGCACGGTATTTGACAGACAGGAAACTCTGTGAGCCTGCAGCCAGAGCCCTGCTTTCCATAGGAACAGAAAGAGCGGAAAAGGCTTTCATTAGATCCCTGGATTCCGTTTCCGGTGACCGGCTTGTCACAGTGATCAAAGCCTTGGGTGAGCTTCGCAGTCAAAAAGCCGTAAAAAAAATAAGCCCCTATGTTTCAAGCCAGGACAGGGATCTCCGGAGGGTATCTCTCTATGCCCTGGCAAATATGGGAGATCCATCTTGTATGGATTTAATGGGGAAGGCAAGGCTCAGGTCATCCGCATATGAAAGGGAAAGAGCTCCCCTTGTTTATCTTCTTTATGTCAGCCGCCTCGCTGAGGCTGGTTATAAAGAGATAAGCATGAATATTTGCAGGGATATAATAGCCGCTTATACAACAGAGGATGAAAGCCAGGTCCTGTGTTCGGCTCTGGATCTGCTTGTGAGCACTGCCGGGGAAGGGGCCATGGATGACCTTTTGGAGGCAGCGGAAAGCCAGAGTGCGGAACTGCGGCGAAAGGCTCTTGAACTGTCCTTGGGACTTTACAGTGCTGGAATGAGGGAGAAATGGATACGGAAAGTTGAGGAAGTGTCTCCTGAAGTACAGGCCGAAATCCTGACTATGCTTGGAAAAACAGATGATAAATCTTTGGCTCCTTTTTTTCGGCAAAAACTCCACAGTGAAAGCCAGATCATTCGAATGGCGGCTGTGAGGTCGTTGTGCGTTGTAGAAAGGGAAAAGGCAGTTCCAGATTTATTCGGACTTTTACGTTCCGGTAAAGAGGAGGAGGTACAGCTTGTCAAACAGGCGTTTCTTGGTTTTAATGCTGAGGCTGTGATTCCGGAGATAAAAACAAGGTTTAAAGAAATGCCTGTAAAAGCCCGCATGGCTCTCATGGGGGTGATTTCCGGAAAGCGTGCTTTTAACTGTGTTGATTTGGTTGCTTCTCAGATTGAGAGCAAAGATGAGGATTTAAGAAGGACCGCTCTTTTGTGTTTGGAGAGAATTGTGGATGAAGACAATATTCCAATGCTCATTGATCTGCTGAGACAGACAGATGATAAAAAAGAGATACTTCTTCTCCAAAATGCACTGCAGTCTGCCTGCGGTTTCATTGAGGCTCCGGAGATGCGGGCTGATAAGGTCATAAGCGCGTTGGCTGAAGCAGATGGTGAGAAAAAGCTTCTCTTTCTCAGGCCTCTCTCAGAAATCGGCGGGGAAAAAGCCCTGAATGCTGTTTTAGAAGCGCGGCGGAGTAAAAACCCGGAAGTGAGCCTGGAAGCTTTTTCTGCTCTGGTGCAGTGGAAAGGAATTGAAGCAGAAGAAGAACTGCTTGCTGTAAGCAGGGAAACCACGGATAAAAAATTCCGGTATCTGGCGTTAAGGTCTTATATTAGGATTGCGACTGAATCAGAACTGGATGGTGAGCAAAAATTGGCATTGATGCAAAGAGTCAAGGATATAACGCAGGAGGTTGAAGAGAAAAGACTCTTTCTTTCAGGTCTGGGAGAAATAAAGACCCTCAGCTCCATGAAAGAGGCGGCTTTTTTTCTGCAAAATGAAGAGCTGAGAGAAAAGGCAGCGGGAGTGATGGTAAAAATCGCCCTGCCCGAACCTCTCCACAACGGGCTTTCAGGAGATGAAGTGCTGTCTTTGCTGGAGAAAGCCCTGGTGTTTATTGAGGATGAGTATCAAAGAGAGCGGATTACCGACTATATTGATGATATAAGAAATTAACCTGGAACAGTGTATAGAATTTTGAAGAGATAGAGTAACAAAAATGAAGCGGAAGTTCTATTCCTTCAGCGAATTCAAGATGTTATTTTTGTTGTTCCTCTTAAATTTCCTTTTATCACTTACTGTATTCAGTAAAGACGAAACACGTATTGAGCTCCATGATTTCTTTAAAAATCCCAAAATAGCTGTTGGAGAGGAATACATTTATATTTGGGAGAACAGTACTTTTAATGGTGTTTATCGTTATTCAAAGGATAATTTTAAAAATTCAGGAAGATTCAGTCAACAAGGAAGAGGTCCAGGGGATTTGACAAGAATTGATGATTTTTTTATAGGCACTGAATGGATATTTATAAATAGCCCAGAGAAAATTTCTTATTACTCTTTTTCAGGAAAATTGTTGAAGGAATATAGAAAAGACTCGGCTTATATAGGATTACTACCTATTGGAAACAATTTTGTTTGTAAAGATTATACTCCTTATGGAATGGAAGACACTAGATTAACAGGCAATAGAATACTATCAGTCATTCTTCTTAATTCAAAATTCAAAAAGAAAAAGGACCTATATCAATTTGAAATTTCGGTGGCATATGACAAGAAAACTAATAAAAGGAACGTACCTCTAATTTTAGATTGTCAGAAATATGTCGTTGAAAAAGATAGGATTTACCTTGGCGATACAAAGAGAGGGTTTTTCTTCATTGTCTTTGATGCGAAGGGGAAAAAGGTATATGAAATTAATAAAAACGTAGAAAAAAGAAAAATTGCAAATCATGAAAAGAAATATCTAAGTGAGAATTTACGAAATTTTTGGGGAAATCGTTGGGGTTGGTGGAAATCCCAAAACAACCTAATTTTTCCAAAATATTACCCTTCGTATCTAAGTTTTTCAGTATATAATAAGAAAATTTTCATAATCATGTATCCTAATATTATTGAAAATTTCCAGGTTATTTTAATAACAAACGAAAAAGGCGATTTATTGAGAGAGAAAAAAATTGCTGCTATAGACAATGATATTATTAGGAATAATCAATTTTATGTTAATAAAGAATTCTTGTATTACCTCAAAGCAGATGATGATACTGGCAATTTTTTTATTCATATAGTGAATTTAAGAAATTGATGTCATTTAATGTTCATATGTTGGGAAGTGCTATTTGTTTATATTAAGTTAATTGATAAAAAAATTGAAATAATTATAATGAACCACATGTATTCACGATATTTCCCCCCAATTTTATAAAGGAGTGAAAAAATGAAGAAGATGTTTATTATGGTCATGATCGCTTGTCTCTGTGCGGTCTCATGCACTAAACGGGAAAAGAATCCCTTTTTTAGTGAATGGACGACTGAATTTGAGATCCCTCCATTTAACGAGATCAGCAAGGAGCATTACCTCCCTGCTTTTCATAAGGCTATTGAACAGCAAAATGGAGATATTGAGAAAATTGTGGCTGACCAGAACGAACCCACTTTTAAAAACACCGTAGAAGCTCTGGAGGAGAGTGGGGCTCTTTTGAGGAAGGTGTCCAGTGTCTTCGATGTATTGAACGGATCCATGACAGATGATGAGATGCAGAAAATCGACGAGCAGGTCACGCCTCTTTTATCCAATCACAGGGATGATATCCTGTTTAACGAAGCGCTTTTCCAACGCATCAAAGCAGTATATGACAGGAAAGAGGAACTTGATTTGACTGAGGAACAGTCCACTCTTCTTGAAAAATACTATCTGGATTTTGTTCGGGGCGGTGCCAATCTGGGCGAGGAAGACAAAGCTGAATTAAGAAAAATCAATGAAGAGTTGTCAAATCTCACTATGAAGTTCGGTCAGCATGTGCTTAAGGAAAATAACCGCTATGAGTTGGTTATAGAGAGCGAGGAAGACTTGGCCGGCCTTCCCCAATCTGTGATCAATGCAGCAGCCAAAGCAGCCAAAGACAGAGGCCATGACGGCAAATGGGTGTTTACTCTTCACAGGTCGAGTATCACTCCGTTTTTGACCTATTCAGAAAATAGGGACTTGAGAGAAGAAATTTTCAAAGCTTACATAAATAAGGGCAATCACGATGATGAATTAGACAACAAGACAATCGCATCACGAATCGCCTATCTTCGGGCGAAAAGGGCTCGTATTCTCGGGTATGAAACGCATGCGCATTATGTGCTGGAAGAAAATATGGCCAAGAAGCCGGAGAATGTGTATGACCTGCTGCTCAAAATATGGGAGCCTGCTCTGAAAAGATCGAAACAGGAAAGAAGCGAGCTTCAGGAATTGATATACGAGGAAGGTAAAGATTTTAAACTTGAGCCCTGGGACTGGTGGTATTATACAGAGAAATTAAAAAAGAAAAAATTCGACCTGTCAGATGAGATGACCAAACCTTATTTTGAACTGAATAATGTGAGAGAAGGAGCCTTTTACGTAGCCAATCAGCTTTATGGTATTCAGTTTGTTGAAAGGACAGACCTGCCTACATATCACCCAGATGTAAAGGTATTTGAAGTCAAAGAAGAGGACGGATCCCCTATCGGGGTCTTTTTTGCCGATTATTATTCCAGAGCTTCCAAGAGAGGCGGGGCCTGGATGAACAGTTTTCGAAAACAGTACAGGCTGGAAGGAAAAGAGACCACTCCGATTGTGACAAACAATTTGAATCTCACCAAGCCTAGCGGAGACAGCCCAACGCTTCTGACATTTGATGAGGCGACAACCCTTTTCCACGAATTCGGGCATGCGCTCCACGGACTTCTTTCCGACTGCACCTATCCGAGACTTTCAGGTACTTCTGTTCCCAGGGATTTTGTAGAGCTTCCCTCTCAGATCATGGAACACTGGGCAGCGGAACCGGATGTGCTGAAAGTCTATGCCAAACACTATGAGACAGGAGAGCCGATTCCTCAGGAATTGATTGATAAGATTGAGAATGCCGGACATTTTAACCAGGGATTTATCACTGTGGAATACCTCGCAGCTTCTTTTCTGGATATGGATTGGCACACGTTATCCGAGCCTGTTGAACATGATGCTTTGGAATTTGAAAACAAGTCAATGGAAAAGATAGGAATGATTCCTGAGATCGTGGTGCGCTACAGGACTCCTTATTTCCAGCATATCTTTTCAGGAGGATATGCCTCCGGGTATTACAGCTATATTTGGTCTGAAGTCCTTGACTGCGATGCTTTTCATGCCTTTAAGGAAACAAGCCTTTTTGATAAGGAAACAGCGCTTTCCTTTAGAACCAATGTTCTTGAAAAAGGCGGGACCCAGGACCCCATGATACTGTACATGAACTTCAGAGGAAAAGAGCCGGATGTAAAGTATCTGCTGGAGAAGAGAGGTCTTGAATAGAAGGAATATATATATTATAGTTATCATTAAACTTGACCTATTCATAAAAAAATGGCGATACACATTTCTTTGTTTTGCTTTCAAGGATATACATGCTTTTAAAAAAATGACAATTGAAATGTTTTTGTTTGTTTTTACTTTCATTTTAATCGCCATTTTTTTACCATATAGGCAAGCCGATCTCGCTGCATCTGCTTTGTTACAGGGTGCTCGCGGTGAAGGACCACAGCTTCGCGCCCTGTGCCTCGCATCTGCAGCGACCTCGACTTGTGAACAGTACAGGTAAATTCAATCTATAGAACTTTAGATGAAAGAAGGGTGATTATGAAAAACAAGAAAGAAAAAAGCGAATCAAAAAAAACCTTAACCAGGAGAGAATTTATAGGACGAAGTGCGGCCACAGCCGCTGGATTTATGATCATTCCCCGTCATGTCCTGGGAGGAACCGGATATAAAGCACCTAGTGACACTTTAAATATAGGCAGCGTTGGGGTCGGAGGAAAAGGCTCTTCTGATATCCGCAGCGTGAGTTCAGAAAATATTGTGGCTTTGTGTGATGTGGATGACAGAGAGATGGCCAAATTCCTGGGTTCGGAACAAAACACTCCAGAACAGAAAGCTATGTATGAAAAAGCGAATAAGTATCAAGATTTCCGTGTGCTTCTGGATAAAGAGAAAAACATAGACGCGGTCACGGTTACGACGCCGGATCACAACCATGCGGTGATCGCCATGAGTGCCATAAAAAGAGGCAAGCATGTATTTGTTCAAAAGCCTTTGACCCACACCATAAAAGAAGCGAGGCTGCTGGCTCAGGCTGCGAAAAAAGCAGGGATCGTCAGCCAGATGGGCAACCAAGGCCATGCCGGAGAAGGAGGCCGTCTGATCAATGAATGGATCTGGGACGGCGCCATTGGAGATGTCAGGGAAGTCCATTGCTGGACAAACCGGCCCATATGGCCTCAGGGCATTGAGGCCCCCAAAGACACGCCTCCTATACCTGATGGATTGGCATGGGATATATGGCTGGGGCCGGCTCCTTACAGGCCGTACAATCCGGCTTATCATCCGTTCAGCTGGAGGGGATGGTGGGATTTTGGCACAGGAGCTCTGGGAGACATGGGAGCTCATATACTGGATCACCCCTTTTGGGCGTTGAAGCTGGGGCACCCCACAACCGTTCAGGCCAGTTCCACTCAATTCACCAAGGACTCTTATCCTGTTGCTGAGGTAGTGACTTATGAATTTCCTGCACGGGGGAAAATGCCGCCTGTCACTCTCAAATGGTATGACGGAGGGATTATGCCTCCACGGCCCGCTGAACTGGAAGACGGACGCATGATGGGCGACTCCGGAGGCGGGGGATTGTTTGTAGGTGACAAAGGGATGTTGATGTACAGCACTTATGGAAACAATCCGCGTATTATTCCGGAATCAAAGATGCAGGAATACAAAAGACCGGAAAAAACCATTCCGCGCTCCCCGGGTATCCATGAAGAATGGGTGGATGCCATTAAAAAAGGCAAGAAATCCACTACGGATTTTTCATACTCCGGAACTTTGACCGAGGTCATGCTTCTGGGAAATGTAGCTGTCGCCACAAAGGCAAAAAACACCAAGCTGCAATGGGACGGGAAGAAGATGGAATTTAAAAATCTTCCGGAAGCCAACAATTTTCTCCATACAGAATACCGAAAAGGTTGGTCCCTGTAAGACAAAAGGAGCTGATCATGAAAAAAGCAGTGGGTTTTACACTATTGATCTCAGTTTTTTTTCTTTTTGTTGTCATTAACTGCCAGGAGAGTGAAAAAGTGAGTTCAGAAACAGCTTCTTTAAAGAAGTGGAAAATACACGATAAAGACAGACCCTTGCCCCCGGTTGTGGATCCGGGCCCTTCAATCCTTCCTGTCCTAGCACCTTCTGATGCGGACGTTCTGTTTGACGGAAAAGACCTTTCCAAATGGGAGAACAGCAAGGGAAACGAGGCCCAATGGAAGGTGGAAAACGGTTATATGGAAGTTGTGAAACTATCAGGCTCCATTCAGACAAAAGAAGGATTTGGAAGCTGCCAGCTTCATATCGAATGGGCTGCGCCTGCGGAAGTATCCGGAGAAGGGCAGGGCCGTGGGAACAGCGGTGTTTTCTTAATGGGGCTCTATGAGGTGCAGGTGCTGGATAACTATGAAAACACAACCTATGCGGACGGCATGGCAGGAGCTGTGTACGGGCAGTATCCCCCTCTGGTCAATGTGTGCCGTCCTCCGGGTGAATGGCAGTGTTTTGATATTATCTTTGTAGCTCCCCGTTTTGATGAGAGCGGGCATTTGCAAGAGCCGGCCCGTATGACCGTGTTTCACAATAATGTCCTTATCCATCATGATGTGGTGCTGACAGGTCCTACAGCCCATAAAAAAAGGCCTTCATACAAAGCTCATCCGGAGAGACTTCCTCTATCGCTTCAGGACCACGGAAATCCGGTTCGCTACAGAAATATCTGGATCCGCGAAATCTCATAATTATCCAAACCCAGAAAATATTTTGGACTTCTTTAAGATAAATTCTGTTGTTTTCCCTTGTGCACAGGCGATTCGTGGATCATGGCTGCCAGAACGATGCAGATGAGAGCAAGTCCTGCCAGGATGAGGAGGGAGGCTGTCATCTCTCCACTGGAAGGCTCTTTGAGCGCATCCATGCCAAAAATAAATATGATGCCCGAGATCTGGCCCACCAAAAGAAGAAGAATATTCGATGTGCCTTCAGGAGCGGGATGGGTGAGCTCTGCTCCGTACTGAAAGCCCACCGGCCCAGCGCTGAGTAAGAAAAATCCAAAAGCAAAACCCGAAAGAAGCAGAAACCAGTAGCTGGTTGAATACGTCATTCCCATCAAGCCAGGGATTAGACAAATGAGTGCCATAAGGATGAACGGCTTGCGACGGCGGGATTGATCGGAAATGATGGAGATAATGACGGCACCGATGATCCCGCCCAAGAGCATCAACCCGCCAAGCACTCCGGCCTGAGAGATGGTAAACCCCCGGGGCCGGATGATTTCTTCGATCCAGGTCGAGACGCTGTTGAACATGCCCAGCCCGACGAAAAAGATGATCATGAGAAAAATGAAGTCGCGCTGCCGGAGCATGGACTTTAAGCCGTCGAGCATCAGGGTGCGCTCATCCGGTCCTGCCGGCGTAGGAGGATGCTCGCGGGCCACGAGGAGGAAAAAAGCGGCAGCAGCGGCTGAGACAATCCCGTAGGCCAACAGCATTCTGGTTATCCCGATACGGAGGACTAGCAACGGCGTGATAAGCATGGCCAGCAGAGGGCCGAGATAGAGGGCTAGTGTGCCAAATCCAGAAGCTGTCGCTCGCTCCTTGATCGGAAACCAGCGGGCGGCAATTTTAGTAATGGCACCGATGACAAAGGGTTGGCCGATGGCGATCCCGATTTGAGAGATAAGGACAAGGGTGAAGTTTGAGGCGAAGATCCCACGGCTGAGGGCGAAAACCGCGGTCAGGATGGCGCCGATGCCGACTGCCTTTTTGAAACCCCATGTATCGATTATGTACGCGGAAGGAAAGAAAACAAAGATAAAGACGATCATGAAGCTCATCGACAGCAGGCCGATCATCAGGTCGGAAGTGTGGTAGAACTGTGCTGCCGCGCTCGTAATGGGAGCAAAAGTGATCCATAGGACTTGGGTCATGACCGCAATGATGACAAAGGCAAGAAGGACCATCCAACGATAGCCGTAGGCTTTAAATTGCGCTTCTTGTTTCAAATTCTCCTCCTCTTCAGCCCTCAGCTCAAAAAGATTGCCCGGCGTTCTTCTGGCATGTTTTCAAGCATCAGGCGCGTCTTTAAAGATTAGAATTTGGTTTTTTTGTTGCTGTTGATTTTCACTCCATTCCAACAAATTCCCATTCCCTGAGTGACTTCATTGCTCATCATACACATAAGAAGAAAGCCATGTCAAACTTAGGATTCCTCTTTCTTAGCGATTTTTCTTACCTTGAGGAGGTCTCCAAGCACCTGTTTAAATTCAGAGGCTGGCCGCAGGCGGGAGTCCAGGTCGCAGGTCCATTCAACAGGAAATTCAGTGATGCTGTAGCCTTGGCTGACAGCCCGGATCAGAATCTCCAGGTCAAAAAGAAAGCCATGGAGCACACACTGGCCATAGAGCTTCCTGGCAATGTCTCCTTTATAGATTTTAAATCCGCATTGAGAGTCTGTGATTTTTCTGGGAAGGCCGGCTATCAAAACCGCTGTCCAGTGAAAAAGTCTGGAAAGGATGCGCCTAGGGAGAGGACGTTTTCTGCGGATGATCGTGCCTTTGGCGTAGCGGGATGCCAGGGCAATGTCCAGTTCTCCAGCCCTTATTTTCTTGATCCAGGGGAGTGCATTTTTATAAGGGATGCAGGTCCCGCTGTCCGCAAAAATCACGATGTCACCTTTGGATGCCATTATCCCTGTTTTTACCGCAAAGCCTTTGCCTTTGTTTTTCTCAAGCCGGATGACTTTCACTTTAACAGAGGGGCTTGTTTGAGCTTTGGAAGCAGCGGCAGAAGTGTTGTCACTGCTTCCGTCATCCACAACAATGACTTCTCCCTCCGTGAAGTGTTCTCTTATAAAAAAGGCAGCTTCCTCCACATCTCTTTTGATTTTGGTCTCTTCATTATAGGCCGGGATCACAAGTGTAAGTTCGGTCATTTCAGCGCCTGTTTTCGAGGAACCGGTTCCATAGATCAAGTCTTATATGGACAGACAGAAGCACTTCATTCCGCAGTCCGTAAAATTCGGATAAGTACTGGCCCCTGATAAGAGGGTCGATGTGTTCTGTTTGTTCCATTGAGCTGATTATGACGGGCGTTCCTGTGATTTTTCCCACCTCTTCAGCTTCTGTCCAGTAACCCACCCGCTTGAATTCCCGCAGATACCAGGGAAGAGGCCATATCATATGAGGGTCTGCGATCACTTTGATCAGCATATTCTTGTGTTCCGGATGGACTTCTGAGATACGGTTTATTCTTCGGATCAAGTTGAGAAAATCCGTACTGGTTTGCGCATAGACATAGGGATTCCGGACGTCCGCATAGTAGATAAAATTGGCTCTCCAGCACTGCCACCCCAGATGAAGGATCCCGATGAAAATCAGAAATAAGACCGCTGACTTAAGCCAGGTTCGCTGGCATAAGTCAATGAGGAAGGAGATCCCATACCCGGCAAGCACCAGCATTCCCAGATAAAAAGGAATGATGTTCCATGGTGTTTTATATGAGATAAGAGAAAAAACGAGGGTAGAAAAAAGGGTATAGAATAAGACAAGGCGGATAAAAGAGGTTTCATGGCGTGCTTTTGCCTTTTTAGTGAAGGCAGAGACACCTCCTATGATGGCAGAAACCAGGATCAAAGCCTCGCTCCATAAAGGCCCATTATTGTATCTAGAAAAGGCCAGCATTTTAAGGTAGTAGTACCAAGGATGAGCGTGAGCTCCAGCCTCACCGGCACGTTTGAAATAGACTCCTATAGAACGGATGGAGTCCCAGAGTCCGTTCATGTTGTGAAAAAAGGAGGAATAAAAAAGAAGCCATACAGCAAAGGCTGCTCCGAGAAACAATAAGATATTACGGGAAAAGAGGGAATGGAAGGTGTTTTTGCTCCTTTGTCTGGAAGGAGGAAGGATCTTCAAGAGAATGAGAGAGCCAAGCAAGCAGGCGAAGAGAATAAGAGATGTCTCCTTGGTGGCGAACATGAAACCGGCCATGAATCCGGCTGTTATATACCAGTGAATTTTTTTTGTATCCAGGCTCAGCCATAAGCATATGATAAATCCGAGAGTAAAAAAGGCGAGAAGCATTTCCTGAATGTAAAAGCGGCTGAAAAAAACCATTATGGGAGAGAGGCTTATAAAAAGAGCTGAAAAAAGAACCGACTTGAAGCCCAACCGGCCTTTAAGAAGGAGGAGAAGAACAAGGATTCCTGATCCAAAGAGCGCAGGAAGAAAACGGAGTGTATATTCGTTGAGATCAGCAAAGTCTTTTCCTGTGAAGGCTAGGGCCAAAGGAAGTGTCATATAATAGAGAGAAGGTCCGTGGTGGTCAAAATAATCGTATGTGTACTCTCCTTTTTCCAGGAGAGCGCCGAATTTGACAGCCTGATTCGCCTCATCATGATGCATGGGACGCAGATCGAGTTTAAAGAAGCGAAAAAATAATCCCAGCGCTACTATAAGGGCAAACAGGCCGGCAAAAACTTTTTTGCTCATTTCACCTCAGTGCCATAGACCTCCACTTCAACATAATGGTTCATATCATTGGATGTGTTGCCGCTGCTGTAAAGGCGCACGTAGCGCCCGCTGACTCCTCTTGGATCGATGAGGCGGCCTTCATTGGTCTCAATATATTCCTTATCCCTTCCTATCCCCAGCCCGGAAGAGTTGTCATGGTCATTGTTGAAGACGGTTTTGACTTCGGATATAAAATCAGGGTCATCACTCACCTGCACCACCACATCTCTGTAAACCCTTGCCTGGCTGTGAAAGTGCCACACAAGTATGGCATAGAGGGCATAAGAGGCGCCCAGGTCTATCTGAACGTATTGGGAACCTGGACCGAGCTCCACATAATAACCGGCTTCGCCTGATTTTTCTCCGTCTGTCACGTATTCGATTTCTCCTATGATGGGCATCATATCGCTGGAGGTCACGGGTTTATCAAGAGAAAGGAGTTTGGTTCCTTTTGGAACATAAAACGGTCCCCGCCTTTTTCCTGTTACTTTCTCAAGGTTTGGCGTGCGGATATTGGTAGGTGTTCCCACGAACATGGGTTTGGGAAGCTCCAGTTTCAGGACTTCTTTTTCATCCTGTTTTTCCTGACTGAATAAGCCAGTGATTCCTGAAAAAGACAGAGAGAGGATCATTATGAATAGGGATAAGCAAATTTTTTTTATCATGACACACTCCTTTGAAAGCATTATATACTATTTCGGTTAAAAATTTTACAGTGCCTGTCATTTCCTGCGACAGCGGCCCAGACCTGCTTGTTTTTAAGGCAGAATGTCTTGACTTCCGGGGTCTTCATCACCACAAAAGCAGTGGAAAGGGCATCGGCAGTGGCTGCGGAGGGATGAGACACCCATGCGGACTCATGACCTGAGGCAGGAGCTCCTGTTCTCGGGTCTATGATGTGTTCCCCTTTTACCTGCTTTCCCGAACCGCTGACAGCGCGGTTTTTGACCATGATTTTTCCGGGAGCAAAATCGCTGTCCCTGCTTCCTGAGACGCCTATAGCCCATCCTTCCTTACCCTCGGGGGCTCCAACAGCAAGGGCTGTACTTGTGCCGCTGTGGATCAGGGCTTTGGAGACATCCCAGTCCAGCAAAAGGTCTGTTGCTTTGTCCAGGGCAAAGCCTTTACCGATGCCTCCAAGGTCAAGCATGAGGCTTTCTGTTCCTGTGAAATCTTCTTTTTTTTCAAAGGTTACGTTAAATCTCCCAGAGATACGGGACATTTTTATCGGAAGGCAGGCTGTTTTTTGCTTCCTAAGGTATCGCAGAGGGGAAGCATAGTTTATAGCAAAGGCTTCCCTGGTCACATGCTGGATATTGGCGGCTTTTTGAAGACATTCAAATACATCCACCTGAACAGAACAGGTCTGCCCTGGTTTTAGATTGTTTATCTGTCCTATATCACTGCTTGGATTGAACCGGGAGAGCAGGTTCTCTAATCTGTCTATTTCCTTAAAAACAGCCTGTGAGACCTGCCTGGCGTAATTTTCGTCGATATCAGTAAGAAAGATTTCAAAGAGGGTCCCCATGGCCTCGTGGGAAAAACGGAAAACAGACTTATCCCCGATTTTTTCTTTTTTCATTTTTTGAAAAGGCTGTGTACAGAAAAAGGACAGCGGTTAGAGTGGCTGTGAGCGCACTGTATCTGTGAAGTTCGAACAGGAACAGCTGTGTTCGATACGTATATATAGGGAGCATCATGCATAAGGAAGTGCCGGCAAGAAAAAGGCCTGACAGCATGAAAATCCAGAAGAGAATATTTTCAGAGCTGAATGATGATGAAAAGCTGAATTTTTTGGCATAGAGAAACAAGCAAACACAGAGAAACACGGCAAAAAGACCGCCAAGGACGATATGGAATAGAAGAGCAATTCCAAACATCCGGCGCAGACTGAAGAGGGAGAAAAAGAATCCGCTCAGGAAGAGATAGAGAAAACTGAGCGCAAGGCCTCCCCAGATAATTTTTTCAGTTATGGATAGTTCTGAGATGAGACTGCCGGTTTTTTTTATCCGGTTCTTAAGAGAAGTTTTAAAAAATGAGCGCAAGCCACTGATAAGCCAGCCTGAAAAATTTGGGACTTGCTTTTTATCCGAGATTTCTTTATCTGTTTTTTTTTGTTTGGTGTAGCTGAAGGTAACAAGGAAGGCGACAATCAGTATAAAGGAAACAAAACTTATCATTGAGAACATGTGGATTTATCTCCTTTTCTCAAGCAGGCCTGTGAGAAAGCCCAGAGTTTTGATAAACATTATGATAAGGATAGATCCCAAAAAAACGGCGGCAATAAAGAGGATGACTTTTAAAAAAGGACGGGAATAAAAGGAAAGGCCGAATATTTTTTGATAAAGTCCACCAAGTCCCATAAAGGAATGAGCAGAGCGCTCAGCTGAGTTTTTTGTGTTTAAAGTGCCTGTGGCTGTTACATCTGCGAAGAAAAAATTCGAATCCCATGAATGGCAGTCCGAACATCCGTTGATTCCAAGGGACTGTTGGACAGGCCTTACCTGATGGGCCAGAGGCCATAAGACAGGTTCTGATGCCGAGTGTTCGGATGATTCCAGAGAACCTTGCTTGTTAATCCGGAACATTTTTCCGTTGGATATATAAACGTATTCTTTGTTTGTTTCAGGATCTTGAGAGGTATCAGATTTTGAAAGAGCCATAAGGATTTTCTTCACCTGTTCTTCAGTAAGAAGTTCAGGATATCCTACGGTTTCCTTAATGGCATTCAGATTGAATTCAGGAACCAGGTTTTTTATCTCATTGTCTTTAAGCCAGCAGAGTCTCGGGCTGTCCTGTGTATCTCCTTGCCATTCCTTTGTTTCGAAGTATCCTTCGGATATTTGATAGACCTTGTTTCCGTAGATCAGGGCTGGCTCATAAGACTTCTTTTTGATATTATTCAAAGCTTCCAGAGTGTCTTGGATCCTGTATTCTATGTCCCTGTCAAGGGGGTCCGATTCCCAGTCAAACTCAGGAACAAGAGGGGACAGGGAATTGTTTTTTTTGAGTGCCCAGAATAATCTTACTTCAGGCATGTCCCCGGAATATTCAGAGGCATCCAGCCCTCCGTCGAAATTTAATTCATAAACTCTTCCGGAAGAGATAAAAACAGGAATGGCTTCAAGGTTAGGGATCATGGATAGTGCGGATAAGACCTTGGCAGCCTCTAATTCCGGGTAGAGTACCGGACCAGCTGCTTTTTTCACAGTGTCGGGCCTCATTGGCCTGATTTTTTCTCCCTCAAGGTAGCCCCAGAAACAGGGCCAGACTAGGCGGTTTGGAGTCAGCCTGCCGTTTGAATCTCTTTGAAACACAGGTTCCTGAACAGCGGGAAAGTCCGTGTCCCAACGGGCTATACCATAGATGCCCAGGCGGTTGACCCGCGAGGTCTTTACACGGGTCAATTTCTTTTGAGGAAGAGATCCTGAGTGGCAGGCTGTGCAGGAGAGTTTTTCTATATGGATCGGAGGGATTTTTTTATGAATGGGATAAGGAGCTCCCAGCCGTCCGGATGAGACCCCTTGTTTTTTTGATTTCTTTTCTCTTAAATGACAGCCGCGGCATGTGAAGTCAGAGGCAGCCAGATTTTCATATTGTTCGGATTCTCCCTCATAACCTCTTATCATGGAATGTGATATGTCGTTTCTATGACAGTCCGCACAGTGGATGCCCGCTGCGGTGTGTACATCGCTTTCTGCCAGGAACTGGCTTTGCGAAGCAGGCGAAACAGAGTGGCAGACTAGACAGCGTTCATCATTGGGTCTGTGGTTGATATCAAAAAATACCTCGTGTTTGCTGTTGAACCAGGCCTGGTCATAGCGGACATAAGGGGCTATGGCATATTCGGAATCATCCGGATTGGGTCCGTCATAGATATCCCATGTTCCGGATAGTCTTGAAGCCATGCCTCCCACTTCCCCCAGGCCTGATGAAGCGACGGCTGCCCAGCGAAAGTTCTGACGGAGTATTTGGAAGGCCCATTCACTGTGACTCTGTTTTCTGGAATTATTGTGGCAGGCGAGACAGTTGATTTCCAGTGTCCCGGATACATTCCACCTTGAATCAGGGCTTCTCTTATCTACGGCCGGTTCTCCGACTCCCCCGCCGGTCATGTGTCTTCCGAAAAGCAGGGTGAACTCCCAGAAAGTTAGGCCGAGTTCATTAGGATGAAAGACTCCCGGCCAGTTTCGGTAGGAGACAGGGATTGCCGTTCCTGTATCCATGTCAACCCATATCCATGGTTCTCCCGGTCTTCCGTGTCTGTCAGAAGAGAGGGCATTGAAATGAAGTCCCTGGCTGATCTGGCTATAGACATGACAGGGTTCGCAAGTGTATCTGGAAGAATAAGGGAGAGGAAAAGATTCTGTAGGAACGATTGTCTCATTGAATTCGTCCTTTAAAGGAATATTATGCACAGGGACTGTTCTGTTTCCGTCCCAGGATATTTTTTCCTTTTCCTGTGCGAGACCCTGCGAAAGACCGAGTAACAAAATGAACAGGATCAGGATTTGTATGGGTTTTTGTTTCATGCTTTGAACTGTTCTTTTTGGAATCTAATCTGCCTCGGTGATTCAACAGCTTTGTTGGTGGTTAAGACCGCCAGTGCTGTTTCATAGCCGACTTCTCCGGAGCAGGTCAACGGAGTCCCGCCTCTTATGGCTCTGAAGAAATTTTCAAGATGCGGCTGGTGCGGGGGCTTGGCCAGTTCGACCGGTAGTGGCCATCTGCCGGCTTCCTGTGTGACCCTCACGTCAAGGAATACGTTTTTTGTATCCACTTTCTGGATAGGCGGCGTTTCTGATTGTAAAAGGCCGTCTTTTACCAGGGAATCCCATTCCGGAGCATTAGCTTCTCTCATGGCCCAGTTTCCGAATTGAGGGACTTCTGAAAGCACGATAGTCCCGTTGTCTCCCATGAAGGCTTCGTAGAAACCTCCGTATTTGGTGGTCGTCTGGACTTGATATAGGGCCCGGCAGGTTCCATGGGCTGTCTTGAATTCATAGATCGCCATCACATTATCGTACCATTCCCTTTTGTCATAATAATTGGTTCCCCCGCAGGAGGTGACAGAAGAGGGATTGGTGCCATAGACCCACGAAAACAAGTCTATTTGGTGAGACCCCAGGTCCACGATAGGTCCCCCACCGTATTTTTTGAACCACCGCCAGTTTCTGAATTCGGTCATGGATCCGTAACCGTATTTCTCGAGTTTTTCAGCTGGTATCGTGTATTTTTTGGGCCATCCAAGCATATCGCTTTTAGATCTGTTCCATTGAGCGTAGGATTGACTAAGCCGGCCTAAAAGCTGTTTTTCATGGATCAGCCGGTCTATGGCATGGATGTATCTGGGATTGCTCCGGCGCTGGTGGCCGATCTGGAGAAGCTTTCCTGTTTGTCTTGATGTCCTTACCATGCTTTGTGCTTTTTCAAGGGAGTTAGACATCTCTTTTTCACAGTAGACATGAAGTCCGTGCTCCATACTTGCATTGGCGTGTTCGGCGTGCATCCAATCCGGAGTTGCGACGATCACGGCATCAAGTCCTTTTTCTTTTTGCAGAAGCTGTCTGTAGTCCTCATATACATTGACCTTGTATCCGTATTTCTGCAGATAGCGGCTGGCATAGATCTGGCTGTATTCCCATATATCACAGATGGCTTGAAAATGAATATCGGGGATGCGGAGGCATGATTCTATCAGCACTCTGCCCTGAGTTCCCGCTCCGATAACAGCAATATTTATTCTTTCAGATGATTCTTGAGAAGACTGTTTGGATGAAGGTGACCTTGCTCTCAACATCTGTGAAGAAAGAACAGTTCCAAGACCTGCCCAGGCAGATGATTTGAGAAAATCTCTTCTGGACAGGGAACCGGTTTTTTTTGATTTGTTTTTGTCAGACATATTTCCTTTCCTTATCTCTATTCTAGGCCGGTCGTTGAATAAGGCAGTCCTTATTTTTCAGTTTTCATGTCTTTATCAAATGCGACTTCTGAAGGCGAAAAATTGATGCTCTTAACAAATTCCACAGATTCTTGAGCCCCGTACTCCCGGTCCATGCCGTTATCTTCCCATTCCACTGATAGAGGGCCTTTGTAGCCGGCATCATTCAGTTCCCGGATGATCTCTTCAAAGTCAACATCTCCGTGGCCTAGTGACCTGAAGTTCCATCCTCTCCTGAGGTCTCCAAACGGAAGGTGAGAGCCCAGTATGCCGGATTTACCGTCAAGAGTCACAGCTACATCTTTCATATGGACATGATAGATTCGATCAGAAAATTCGCGTATGAAAAGTTTCGGGTCCATTCCCTGCCAGACCAGATGACTGGGGTCAAAGTTTAATCCAAGGGCTGGTCTGTGTTCGAAAACATCAAATAGCTTTTGGGCAGTATAGAAATCAAATGCAATCTCAGTGGGATGGACTTCCAAAGCGAACTTTACTTTATGGCGGTCGAATTCATCTAAAATCGGTGTCCAGAGTTTTTTAATCTCTTTAAAACCCTCTTCTATCATTTGTTCTGTAGTCTGGGGAAACGAATACCAGAATTTCCAAATAGGGGAACCCATGAACCCGTTGACCACCGAGCACCCCATATCTTTAGCGACGTTGGCTGTTGTTTTCATCTGCTCAATGGCCCACTCTCTGATTTTTTTAGGATTTCCTTTTACTTTATCCGGGGCAAATCCGTCCAGACGGTCATCATAAAGGTCGCCCACACACTGGCCTGCCAGATGAGCTCCGAGAGCCCAGCAGTTCAGCCCGTTTTCTTTCAGTATTTGTTTTTTTCTGGTGATATAATCAGGGTCTTTGTCAGCTTTGTTCACTTCCATATGATCGCCCCAGCAGGCGATCTCAAGGCCTTCATAACCCCATTTTTTTGCTTTTTTGCAGATATCCTCAAAAGCCATATCTGCCCATTGTCCGGTAAATAATGTGACGGGTCTTTTCAATTTATCCTCCTTTTGTGAGCGTTTAAAAATCAACCCAAACAGCTCCTTTCTGGGAGCTTTCGACACATTTTTCTATAAACCTCACGCCTTGGTATCCTTCTTTGACACCCGGATAATCTGAGTCCTCTTCTGCCATAGGTTTTTTGTTGATTTTTTTATCAAGTGCCGTGATGAATGTGCTGTATATATTGGCAAAAGCTTCGAAATAGCCTTCCGGATGACCTGCCGGAACACGCGATGCTCTTTCTGCAGCGGGGACCATCTTGTCTCTTCCCCGCGATATGATCTCTGTGGGTTTATCAAGATAAGATATCCTAAAGGAGTTGGGATTTTCTTGAAACCATTCAATGGAAGCTTTTTTCCCGTATATCCTGACTCTCAGTCCGTTATTATGTCCTATGGCTACCTGGCTGCTCCAGTAGAGACCTTTGGCCCCGCTGTCATATTCCACTAGTATGGATGCATTGTCATCAAGAATCCTGCCTTCCACAAAGGTATCCAGCCGGGCACAAAGAGATGTGATTTTTAAGCCCGTGAGATATGAGACCATGTTTTCGATATGGCTTCCTATATCCCCCACGCAGTTTGAAGCTCCTGATTGAGAGGGATCTGTTCTCCATACAGATTGTTTCTGTCCGGTTTTTTCTAAAGATGTTGCCAGCCATTCCTGAGGATATTCTGCGTTTATAAAGCGGATTTCTCCCAGTTCTCTATTAGCTATCATTGATTTTATCTGCTTGACTATAGGGTAGCCGGTATAGGTGTATGTCACACAGAACAAGAGGTCTTTTTCGTCCGATATCTCAGCTAGCTGTTCAGACTCGCGGCTGGTTATGGTGAGGGGTTTGTCACACACCACATGGATTCCGTGCTCCAGTGCTGCTTTTGAAATGGGAAAGTGGGTGTTATTTGGCGTGACAATGACCACAAAATCAATGCTGTCCTCCCTTTGGCTCTCCTTTTCAAACATGTCATTATACGTGGAGTATAACCGGCTGCTGTCCAATCCAAGCAATTTACCTGTGTTTTTAGTGTTCTCAAAATTCCTGGAGAAACACCCTGCAGCCAGTTCTGCTTTTCCGTCTATGGCAATGGCTTTCCGGTGTACATCTCCGATAAAAGCCCCTTCTCCTCCTCCGACCATGCCGTATGTCAGTTTTTTAGGATTTATATTCTGTTTTTTTGTTTGGGACATTCTTTGACCTCCTGTTCATAGGAAACCCTTCGGAGATATTAATCCAGGTTAATATAGTCTAATCCATATCCTTAAATTTTTCAAAAATTTTAAAGTTTTATTCTACCCCTTTCTTTAATTTTTCTTTAATAAGAATAAGTGTTTTTTTGGCTTCCTTTTCAACATCGCTGTCTTTTGTGAGCTGCTCCGCAAGGTTTGCCGCGCGATCGCATGGGAATTTTTGAAGCACTCCAAGAATCATGATCTTTTCCTGGGCCCTTTTAGTGAGGTTCAGAGCGGTTTCTAAGGATCGGACCGCAGCCTCAGGCCTTTGGTAAGGCTCCATTTCAATCATTCTTATATAGGCCCTGAGGCAGAGGATGCGGTGTTCCGGTTTATCGGATGTTTTGGCAATATAGAGGACGTCTTCTGCGGCTGTGGAAGTGGGCCAGCTGGCAAAGGCTCTCACAATTGAGTCGTGAACCATCCCGTTTTTTTCGCTCAATCCTGATCGGAGTACAGGAAGAGTGCTGTCATCTCCAATCCTTCCGAGGAGAATATAAAGAGATGACCGGGTAAGAGGGTCTTTGACTTCAGGAAGGACTGTTTTGACGGGCTCTCCTCTGTTCAGGGGATCCTGTATTTTCAGCGCTGTGAAAGCAATGGTGTATATCATTTCTTTTCTGTCCGGGTCGTTTTCCGTTTTTTTGAGGAATTCAAGGAGTTTCGGGATGTCCTCTTTAGAAGAAATTTGTTTCATGGATCTAATAGCCTGAAGCCGCACTTCCGGGCTTGAAGAACGGAGTGTATTAAAGACAGCGTCTTTCCCTGAATAGATCCGCCTTTGTTCCACGGTTTTAAGGTATTCTATTTGGATCTCAGGGATTTTTTCACTGTTCAGGTTTGAGATGACTGTGCTGTCGATGTCATCCCCTTTAAGCCCCCAAAGGCTTGTACGGGCCTGAAGCTTTTCCTCTCCTTTGGAGGAAGCCGCACGTTGAGCGAGAAAAGCGACTATGGAAGAGTCACCGATTTGCTTTAGAGTTTTCAGAGAAGCGATCCTTACTTCTGAGGAGCTGTCTTGGGCTGAATCAAGGACAGCTTGCCGTACCTCCTTTCCCGGGTACAGGGATAAGACTGAGATCACTTGGACTTTTGCCCACGGAGGCAGGATGGGAAGCAGAACGCACACACTGGTGATATTTGAGGAATCAAAATATTCCGGGATCATCTCAATATAGGAAGGATTGATTTCCTTTTTATTGTTTTTCAGGGCTTCAAGAATGTACTCTGTTCCCTTTTCGCCCGCTGCATTTATTTTTCCTCTGATCGCACTGTTGTGCAGGGATGACGGCAGGTCTGCGGAAAGGATCCGGTCATAGATATGGGAGGCTTCTTCATTCTCTCCATCTGATAGAAACTGTTCCGCACATTTTAGAAGAGACCCTGTTACCTGAACCTTTAATTCTCCTTCAGTCTGAGAGAGGGCATTGGAAAGCGCTTCTGCGGCTTCAGGATTTCTTATATGTCCCAGGGCTTCAGCTGCAGCAAGTGATAGGGATGGATAAGTGTTTTCATTCAGGATCTTTTTAAGAGAGGGAACTGCTCCGGAGAATTTTCTGTGCCCTAGAGATGAAATGATTCCTGCTTTAATGAGACCGCTGCTTTGATCCAGAGCGGTTAACAGGGCCTTATCAGAAGCTGTATCCGGTATTTTTTCCAGAGCATATCTGGCCATATCCGTGGTTTCTTTTTTTAACACCATGTCCTTGAGTACAGGGATTGATTCTTTAGTCCCGATGATTCTCAAGTGACGGCAGGCCAGCATTTTTGCGGTTTCCGTGGCATCTGTTTTAAGGAAAGAAAGGAGCTGGCGTTCGCATTCCAGTCTTTGTTCTTTGGTGGCTCTGTGAGAGCGCATATAGGCATTTAATTCAAGAACGAGATGGTCGTTTTTACCTTCTTCATATGTTTTAAGTTGTTTGAGAAGCGATGAAAGCTCTTTTTCCTGAACAGAATAAAGAGAGGCTCCTGCGTAAGTAAAAAACAGGATGCTGGTTATGATTAACGGTATTATATTGTTTTTTCTTTTTTTCATGTTTCACCTCTTTGATGTCGGATCCCGTTCATTCTGGAAGTTGCCAGGGTTTTCGGTAAGAACGGCTCAGCAGGCGTTGGGCTTCCGGGTCATTCTTTATGGTCTCGGTTTGCGGGTCAAAGTATATTTTTCGTCCTATTTCAATGGCGATCACTCCCAGGTGGCCCACACTCGCGGACCTGTGAGCTGTTTCAGCAGGAGTAATGGTCGTTTTTCTTGTTTTCACGCAGTCCAGAAAGTTTTGATAGTGGTCACTGCTTTGATACAGTTTTATCTCATCCGGGCCGATGAATTCCCTGGCAAGAGACGCAGGATGGGCTTCAAAACCGCCCCGATCACACCATACCCACCCATGTTCGCCGATCCATTTTGTCCCGCTCCGGATTTCAGAATGACCTCCAGCTACGGTCATGGGAGTGTTGTCCGCATATTTGAGTTCGAGATAATACCGGGTCGGGCTGTTCCAGACTCCAGCGCGGTCATACTGCGCGGTTCCTTTGATTTCCACAGGCCCTGTCAAGTCATATCCCATCCCCCAGTGAGCGATATCCACATGGTGACCCACCCAGTCCATGAGCTGACCTCCACCATAATCCATGTTCCATCTCCAGTTTCTATGCACCCGTGCCGGACAGTAAGGGGCATAGGGAGCTGGCCCGAGCCAGCGGTCATAATCCAGATAATCCGGCGGAGGCCCCATTGTTTCCCGGCCCTTTGTTCCTGCGAAGTCATAGTGCCCCTGAGGGAGACCGACTTCGATTTTTTTTACTTTCCCTATTCGTCCGTTGCGGACAAGTTCGGCTGCCTTGTGAAAATTGGCGACCGATCTCTGCCAACTTCCAGTCTGCCAGATGCAGCCGTATCTTTTGACAGTATTGCATACGGAACGACCTTCCACAAGGCTGTGGGTGAAGGGCTTTTCCCCGTATATGTCAAATCCTGCCCTGGCGCAGTATATTGAGATGATCGCATGCCAGTGATCCGGTAAAGCCAGACAAACAGCATCGATATCATCTCTTGTGCAAAGTTTCCTGAAATCATGATAAGTGGCGCAGTCTTTATTTTCGTATTTCTCATTCACAATATCCCTTGCTTGATGGAGATGGTTATCGTCTATATCACAAACAGCCACCCACTTCACTTCATCCTTACTTAGAAAACTTTGCATATTGGGTATACCCATCATTCCAAAGCCGATCCCGGCCATGACTATTTTATCGCTGGGAGGTGTGTTTTTTCCGAGTCCCATTACAGAAGAGGGTATGATATAAGGAGATACAGCCAGTCCGGCTGCGGCAAACGATGCGTTTTTTAAAAATTTTCTTCTGCTGATTTTTTTTTCTTTATTTCCCATGGTTCAGTTCCCCTTTTTTTGGTTTTTAAGAAAAATCCAATTGCATCTGGATTAAATTATCTTTTTCACTTATCAGGATTCTTCTTTTTTTCTTCTTCATCCATTCCCACTGGTTCTGGTTCTTTGAAGTTGATCTTTTTTGATATGGTGTATTCATCCAGAAGCACATATTGGGCACCTTTTGACTTGGCGAAAATCCTCACTTCAGCTGTTTTCCATTCAGGATTGTTTTTAAAATGATTCACATTGTCGCCTTCCACACCGAAGTTGCTCTGCAACGTTATGACCTCACTTGTCTCTCCGGGCATAAGCGGTTTTCCGTGAATTCCTGCTAAGAAGTTATCTCCTAGGTTTTCCTTTTCTCCAATAAAGCGGAATATCCCGTTAAAGTAGATATAGGATAAAGGCTCTTCACCTATATTCTTGAGTTTGAAACTGATGGCCGGGACCAGAGTCAGTTTGGGAGGCCAAGGCTGGTAATATTTTTTTTCCCATCTTGTTTCAATATCCGTGAGTTCAATGGAAGATTTCAGTTCTTCAGGACTCATTGACTTCGTACAACTGTTTCCCAGGATCATTAATGATGTTAAGAGAAAAAAGAGGGAAATAGCGGTGGGTAACAGGCTTCTTTTTTTCATTTATTTCCTCCTTATCATTAACCTGAATTATTCATAGAAAAATGGCGATGTTTTCATTATCAATTTATTTTCAACGGTATGCAAGATTTTTTCAAGAACAGTGTCTTGAACATTTTTCCTGTATCCGTTCAATGAACTATTTTAGATGCAAATACAAAACTTACGTTATACTTTTCTGCTTTGTGTATATTTTCCTTTAAAACTTTCATGGTCTCTGGGAAAGGATGACATATACCCACGACTTTCCCTTTTTTTTCAGCTGTTTTGAAAAGCTTGATGAGCTGTTTCTTAATAAATTCCGGTTTGATTTCACTATCGAGAAAAATTTGCCTGTAGGCAGAAGGAATACTCATTCTTTGGGCCACTTCATAGGCTACTGAATCGGCTGTGGTCCGGCTGTCTATGAAATAGAGGTCTCTTTCCTTGATGTTTTCAAGGATAATCTCCATAAGCACTTTATTTTTGGTCACTTTAGACCCCATATGAGTGTTGACACCTGAGATGAAAGGGACTTGTTTCAGATTGGAATCCAAAATATCTATGATTTCCTTCTGGCTCATCCTGGAATTTATGAGCCCTTCTGTGTGTTCGTTGTCATAGGTATTGTTCATTGATTCAAGAGGCAGATGAAGGATGATTTCAATCCCGTTTTTTCTGGCAAACTCAGCTGTCTCTTCAGCATGAGGGCTGAAAGGGAGGATAGCGACGGTCAGGTCTTTTTTCATTAAACAGATATCTTCTATATCTTCCATTGAATATCCCATGTCATCTATGATAAGAGCGGCCTGGTTTTGGGGTTTGTGTAGTTTTTCCGGTGCTTCTATCTCTCGTTCTGGTTCAATGGAAAAAAGAAGAGACAATGGAGTTTCTCCTTTTTTGTTCACCTCCCATAGCAGATATTTTCTATCCTCTTTGTCCTGTTCGGGGTTTTTTTGGATGGAGGCATTTATTTTTCTGAATTTTTCTTCAAGGAATTTTTCGAGGAAACTGTATTTTTCTTTATCCAGGCCGAGCATAATATGACAAACTCCATATTCATCCGTGTATTTGCTTATGTCTTTTTGAGGAACCTGTTTAGTAAGGACTGCTTGCTCAACGATACGGATTAGATTTTTTCTGGCTTCAGGGATTTCTTCCTTCCGGGAAATAGTTGAAAAAACAACTGACCTGTTTCCTTTTCTCCAGTCAATATAATCAAGGCCCAGAAACGAGACCAGAGCCAAACCGATCAATACCACGTATAGAGTCAGGATTTTATGATTGTCTCTATTCAATTGAGTTTTATGTTTTTGAAAATGACCTACCAGAGGCTTCGAGATAGGCTTTTAAACTTAAGTCAGTCTTTTTCATTGTTATGTCAGGATCGATTCCTTGGTTCCATGTTTCGGCTTTTGAAAATGGATGAAATACACCCGTGGTAAGGACAATCCCTGTTCCGTCATTTAAAGCGATGAGTTTTTCGTCTGACATGAGGCCCGGTGTATTTACTCCGATTACTGTGGCATCTCTGTATTTCTGCAAAACAGAGGCCGCTGCTTCAGAAGCTCCTATGGTTGCCTGATTTGTCCATAGAAGAAGAGGGATTCCAGGAAGCAGTGCGGTTTCCAGACAGTTGATAACTTCTTTTTTGTTTCTTTTTGTTTCCACATAACCGATATTCTTTTTTTGCATGAAAATATTTATAAAGCCCCATGCTTCTTCCAGCGTTCCTTCGTGACAGCATCTCAGGTCAATGATCAAAGGGGAGTTGTTGGTAGTGATTTGAGGGATCACGTTCTTCTTTATCTCTTTGACTACGGGCGGGAAAAGAGCATGGATCTTTAGAATCCCTCCGGGTCCCTTATCAGGTACAAAGGAATAGAGAGCGGGGCTCACTCTTTCTTTCTTGAGTGTGATTTCTTCATCTTCTGTTCTTCTAAGGATTTTGATGGTGATACTTTCGGCTTTTTCGCTTTTTTGTGATAGGTTAGCCTCTATCATACTCATTTCCAAAGTAGATATTCCGTTAATCGTCCCAATGGTCTCTCCCAGTTTGATTCCCTGTCTTTCTGCAGGGGAATTTTCTTTGATCCCTATGACCACGGGAAAAGAGTTAAAGATTTTGTACAGAACCAGGCCGGTTTCATGAGCCAAGGTTCCATTGAGGCGTTTGAATTTTTCCTTACTTTTCTCATCCAGATAGCCGGAACGGATGTCAAGAGAATTAACTAATCCTTTAAAAGCGCCTTCCATTGTTTTGCCGGGAGCTGGTTCCTCAACATACTCACTTCTTATGAGGTTTATGGCTCTGGCCAGGATGATAAAACTGTTATCTGATTCCAGCAGGGTGGTCGGGTTTTTTAAAAGATTCCCTTCCAGGATAAAAAACAGGCTGACTGCGCCTAATAGAGTAAAAAGAAAAATCCTTGTTTTCATAAAACCCATATTCTTACATCCTTGATGCTATCTGATTGTACCATCTTTATTTCAGCCATTTCAAGGGATCTAGAGGTTTGGTCTTATAGCGGATTTCAAAATATAGGCTTTTTCCGGATAGGGAACTGGTTTCTCCCACTATGGCAAGGGGCTGACCTGAATTCACGGCATCCCCCTTAGAAACGATGAAATTCGAGCAGTGACCATAAAGAGAATAATAGGACATCCCATGATCGATGATTATAAGGTTTCCATATCCCTGGAAATAGTCTGTGTACACGACTATGCCCGGATGTATGCATTTTATTACAGAATTGGTTCCAGGGGATATTTCTATGCCGTTATTTTTTGTTATGGTGTTGAATTTCGGATGCCTTTTGAGTCCGAAGGATGATATGACTTTTCCTTGAAGGGGCCATGGCAGGGATCCTTTTTTTTCATAAAGGGGAGTAAGGTTAACCGGGAAAGAACTCGGATTTCTAAGTATTTTTTCCATAAGATTTTGCAGTTGTTCAGATCTTTCTTGAAGTTCATTTATGGTTTTTTGATAGGATTCCTTATGGCTGTTTATTTTATTTATAAGTGAACTGTACTTCTTTTCCTGGGCGATGAGTTCATGATTTTTCTGCTCTGAACTGAGGACTAGTGCCTTTATTTCTTTTTTCTTTTTTTCTGCTTCGGAAAGAGATTCATTTAGTTCATCAAGGGTATCAAGATACTCGGATATTTTCCGTTCTTGTTGCCTTGCTATTAGGGTGAGGTGTTTGTTTTCAGTTAAGAAGTCAGCAGCATCATTAACTTTGAGCATGAGTTCAAAATAGTCTATTTTTCCGAGCTTGTACAAAGTTACCAATATTTTCTCGATAGCCTGTTTTTCTGACTCCAGTTTTTTTTGAATAGAGGGAATTTTTTTTTCTAATGCCGAAAGTTCCTGATTTGCTTTTTTCAGTTTTGTCTGGTTCAGGATGATTTCGTTCTCAAGTAATTTTCTTTGGAATCCGATCTGACTCAATTGGGAAAGCATGGATGATTTTTTTCTTTCTCCTTCCATGATTTTTTTCTTTATGGTTTCTATTTGCGTGGTGATCTCGGCAAGACGTTTTTCGTATTCTGATATATCCTGAGCTCTGATAGGCGCGGCTCTCAACAACCAGAAAAAGAGAAGAAAAGCAAGAAGGAAGGGTATGTTTTTTTTCTTTTTTTTCATCTTCCTGATATACAAGATTATTTTCTGGTTACATATATTATAGCACCAATGACTCCGATGATAAGCATAAAGGCAACGTCTATGAGAGCAAAAGAAAAAGCAGATTCAGGAGCAATTCCGTAGAATTCAAATATCTCTATATAGGCTCCTTCTCTGAGCCCAAGTCCGTTTATGGTTATGGGGATTAACTGAATCAGCATGACGATAGGGATAAAAATAAGATAGTCTATGATTTTTATGTTCAGATGCAGTGCTTTCCCGATAAGAAAAAAGTGAAGGATCACATTGGCCTGAAGCAGGAACGCCCAAAAAAAGGCTTTGGATAAGGCCGTTTTTTTCGTTTTGTAAAAAATGATAGTGCTGCGGAATTCAATTGTCTTTTGGATGACTTTTTTTAAAAGCCCTTTTGAAGGGATTTTGTTGATTATTTTTTCTATAAAAGGAGTGAAGAACAAAAGGATCGCTATCAATCCGGAGAAACCGATGACTAATGAGACCCAGATAACCGGAACTTTTTGGGCCATGTCCAGACGAAAGAGGGCAGCGGCAAAGGCAAAGAGAAAGAGAATGATGATCCCTGTAAGCCGCTCCACGAGGATGATGGCAGAAGATTTTAACAGGGTCTTTGAATATCTAGAGCCATCCCATATACGGACCACATCGCCGCCGATACGGGAAGGGAGGATGGTGTTAAAAAAATTTCCAACAAGATAAGATTTGATCAGAAAGCTGAGAGGAACGCTGTCTCCCTGAGCCCTGACAAGGATCTGCCATCTAATGGCGCTTATCAACAAACCTAATCCATGCAGGGAAAAAGAAACGGTGAGCCACCAAATGTTTACATTTGCCAGTGTATTGAGAACATCTTTTATGGAGGTCTTGAAAATCAATATAAGAGAGAGTATGGCAGCGCTCAGTACAAGCTTTAGGGAGAAAGTCAGGGGATTTAATTTCCTTCGAGGTGTTCCGTTCAAATAAAGACCTCCTGTTTTAAGGATTGTGAGGATAGGCTTTTTCTATCATAAAATGTTTTCTATGACAATAAAAACAATGATAAGAATAACAGCAGCAGGTGCCAGATATTTGATATTAAAGGTCCACAGGGACTTTAACTTAAAACTTTTGTTTCCGATGCGTATTTCTTTGAGGGAATTTTTGACCTTCCAGGAATAGGCTAAGAAGAGGCATATCAGAACGCCTCCGATGGCGAGCATGATGTTGCCGAAGACCAGGTCCATTATGACCATAAAATTGGCTTTTGTCAGGAAACGAACCCCTCCGTTTGAAAGCGCGGAAGGGATTCCCAATATAAAGGCTATGCTTCCTATAAGAACAGCTGCATTTGTTCTTTTCCAATTTTTCTCGTCTACAAGATAAGAAGTGGGCACTTCCAGCATGGATATGGTAGACGTGAGAGCAGCAATAAGAAGAAGGATGAAAAACATGATTCCGAATATATACCCTCCCGGCATTTTTGATATGACGATAGGAAAAGCCTGGAACATAAGCCCGGTGCTTACCTCAAACTCCTGCTTGAACTGTTCCGGAGTCAACTGCAGGGAATGGAAGAGGGTTGGAAAGATGATGATTCCCGCAAGAAGCGCCACCAGTGTCGTGGAAAAACACACCCATCCTGCTGAGGAGACGAGATTTTCCTTTTTTGTTATATAGCTTCCGTATACGGTCATAGTCCCCATGCCCAAACTTAGAGAAAAGAACGCTTGCCCCACGGCATAAAAAAGCACATTGAGGTTGAATGCGGAAAAGTCAGGTTTTAAGTAGAAGGCTAATCCGGTTCCTGATCCAGGGAGAGTGACAGCCCGTATGGAAAGAATGATGATGAGGATGAAAAGCACAGGCATGAGGATCTTTGACCATCTTTCAATACCGCCTTTGACCCCCTTAGAGATGACAAAAGTAGTGATGACAATAATAACGAACAGGCAGATGACCACTGCCGGAGGGTCAGCCGCAAAATTTCTGAACAGAGAATCGGATGCCTGCCAGGTTACCTCTCCTTTGAAAGCGCCTGTTATGGTCTTGTAGAGATACCCGACAGCCCATCCAGCGACCACGGAGTAATAGGAAAGAATAAAGATACCTGTGATGATGCCCATATAACCCACACCTTTCCACGGAGTTCCGGGTTTTATGAGTTTCATAGCCCCCACAAGATTTTTCTTGGAATGGCGGCCGATGGCCAGCTCTGCAAGGAGCACGGTGAATCCTATAAACAAAACGGATAAAAGGTAACACAGCACAAATATCGCCCCTCCGTTTAATCCCACCATGATAGGAAAGCGCCATATGCTTCCCAGTCCGATAGCGGAGCCGGATGCAGCAAAGACAAAGGCAAGTTTTGATCCCCAGTTTCCTCTGTCGAATATCTCCTGACTTTCCATTCTGAACTCCTCTAAATTCAGCTTTTTAGAATTCTCTATTATGTATCATAAATCGGGGGCTCAGGTAAAGAGGTGAAATTCAGGCGTGGCCTCAGCTCACTAAAGATTTTTAACGCCATTCTAC
>CAYWDH010000033.1:0-30760 GCA_964456985.1 uncultured Eubacteriales bacterium
TCATCCGAAGGCTAAATCTTCAATGTCGCTTCAGCCACACCTGAATTTCATAAGGCTTATGATACCTTGACTCGTTCATCATCCAGGTTAGGAGCTTAAATCAGGCTCTGATTTTTCCTGGTTGCAATCAAATGATATATGATGTAATAAAAAAGTTGGTCAGAAATAAAGTGTTTTTATTAGAAGAAAAGGGAGTAAGGACATGAATCAAAAAATTTGTATTTCCATATTAACTATCATAACAGCCACGTGTTTATGGATGAATGGAGGATATCTCTGGGCCTGTGATAGATCTTCTATTGATGAGCTTAATCTGTTGAGCGGGTCCTATAATCCGGAGGACCTGAATAGGATGATCACCACTCAAAGCGAATGGCACCCCTTTCCAAGGGCTTTTGAGAGAACAGAGTGGAACAAACTCCCGGAAAATCTGCGCTGGGCCTGTATTCAAAAAGCGGAAGAAAACATTAACTGTGACTGGGAGACTCTGAAAGCATCAGTTTTCATGGAATATGTCCGCACAGGGAACCGAAGTCATTTTCAAAGTCATTCTTTTGGCAGGCGGCAGAGACTGGCTGAACTGGTGCTGGGTGAATGCATGGAGGGAAAAGGAAGATTTCTGGATGACATCATGAACGGAGTGTGGGCCTTAAGTGAGGAGACGTACTGGGGTGTTCCTGCGCATGTAGGTATTCAGAAGAGAGGGGAGGGGCTTCCCGATATTACTGAGCCCACTGTGGATCTCTTTGCAGCAGAAACGGGCATGCTTCTGGCATGGACCTATTATTTGGTGGGAAAAGAACTGGATGAGATTTCTCCTTTGATAACTGAAAGAATAGAGCATGAAATCAAACGCCGGATCCTGATCCCCAATCTGGAGAGAGATGATTTCTGGTGGATGGGGTTTGATAGAACGGTCAACAACTGGAATCCCTGGATCTGCTCCAACTGGCTGACCGCAGTGTTGATCATAGAAAAAGACCCTGACCTCCGGACCCGGTCCATTTATAAGATACTTCAATGCCTGGATAATTTCATCAATCCCTATCCCAGAGACGGAGGCTGTGACGAAGGTCCTGGATACTGGAACAGGGCAGGTGCTTCTCTTTTTGACTGTCTGGAGCTCCTTTTTAGCGCATCCAAAGGACGGATCAATATATTCGATTATCCATTGATTAAAGAAATGGGGAGATATATCTACCGCGTATGTATCCATTATCCTTATTTTATTAATTTCGCAGATGCTGCAGCCAAAGTGAGCCCTAATGCTGGTGTGGTCTTTCGATACGGTGAAAAAATAAAGGATGAGAAGCTTAAAGGATTCGGTGCTTTTCTGGCTGAAAAGCAGGGATGGAGGCAGGATCCTTTAAGAGGAGGTTTCGGTGTTTTGGGAAGAGTGCTTCCCCCTGTGTTCGGCCTGGAAAAGCTGCTGGAGGCAGAACCTATAGAGCCCTTGGAGAGAGACTTCTGGCTTCCCGAGCTTCAGGTCATGGGGTCAAGGTCCTTTGAAGGCTCTCATAAGAGCCTGTATTTGGCCTGCAAAGGCGGCCATAATGCTGAAAGCCACAATCACAACGACGTAGGAAACTTTATTGTATACTCTGACGGATATCCTGCGGTCATTGATGTGGGCGTAGAGATGTATACAGCCAAGACATTCAGCTCCCGGAGATATGAGATATGGACCATGCAGTCTGCCTATCACAATCTGCCGACCATTAACGGAGTCATGCAGAAAGAAGGAAATGAATTTAAGGCCTTTGATGTGGAGCATAAGTCCACAGATAAGGAAGTTTCATTCAGTCTGGATATTTCCAAAGCGTATCCTGACGAGGCTCAGGTCAAATCTTGGGATCGTACTATCACTCTTCTCAGGGGCAGAGAAGTGATAGTGAGTGACATATATGAGCTGAAGGAAGTAAAAGAGGATGTGGTCATGCATCTGATGAGCTGGCGGAAACCGGAGGTCATAGAGAAGGGAAAAATCCGGTTGGTTAATCCTGAACAGATAAGACAATTGAGTGCGGTTTGTGTTCTCTATGACAAAGATAAATTCCTTCCTGAGATTGAGACCATTCGGATAGAAGACAGCCACCTTCAGAGTTCATGGGGTGATACGCTTTACAGAATCATTCTCAGATACCAAAACACTCCAAGAAAAGGAGAATATGTGATCCGTATTCGATGATATTTTTTAGATATTAATGGCTCTTAATAGGCTCGGACTCCATTCTGGCTTTATCCTGGGCAAGGATGACTCCGGAAAGATCCGATAGAGCTTGATAGTAAGAAAGGAAACGATCGATCTCATATGCTTCCTGCTGCTCTAGGTTATGAGCCCAGCGATAAGATATGGGCTGGTACCGGAGTTCAGCTTCTATGCGAAAGGGGCCTTTATAGTCTTGAACGTTTACACTATAAATGATTGTATCTCCGCTTTCCTGAAAATCCTGGTCAGAAGCGGCTTGACCTTGGACAGCAATATCTTCCTCAGCAGTGGATTTATCAAATCCTCTGGGCAGGAGCCGGTTGTCCTTGAGGTATTTTACTGCTGTGAGCAGTACAGTGGTCACTTTTCCCTCAGGCCCGCCTAGGATGCTTTCATAAATCTGTACCTCATCAGGCTTTTCAATTTTTGTATAATGGGGTTCAAATAAATCAGGGTCAGAGTCATTATCATTTCCTTTGATGGAGCTGTCAGAGTTTAGGCCCCCTGATTCAAAGATCAGGGCATTAAACCGGTCATAAACTGTAAAATGGATCCAGGCTCTGCGGGAAGGATAGGCTGAGGGCAGTTTATGGCCAGCCCGGTTTTTTATGTTCACTTCTGCCTGAAGCTGTCCTTTCGATAAGCTTATATTTTCCAGTTTTATCTGTGCTGAGAAGGAGCTGAGGTGGTCGGCTGTTCTGAGAGAGTTCGTCTCCAACTCCTTAGAGAGGGCTTTGACTCCCAGTTCATAGCGGTAGCGGTTGAGGATTTTAGGCATAAAAAAGTTGCCTCCTCTGAAAACATGGCGCGATACTTGTTCCCGGTCTTTTCCCACAATCCCAGTGATATGAGTTGAGCCGTCAACAGTCGGCATATGACAGGACTGGCAGCTCCTGTGCCCGGGATAAGAGCTGTGCTTCCATTCCAGATAGGGGACCTGTTCTGGAAGTTCACCGATCACTTCTCCCTTTTCATTAAGGGCATGAGTGTAGAGTGTGTGGCAGGAGGCGCACAGTTCGGAGGTCTGGATGTGCGCGGCTTGGTTGGGAAGGAAATCAGAGGAAGACCGCATAAGAGCTTTACGCCCTTCGTCTATTTCATAGGGTCCGAAAATCTCTCTCTGTCCCAAAGGTGTCTTAATGTCCACAACAAATCCGGCTGTGAAACTTTCTTTTTGCCCCAGATTGTCCTTTCGGATCTGATGGCACATAGTGCAGGAGACGCCATCAGCAGCTAGTTGGTCTTCATAAGTGATTTGTCTTGTGATAGGGAGATGTTCAAAAACCTGACTTTTCTCCCCCCTGACTTTAGCCAGATACCGGCTCATAGGCATGTGACAGGCAGAACATTCATGCTGGATGGCTTCAGTAGCCATGGAGTGCACTATGGTTTCGCGGCGAACAGAAGCCTGCCAGTAGGGATCCCGTGATGAGTGTGCCATCATGGAGGAACGCCAGTCAGCGCCAAAAGATATATCTTCTCCTTTGGGAGTCACAATCCCGTTATGGCAGGATATACAGCGGTCTGATGTATGGAAAATTTGAGGCAGAGGGGCGGCTATGATCAAAGTCAAAATCAGTGAAATTGAGATTGTAAAGAAAATATATTTACGAATCATTGTCTTACCACCCTTCAAAAAATCCGCCATCGAACCAATCCCAGAGCAGGTAAGCCATAATTTGAATATCCCGGTCTGATGTGAAATTGGCTGGGATGCGCACACCGATATTGAACATGATGTGCTGACGTGTGTTTAATGTCACCTGTATTTGGGGCATGATATCCCAATAAATGCTGGCTCCGGATTCCAGCTCACTGGAGGCAAGAATTTCGACCATAGGAGACCATGACCGGCCCCACCACCCCCCGGTCGTGAAAGTGCGGCCCAGAGCCAACCGGAGAAAAGCTTCTGTTTCAGCCTTATCGCTTTGAGCCGGGAACTCAGCCCCTAATTGGGAGTGGAGAAAAAATCCTGCTGGAAGGATCTGTCCATAACTCAAAAAGGGCTCAAAGACAAAGGTGCCTTTCCCAAAATCTCGATTTTCATCTCCAGTAGGCAGGATGACTTCAGCAGCGGCGCTGAAAATTGAACCCTTTTTTAAGCTGTGAAAAAGAGTTCGCTTGACACCCAAAGAGAGATCCCCGAGATTGGAAGTCCAGTCAGTTACTGGATCAGCTCCGTTTGCAAGAGTCATTTCGCTCCAGCCAAAAGGAACCTTGACCTCTATTTGATTGCGGGATCCAAATCTTTGTTCGTACACAAATTCTCCTGAAATTTTTTCAAGGGATTCATTTGTTCCGAAAGTCAATACCGCCTCATCTTCAGGATAGGCTTTTTCAGTGATTATAGCCCTGGGGAGATTCAGCTCACCATCGGGCCAATTTAGGTCTGAACAGAATGTTTTTATGTATTTAACAGCCTTTGTGATTTCCTCAATGGAAAGGACGTTGCCAAAGGCAGGCATCAGTTGAGCGAATCCTCTAACAGGTCCGCCTTGGTGAGCTATGGCAACCCAGTCCGGAGAGAGTTCTCTTGAAGAAAAACTACAATCTGTAAAGTCAGGCAGGGGAGTATCAAACCCAACCCGGCTTTGAGGCTGGCCTTTTCCGTCTGCCCCATGACAGTTGGCGCAGGCGAGTAGAAAGATCTCCTTCCCGGTTATATGTTCATACTGGGATTGATCTTGGATTCTGGTTCCTGCGGAAAGAATAAGAGAAAGAGCGGCAGTCAGTAGAACCGATAATATTGTAAGCCGTATGAAACCCATTTTGTGTTTCATGCAAGACCCCTTCTCTAAAAAATAAAATATGCAAAATACATAAATATTCTATCTTTAATTTAGAATAATTACAAGTAACAAGAAATTTTTTTTATTCGTAGCGCAAAGAATCCACAGGGTCTGAGTGAGCGGCTTTCATTGCCTGGAATGTGACGGTAATTTGAGCGATGAAAAGGGAGAGAAGAGCGGTCCCAAAAAATATCGTCCAGGAAAGGGGAATCCTGTAAGGAAAGTCACTGAGCCAACTGTGCATCAGAAAATAGGCCGCAGGCCAGGCAATGACATTGGCAATAAGAACCCATTTGGCATACTCTTTGGACAGCATAAAAATGATTTTGGTAACAGATGCTCCCAGAACCTTGCGGATGCCGATTTCCTTGGTCCTTTGCTCTGCAGTGAAAGAAGCCAATCCAAAAAGCCCCAGACAGGATATCAGAATGGCCAGAAAGGTAAAGGTCCGCACGATCCCCATTTCCCGTTCCAGACTTCTGTAGAGCAAGTCATAATCTTGATCTAAAAATCTGTATTCAAACGGAAATTCAGGATTGAATTTTTTTGCCGATTCCTTGATGGAAGCAAGGGCTCCGGGGATATCTCCTGGATTAAGCCGAATAAACATATAATTATATTCGCGCATTTGAGGATTGTGATAAAGAAGGAGAGGTCCGATTTCCCTGTAAACAGGAGTGAAATGAAAGTCTTTGACCACACCTATGACTTGAAAAGTTTGGCCTCCATGAGAAAGCCGTGCTCCGATAATATTGTCGAGGCCCATGATTTCAGCGAACCTCTCGTTAACGAGCACATTAAAACCGCTGTTTTCAGTTCCTTTGCGGAAGGATTCTCCTTGTTCGATTCCCATTTGAAAGGTTTCCAGAAAGTCAGGGTCCACACCAAAATAAGTGACCAAAGGATTGATATTTGGGTCCCGTCCTTCCCAGTCCCAGTCCTGTCCGTTGTTGTAGATGCCTGTTGGAGAATGCGATGTCAGGGAAATGCTCTTTATACCTGGGTCCTGAAGCAGTTCATTTTTCATGGATGTATAGCTCTTCTTTAAATTGCCTTCGACGTAGATATAGAGTAGATGTTCCTTATCGAATCCGAGATCTTTATTTTTTAAGTATTTGACTTGACTGAAGATAACGAGAGTTCCGATGATCATCATCACAGAAAGGGAAAACTGCATGACAACCAGTATTTTACGGAAAAGATCTCCTTTTTTTCCTGAGATGCCTTTTCCCTTCAATACAGTAGCGGGTCGGAAACTGGAAAGAAACACGGCAGGATATATTCCGGCTATGATTCCGGTAAAAACAGTCATAGCAAGGATCCCACCAATCATCTCTAGATTAATGAGGCTTGAAAAATAAAGTGGTTTTCCGGTCAATGTTCTGAAAAAGGGCATGAGAATTCTCACCAAAATTAGGGCTGTGATAAGTGAAATAAAGGTAAACAGAACAGATTCTCCAAAAAATTGTTTGGTCACCTGATTTCTTCTGGCACCAACCACTTTCCGGAGGCCCACTTCTCTTGAGCGCTGAGAAGAGCGGGCTGTGGTCAGATTCATGAAATTAATGCACGCAATAATCAATATGAGGAAAGCAATAATGGTGAATGTTCGGATCTGTCCTATCCTTCCCCAGACTTGAAGATAGACTTGACTGAAGGGATAGAGAAAAGGTTCTGAATTCGTTTCAGGCCTGGATTCCCTGATGCGGTTTACAATCTTTTTGTTAAAGGCTTCCAGGTCAAAATTTAGACCTACTTCCGCATAGGTCCTGAAGGCAAGGTTATACCAGGTCTTGGTATAGTCTGGCCTCCACAAAGTATTGGCAAATTCCAGGGGGATCCATACGTTGAAACGGATGGTTGAGTTGTGAGGGATGTCTTTCATCACTCCCACCACTTTAAAATCATATCCTTCATTAACGGTTATGGTTTTTCCAACAGGATCATCCCTGCCAAAATATTTATCAGCAAGGCTTTCAGACAGCACCATCACATTCGGTCCGGAAAACAGGTCCTCAATCCTGCCTTTGATCAGCGGAAAGGTGAAGATCTGGAAGATTTCCGGGTCTGCCATTTGAACGAGCTCTTTGAATTTTGTTTCACCGCTTGTGAACAAAAATTCTCCTTGACCGTTGTTGAATCTGGCCGTGTTGATGATCTCTGGATACTCGGCTTTGAGTGCCGGTCCCAGGGCCGGAACTGAACCCGAATCCCGGCTGGTCTCACTCCCGTAGTGCTGGATGTTCCTGACCTGATAGAGCGAGTCAATCTTTTTATTAAATTTGTCCGTGTTCAATTCATCCTGTACCCAGAAGAGAATCAAAATACAGCAGGCCATCCCCAATGCAAGGCCTGTGATGTTGAGGAAGGAATAGGCTTTATGCCTTTTAATATGACGCAAAGCGATTTTAAGATAATTTTTGAGCATGGCAAAGCTCCAGTAAAATAAATTTTTAATACTCAGAGGGATGACTTTTAAAGCCTGTGACCAATACCAGAGACAGGCTTTGGACGTTCCTTTTGTTTCGAGTTCATATTGAAATCCCTCTTCAAAATCCCCTAATTTTTCACACTGTTCCTCCCGGCGGAAAATGATTTTGAGCAGCCGTTCTGCAAATCGGGGAGGCCTTTTTGATCCACTCATTTTATATTATGTTAGTGCTTTCTTAGGGACTTTTTCCCATATATTCTCATAGACTTTTCGAATGTCTAAAAGGGCCTCTTTTCCCTCTTCAGTTATTTTGTAAAGGTACCTGTGTCTTCCCCCACGTTCCGGAGTGCTTTCTCCTTTGTATTTGATCAGATATCCTTTATGAGTCAATTTGTTCAAAGGGTCATAAATCTGGGCTAAAGACCACTCCACTCCTGTGGCTCCGCGGATAAGTTCCCTTATGGATATCCCGTAAGCATTTTCTTCCAGTTTCAAGACCGATAAAAGGATGATTTCTTCAGCTCTGGATAAAAGTTTCATGATGGGCCTCTTTGTTTTTGGACTTTTTTCATTGATTCATAGCTCTATCGAAATCCGATATATATATATAATTACGCAAAGAATTGCAAAAAGGTTGTCATTGAAATTGTTTTTTTCAATAAAAATAAACGACAAAAAACGTCATCATGCGACATTTGAAGACCTCTTAAACTATATCCTCTAATTATTTAAACCAAGTCTTTCAACTCACAATAATGGATGGACTTTCTTTTCCTCCAGGTTATAATGGAATGAGTAAAAATCATGGAGGTCTGGTTGGCATGAAATATCTGAAATATTTAAGTGTCATACTTTTAATTTTGAGTGTAGCGCTTGTGTCCTGGGCTGATGAAGGGATGTGGATGCCCCATCAGATGAAAGGTCTTAAGCTCAAGGCAAAAGGTCTTAAAATGAATCCTGAAGATCTGTACAGGGAAGACGGGACCGGGTTGATGAGCGCGGTGGTGCATTTGGGAGGAGGGACCGGTGAATTCGTAAGTCATGACGGGTTGATTCTCACTAATCACCATGTTGCTTTTGGCGCGCTTCAGAGAGCCGCCACAAAGGAAAAAGATTATATCCAGGAGGGATTTATTGCCTGGACCAAAGAGGAGGAGATCCCGGCCCAGGGGTATATTGCGGATGTTCTGCTGGGATATGAAGAGGTCACAGAACAAGTTTTGTCTGAGATCAAACTAGAGATGAGCTATAGGGAAAAGTATGAAGCGCTCGACCAGATCAAAAAGGATCTCATCGCAGAAGCTGAAAAAGAGGGAGAAGATATCCGAGCCAGTGTGGCCGCCATGTACAGCGGGAATCAATACTATTTATTCCGGTTCAAGCGCATAAAGGACATCCGGATCGTGTATGCACCTCCACGGGATCTGGGTAATTTTGGAGGAGACATTGACAACTGGATGTGGCCCCGCCATACATGCGACTTCAGTTTTTTGAGAGCTTATGTATCTCCAGAGAATAAAGGAGTGGATTACAGCAAAGACAATGTTCCTTATCAGCCGAGATCAGTGCTTAAAATCTCAACAAAAGGATTTAAAGAAAGGGATTTTTCTTTTGTGATGGGCTATCCGGGGAGAACGTACAGAAACAACACGCTCGCAGAGCTCAGTTTTGACCTTAGAAACATGAAGGAAAGAATGGACATGTACAAGGACATCATTTCTTTCTTCGAACAAGCTGGTAAAGATGATAGAGAAGTGCAGATCAAGTATGCCAGCCTCATTAAAGGCCTGAACAATGGTCTAAAGAACTATCAGGGTAAATTTGAGGGGATAGACAGAATCAATTTGCTTAAGATAAAAGAAAACCAGGAAAAAGATTTTATGCAGTGGGTGAAGAACAAGCCGGATCGGGAGAAAAAGTACGGCAATGCGCTTGAGGATATATCAGCCTTCATGAAAGAATATTCAGCCTTTAATAGGAGGAATGCCCTTCTGGGAAGGATGGTCAGCTCTTATTTTGGATCCGCGCTTTTGTCCCAGGCCTATACCATCTTTCGCACGGTTGAGGAGAGAGAAAAGCCGGACATGGAAAGAGAGCCGGCTTATCAGGATAGGAATATTCCTTTAATAAAGATGCGGATCCAGCTTGCTGACAGGGGATTTGACCTGGAAGCGGACAGAGCTTTTTTCAAGCACCAGCTGAAAAAACTCAAAGTTTATCCGAAGGAACAAATACCCGAAGCCTTAAAAGACCTTATGGTTAAAAAATCTGATGAGGCGATCGATAGATTTGTCGATCGTCTCTATGACAACACCATTCTTGCTGATGCGGGAAAAAGGCTTGAACTTATTGATATGAAAAAAGAGGACCTTATGAAAATTAAGGATCCGCTTATCCAGCTGGCTTCGGAGATAGAAAAAGAGATGACAGCTCTCAGAGAAAAAGAAAAGGCTCTTGGACAGGAAAGGCAGGAACTCAAGAAAATCTATCTGTCCGGCCTGTTGGAGATGGAAGAGGGAAGAATCGCACCGGATGCCAATTCAACCATCCGTTTCACCTATGGATTCATTGAAGGCTACAGCCCCAGAGATGCGGTTTATTATGAATCCCAGACCACATTAAAAGGTGTTATGGAAAAGGATACAGGAGAATTTCCGTTCCATGTACCTGAGAAGATCAAAGAACTCTATGAAGCCAGGGATTACGGACGTTATGAAGACAAGAAGCTCAATGATATCCCGGCTTGTTTCTTAAACACCACAAGCGTGACCGGAGGGAATTCCGGCTCTCCCACTCTTAATGCCAGAGGCGAACAGATAGGCATTATCTTTGATATGACTTATGAAAGCGTGACCGCTGATTATTATGAGCTTCCGGAACTGCAGCGGACTATCAGTGTGGATATACGGTATGTGCTTTTTGTCACAGAGAAATTTTCAGGAGCCGACCACATTATAAAGGAACTGGGCTTGTAAACATATTTCTCATAATATATACACCGCAACAAGGCCTAAAATTCCAACCACAGCCACATAATAAACAGTGGGCAAAATGGTCTTGCGAAGGATAGATCCCTCCTGGCCTAAGATTCCTACAGTGGCAGAAGCTGCCACCACATTATGGATTGCCACCATGTTGCCTGCAGCTGCGCCCACAGATTGAAGGGCGACGACCACTGCCCCTGATATCATCAGTTTATCCGCCACACTGTACTGGAACAGACTGAACATGAGATTGCTCACTGTGTTGCTTCCGGCAATAAAAGCTCCCAGGGCTCCAATGGAAGGTGCAAATAAGGGCCAGATTTTTCCCACATTGGCAGCCACCCACTGGGCCATAGCCACAGGCATGCTGGCCAGTCCTGCGGCATTAATACCTGAGTTCATGTAAATTCTGACCATGGGCACAGTGAAAATCAAAACAAAACCAGCGCCTAAGAGCATTCGGCTCGATTCATTGAGAGCGGCCCGGAAGCTTGAGATCTTCATTCGATGGACAAGCAACGTCAATAGAGACACTCCGATGAGAATGGTCCCGGGCAGATACAAGGGAGTGGTGGAAGGAGTGATCCCGGAATCAAACACATTGGTCCATTTTATACTCACTGACTGCAGCCAGTGGCCTACCGGAAACTGGGGAAGACGGGTAAGCACCAGAATGGCGGCCACTAAAATATAGGGGATCCAGGCAAGCCAGACAGACAGGATTTTTCCTGTTTGGTTGTCCAGATTCACATCAATGGTCCCTTTCCATTTGGGATCCCATTCACTCTGAGGAGAAAAATCCCAACTGTCTTTAGGTAGAAGGAAGTTTTTTTTAGCGGCAAAGGTGACCACTGCCAATCCAATAAGCGCTCCCAATAATGAGGGAAATTCAGGGCCTAGAAAGAGGCCGGTTAATGTGTAAGGAAGCGTGAAAGCCAAACCGCTGAACAGAGCAAACGGAAATATGGATAGTCCTTCTGACCAGGATTTTTTTGAGCCAAAAAAACGAGTCAGCATGACAATCATGAGAACAGGAATCAAAGTCCCAGTGATGCCGTGGAACAGGGCTGAATGGGCTGTAATAGCTTGCAGATAACTGTCAAAATCAGTGCCTGCGGCTTTGAGCTGGGCTATGACCTCAGGATTCTGAAGGCCGCCTCTCACCCCAATCAATATAGGAGTACCGCAGGCTCCAAAAGTAACGGCGGTGGACTGGATCATCATTCCGATCATCACAGCAGCCATGGCAGGAAAACCCAGAGCTACCATGAGAGGAGCCGCGATAGCTGCAGGTGTGCCAAATCCGGCGGAACCTTCAATAAAAGAACCAAAAAGCCAGGCAATGATCACCACTTGGACCCGGCGGTCCGGACTGATATTTGTGAAACCTGTGCGAATCGCAGATAAAGCCCCTGAATGCTTGAGGGTGTTTAAGAGAAGAATGGCACCGAAAATAATCCAGAGTATGTCAAATGTAATGAAGAGGCCCTGTATAGTGGAAGCAGCTACCCGGGCCAGATTGACCTTCCAGATGGTCAGGCTTAACACAACGGTCAATGCAAATACCATGGGCATAGCCTTTTTTGCAGGAAGACGAAAGCCAACTAAGAGGACCGCAGCTGCCAGAATAGGAATGAATGCCAGAAAAGCTTGGACAGGGAGGTTCACTTTATTTCAATGACTCCTCAAATCATAATGAAAGCACTTTGCCAGAATTATTCATAAAAAATGGCGATGTATTTATTATTCATTTTGTTTCAGCGATATGCAAGATTATTATGAGAATGATAATAGTAACTATTTTATCGAATTTTCAACTTTTGTCAGCCATGATTCATACAGAAAAAACAGGAGGTTATTGAATGGATTCTTTCAGTCTGTTCTGATATCATTTGATTTTACCGTGATGATGCATACAGACTCTGCCAGTCAATACCGATATGGAGGCCTGCAATGAACGGCGTATGGGCGGCACTGGGGCTCACTCTTTTTGCGGGCATGGCCACGGGTATTGGCAGTGCGATAGCATTTTTAACAAAGAGGACAAACTATCGATTTCTTTCCTTTGCCACGGGTTTTTCTGCAGGAGTCATGATTTATATCTCATTTGTAGAGATTTTCCTGAGAGGAGCGGAATCCCTTACAGCCAAGTACGGAGATTATTGGGGACACTGGATAAATACGGCTGCTTTTTTTGGAGGAATACTTCTCATCGGCTTTATTGATAATCTGGTTCCGTCATCCAAAAATCCGCATGAAATCCACTCTAAAAAAGAAGAAGCACCTCTAGGCGATCCCTCAGCCCCTTTACCTGATTTTTCTGTGACTGCCAGCAAAGAAAAGGGAGAATTAGAACCAGGAGAACATGACCACCGTATAGGAGATCAGTCTCTTTTACGCATGGGTCTTTTTACAGCTATAGCCCTAACCATTCATAACTTTCCCGAAGGTTTGGCCACTTTTTTAAGTGCGCTTAAGGATCCGGCTGTCGGGATTGCCATTGCAGTAGCGATTGCGCTGCACAATATTCCTGAAGGGATCAGTGTCTCTGTGCCTATATTCTATGCCACAGGGAACCGGAAAAAGGCGTTTGTGTATTCTTTTCTCAGCGGGCTGGCTGAGCCTTTGGGCGCGGGGATTGCCTATCTAATACTGCGCCTGGTTCTACGGAGCAGTACAGGGGCTGTCCCCCAGCAGTTGATGGGGATTCTTTTTAGTGGAGTGGCTGGAATTATGGTCTACATTGGTTTGGACGAACTGCTTCCAACCAGCAGGGCTTACGGTAAAGGGCATGACAGCATTTTAGGTTTGGTGAGCGGAATGTTGGTCATGGCTGTAAGCCTGCTGCTGATGAGGTAGTGTGTTTGTCTCATATGAAAAAAGCAAGAATAAAGCCGATCCGGAAGAAAGAAAACAAAGGAATATGACCATAAATATATTTTCTTTGTGAGTTCATTTCTTAACCGCTTTTTAACAAATCTTTTACATCCTCCTGACAACTTAATGTTTCAACCCTCCTAGATTAAGTGTAGATACCTGAAAAAAAGGGAATAAATTGAAGGAGGTGTGTGAAATGTTAAAAACAAAGGTATTTGTTACCGGGGCAGACGGCCTTCTGGGAAGCAATCTCGTCAGAGAGCTCTTAAAACAAGGGTTTTCGGTTAAGGCGCTCATTTATCCGAAAAGCACATCCCGGAGCCTGGAGGGATTGGATATCGAAACCGTCAAAGGCGACCTTTTAAACGGAGGCAGCTCCCTGGCTGGAGCACTCCGTGGATGCCGCTACCTCTTCCACTGTGCAGCCATGACAGATATTTGGGGTGACCCTGATTTAACCTGGAAGATCAACTTTGACGGGACCCGAAAAATATTGGATGCCTCCCTTAAGGCTAAGATCGACCGTGTGGTCTATGTGGGTTCAGCCAGTTCCTATCAGTTCGGTCCCTATGAAAATCCCGGGGATGAACAGGCTCCCTTTCCTAATGCTTATAGAGGCGTTGCCTATATGGAATCAAAATATAAGGCATCGGGATTGGTCCGGAGTTATGTGAAAAAATACGACTTAGATGCTGTAATTGTCGCTCCCACCTTTATGTTTGGGGCCTATGATTCAAGGCCCAGTTCCGGAGAGCTCATCCGCCAGTATATCAGCAGAAACATTCGTGTTGTGCCTCCAGGTGGAAGGAATTTCGTAAATGCCAGAGATGCAGCCAAAGCCATGGTCTCCGCACTTTATAACGGAAGGACAGGACAAAGCTATATTTTGGGAGGTTTGAATCTGAGCTATTTTGATTTTTTCTCTTCCGTATTCCGGGTTGCGGAGAAAAAACCGCCTCGCTTTGTTGTGCCAAAGGCTCTTCTACGGTTTGGAGGACTATGCGGCTCTTTTTCTGAAAAGATATCAAAAAGAAAACCGCTTATTGAGAAGAGATTAGCCAAGTTTTCCTGTATATGCGCTTATTACAGTCCGGCTAAAGCCAACCAGGAATTGAATATGCAGGAGACCAATATCGAGACCACTATTTCAGAATCCATACAGAGTTTGACAGATTATGGATTTCTTAACGGTAACGGGAGGGAAATGTGAGTGAATTCAGCAATAAAGTAGCGGTCGTGAGTGGTTCAAGCCGGGGCGTTGGATTTGCTTTGGCCAGAGCTCTAGTAGAGAGAGGGGCCAGGGTTGTGATCAATGCAAGAGGAAGGAGGCGTTTGGAACAATCAAAATCTGAGCTTTTGAGAATGGGTGGTGATGTGGAGGCTGTGTGCGGGGATGTTAGCGTCTGGGAGGATGCCCAAAGAATCGTTCAAACTGCCATCGATCGTTATGGACAGCTTGATATTTTGATCAACAATGCCGGTGTGTCCATGCGCGGCCGTTTTGACAGGCTTTCAACTGATGTCTGCAGGCAGTTGGTGGATACAAATTTGATGGGCAGCATATTTCTAACAAAAGCAGCCATCCATCCTATTATCCAATCCAAAGGACAGGTTGTGTTTATATCCTCTGTTTCCGGTTTGTTTGGCCTTCCTAAGGCTTCTCTCTACTGTGCCTGCAAAGGAGCCCTGACCCACTTTTGTGGTTCGCTTCGTATGGAACTCACTTCTTACGGAGTGCATATAGGATTGATTTATCTGGGCTTTACGGAGCATGACCCTGAAAAAAGAATCTTAACGGCAAAAGGCTCCCTGGTGCCCTCGAATCGGCCTGAACATCATTCCCAAAAACAGGCAGCCAATATCATACTCAAGGCTATGGAGAAGCGAAAAAAGAAAGTTGTGATGACGCCCCTGGGAAAATTTGGATGGATCGCCCACCGGATTTCTCCTGCTCTGTCCGAAAAAATAATCCAAAAAGCCCAGTCCTGTGAATTGAAGGTCTATAAACGGTTTATGGGATCAAGCTCTAGGCGTTTGAATTAATGATCTTGTTATGTTCCCTGCCATTTATTCCTATTGACTCGGAAATAAGGTTTTTATACTATGGAAAAAAGCTCAAATGAAAAAGATTCTTCCGTTTATTTTGCTTTTTGTCTTGTTCTGCACTTCCCTTCCTGCCCAGGAGGTTGTAAAAAATCCTCAAAAACCCTTAAGCCCTAATGCCGGAAGAATCCTCCGCCTTCAGCAAATCCTCACCATCTCAGATGAAAGCGGGGAGTTCTATTTTAAAATTCCGAGAGATCTAAAAATTGATCAAGATGGAAATATCTATATAGCTGATGAGGCGCGGCTTTTTAAATTTTCTTCAGACGGGACTTTTTTAAAAAACCTTGTCACCAAAGGCCAGGGTCCTGGTGAGGTCCAGAACTATTTTCACTTCGTTCTCCATGAAAGCGGTATCTATATTTATGACTTTAGTAGCGCCAAAATAGTCCATATGCACTATTTTGGCCGCTTTCTGGAAGAGATCCGTTTAACAGAACAGTTTAATGGTTTTTACGGGCTCTATGAAGGCCGCTTCCTTTTTCTTAAATCCACATGGCCTTTCATGCAAAAACGGACCGGGAAAATACTGGAGATAGAAGAGAGGATCCTGCAGGTTGCCCTGAATGGTGAGATCATCAAAATAAGTCCCAATTTCCCCATCCAGGCATATTTTGGAAAGGGTTTTGCCACAGGATTGTCTGCTATTTATAATGTTTTGGATAAGGAAAACCACATCTTTTACATAAGCCATTCGAGTGAATATCTTATAGAAGTACTGGATCTTAAAGAAAATAATGTCATAGTTCAATTCAGCCGCAAATACAAACGCGTCAAACACAAACAAGACAAACAAAAAGCTAAATCACCTATCAGCAGGAAACTGCCCGAACGGAAGTATGAAAACGACATCTCTCAGATCTTTTTTAACAGCGGTTTCATCTGGGTCGAGACTTCAACCAACTCTGAAAAAAAAGAGACTCTTTTTGACGTCTTTAATCAAAAAGGCAAATATATGGACAGCTTCTATCTCAAACTCAATGGGGATCTCATGGCTGTCAAGGGAGATTCTCTTTTTGTCAAAGAAACAGATGAGATGGAAAATATCGTCATTGTCAAATACCGATTTCATTGACACTTTTTTGATTTGTTGATATTCTCCTAATTTAGGGGATAGGGATGACCATCAAATGCCCGAAGTGTCAGCATGAGAATCCTGAGGGGACCTCTTTTTGCGGGAAATGCGGAACCCAGCTTGGTCAGGATATCGGTCCTACCCAGACCATGGAAACCCCTGCTACAACGCTTCACATAGGCACCACATTTGCCGGAAGATATGAGATTCTGGAAGAACTGGGCAAAGGCGGTATGGGAGAGGTCTTTAGGGTCAAGGATGAAAAACTCGATGAAGAGATGGCCCTCAAGGTTGTCAAACTGGAGATCGCTGCCCGTAAAGAGATCATCGAGCGTTTCAAGAATGAACTGAAGCTTTCCCGAAAGATCGCCCACAGGCATGTCTGCCGTATGTATGACCTGAACGAAGAGGGAGAGACCCCTTACATCACCATGGAGTATGTGAGAGGGGAGGACCTTAAAAGCCTAATCCGGAAGAAAGGAAAGTTAAGTGAAAAGGAAGCGGTCGCTGTAGCCAAGCAGGTGTGTAAGGGACTGGCTGAAGCTCATGAACTGGGAGTGGTGCACAGGGATTTAAAACCCCAGAACATCATGATTGATGAGAGGAACCATGCCAAGATCATGGATTTTGGTATCGCCCGCCTGGTTGAGGCTTCGGGAGTCACCCAATCCGGGATGATGATAGGAACACCTGATTACATGTCCCCGGAGCAGGCAGAAGGAGAAGAAGCAGACCAGGCATCTGATATTTATTCTTTGGGAGTGATCCTCTATGAGATGGTGACAGGGAGCGTTCCGTTTAAAGGGGATACAGCTTTGAGTGTGGCTCTCAAACACAAAACCAAGCTTCCTCCGAACCCCAAAAAGCTAAATCCTGAGATTTCAGAGAGCCTGAGACGTTTGATCTTGATCTGCATGGAGAAAGACCGGAAGAGGCGGTATCAAAGCGCAGAGGCGCTGCTCAATGACCTGCGTAATATCGAAGACGGTCTGCCGCTCGGTACAAAGATCCGTCCCAGGCGGAAGACTTTTTTTACTCTATTGATCCGGAAGAGATATTTTATTCCGGCTGCGGCAGGTTCTCTAATCATCATTGCTGTTACTATCTGGCAGTTTTTTCCGGGAAAAGGCGCGGCTGCTCCTCTTATTGAAAATTCGATAGCTGTTATCAGCTTCGAAAACCTGACTGGTGATAAAGCCCATGATATGCTGCAGCGGGCCATTCCCAATCTTTTGATCACCAGTCTGGAGAACACAGGATTGCTTTATGTGGCCACCTGGGAGAGGCTGCAGGATTTGATGAAACAGGTCGGAAGAAAGGATGAGGAAACCATAGAAAAAGACCTGGGATTCGAGCTCTGCCGCAGAGAAGGCATTGAAGCTGTGGTGCTGGGCAGCGTGATGAAAGTGGGAGATGTCTTTGCCACAGATCTCAAGGTTTATGATGTTAAAACCAGAGAACTCATCAAAAGCGCCAGCTCCAAGGGGAAAGGGGTCGACAGTATTATCAATACCCAGATCAGTGAACTCAGCCGGGAGATCGCTCTGGGAGTCGGTATCACCAGGCAGGAGATAGTATCAGCCGATCTTGATGTCTCCGAGTTTACCACCACATCCATGGACGCTTACAGCTATTTCATAAAAGGAAGAGAGGATTTTTATAATCAGTACGCAAAAGATGCCATAACCCGGCTCGAGAAAGCTGTGGAGCTTGATCCCAACTTTGCTGTGGCTTATTTGTATCTGGGTTGGACATACCGTCTGATACGAAATAGTAAATATATCGAGATTTTTGAAAAGGCTAAAACACTTTCAGAAACAACCGCTCTTACAGAGAAAGAAAAACTCATGATCGATGCAGAATATGCAAGTCATATAGAAAATAATACTGAGAAGCGGTTGGAGATTTTGAACACCATTGTAGAAAAGTATCCCAGAGACAAATGGGCGCATCTGGAGTTGAGCAAGTACTATAGAAAAAGGGATATGTACTCCGAAGTTAAAAAACATGCGGAGATCGTCCTGGCCCTCGATCCTTCCTGGGGAGATGCGTATGAGGAACTGGCCTTTGCCTATGCGAACACAGGAGATAATGAAAAAGCACTTGAATATTTGCAGAAGTATTCTGCTGCTATTCCCGGAGATCCCAGCGCGAATCTTACCACAGGCCATTTTTATGTGAAGATGGGAAAGATCGATGACGCCATCAGGAAATTCAAGGATGCATTGGATATCAAACCTGACTTTAATATCGAGAATTACCTGGCCTATGCCTATGCCATGAAAGAAGATTATAAGGAGTCATTCCAATGGATAGATAGATTCATTGCAAAAGCTCCAACAGAGGGAATGAAAGCTGATACAGGATATACTTTCAAGGGATTTTATCACTACATACTCGGAAACTCCAAACAGGCTGTCGAACACCTGCAGAAGGCTTTTGAAACTCCCTGGTTTGGTTTCAGTAGAAATCCTAGAGCTGAATATATCATGGCCTATGTCAATTATGAGAGAGGAGAATTCGATCTATGCCAGGATCAATTTCATCGTTGGCTTGATCGGTGCCAGGAAAAAACTCCCCAAGATGCAGTGTCCGATCGGAGTTATAATTCCTTTTGGCTCCACTGTCCTTTGGGGGCAATTGACTTAAAACATGGTAACATCGATTCTGCCCGGTCACAACTGAAAAAGATGGAAGACTTGATGCCCAAAATAACAACCCCCCAAAAATGGGAAGGATATTACTGGCTTCTCGGCCAGATATTGCTGGCTGAAAAATCTTACGACGAAGCCATATCACTTCTCAAAGACGCTCCTCGGCTGAAAATGCCCTGGATATGGCTCACCCAGAATATCATCGTTTATAACATGTTCAACATCGATTCTTTTTTAGCCCAGGCTTACAAGGAAAATGGGGATATAGATCAGGCTATCGAGGTCTACGAGCGGTTGACAGATCCCAATCCTGAAAACAGGGACGGACGGCTCATCCGGCCTGAGAATTACTACTATCTGGGCGAGTTGTACGAAAAGAAAGGCCGGAAAGCCAAAGCCATTGCCTATTATGAGAAATTCCTCGAACTGTGGAAAGATGCTGACATGAGAAAAGAAGAGCGAGAAAGAGCAAGGGAAAGGCTCGCTGAGCTGAAAAAAGTTTAAATTCGAAGGGAAAAACACGATAAGCAGGTCAATAAACAGTGTCTATTCTTTTGCTTTTTTTAGGAGGGAAGAGGCAGCGATGTTGGCTATTTTGCTGCGCAGGGAGACCACAGAACCCTGGTCGTCCGGATGCACTCTGTTCGTAAGAAGAATGACATAAATCTGGGTTTCAGGATCTATCCACAGGGACGTTCCGGTGTATCCGGTGTGGCCGAAGGAGGAAGCCCCAAAAAGATCTCCTCCGGTGGAGGAATAAGCGGAATCCAGGTCCCAGCCGTATCCCCGTCCTGCAAAGGGGGCATGTCTGCAGATTTCAGTCATCCGCTCTACAGCCAGGGGACTTAAAATCCTGGTTTCCTTGTACGTGCCTTTGTTAAGAAGCATCCGGGCAAAAATGGCCAGATCATCAGCGGTGGAAAAAAGCCCTGCATTACCCGACACACCTCCTAAAAGCCGTGCCAGAGGGTCGTGCACGATTCCTTTAAGAAACAGGTCTTCTGTGACTTCAGTGGGGACACACCTTTCTTTCAGGTCCTCAGGAGGATTGAAGAGAGTATGGTGCATGCCCAGAGGGAGAAATATATTCTCTCTCGAGAACTCAGCCACATTTTGTCCGGTTATCTGTTTGATGATAGAGGAGAGGCAAATAAATCCCAAACAGGAATAGTGAAATTCTTCCCCTGGAGGATTTGTTTTGTCCAGTGAAGCGATATAGGCGATCAGATTCTCAAGAGTGCAGAAACTTCCAAAGTGGGCAGTGATATCTTTATCCGGTATATAGGGAGGGAGGCCTGACGTATGGGTTAGAAGATGCCAAATCCGGGCATCCTCTCCGATTTCACCCTGTTCATCCGTAAAGGTTTTGAATCCAGGGATATAATCTTTCACTTTCTCTCTCAGATGAAGCTCTCCTCTTTCAACCAGGATCATGATGGAGGTAGCTGTGGCCACAGGCTTTGTAAGCGAAGCCAGGTCAAACATCATGTCCTTTTCCATAGGCCGGGGCTCAGGTACTAGTTGGGAGTTTCCATAGGTGTTGCAAAAGAGGACCTTGTCCTTTCTTCCCACCAGCACCACCGCGCCGGGAATATCTTTATTTTCAATAGATTGCTGTATAATGTCATTGATTATCAAGAGGTGCTCTCTGGATATTTCTTCTTTTTCCGGTTCAAACTCAATGGATTGTCGGGTCCTGCACTGAAAGGAAAACAATAAAAGATAGATAAGAAAGAACAAGCTCAGTTTTCGCATGGTTTCTTTATGGAAGTATATTATAAGAGTTCATGATCATATAGGAAAGCAATAATTATAAGGACGTCGTCCTGTTTATACGAATAGAACAGGTTGATTATTGACTCTATGTATGATATAAAATGATGCTCTTTATAAAGGAAAATTAGGAAGGAAATATATAGATGTTTTTCCCTTAAGGGGAAGAATCCCAATAAAGAGGCAGAAAAATCCTTTTGCTCTGAGACCTTTTCCTTAGAAAGAGCAGAATTGAGTGGAGTGAATGATTGTTTGACCCAATTCTCAATTTTTTTTCAAACATACCGGCAATCCATCTTAATGTATTGATTCTCTTAGGATTAGCCCTGTTTGGTGGGACTTATGGGGGCCGTTTGTTCCAGAAACTGAGGATACCTCAAGTAGTGGGTTATATTGCCGTGGGAATTCTTCTGGGTCAGACCGGCGCCAACATAGTCAACAGACAGGTTTTGGATTCCTTCCAGCTTTTCAATTATTTTGCACTGGGGCTCATTGGGTTCACCATTGGCGGGGAATTAAAAAAAGAGACTTTTATAAAATACGGAAAACAAATCATTTATGTTCTCTTGTTTGAAGGGATCGCTGCGTTCGTTCTGGTTACGGTTCTGGTGGGATTGGTAGGAAGTCTCTTGATGGATGATGCAGGTACGGCCTGGGCGCTGGGGCTTCTCTTGGGGGCTATCGCTTCAGCCACAGCACCGGCTGCCACCACAAATGTTCTATGGGAATATAAGAGTAAAGGGCCTCTGACCACGACTATTCTCGGTATTGTGGCCATGGACGATGGGCTGGCTCTTTTGCTTTTTGCCGTAGCCTCCAGCATAGCCAGTCTTATATTGGGAAACGGAAGCGGCAGTATGCTGGGAACATTCATCTCCCCCCTGTATGAGATCACCGGTTCTCTGTTTATCGGTGTGTTCTCAGGGTTTGTGCTGAGCAAGATTCTCAAAAGTCACAGCGAGAGAGAAAGAGTGCTTGCGTTTTCTGTTGGAATTGTGCTTTTGGTTTTAGGGGCAGCTCTTCTTTTTGGATTTGATATTCTGCTGGCATCCATGTCCCTTGGAGTGACAGTTGTCAATTTGACTCCACGGAAAAGCAAAGATATGTTTGACCTGCTCGGAGGCTTTACTCCTCCTATTTTTGTCCTGTTCTTTGTTCTGGTCGGGGCAGAACTGAACTTGAGTTATATGAGTGTCCCCCTGGTATTGATTGCTGTGCTCTACCTTATAGGAAGAACAACCGGGAAAATGGGGGGATCGACCATTGGGGCGCGTATTTCCAAAGCTTCAAAATCAGTACAGAAATACTTGCCATTATGTCTTTTCAGCCAGGCGGGCGTGGCCATTGGGCTTTCTATTCTGGCAGGACATAAATTTCCCGGAGAAATCAGCAGCGCCATTGTCATCATCATCATTTCTACGGTCTTTGTTCTTGAGTTGGCAGGGCCGCCCTTTGTAAAGATGGCTGTGATCAAAGCCGGAGAAGCAGGGCTTAATATAACGGAGGAGGATCTGATAAGGCAAAGCAAGGTTAAGGATATAATGGATAAGAATCCTCCTGTCATCTATGACAATATGTGTCTCAACAAAATTTTGGAGATATTCAGCAGCCATGACAATCTCTATTATCCTGTAGTGAACAAAGACAGATACCTTATGGGAATTATATCTATCGATCACCTGAAACAAACTTTTATGCTTTCTGGTTTGGATGAGTTTTTGTTAGCCTATGACTTGATGGAACCGGTCATTGCCGCTACTCACCCTGAAACAGCTATGATTGAGGCAAAGGAAGAGATGGAAAGAAACCGTATGCAGTGCCTTCCGGTCGTTACAGAGGATAACAAGTTAGTCGGATTCATAGAGTCCCGTTCCATACAGAGGCTTATATCAACCAAAATTGCTGAAATGGAAAGAATGTCAATGGATCTGGAAACCGAGAAATGACAGATAAGGTATATAGTCAAAAGTTTACGGTCCGCAACTTTGATGTGGATTTTAAAGGGAAATTAAAACTGGAGATGCTGTTGAATTTCCTTCAGGAATCCGCTGCTGAACATGCTTTTCAATTAGGTCTTTCAGGTGAAGAACTTCTGAAGAAGAATCTTGCCTGGATCCTTTCAAGGTATCACATAGAGATCAATTATTACCCACAGAAAGGAGAAACCATTGAGGTTAAGACCTGGCCCTGTCTGGTCAAGGAAATTTTTACCCTGCGTGAATATGAGATACATACTTTAAAATCAATAGCAGCGAAAGCCACATCATCATGGATGGCCGTGGATTTAAAAAAGAAAAAACCTGTGAAAATAAAGGAGCGCCTCCCTTCTTTTCCCATGTATGAGAAAAGGGCTATAAATGATGAGTTTAAGCGTCTTCCGGACTTCAATAAGAGCAACATGGAATTAAGGTTTCCTGTATTAAAGGCAGACCTTGATTTTAACCGTCATGTGAATAATGTTGTTTACATAAAGTGTGCGGTGGAGACAATACCGGAGAAAGTCATAATGAATTCAAGGCTGACCAGCATAGAGGTCAATTATAGAAATGAGACATTTTACGGAGATTGGATCATATCACGCACACAAAATATCAGAGAAGGGGAAAATCCGCAGTACATACATCAACTTTTAAGAGAAAGCGACGGACAAGAGATAGCTCGCTTGAAAACAGAATGGACTGATTTATAATAGCATCTCATTCCTGAAAAAGATAGAATATAAAGGATGAGAAACCAAAAGAGAATCACACCAGCCACTTCCGATCCGGTTCAACTGGCAAGACATCTGGGTGTTTTTGAAGCCACTATGATTGGTGTCGGAGCTATGATCGGAGCCGGGATATTTGTTCTCACTGGCATTGCTTCCGGAAATGCCGGCCCGGGAGCTCTTCTAGCCTTTGCCTTAAACGGAGTGGTCACTCTGTTCACAGCTCTGAGCTATGCTGAACTTTCCAGCGCTATTCCAGAAGCCGGAGGCGGGTATTCTTTTATTAAAAAAGTCATGCCGAATATGATAGCTTTTGCATCGGGATGGATGCTGTGGTGTGCTTATTTAGTGGCCTGCAGTCTTTATGCCAAGGGTTTCGGAAGTTATTTATTGGAATTTTTTCATAGATACACTCCTCCTTTTAGCCAGTTTTTAACGGAAGTGGCCGGACGCGCCGGCTCTGTTGCTTTTTTTTCCTCTGTGGTGGCGGTTGTTTTCATAATAATCAATATCATGGGGACTCACGCCAGCGGAAAAACTGAGAATGTGATCACTTTGACCAAGATCATTATACTGTGTGTGTTTATTTTTTTCGGACTCAAGCAGGTTTTTTCATCTCCTCAGACTGTTCAGGCAAATTTCAAGCCTTTCCTTCCTTTTGGTTTGAGCGGGATTATTGCGGCTATGGGGCTTACTTTCATAGCTTTTGAGGGATATGACCTGATTGCAACCATAAGCGAGGAGGTCAGAGAACCTCGGAAAACAATCCCCAGAGCTATTCTCTATTCTCTGGGAATAACCATTCTGATCTATATTTTAGTGGTGTTTGTATCGCTGGGAGCTGTAACGCCGGCAGAGAATCTTCCGGTTTGGAAGCTGCTGGGAAAGTACAAGGAGATAGGCATTATAAGAGCAGCCCAGAGCTTTATGCCTCAATTCGGAGTGGTTTTGATCATAGGAGGAGGGCTTTTTGCCACTCTCAGTGCTTTGAATGCCACTATTATGGCTTCGTCGAGAGTTGCTTTTTCAATGGGACGCGACTGGATGCTCCCCAATAAATTAAGCCGCATTCATTCCATAAAAAAAACACCGGTGATGTCCATTGTGGTCAGTGGTTTGATTTTTATTGTTGCAGCCGTGTTTTTGCCGCTGGAAACCATAGGCGTAGCTTCGAGCCTGCTCTTTCTGATTACTTTTTCCCTGGTTAACATCGCTCTGATTATCTATCGAAAGAGAAGTAAGGCAGATCCCTCTCTTTTCAGGGTTCCTTTTTTTCCACTGACTCCTATATTAGGAATTATCACAAGTATGGGAATAGCTGTTTACCAGCTTTTTACGCAAACACTGGCTTTTATTCTGGCACTTGGTTGGATCGGGGTTGGTTTATTGATTTATGTCCTCTTTTATTCAAAGAGAGTCCGGATCGCTGATGTTCCCAAAATCATCGAATCCCCTGAACTTCTGGTATTGAAAAGAACCCAAAAGTATAAAATACTGGTTCCTCTGGCCAATCCTGAACGGGTTGAACCTCTTGTCTATATAGGAGGTAAAATCGCACACGCATCTAGAGGTGAGATTGTTTCTCTGAATGTCATACAAATGCCCAGTATTACGGAATATGAAGAGGCTAAACCTTTTCTTAAAGAAGCGCAGGTAGTCTTGCATAAAGCCCAGGAGACTGCCTTTGCTCAAAACATAGATTTCGCATCTTTGACCAAAATAGCCCGGTCAGTGGCTCCTGAGATCGTAAGGGCCGCCAAAGAGAATCTGTGCAAGCTCATACTTATGGGATACAAGCAGGAGAAAGATCCTATGGAAAACAGTTTGATCCATCATGTCATATCCCACCAACCCTGTGATGTGGCGGTTCTTAAGACTGATCTGCCTTTTAAAATTCCAATAAAACGCATCCTCATTCCTATAGGAGGAAAAGAGATCCATGATCAGTTAAAGGTGAGACTGGTTCATGGTCTTTACGGGCAGGAAAAGACGGATGTGACATTATTGACTGTGGTTCCTCCCGGATGCAGCCGGATTCAAAGAAGGCGGGCCGAAGAAGCACTCAAGAGGGCGCGAAACCTCTTTCATATTCCCAAAGCTGATCTAATCATTGATGAAAATGAAAACATAGCGGATGCTGTGACAAGCCGGGCCAGGGAATGTGACCTTTTGATACTGGGAATGCAGGAAGAACCGCGGTTTAAGAGCTTCTTTTTCGGAACTCTGGCCCAGCAGATCGCAGGTCAGGTCCAATGTCCTACTCTTCTCACTAAAGCCAAATCCAGATATAAGTCAAACCTGAAAAAGGTCTTAGGTTTCAAATCTAATGAGGTTAAAGAGAGCTGAACTAAGAAAAAGTATCTGGATTAATCATTTCTTGTTTATTGTATCCATGGCTCTCTGAGCCGCTCTTTTAATGATGTTTCTGGGTGAATCTGTTTTTTTTGCTTTTTCTATAAACGGAATATCTGATGGATCCCTGCATCTTCCCAGGGCGGTTAAAGCTTCTGCTTGAACCAGATAGCTGTTATCTGTCAAAAAAATTTGCTTGAAGAATGTCCTTAACTCCTTTTTTTTGAAGTTCCCCAAGGCATTAACAGCATCTGTTCTCACTTTCGAGCTTTTATCTTTATAAATATTTTTAAATACGGGGATCAATTCCGGGTTTTCCATGTTCCCAAGGGTTTTAACAGCACTTTGCCGGACACTCCAAAAGGGATCTTTTTCAGCCGCTTCGATCAATGCGGATACAGCTTTCGGATAAGACCTGTATTTGATAAGCTCAGTTGAGGCCCACATCCTTCCGATCACATCGTTATTTTTGAGTTGAAAACGGAGTTCATCCAGGGTTTTGTCAAAGGACCACTCTTTAAGCAGATAATTACCTTTATCAAACCGGACCATGAGTGGCTTTGAATCGGTTTTAAAAGAGAAGTCGTTTTCTTTTTTATCTATCCAGATTTTTTTTGTAACTGTTTTTTCGTCTGTTGTCACTTCCATAATGACAGGGAGTGTAAAAACAGGAACTCCTTTGGAAAAATCTTGTGTCTGATTGATGGTTAAGGTCAGTTCTTTGGCTGTTGGGTCCCACTTTTTATTGATTTTGAAAACGGGGTGGCCCGGTTTAAAGATCCACTGATCAAAAAACCAGTCCAGGTTCTGTCCGGTAGCCTCTTTGATACAGGTCATAAAGTCATGGGTATCCACAATTCCATAAGCATGTTTGGTGATGAAATGATTGAGAGCTCTGAAAAAGGGTTTTTCTCCCATGATAAAACGCAGCATATGGAGGACCACAGCTCCTTTAGGATAGGTATGAGCATCCATTATGTCCCAAGGATTGTTGTATCTGTCAAACACAATTGGCCTTATGTATCTGTGATGAGCTTCTGATAAATAACTGTCTTTCTTTTGTTTGAGATTCACAGCTCCTTCATCAGCTCCCAGGCTATGGTTGATGTACATATATTCTGAATAAGTGGCAAAACTTTCACTCAACCAGACATGGCTCCATGTCCGTTCAGTGACTGTATCGCCCCACCACTGGTGAGCCAGCTCATGAGAGACCAGAGAATCACTTGAAAAGTCCTGTTCAGCTCTTTGGTCGTGGATGGTCGCGTCTCCCAGTATGGTTGCACTGGCGTTTTCCATGCCTCCGCCAAAACCAGCGATGCATATCTGGGCGTATTTGGCCCATGGATAAGGAAATCCGAACTTTTTATTGAAAAAGGAGATCATGTCCGGAGTCTTACGAAAACTGCGCACAGCGTCCCGCACATCCTTTTTGTAAACCCAGTACTCCACAGGGAGTCCATCCAGAGAGTCTCTGATTATTTCATAAGGCCCGGCTGTAAGCGTAATCAAATAGGAAGAAATAGGGAGTTTCTGGGAATAGTGGTAGGTCTTTAAGCCGGACATGTCATCATGCTCTATCTTTATGAGCTCTCCGTTTGACAGAACTTTGTAGCCCTCCTTAACCGTGGCAATAAGTTCACTGGTTGCTTTATCGTTTGGGAAGTCATAACAGGGGAACCAGTGATGGGCTTTTTCAGGCCAGGAATAAGTATTGATTTGAGAAGGGTGATCGGGCGTTGCTTCGATAAATATGAGGCCGTTTTTCGGATTTTCTTCATAGTATTTGATAGTAAGATTTATTTTTTCTCCGTAATCATGAGCTTTTTTCAAGTTTATGATCAGTTTTTCATCTTTGTGCAGATAATCAAGAGGGATTTTCGCTGAATTTATAACCGACGTAACCATAAAATCAGCCGCGTCAAGGACGCATTGATTGAAGTCATCTTTGAGAGGGGAGAGTGTGATGGTGGTTTCTCCCCAGTATGTTTTGTCGTTCTCATCGAATGTGAACTTCAGGATATAGTGAATCACATCATAGTCCCGGCTTCTTTCGAACTGCTGTTTTCTTTGATATATATCAGTTTGTTGTGCAGATATAAGGTTTGATAAGAGGAGGAATAGGCAAAGAAAAAATTTTATTTTCTTCATGTTTCAGTCTTTTTTAATCTATTTTTTTTGAAGTTTAATCAGCATATCTTTAACATCTTTTTGTTCAGGATTGATTTGTAGTGATTTTTTAAACATTTTAATTGCCATATCTTTTTTCCCGAATTCAAAATAGATATATCCGGCCTGTTTGCGTGCTTCCGCATTTTCCGGATATAATGCGAGGGCTATTTCTGTAAGAAGAAAGAGTTCATCTGTTTTTTCTGCGTTTTTGAGTTTTTCGGCAAAAGAAGCGAAATGGTTCAGATTTATAGGGTCTAATGAGTGAGATTTTTTATAAAATTTAAGGGAATTTTGAGCATCCTTTTTAAGCACAAAACATTCAGCTAAAAGAAGCAGGGTAAAGGGCTGGTCCGGGTATATCTCGGAGCTGTTCTGAAGGAGATCTATAGCTTTTTCGATCTGGTTGTTTTGAATGAAAGAGTAGGCCGCTTCTGTAATTTCAGTGGAAAAATCCGGATAAATGCGGGCTTCCGAGGAGAGTTGTCTGAGTTTTTGAAGGAAGGAGTCAAAGTCAGTTTCAACGGTAATGTGCATAGCGCGCAAATCATCAGAATAGGTGTGCTTCCAATCAACATAGAGTGAATGGATTACATCTGTGATCTCTTTTCTTAATCTGTAATCAGAAGTGAGTTTGCTGAAGTCAGAAAAAAATGCCAGCGGGCCTGATTGGTGATACTCTTGAAGTTTGGATTTTCCATAAGCCTTTTCAAGGTAGGAAGCCATATAAGCGCCGGTTCGGATAAAAGGCTCTCCCTCTAAAGGATGGATTCCGTTTTTTAGCTTGGTTTTTGTTTTTTTAAAGTTTGTTTTCAGTGCGTTTTTTCTCGCGTAGTGATTGAGATAGTCAAATGCCTGACTGACCTCTTTTCTGCTTCCTGCGGCCTGTAGGCCAAAGTAGTCATATCTGCTGATTCCGTAGTCAAACACCTGAGAGAGAGCGTTATAGATGGCCTGTTCAAGGGGATCAGAGACAAAAGCTTTAGAGTTCAAATCCTGGTTCAGGATAAGTTCGGACAGGACATTCACATAAGGGGAAAGATTTGCCTGTTCCAAATTAGCTCCCGCCGCAACAACAAAGTTTTCAGTAGGGAATATGAGAAGTTGTGTTTTTGTCTCCGGTTGGGAGCCGCTGTGGCTTACACTGAAGTGGCCCTTTATGGGGACAACCCTCCATCCCATTCCATACCAGGTCGATTGACCTTCCCTGGTCGCCATTGAAGAAAAAACCGAGTCCCAGGTCTCAGGTTTTAGTATCTTTTTCTCAAAGACTCCTTTTCCGTATTTCAAAAGGTCTATCACTGTGGAACGTGTTCCACCTGCGGCAAATCGGCTTGAAATGTCAACAAATTCGGAGTTTTTGACAATCCCGTTTATAAGTCGGTAGCCCCGTACTCTATTAGGGATGATGTCTTCAGGAGAGTCCATTCTTGAATCATTCATGCCCAGAGGTTTAAAGACGATCTCTGTGATACATTCTCCGAAGGGCCGTCCTGAAGCGTTCTCCACAACCGCTCCAAGCAGGTTGAATCCATAACTGGAATAATTGTATTTTGTCCCGGGCTCAGCCACAAGGTCAAAATCTTTAAACACGGAAAGGGCCTGCTCTGTGTTCATGTGGTTCTTGAAATGACCTTCTTTGTCGTAGTCTTTATAGTGGCTGATTCCCCCGAGATGGCCTAGAAGTTGTCGTACGGTTATAGGCCACTTCTTTTTGGGAAAGTAGGGGACATAAGTCTGAACTTCCTTATCCAGATCGATTTTTCCGTCTTCTACTAGCTTAAGAACAGCAATAGCCGTGAATGTTTTGGAGACCGAGGCCATACGATAGGAGCTCTGAGGCTTGACTTTTACTTTGTTTTCAAGGTCTGCATAACCAAATCCTCTTGCCCAGGTAAAGTCATCTTTTATAAAGCCTATGGAAAGACCGGGTATTTTGTCTCTTTGCATCTTTTTCTCAACATACTGTTCGAATCTTTTGATGGCCTCACCAATATCTGGCCCGTTCTTTTTATTATCCTCTCTGGCAAAAAAGAGACTTTGGCTTGTAAAAAGAGCAAATAATAATATAAGAGCAAAGAGTCTCAATTTTTTTATCATTTTTTATTCCGCTCTATTGTTTTAAGGGTTACAGACCTGTACTCTTTATGAAAGAAATAAACCTTTCCTATTATTATTTTCTTTTCTGCGATATGCAAGATTTTTTCAAGAATGATTGTTATGACAAGGACTTATGCAGACCAAGCTGTATAAGATCATGGCGATTGACCATGCCCACTAACTCATTTCCGTTGTTTTTATTCTCTACTACAGGAATACTTCCAACATTATGAGTGTTCAATAATTCTAAAGCCCTGTCCAATGAATAATCGGGGGTTGCCGTCACAACATCCTTGGACATGTATTTTTCCACAGGGGTCCTGTTATGCGGAGCGGAGCGAAGAATGTCCTCATAACTGATTATTCCAATCACTTTTCTTGAATCTGGTTTGATTACAGGCAGGGATTTTACGTCTTCTGATCGGAAACGTTTCTCTACTGTCTTTAAAGAGTCTTGAGCTGTGACCGGATCGATGTTGGTTCTCATGGCATCTTTAACCTTTAAGTAAGTTAAAAGCGGGGAGGAGTATTCATAGC
>CAYWDH010000034.1:0-30475 GCA_964456985.1 uncultured Eubacteriales bacterium
CAACAATGCAGATGCTGTGAGATCGGCTCGCCTAAAAGGTAAAATATGGTTGCATTAAAATAAAAGTCATAACTTGAATTAAAGTCAAAATCATGCTCTTGATAGTAATGGTTTTGTGAAAAATATTTATCATGATAAATTTATTTATAGATGCAACCATATTTTATGAATAATCAGGTTAAAAGCCGGGCATGAAAGTAAATTGAAAATAACCGCTTTTTTCATGCCTGTCAAAGGGAGTGACGTAAGACAATCCCAACACAAAATAGCCAAAGAGATTCACTCTAAGGCCGACCCCCGCACTGGATAAAAACCTTCTATCTCCACCTAAAAACCAGGCCCTGCTTGCTCCTTCATCCATCCATGCGATTCCTGAATCAAAGAAAGCAATAAAGTCAACAGGAAATATTCCGTAATACCCCTTGCCTATCCCTAAAATTTGAAAAAGAGGGAAGCGAAGCTCTGCATTCGCCACGATTATTTTGCTTCCGAACAACTGGTTGAAATCAAAAAAATCTCCGTCATCACTCCATTCTTCCGCACTAAATGATCCGGCATTATATCCCCGGATAAAAGATTCAAAGCCCAAATAAATAGGATACAGCCTGTAATCCTCAGCCCCTTTACCGTACCTTCCGTAATGAAGAAGACGGAAAGCAAGCGTAAATGGACGAACAGGCATAAAATAGCGCCTGTAATCAGCAATAATACTCACGAAATCAATCGTGCCATAATAAGGCGAAACCTGAAACACATAATTATTTCCCAGTATAGGGCTTGTGGCTCCAAAATAGGAACTGTCATGGATGAGGGCCATATTGATATAAGTGAAATTAAGCCCTTCATAAGAAGGAATTTTCTCTTTCTCAAGTCCCAGCTGGTATCCATCCAAAGCAGAATAGATCCAGGTCCATACTTCACTATCATAATCAATGAAACGGAATCCACCTGATAATTCGATCCTCGAGAGTTTTGAAAACGGATAATCAGCAAAACCCGTAATCTGGTAATTGATCTGACGGAAAATATATTCTTTCTCCAATATAACAGGTTCACCGTTCATATCTCCGGCTTCCAGGGAATAACCAGCTGTAATATAAGGAATCCTCTGTATGATACCCCCCCAATGCAGCCTTCTATGGTTGTTCTTGTACCCGATGACTCCTGCTGAATCAATCAAGCGATTGTTCAACTGAATGATTGTGGACAGGCTGTTATATCCTAACATATCACTGAAAAACAAAGAGACGCCTCCTCCCGTATAAAGGCCAAACCTGTCAGCTCCTATGGCAATACTCGGCTGGCTTATAAAATCAAGTTTTAATTTAGGATTATAATCGTTCACTTCATAATCCGTTTTCTGAGGAAGTCCGAATAGAGGATTTCTAATAAGATCTATGACTTCTCCTTCAGGCTTTTTCCTGGGAGGAAGCAGTGCAGGTCTTAGACTTTCCAGATTTACTATCTTTTTTTTATCTGCAAGCAAATCAGATATATCCTTGTAATATATACTGTAAGCCCCATTTTCATACAAACAATAAGCAATAACTGGACTTCCCTGTGATAATGAGAATGCAGGACTCATGGCTGTCACACCGCTGATTCCTGTATAAGCATTTGTGATCTGAGTTATCTTTCCGGATTTTAAATCCATAACATAAATATTATTGATGCCGTTTTTATCAGATAGGAAATAAAGCTTTTCTGAATTAGGTGACCATTGGGGATTCAGATTCCTTGCTCCTTTAAAGCCGGTGATCCTTGTAATTTCCCCAGAGAAGGGTTTGATAAGAGCCAATTCAAGGCCCCCTATATCCAAGACCGGCAAATCTGTTGAAAATCGCTCCGTAACAAAAGCAATGGACTTCCCATCCGGGGACCAAACAGGTTGAATGTCTCCATAAGGATCATTAGTCAGCCTCTTTAAGACATTTTTATTCAAATCATACATATATATATCTGTAAAGCCTCCTGCCTGGGCCGAAAAAGCAATCCATCTTCCATCCGGAGACCAGGTTGGTCCCAATACTTCGTCCAATTCTTTAAAAACCAATTCTCTCAATTTCTTTCCTGTTTCTGCATGAACAATACTGATGACAGGTTTTCCACGGCTAATGGCTCCAAATGCAAACCGTCTTCCTCTGGAGTCCCAGCTCCCTGCTGACCTGATAAACTGGAGGCTTTCAAAATGCGGATTTAAAGCCGTGCTTGTGAGCTTTCTTTTTATTTTACCTGTAGCGACATCAGCCATATACAATTCTACAGAAAACAGATTTTTACTGGATAAATACACTACGCTTGAGCCATCGGGACTGATGGAAGGACTTACATTTAATTTGACTTCTTCACTCCCCTGAATAACAGGGTAATCGGATTTAAAAGAAGCCTGAGTTTTGTCCATTAGAGGAGCATATGATTCACGGAGTGCCTTATGCCAGTCTTTGGATAAAGTCTCCGGATCAACTTTAAGAGAACCAGTAAGAGCCGCCTTGTAGTCTCCGGTGTGTGCCGCTGACCTTATCACTCTGGATACAGCCCTATCCCCCCATCTTCCCGTTATATATGCCCATAATGACTGCCCGTATCTGTAAGGGAAAAACCTTCGATCCCTTAGCTTTTTTATGGATGGAAGCGGTCCCTTTTTTACAGCATCTCTCATCCACATAGATGTATTTGGATCAACAGGCCCAACCGATAGATATTCAGCCATGCCTTCTATCAGCCACAAAGGAAGATTGAGTACAGGAGAAACCATTCTGGCATAAGAAGAATTTCCCAGAGATGTTATGTCAAACTGAAAAGCATGGACTAGTTCATGCCCGATTACATGATCTGTTTCCGATAGAGTTGCTCCCAAAGGCAGAATGATCCTTCTTTTTAGGATCTCTGTAACCCCTCCTGTTCCTTCACCTATCTCCCCTGAAATAGTGGTAGTCTGCTGGAAATGAGTGGAACTGGCATAAAGGATGAGAGGCTGTCTCCCTTCAAGGTCATGACGAAGCAAACGTGAGTATCTTGCATACCAACGCTCTGCCATTCTTGCCGCCTGAAGAGCCGCTTCTTCCATTTCAGGATAGAAATAAACATCAAAGTGCTCTGTTTGCATTACTTTAAAATCAAATGTATGGTACTGGATTTTATTTCGGCCGTAATACTGTGCATTCAAAGATATTGAAGAAAAAATGACAGTAAAACAAAAAAACAGGAAAAGACATGCTTTCAATACATATTTACAATTCATTATTTGCCTGGACTATCTGCTGTATTTTCCTATCAACTCTCCCTTTTCAAGAATATGTCCTTCCATGGCAATCAATAACTGGCTCTTTGTGGCTCCCGGGTTAAGTCTCATGCGGGAATCAAGAGCATAAATTTTAAAAAAGTAGCGATGGGTTCCACTCGGGGGGCAGGGTCCTCCATATCCTATTTTTTTAAAATCATTCATACCCTGGACTCCTCCGTTATCCATCTCCCTTTCAGGAGTGACATTCTCCTTCAGCTCCCTTGTTTCAGGCGGAATATCATAAACGACCCAATGAACCCACGTTCCCATAGGTGCATCCGGATCATCACAAATAACAGCAATACTTTTTGTCTCTTCAGGAACTGAATCCCAGGATAATGGGGGAGATATATCATCACCGTCACATGTATATTTTTCAGGGATCATGTCATCATTCTTAAAAACACGGCTTTTTAATTCAATTTTCATCCAAAGCCCTCCTTCTAGTTTTCATCACATCCGTCTCTCCTTTGAATGTAGCAACAGTCATTGGTATTGTCAATCCAACCTGGGGGTTCCAAGACAGAAAAAGGATAGAGATGTAGAGAAGATCCTGATTTTTCTAAATCTGACTTTCCTAAAAAATAAAGAGAAGGATTCTCTTAAAATTATCTTTTATAAAAAGGGTTTTATTTTTACCTTCTTTGCATATCCTCTATTGAAAACTGATCTTTCTTCTCATAATCCGAAGGAGGATCAAATGTTCCAGCAGGAGCGTTCTTTTTTGTGATCTCAACGACCTCGGAATATGACTTCATTTCATTCCCCATTACATTCATAGTGGATTCTGTTCTAATCTGAAAACCTTTGATCTTCATAAACTCCTTGACAGATTCATCACTCAACATCATAGTGCCCTGTATAAACTTCGGAAGTATCTTTTCAGCATACATATTCCAGTCAAAAGGAACATCCATAGTAGCCCAGACTTTCTGTTGCGTGGTCATCATCATTATATTCATTTCAACATCATATCCAGAACAGTTCCAGTTTCCGATTTTTTTATTCTCACTGGTCGGAGTGACTTTCACAGTTATACTGCTCATCATCTGAGCAAACTGCGGAGGGAAATACTTGCTCATATCCAAAGGCAGGTCCATTTCAACATACGTTTTATTTTGGTGATTGATCATGTACATTTTGTTCTTGTTAAGGTCAATGATAACTGACTGTTCTGTACCGTGGGAAGCCATTTTGTTATCAGCAAGCCAGAGATGACTGATCTCATCTTTGGCAGGCTGGCTCTGCCCCATCATCTCAATGGCGTCAGTATGGGTTTTCTGTTGGATGTACACCTCAGCAGAAAAAGAAACAGCTGCAAACACAAGCAAAGTTAGAATAATGGTTAAGGTTTTTTTCATGTTATCTCCTTTATATTCATGGATAGAAAAATTATACTGTCACGATGCCACAAAATCAATTGTTTTAATCTATTTGGAATTCTTTTTTCAAATGCAAAGAATTTATAATAAGACACAAAAAAATAAATGATAAAATGTTGCCAAAATATACACTGACTTGTTCTTTAAGTTTGTGAAAAGAAAACGGATATCTGTTCTCTATTCTGCTTCTTCGTATCCTTTTATAGTGAAATAGATAGCTCTGTCAAAAAATAAGATCACCCGATTGTTCAATGCCAAGGCTTGATTTAACTCAAGTACATTGTCAATAAATCCTTCAGCTAAAACTTTTAGCCAGAGATGTCGACGGGTAATGATGAGCGATTGAATCACTTCTGAAAGCTTAAATCCCTCTTTTTTTCTCTGTGCTCCAAGAGCTGTATAGTGTTCAGCAATTTCTTTCTTTGTCGTTTTCCGTGATATCCACTTTCCGAGCTGGCTGTAAACCGTGTAAACACGCTCATACAATTTATCTCCATCATAGGTACAATAAGTTTTTGTGTACTCGTGTTCCAGTAAATTATCAATGCATCTTGTTGTGAGTTCATGAGCATTGTTTTCAATAAGATCAACCAGTTTTTTAGAAACAGTAATATGCGCAAAATATTTACTGGATTCCAAAATACCCTCCACTTATCAATATATAGCTAATGAGTCCTTTGTCAAATTTTATTTATCTTTTTTTTTATTCCCGCACAATAAAACTTGAAAATCAAATTTCTTGATGATAGCATGAATTTTTTAGGAGGAACTATGAAAATTTTTAAGAGTCAGTTTCATTATTTAATTGTTTCCCTTTTTATATGCACCCTTTTGGTATTATCCCCTTTTTCTTCTGGACAAAAACTGGACAAAAATATTCTTGATCGGATTGAGTACCGTGAAATCGGCCCCACCCGCCAAGGAGGCAGATATGTTGACTTTGCGTGGTGTGAAAAAGAACCGAATACTTTTTATGCAGCCACAGCCACGGGAGGCCTTTGGAAAACAACGGATAACGGAATCACATTTGAAGCTCTTTTTACAGATGAAAATGTCTTTTCCATAGGAGACGTCGCCGTATCTTCTTCAAATCCAGAAATCGTATGGGTCGGAACAGGCGAGGCAAACAACTCCCGAAGTACCTATTGGGGAGACGGAGTGTACAAATCCACAGATGCTGGAAAAACATGGCAAAACATGGGACTTAAAGAGTCTCACCACATAGGAGCCATAGAGATCCATCCCAAAAATCCTGATATCGTGTATGTTGCCGCCCTCGGCCATCTTTATTCAGAAAATCCCGAAAGAGGTCTGTATAAAACAGAAGACGGGGGAAAAAACTGGAAAAAAGTCCTGGATGTCGTTGTAAAAGGAAAACATATAGGAGTGGTAGACTGTGTTATGGATCCCACAAACTCAGACATACTTTATGCAGCGACCTATGATAAGGTAAGAAAGCCTTATACTTTCAATCTCGGAGGACCCGGAAGCCGTCTTTATAAAACAACTGACGCAGGAAAAACATGGACCCAATTGAAGGGAGGACTCCCAGAAGGAATGCTGGGACGCATAGGCATTGATGTGTACAGAAAAAATCCGGATATCCTATATGTAACCATAGAAAACGCAAACAAACCGGGAATGACAGACGAAGAAAGATATCAGGAGCTAATTCATGACAAATCAAGCCAGGGAATGATCGGTGGTGAAGTGTACAGATCAGATGACGCTGGAAAGATCTGGAAAAAGGTGAGCCCGGACGGACAAAGTATTGGAGGCGCACCTGCCTATTACTACGGTCAGATCATCATCGACCCGAATGATGACAAAGTGGTTCATGTGCTGAGCGCTGCCTCCTGGGGAAGCTATGACAGTGGGAAAACGTGGAAAAGACGCCCTCTTAGATTCGGCGGAGACGACCATGCTCTTTGGATTGACCCGAGAGACTCCAATCATATGTGGCTGGGCTACGACCACGGCATGGGAATCTCTTATGACAGGGGCAAAAACTGGTACCACCCTGATAATCTTCCCTTAGCCCAATTTTATGCTATAGGTGTTGACATGTCCTATCCGTACAATGTGGCAGGCGGTACGCAGGATAATGGGTCTCATCTAGGCCCCAGCACCAAACGCGACTATGGTCCCCTCCGGTTTGAGGACTGGCAAAGTGTCGGAGGCGGAGATGGAATGTACAATGTGTTTGACTGGGAAAACAACAGATATCTTTACAATGAGTCTCAATTCGGCCCCCTCCAGAGAGTCGACTTGATAACAGGAGAGAGCAAAAACATTGCCTACCGCAACATCGACAATGGCATGAGGTGGAACTGGAACTCCCCTATCCTGATTTCCCCGCATAACAGTGATGTGATATACCACTGCGGCAATAAGGTCGTTAAATCTTCTTTCAGAGGGGAATGCTGGGAAGTGATCAGTCCGGATCTAACCACGAATGATCCTGACAAGCTGACCACGGGAAAAGGCGGCGATGGAAACATACAGTACTGTACAATAACTACCATTGACGAATCACCTCTTGTTCAAGGGATTATATGGATAGGAACGGATGACGGAAACGTCTGGATTACAAAAAACAGCGGCCAAGACTGGACCCAATTGAACGAAAACATACCGGATAATCCCGGATACTGGGTCAGCAGAGTGGAAGCATCTCATCACTTTCCAGGGACAGCTTATGTCTCCTACACAGGATACCGGAGGGACGACTTTCGAGCCTTCTTATACAAAACAGAAGATTATGGAAAAACATGGACAAACATTGCTTCTTCTCTTCCTGACGAACCTATAAATGTTATTAGGGAAGACCACATAAATGCCGATTTGCTGTTTGTAGGAACAGAATTTGCTGTTTATATGTCCATTGACGGGGGAAAAAACTGGAACAAAATGAAAGGAGACATGCCCACTCAGCCCGTTCATGATATGGCCATCCATACCCGTGAAAATGACCTGGTTGTGGCTACACACGGAAGAGGAATTTTTATTACTGACATCACATTCTTACAGGAATTATCAGAAGAAATGCTTGAAAAAAATGCCTATTTGTTCGAAATAGAACCGAAAGTGATGTGGATAAGCAATAAAAATCCGCATTACAGCTCATCAAATTTCAACGGAGAAAGCGAACGCAGAGGACTTATAATAAATTACTATCTTAAAAACCCAACTGAACAGGATGTCACAGTGAAAGTCTTTAAAGGAAGTCTGCTGATCAATGAAATAAAAGGCAAAAAAAAGGCGGGATTGAACAGTCTTATCTGGAATATGACACAAAGGGTGCAAAGAACGCCCGAAGAGAAGAAAAGGATTCAGGAACGCATAAAGATGTATCAGTCGTACGGATACAATATGGATATTGATATTGACTATGCTTACCAGCCTGTTGACTGCGGAGAATATATATTCAAACTCTGTGTTGATGGCAAAGAACTGACCAAAAAGAGTTCTGTGCTCAAAGACTACTGGCACAAATAATTTCGAGTCCACAGCAAAAAGGGCGATCTAAAGCAAGCGCACTGACTGTCTCTTTTGAACGAAAGGTTCAGGATGTTCTTACACGGGAATCCACCCATTGGATGATAGCCTTGACCGCATGATCCTGTTTGTTCTCCAACAGGAGTAAATGGGAAAGCCCTTCATAAAGCTTTAAAGTCTTATCAGTCGATCCGATTTCTGCGTACATCTCCTGACTGGCTTCAAAGTCTGTTATCTGATCCTGCTTGCCGTGAAGAATAAGCACAGGAGTTTCAATCTCTTTGCAGCGTTCCTTAACCTCCTTCGATGCTCTTATCAGCTCAAGCCAGGTTCTGGCATAAATTTTCCCCTTATATACTAGCGGATCCCTATCTAAATCCTGTAAAATGTCAGGATCTTTAGACAGAGCATCCGGATTTATTTTTATCAAAGGCCATCGTGGAAAAAGTATTCCAAAGGCCCAGAAAATTTTTCGTAAGAACCATGGCATGACTTCTTTTATGCTCAAATCCGGTGCGCTCAATATCAATCCTCTTATCTCCGGCTTTTTCTCTATGGTATAGAGAGCTGATATCAATGCTCCCATTCCCTGACCGAGTAAGAAAACAGGTTTCTGGGGAAATCTTTTTTTCACTAAATTAAAAAACACGGAAAGGTCATCTAAATAATCATCGAAAGAATCAATAAAGACCAGCGGCCCATCAGATTTCCCATGGCCTCTTATATCAAACAAACTCACAGCATAATTTTGACCGGCTATATTCCTTGAGATCTTGGCGTAACAGCCGCTGTGTTCTGTCAGTCCGTGCAGGATAATGATCACACCTTTAAGCCCTTCCTCAGGATTAAACGATTGCTCAAAAAGCTGTATCTCATCAAATGTTTTGAATAACCTACTGTTGGAACTGACCGCGACACTGTTATCCCCCATTGGAGACCCTCCCTTAACAGTAAAAACGTAAAATATTTACAATTAGATCTATCTATGTTCTACCAGGAAATACCATAATCATCCCCGTAATTACTTGCACCTCCCCATAATGTCTTATGTTTCCAGTCAAAATAAATGGCTGTTATCGGACCGGAGGTCCTCTCCATTCTGTTGACTTTATATCCCATATTCCTGAGAATTTCAAGGATCGAATCAGGAATACTGTTGTTCAGAGTCAGCCTTCCCGGCATTGCTGTGTGTTCCCCGAAAGAACTCTGCATTTGATAGCTTACGATATTAGGAGCTTCACAAGCTTCCTGCACATTCATGTCGAATTCCACGCAATTCAAGAAAAACTGAACAAGGTTTTGGTCCTGAGTGTCACCTCCCTGTACGGCAAAAGAAAGAAAAGGCTTTTCGTCCTTGAGCGCCATCCCCGGAGTGAGTGTCGCACGGGGTCTCTTTCCCGGAGCCACAACATTAAACGGATTTTTTTCTCTGTCCAAAACAAAACTCTGCATTCTTTGACTCATTCCAACTCCTGTACGACCTGCAATACATGCCGGAATCCACCCGCCGCTCGGCGTGACCGAGACGACCCAGCCCTCCTCATCTGCTGCCTGTATAGAAGTGGTACCTGCTGTAAAATCAGATTTATAGCTTTCTATCTCCTGAACGGTCAGCTCTTTCTTCTCTTCGTTTCCAACATTCTTCCACTGTTCCAAAAGGTCAAGATAAGGATTTGTCTTGCCTTCATAGGGATAAGGATCACCCGGTTTAACATCAGGATCATTGACATTCCAGTTCAACTCCTTCAGCCTTTCTTTGGCATACTGCTTGGAAAGGAGTCCTTTTATAGGCTCTTCCGGAGGAAAATAAGGATCCCCGTAATAGAAATCTCTGTCAGCATAGGCAAGGTTCATGACCTGATATAGAGTATGGATATAATTAACACTATTATATCCCATATCTTTAAGATCAATGTTTTCCAGTATATTCAGCATTTGAAGCATCACAGGGCCTTGAACCCAGCACGTTAATTTATAGACTTTGATATCCTTGTATGCTGTCATAACAGGTTCCTCTAAATAGACCTTCCAATCCGCCAGATCCTTTTTTGTAATGAGGCCTCCCTGTTCCTGACACCCTCTTACAAATTCTTCGGCAATATCCCCCTTATAAAATCTGCCGTAAGCAGCATATATAGCCTGCTTTCGATCCATGCCTTCCTCCAAGGCCTGTTCTTCGGCTTTGACTAATTTTTCTAAAGTGTTCAGGAGGTCCTGCTGTTGAAACATTTCTCCTACCTCAGACGCTTCATGTTCCTGACCTAAGTGAGGGAGCAGTACCTGTTTCGAATAAGGCCACTTCTTTATTCTATCTTTATTCTTTTCAACCCGGCTGACAAAATCCCGTTCCACAGGATAACCTTTAGCCATTTCCATGGCAGGCTCCAAGACCTGCTTGAGGCTCATGCTTCCGAATTCAGCCAACATGGTCATAAGGCCCCCTGGCGTTCCGGGAGTCACAGCCGCAAGAGGACCGTAAGCCGGAGGATATTCCATTCCTTTTTCTCTAAAGAATTCCGGAGTGGCTCCGGTCGGTGCAACACCAAGGGCATTTATCCCTATGACTTTTTTAGTGTGCGGGTTATAAACAAGAGCCTGCGTTTCTCCTCCCCAGCTCAGAACATCATACATAGTACAGACAGCAGCCAGCATGGCACAGGCTGCATCCACGGCATTTCCTCCTCTTTCGAAAATCTTTGCGCCCGCGGTGGCTCCTAAGGGTTTCCCAGTGATAGCCACCCAGTGCTTTCCATGGAGAACAGGCTTTTCTGTCCTGCCGTATATAAAGCTTCCATTAAGAGATAGAATCATGGAAAAAAGACCTATTACACAAACAGCTTTCATAAAACACTTCCTGAAATCAAACATTTGTGCCCTCCTCAAAAAATACTCTTATTTGCCTGCCTCTAAATAGTATTTTTCCATCTTTGGCCTCCATTTTTCCATCAGCTCCTTATTCAATTCTAAGGGAGGCATTGCATCATCCGGAAGGAAAGACTTATAAGGGTGTTCCTTTTCATAAGCCTCAAACTCTTCCTTCATTTTGGCTAACGTCTCTTCGTTTAAATAGAGATCTATGGCTGTGGCTGCCATCACTTTGGCTCCTGTATTCAGGCCCTTCCATGCTGTAGAACCAAAATTACTGGCTACAGTTGACCAGTGATGCGCGATCGCTCCTGGAACTCTTCCTGGAAAAAGCAGTGTGGCTGTGGGGACGACTTTTGTAACCTCAGCTACATCTGATGATCCACCACCGACAAACCTTTCCCTGTTGTAGTTTGCAATCTTGCCTATTTTAGTGGACATTCCTCTTTCAGGTACTCCGAGGTCCTTTTGAAGGGCTCTGGCAAATTCGTTTTCTTCTTCAGTCCACTCGGGCATCCCTACTAATTCAATATTTTCCTGAATAAGCTCTGCCAAAGCCTTGTTTGCGTTTCTCTGGTGGACAGCGGATAACACCCTGTACTCCATTTCCGTACCTGTAGCGAGCGCCCCGGCTTTGGCACAGTTAATGACCTTTTGGTGCATCTTCTCAAGCCTGGAATCGCTGTTTCTTACGAAATACCAAACGCTGGCTCTATCCGGAACAACATTCGGTGCCTCTCCTCCCTCGGTTATCACATAATGCATACGGTAGGTAAAATAAAGATGTTCCCTTAAATAATTGGTCGCCACATTCATTATTTCCACAGCATCCAGTGCACTCTTTGCTGTCCATGGGGCAGCGCCGTGTGCAGTAACCCCCTTAAAAGTGAACACTGTGGAAAACACAGCATTTCCGCCTGTTCCATAACCCGTAGCAAGCACACTTGAGCTATGGTTATCAATAACCGCATCCACATCATCAAACAAACCGGCCCTCACCATATAAGCTCGGCTGATAAGAGTCTCCTCTGCCGGAGAGCCGAAGACTTTTATGGTTCCCTCAAGACCATATTTATCTAAGACCTGTTTAACAGCTATAGCTGCGGCTGCAGCTGCTGTCCCCATTGTGTTGTGCCCGCAGCCATGACCGGGAGCCCCGTCTATGAGAGGGTCTTTTTCAGGGACCCTTCCTTTCTGAGAAAGCATGGGCAGTGCATCGAACTCTCCCAGTATGCCAATAACAGGGGTTCCCGTCCCGTAGGATGCGACAAAACAGGTAGGTATCCCTGCCAGTCCGCGCTCCACCGTAAATCCAGCCTCCTCCAGAGTATCAGCCAGTAATTTCGATGACCTGAACTCCTGCATTCCAAGTTCCGCATAAGACCATATGGCATCTGATATTTTCCCGAATTTTTCAATTATCTCAGTCTGATCCAGCCATTCCAAAGCGAAACTTTTTTCTTTTTGTTTTTTTGCCGCTGCGAAGACATGGGAATTCATACCGATTAAAAAAATCACTAACATAAAAAGAATCATAAACGTACTTCGATTTGATCGCATTATTTATTCCTCCATTTTTTTAATTCCATTCCCCGTAAAAGACATTTCCTTCATGGCCCATATCTTGTCGTTACTCTCCGGCCTTCTTTACATACAGCCGGTTTGAGCTGAATACTAAAGTTATATCAAGCCTGTTATATAAGTCAAGAATTTCAATCGTTTCTAAATCATCTCCGTTGGGAGAAAGGCAGACTATTTTAAAAGTTCAATTTTTTGCAAAAAGACTTCATCTGAAGTTTTTATTTCGATGTTATTGCCCCTGGCATTCAATTTTATTCCCTTAGGTATTTCTATTTTGAATGTTTGACAGGGCTCAACCAACTTCCCCTCCAAAAGAAGGCCTCCGTTGAGTTCAAGGGATAGGTCAACGGGCTTTTCGGAAATCTTTTTTAGATGAAGGGAAATAAATTTTTTTGACTTCATATACTGGTAGGTAAAACAATAGTCAAATTTGGCTGCTTTTTTTTGTTCGCTTATGACAGCTATGATCCCGTTATTGAGAACATCTACTTCACTCAATAATCCATCATTTTTTGCTTTTCTAAATCCATCGACTATAACCACCCACATTTTGTTGGCTTCTTTTATTAGCTTGGCTCTTTCCTTCCAGTTTATTTTCCCAAATATCAAAAGCGACCTGTGGAAGACAACAATCCTTATCCCTTTATCTCTCAAGTAACTTATTATCTCTTTATCGTTTATATCTTCCGGAATATTCTTTACAGGATAAAAATACTGATTCTTGTATATCTTCAACGGATCAAAAACTCCTACCCCGTAAAAACCATTATAGATATGCTTATTGTGATATATGGTATATAAGGAAAAGATTTTATTGTCTCCAAATCCTCTGAAATGAGGGAGTTCTAAGACGCCGTAATAATCCGGATATTTCTCTAACTGTCTATACAGCTTTTTTTCAGCGCTGTTGTATTCCCGGATCCTTCCGGTCTCGAGAGGAGGAGGGAAATTTTCAAAAAGGACAAAAAATCCCAGAAACAAAACAAGGAAGGTGCCCACTCCTGACTTTTTCCTTGCTTTGATAAACGCTTGAAGACCCAAAAAAATCAATACAATCCAAAACACAATAAAATAATACTTGAACTTAAATCCGCGCAACCGGGTCAGCCGTGTGACCACAAGGGATACCAAGTAGAAAAAATTTGTTTTTAAAGGGATATACTCAAAAAGACTTCTAAAACAGCTCAAAAACATAAAAACAATGCTGCTGAGCACAAATTTTTCTTTCAATGCCATTTTTTTCCATACAAGGACTGTGTTTACAATAAAAACAAGAAGCATAAATAGAAAGAGAATATCAACGAATCCCCTGGCTCTTCGTAAAGGAACCCCCCTATAAAAAGTCAAAAACACAGGAGCTGTTAAAAAAACAAGCAGCAAAAAACTAAGCGCTTTTTCCAATATATTTTTTGTCTTTGAGTAGAAGAAGTAAAAAATAAAAAAAGATGCAGCAAAACCTAGAAAGAGGGGCGTTGAGTGCCCCCTGAGAAATTTAAACGTCAACGGGAACCATGTGGAAAAAAAATCCCAGGAACGGAGAAGTGTTCGGCTGGTGAATGCAGCCTTTTCATAAGAAATATCCAGGGGGTTGGTTATATAAGGAGCAAATATTAAAAATATAAAGAAACCCAGCAGAATCAATCCTACGGTCAATTCAAGTAAAACCTTGAATGTTATTTTCTTTTTGATAATGATAAATATCACAAACAGAACAACAGATATAATGGAGGTTAAAAAAAATAAAGTGATAGAAAATAAAGCCTGCAAAAATAAAAACAAATAAAACAAAAACGCATCCTTGCGTTTGAATGTTTTCACATACCTCATGAGAAATAAGAATGCATATATCGAAAAAAAGAAAAACAAAAGATGAGGATGAGGAAAATTTATCTGCCTCAACGGCAGCAAAATATAAACAGCCCCTCCTGCCAGTGACAGCATTTCATTATCAACAAATTCCTTTATGAAAAAATATACAGCTATCCCCCCACATACAAGAGAAATAATTAAAAGCAGATTATAGAGAAAATAAATATTTTTTATCCCCATTAAATAAAAGGGAATAAGAACAATACTCTGGCCTATGAAATTCACACCGGCAGTCAGAGTAAAAGAATACGGAAAATAAATGGGAAAATGATAGACCTCAGAGAAAGACAGGTGTGACAAAGCCTTCATGTTGTGCATCATAATCCCGATGGCGATATTATTGTCACCATTATTGGGAAGAATGATTTCTTTAAAAAAACCCGGAACAAGAAAATAAACAGAAATGAGGGAAATCAAGATAAACAGAATCAGCGGTTTGAGCAGGCTGTTTTTCATTTTTAATTTCATCTGTCTCTTCCAGATATTTTATCTTTTTTCCCTGAAGCAGAAGATAAATTTTTCACCCGTAAGGGCTTTAACCACCATGCAACAGCCCCGAGCAGGCCTCCAAACACAAAAAAGTTTAAAAAAACCAGAAAAGCATAGCTTACAGCCAACTCAGGATTAAAGCCAAGCAAAGAGAAAAAAAAGATAAGCACGGCATCCCTTGTCCCAAGCCCTGAAATGGATAAAGGTATCAAACTGATCAAGTTAGAAACTCCCATTATAAGAGTGATGTCCAGAAAATCTATGGATATATCCAAAGAATTCAAAAGAAGATAGCATTGGAAGAAAAAAAGAAGATAGCTCAGACACGTAAGCAAAAAAGCCAAAATGAGTCCTCTATTTATCAGCTTGTTAACACCATTATAAAAATCATTGAAACTGTTCTTTATCCTGTCTTCATATTTCTTTATAAGAGCTATTCGATACAACAGACTTACAGGTTTCTTCATGACTCTTTTGTTTAAAAGAAACAGAGGAAGCAAAACAATCAGAATGAGTAGAAACAAATATGTTAAATCCAGCTTCCCCAGAACATTGAATTTCCATAACCCAAAAGTCCCGACCAATAATAGAATATACATATCAAACATCCTGTCCACCAGAACACTCGACATCCCTCTGCTGACAGATACATCTTTGTCCTGTTTGATATAAAAAGCTTTTATGAATTCACCTAAACGCCCGGGCGTTATGAAGCCGAAATACAGGCTGCTCATGTATACCATATATGTTTCGTATAATTGATAAGATATCCCCTGGCTTTTTAAAAGTACATTCCATCTGAATGACTTTATGAACATCAGAGGAAATACAAGTGCAAGAGCGCACACAAAAAAGAATATTCTTATCTGTGAAAGGACACGGATCAGCTCACTCAGGTCTATTTTCAACAAGATGAACACAAAAATAATTATCCCCAGGAACTTTAAATATTTTTTTATGTTCATATTCGCAATCCAGGTTTTTCAATATAATCTATTTCAGTCTATACTTCAAAAGGATAATTAACCTGAACTATTCATAAAAAAATGGCGATGTTCATTTTTTTAATATAATGGGAATTTGATCTGAAATTCAGTCCCTTTATTCACTTTGCTGCGGACACTGATGTCCGCTCCATGGATATCAGCGACCCTCTTTATTATGGAAAGCCCTAATCCGATCCCCCCGCTCTCTTTTGAACGAGATTTATCAACAACAAAGAACCGGTCAAATATAAAGGGGATGGCCTCCTCAGGAATGCCTATCCCTGTGTCAGATATGACCAAAACCGCATAATCATCGTCTTTATCAAGAGAGATGTCTACCTGTCCTCCGCTTTTCGTGTATCTTACGGCATTATCGATCAAGTTTGAAACCATACGCCCGAGAAGTGCTTCCTTTCCCCTTATTATCACTGGAGTTATTTTTTTTATGTTCAATTTAATATTTTTCTTATGGGCACTCTGTTCATATCTTTCGTAAATGTTAAGCAAAATTTCATCCAGCTGAAGGTTTTTATTCAGACTCTCCTTTTTGATTGCTTCTGTTCTTGAAAGAAGAAGCAGATCATCTATGATTTTTTCCATATGGTATGTCTCTTCCAAAACACTTTTCAAGGTCTTCTTGTATTCATCGCGGCTCCTGTTTTTTCTCATAATGACTTCGACTTCTCCTCTTATATTTGTCAATGGCGTTCTGAGCTCGTGAGAGACATCACCTGAAAATTGTTTTATTTTTTTCACAGAAGTATCAAGCCTTGAAATCATGTCATTGAATGTCTCAACAAGTATTCCGATTTCATCTTGACGCTTTTTTACTTCAATTCGGTGAGAAAGGTCATCCGTGGTGATCTGATTAGCTGTATGAGTCACATTGACAACAGGCTGGAGAGCTTTTCTTATTATAAAATTACCCCCGGCTGAAGCAAGGAGAAGAAGCAGGACACCGGAAAACACAATAAGAATAAGAATCCGATTCGTCTTAGAATAAAATGATTTTAATGGCAATCCTATTTGTAAAATATAGTTGGCTTTAACCGGAAAGAGGATGACTCTTAAGGGTGACAAATCATAACTTTTGTCATCTAAAATCACATAAAGCGGCTTTAACTCTGACTCATTTGATTTACAGTAAAGTCTCTGGTCCAAAATAAAATTGGTATCATATGTATCCCCTGTGTGTATCACTTCATCCAAAAAATTTTTTTTATTTCGGGATATTTTGACAATTAAAATATGAGGGTCCCTATGCCTGAACTCATTCTCAGCTTTTTCTATAGCTTCTACAAAGGATACTCCCCTGTGATCCCAATAGGTTTCATTCAGTTCATCTGCGATCTCTCCTAGGGTCTCATCCAATTCATTCAAAAGACTGCTTCGATAACCCCTAAAAATAAAGGCTCCTATAATCACGATGATAATAGCCAGAAAAACAACATACCAGATGGTGAGCTTGAAAATGAGAGATTTAGACTTTTTTATCTTCATTTATTTTATACCCATATCCCCGTATCGTATGAATGATTTTTTCTTTGGGATCCCTATCTACCTTTTTTCTCAAATGGTTTATGTAGACATTGACCACATTGCTCAACCCTTCGTAATTCATATCCCAAACGTGCTCTATGATCATTGATTGGGATACAATCCGGCCTTTATTGCGCATCAAATATTCTAACAAAGCATATTCTTTTCCAGTTAATGATATCTCTTCTCCTTTTTTTGTGACCCTTCTCTTCCATGGATTGAGCTCAAGGTCTTTGACCTTCAGGGTTTTTTCTTTATAATCCTGACTTCTTCGTAAAAGAGCCTTTATTCTTGCCAGCAGTTCTTCAAAAGAAAACGGTTTTGTGAGGTAGTCATCTGCGCCTCCCGAAAGACCGCTTATTTTATCTTCAACTGTATCCTTGGCTGTCAGCATGATAATGGGTAGGGTTATGGATTTTTCTCTGATCTCTTTACAAATCGTCAAGCCGTCTTTACCCGGAAGCATGATGTCCAGAATGATCACATCATAATCATTGACTTCCACGAAATGCAGTGCATCGGTTCCGTTCCGGCACACATCCACAGCAAACTGCTCTTCTTCAAGGCCTTTTTTCAAGAAAGCAGCCAGTTTGATATCGTCTTCAACAACCAATAACCGCATCTTTTTTTTATTCATTATGCCACTTTTTTTTCTTAATTCCAATTAAATGCCACCGTCATCAATAGTAATGTCTGTTCCCAAATCTGGGATTAACCACATTGCTGAAAATAGACCCGAAACTATAGTCCAGTCCGATTTCAAAACGATAGTCATATTCAGAAGCCAGTTCCCTTCTCTCAAGCAGAATTTCTTCCAGTGTGGCATCTCCCTTGGCCAAAGAAAGCTGGTCATGGACTATGGAGTAATTTGCCTCTATGTCAAAAGAAAGTCCTTTAAATATGCGGACAGTCACTTCAGCGTCAAGATTCAACCTGTTTTTACTGAAGTCATAAAAATAATGAGAACCCTCCAGCCCTACTTCAGCGGTCCCCCAGGGCTCATTAAGTTCCAGATCCAAAGAAAGCGCTTGGTTCCATAAGCGGTTAGACATTTTGTTATAAACAGTCTCCTCAAAATAGTCGAAATAATTGAATCCAATTTTATAAAGCAGCCTTAGCTGCCTCCGGGTAGACTCAGAATAGGGGAAAAAATTATACTCAACAGCCGGATGTACGGAATAAGCTAACTCTACATTTCTATATGTTGATTGGGACATTGATACCAATCCTCCTACAGACCAGTGCTCATTGATGCTTTTCACATAAAGGCCGTCAAAGTCATTTCTCGTCCCAGTGCTGTGGTACATTTCGCCATCTAATTCATAATTATCTCTATCATAATCAAGGTCCAGACCCATCCTCAATTTTGACTGTGGAGTGACTCTGTTTGCCGATATGTTTCCAGATAAAGAAATAGAGCTTCTCTTAGATTCTCCTTCCATCCAACTGAAAAGACCTAGGCTAAAAACCCAAAAATCCCATTTGTCTTCCACAGCGGTCGGCGTGGCCTTTTGAGCCATATTGACCGTCACAATATCGCATAAAGGCGTTCTAGCCACATAAGGAGCCAATCCTAATTTCAGTGTTTGAACAAGACCTTTTCTGAGTTCATCATCCGTCTCAGTACTGTCAGAAAAGTACATCAGTGTGTTCTGTAAGTCATCATAATCCTCCAGACCTATAAATCTGAGAGTGTATTCTTGGCCCCCTCCTCCTGTTGACTGTGTTGTAATAAGTACATGCACATCTGCTTCTTTTCTGTCCCAGACATAATTCACAAATCCGATTTCCTCCCTGATATAATCGATATCACACCGGTGGCAGTCAATAAAGACCTTTGGCGCGTCCTTTTTTAAATCATCCACATTCACCTTTACTTCTTGAGAATAGGCATATGAGGAACAAAAAAAGAAACCAACAAAAACAAAGAAAATCCAATGATTTTTAACTTTTCTCATCCGGTTCTCCTTTAATATTCAAAGCACATACATTTATAATGAGAACTCATTGTCTATACTTATGGTACACATTTAAAATTAAATGAATGTTAAATTGAGATTAATAACTTTTAATGTTGTTCAGGCCCCAAAACATACCCCTACATACTTTCAAAGGTTTAAATTGACTGTTAAAATAAAGCCAAGTATGATGGCTTGGAAAGAAGCATTCTGGGACCCGCAAAACAAAAATGATTGATATATACAAACATACAAACAAACTTATCAATGAAACAAGCCCTTATCTTCTCCAGCACGCTCATAACCCTGTTAACTGGTATCCTTGGAGTGAAGAAGCACTGAAAAAAGCAAAAAATGAAAACAAGCCCATATTTTTATCTATTGGTTACTCCTCCTGCCATTGGTGTCATGTTATGGAACGGGAATCCTTCACAAATAGAGAAATCGCAGACATCTTAAACAGGGATTTCATTTCTATTAAAGTGGACAGAGAAGAACGGCCTGATATTGATAATATCTATATGACAGCCGTAATGACTTTAACAGAAAAAGGCGGATGGCCCCTGACAGCATTTTTAACACCTGACCTTAAAATCTTTTTTGGTGGCACTTATTTTCCACCATCAGACAAATATGGACTCATTGGTTTTAAACGCTTGGTTTCCCGGATCAGCGAGATCTGGAATAAAGAATCTGAAAAAGAGAAATTGATTTTGGATGCTGAGAATCTCTTCAAAACCATTCAAAAAAGAGCCGCTCCGAAAATTTCTAAGTACGGCAATACGGAATTAAACAAAGAACTCTTGAGAAATGCTGTCTTGAAATTGGAAGAGTCATTCGACCAAGAATGGGGAGGATTTGGAAATGCCCCTAAATTCCCTTCCCCTTCTGTCATTACCTTTCTGCTTAATGACTATCACTTCACAAAAAACAAGAAATCAATTGAAATGGCCGTAACTACTCTGGATCACATGTATTGGGGTGGAATGTTTGACCATTTAGCAGGAGGTTTTCACAGGTATTCTACAGACAGGATGTGGCTGTTGCCTCATTTCGAAAAAATGTTGTACGATAATGCTCTTCTAGCTCGAGTCTATTCTCAAGCTTATCTCTTAACTGGGAATAAAACTTACGCAAAGGTTGCCCATTATATTTTTAATTATGTAACTTCTTATATGACAGACGGATCGGGGGGATTCTATTCGGCTGAGGATGCAGATATCAATGGGAAAGAAGGCCTATTCTACCTCTTGAGGCTCAAAGACATCTATAATGTACTAAATAAAAAAGAAGCAGATATTTTTTCGTATTATTATAATGTTAAGCAACAAGGAAACTTTGCCAGCCAAGAGCCATACCACAATGGCATGAACATCCTTCATATAACGGAAGATCTCACTTCCCTTTCCAACAAATTCAACATAAGCGAAAACAAACTCAATGATATTCTTACTGCTGCAAAGGATAAACTGCTGAAGACTCGCGATAAGCGGGCACGCCCTTTTTTAGATGATAAAATAATAGCTTCATGGAATTCTCTTATGATATCTGCTTTCTCAGAGGGATATATGATCTTTGAGGAAAGAAGCTACTTGAACAAAGCTGAGAATGCAGCTGAATTCATTATGAACAATATGCACAATAAGGACGGATTTCTGCTCCGCACTTATAGATCCGGAAAAAGCAAACACCCTGCCTATCTGGAAGATTATGCCTTTTTTATTTGCGCTCTGATCGACCTCTATGAAGCTGATTTCGAGGCAAAATGGATTGATCATGCGGAAAGACTGACTGAAATAATGGTCACCCTTTTTTGGGATTAAAAAAAAGGGCATTTTAATGATACCACCAGCCGTTTCCACAAAAATCAGATCATCAGGACAGTCACACTAAACGACAGTTCCCTACCCTCCCCGTCAGGAGCTGCTGTGGAGGCACTTATTCGTATGGGGCGAATTTTAGGGATAAATGATTATCTGGAAAAATCACAAAAAGTAATCAAATCAATACCAAGAGATCTGAAAGAACTTCCTCACATATATATGAAAATGCTTCTTAATGCCAGCAATATAGTCTTCCCTGAAAAAGAAATTGTCCTTGTTGGAAAAGCAAATTCCTCAGAAACAAAAAGGCTGCTAAAAACAATCAGAGCCCGTTTTATTCCAAACCGTACAATAGTCTTTTTAGACCCTGCGCATAAAGACTCACCGAAACTTTCATCTAAAATCCCTTTGCTTGAAAACAAAACTTTGATTGATGGAAAATCAACAGTGTATGTATGTGAAAACCTAATGTGTAAAAATCCAGTTACCTCTCCGGATCATCTAAGCGACCAGCTATGAAACTCTCTGTCCTTTCCGTCTTTAAAACACTTACTGCATTGTAATGAATCCGATTTTTTTAATCCAAGCCATCCTTCAAATCTTCTTGTATATGGGATCCGGGAAAAGAAGAGATTCTATAATATTTGCTTTTTTCATAGTTTATACTATAGTATATATAGTAATTATAGGATATAAGAACTTTCATTTCACTGTTTCTTTTTCTCACCTCTTGTGCTGCAATAAAGGGAGACTTGGAGGAGACCGTTATGAAGAACAAAGTCATTAAACCAACAAAATCAGCTTATTTTGCGGCCGGATGCTTTTGGGGTGTCGAACACAAATTCAGTCAGATTAAGGGAGTCCTTTCCACACAGGTCGGCTACGCTGGGGGAACCACTAAAAATCCATCCTATGTCCGGGTCTGCTCGGGAAACACAGGACACGCTGAAACTGTAAAAATAGTATATGATCCCTCTGTTATTGATTATGAGGAACTGCTTGATAAATTTTTCTCTTTTCATGATCCCACCCAGCTCAACAGACAAGGTCCTGATATTGGAACTCAATACAGGTCTATTGTTTTTTATACTGACGAGAACCAAAAACTCATTGCAGAGAAAAAAATATCTAAAATTGAAGAATCAAAGAAATTCAAGGATCTCATTGCCACTGAAATCAAGCCTTTTAAAAAATTTTATAAAGCGGAAGAATACCATCAAAAATACATAGAAAAACAAAATAAAATAAAAAAATAACAGAATCTATAATCAAACTGATTTGATTCTGAATATTTGCTTGCTTGAAAGCAGGCCTAAGGACAATCCCCTTGCTATCATGAACAGGGTTAACGCCAGCCATAAGCCGTGATTTCCGATAAGACCGACAAAGAGATAATATCCGGGCAGGAAAACCCCTAACGTCGAGAGCAGCATCATATTGCGCATGGATTTTGTTGCTGTCGCTCCTATGTAAACTCCGTCCCACATATAAGCTATTGATCCGATAACTGATATCAAAGCTACCCATCCAACAAAACGGGAAGCTGTCTCGATCACAGCCTTAAGGTCTGTAAAAACATACAGCAAGCTTTTTCCGAAAACACCAAAAAAAATAGCAAAAAAAGCGCCCATACCGCATCCCCATATAAACAGCCTCTTCACAACCAACATCAAACGATCCCTATCCCTTGCGCCTGTAAACCGGCCGACAAGACTTTCAGCAGCAAAAGCAAAACCGTCCACTCCATAAGACAAGAGAGAAACATACTGGAGCAAGATCTGGTTGGCAGCCAGAATCAGTGAATCCATGTGAGAAGAGGCGGCCGTAAAAAAAGCAAATGTGAACACAAGACAGATGGTTCTTATAAAAATGTCTGTATTGACCGAGAAAAAATGTTTTAAAGGCTCAAGTCTCAGCACTAATTGGCGCTTCAAGTCTTTTAAATGATGCCTGTATTTCATAACAAAAAAGACAAAAGCCATCATCATTCCTGCATACTGGGCACACACTGTTCCAAGCGCCACTCCATCTGCCTTCATCCCCAGGCAGGAAACAAAGAACACGCTAAAGCCAATATTCACCAGGTTGGCCAGTATAGTCAGGATCATAGGATATCTCGCATTTTGCATACCTAGAAACCAGCCATAAAAAACATAAATAGAGAGTGTGGCCGGAGCCGCATAAATCCTGATAGAGAAATACTGAGCACCCAAAGATTTGATGGCCTGCTCTCCAGGTATTAGTGAAAATCCGATCCATGAGATAAAACCCTTAAATAGGATGACAACAGCGCTTCCAAAAAAAGCGACCAATAAGCCTCTTATGAGTATAGCTATGATCTCTTCTCTGTCTTCTCTTCCGAACGCCTGGGCTGTCAGTCCCGTTGTCCCCATTCGCAGGAATCCAAATCCCCAGTAAATAAAATTAAAGAGCAGACTCCCCAAAGCCACCGCACCGATGTAATATTCTGATTCCATACGCCCCATCAGAGCTGTATCCACCATCCCCAGTAACGGAATGGATATATTGCTGATAATTATGGGGATGGAGAGGCGGAGTATCTCTTTGTTCATCTCATTTTTTTCAGAACAAAGCTTCTCCTTAAGCCTATGATTTTTAAAATATTTTCTGAAAGGGCTTTTTCGAGCTTTTTGTTCATCTCAATCGACAACTGATTATTGAAAGGAAGGACAATGGTTGTGTTCTCATTAAGTACGGTTAAATCATTTTTTTTGAAAAGCTGGAGCAGTTTTTTCCTTCTGAGAAAATTATGAGGCCCCTCACTGTGATGGATTTCAAAAATAGCAGCAAGCCAATGCATGGGTTCCCATAAAATATTAGGGCAGGTCAGTACCATGATCCCGCCGGTTTTGAGAACACGTGTTAGCTCTCTCATAAAAGTATCTACATCACTGATATGCTCAATGGTTTCATAAGAAGCGATCAGATCGAAATATCTATCGTTAAACGGGAGCTTGTATTCAAACACCTTAACGGATTCATAATAATTGTTTTTGCCTTTTAACCTCTCATCTGCCAGGGATAAAAGATAATCCGAAAAATCCGCTAAAACAGATTTTCTGATCACTCCCTTCTCAATCCAAAATTCGGTCCCCTTTCCGGACCGGGCCTGTATATCCAGCATAACCATTTTGTCTTTGACATAACGCTGTGCCAACTCCCAGGAATTTGTAAACCTCCGGTAATAACTGTATGTGCTTTCATTGATATCATCATAATCCGTAACACTGTCCCAAAAATCTCCGACTTGCTTCAGACTCCACCCTTTGCATGTAAAATATTTATACTCAAGTACAGCCCGTTTTATCGCACCCCTAAGGTTCATTTTGTTTGATTCCTATCTGTTAAAGCAAAAGGATCTTCTCCTAGATCCACATCAATCCCAACCGCCCATTTTCTTCTTTGTTTTGATAAAAACATGAGCAGACGGAAGGGAATAAGGTTTCTGATGGCCTTTATTTTTACGATCTGATGGATGAGGTTTAAAAAAAAACCCATACCATATTTTTTGTACTCCAGGTTATGCCAGTGCATATGAACCAATTCCCGCTCTTTTATGCTGTACAATTTTATTTTATTCTCCCGCTCCATTTTCTCAATAAGAGCGCCGCCTGCATCTGTCCTCGCCATGACTACCGATGCATCTTTCAGTGAATTTATCCAGGCATCTCCCAATACAATATCCGCTCCTTCTCCCATGTAAAGTGAACATCTTTTGCACCCCTTGCGCAAAAACATCAAATCCACTATTTCATAACATTCTTTACCAAAATGGACAATACGGCCATCCTTTGTTCTTACCATAAAACCACCCGGATATTCACCCCACCTATAGGCCATCTTATCAATATTTTCTTTTCTGATCCCTGTCTTTTTTATCAGGTATTCAGTCGCCTCCCCGGTTATATTATATCCGCAGAAAAAACTTATGATATATTTGATATTCGTGTATCCATTCCTCTGCATCCGACGCACTGCCCGAACAAAACAGGGCTGTAAAAAAACAGCCATTTGTTTTTCTTTTTCTGAATCAATGAGTTTTTTTACTGGATCAAATTCCATATAAACATATTTCGAACCGGAAATTTTTTTAACGTCATCCTCATCCCGCACAGCTTGATACTCAGGGAGATACGGACGGCCTTGAGAAAATCCCACCCCTATCACTGTCTCAACCATTTTGTTCTCCAAAAGAAATGCGGATATCTCAGTGCCAACTCCCCCTGAAGAACCCATATGGCGGTGTGCGGGGCTCAAGCTGAATCCTATACACAGCTTTTGATAATCCGAAACCAGATAGCGGGAATCATAACCATTACTGATACTTCTTTTACAAAAAAAATTTCTTTTTTTTCCAGATTTGTTTTGCAATCGCTAATCCTTCATCCTTTTGTCAATCAGGTCAGCTAAAAGCCCGACAATAAACAGCTCAAACGCAGCCATAAATAAGAGAGTGATGGTGGTCACAAAGGCTTCAGCGATAAATATTCTGTAAAGAAGGAGGATAAATCCAACAATGAAAAAGAGAAAACTCAAGGGCATGAATACTTTTAAGGGCTGGAAATAAAGAACTGTCCGGACGATCAACTTTAAAAATCCATACGTATCTCTGAGAGGACGGAGCTTTGATTTGCCCTGCCTTTTATGGTAATCAATCGGAATATATTCAACCCTGTATCCATTGGTTAAAAGTGCTAAAGTTATGGTCATGGTAAAAGAAAATCCCTCAGGCAGTATCCTGTTGAACTTGCTTATTAAATCCTTTCTTATCAATCTAAGGCCTGAATTGATATCAATGATATTCTCTCCGGATAGATAATCAGCGAGCTTTTTTATGAACCATTTCGCTGGTTTCCGGATCAAAGGGATTTTGACATTTTCGCCTGTTCTGGCGCCCACGACCATATCGATGTTCCCTTCCCTGTATTTTTTCAGCAGGTCAGGGATTTTTTGACTAGGATACGTGGCATCCGCATCTGTTATAATTATAATATCAGAGGAAGCCTGTCTCACTCCCGTTTTGATGGCCGCGCCGTACCCTTTATTCACATCATGACGGATGAGTTTCACTTCAGGGAACTTTTTCACTATGCTTGAGGTCGCATCCTTTGATCCGTCATCTACAACTATGATCTCAAATTTACTTGAAAACTTTTTCATGCCTTCCAAAACACTCTTTATTCCTTTTTCTTCATTAAAGGAAGGTATGATTATTGTGGCTTGCTTTTGAGTGCTCATTTCTCAGGCTCCTTATGAAATACTTAAAACGCAGAATCCCCTTCCCTGAATTATCTCTCCCCATGTTCACTATGACGTTGCTCAATAATGAACTCAATATTATTAATTGAGGAGCTATAGCTCGACTCAAGCCGGGTCCTGTAAGGTAAAAGAGAAGAAATAATAACCTCAGGAAGCCCATCCTGCCAGACCAGCCTGTATCTATTTTCCTCCATTGCTTTTATCTCTTTTTCCAGAGCACCCTTCCAGTCTGCTGAGACCTCTATCCCCGGACTCTCCATGAGTCTTTCATACTGATTTTTTAACATCGGGAGGATCATTCTGTTCAAACGCCTTACGGCCAAATCATGTCTTATCTCTTCTGACTCTTCATCCTCCCAGTGCTGGTAATCGAATTCATTGTTCTCATTAATGGCAATGGGAGGACCGTCTGTTAAAGGCTTGCCAAGCCAAGAATAATAAGCTATGGTATAGATGTAGTAGTACTCACCAATACCCATTCCTGTTTCCAGTAACGTCTGATTGCGTGTCTTGAGAAACTCCGCTATTTTTGGAATCAGGCCGATCCCTGTTCTGAGTTTTTTCAAAGCTCCTCCGGATTCCTCGTCTTCGTCTGAGAGAAAACTAATGGATTGTTCAAGGTCTTCAATGACCGGCCTCACGGCCTCTCTTGTCTCTAAAAAAGCTTCCATGCGTTCCGGACTTATCTTTCCAGATGGAGCGGGACAATATTCTTCGATTCCTCCATATTTCTCTGTTAAATCCTTTAAAACATCCTCTGATTCTTCAAAAACATTGACCATGTTTTTCACAAAAACGACTCCTCCGACAATGAGAAAAATAACTATAATAATCACAGCACCGCACCCAATTCCGCACCCGAGCAGCCATTTTTTTGTTGATGTGTTCTTTTTTGGCTCCATTTTATCCTCTCTTCCAGGCTAATTACTTTTCCAACAAACTATCACAGTAAGGCAATCCAGTCAATAAAACCACCAGCATGAAAAGCCTTTGCCATAGAAATTCAGAAATAGATCCATTTGATTTTATTATATATAAGGATGAACGCAAAAAAGCCGGCAATAATGCCCGCAATATCAGCAGCAATATCTAAAGCATCCATTGTTCTGGAGGGAACAAAAAACTGATGAAGCTCATCCAAGCCCGCAAGAAAAGAACCAATGCAGAAGACCCAAGCGAATTTGCGCTTGAACGAAGTCTTCAAAAGAAAAAAACCAAGAGAAAGTAAAAAACCAAGCACTGCAAATTCTATCAAATGCATGAATTTATCAAAAAAAAGAATACCAACTTTCAGCTTATAACTTCTGGAGGACAGAAAAAAAATTATTGCATAGTAACCAAAGGAGGGCAAAAAATAAATCAATTTTTTCATATAGTTATAGTGCTTCATCGCGAACAAAATCTCTTAACTATCGCTCATCTTAATTTCTGATTCATCCTGTTGTCAAATCAAATTCATGTTTGACTATGCTTCTCCTGTTATTCTGTTTGCTCCCCGATCCATCGTGTATTTTTGACATTGTGTCCTGTATTATGATAAATAGTAGTTTTTTTATAGGAAAATAATGAATTTATTCTGTTAAAAATGAACTTTCCTTTGACCCTCACTGAATCTATCCTGGCTTTTGTTATTGCTACAATTGGCTCAACTCTTCAGGGAACCATAGGATTCGGTCTCGGACTCATAGGAGTGCCATTGCTGGTAATGCTCAATCCTGTTTATGTTCCGGGCCCTGTGTTGTTATCTGCACTGTGTCTCACTGCTCTTATAGCACAGAGAGAACGACACGCCATAATCATAAAAGAAATAAAATGGGCAGTGGCAGGAAGAATCGTTGGGGCCATTATTGGTTCATATCTGCTGACCATCATAGCTCAAAAAAACGTCTCGTTGCTGTTCGGAACCATGATCCTGGTAGCTGTCATCATCTGTTTTTCAGGAGTAAAACTCGAATTAAATCCAATAAACCTGGTAGGTGCCGGAACAGTATCCGGACTCATGGGGACCACCTCAGCTATAGGGGGAGCTCCCATGGCCCTTATCTACCAGCACCAGAAAGGCCCCAGAATAAGAGGATCTCTTTCTACAATATTTATTTTTGGCACCATCATATCATTGACCTCATTGGTCATAATCCATCGTTTCGGCCTCATAGAAATCTATGCAGCTGTAACCCTTATCCCTGGAATTCTCTTGGGTTTTTTTCTGTCAAAACGATTGGCCCGTATCCTTGATAGAGGATATATCAGGCCTGCGGTTCTCATTGCATCAGCTCTATCCGGAATCATGGTCATCCTTAAGAGCTTATTGTAAAAAGCTCATTCTTTTTGAGAATAAATCAGCTTTTTTTTTATTTATAACTTGACATTTATACCATAAACTCTTATTTTATATTTGAATATTAAAATTGTATTGATTATTAATTGAGAATTATTTTTTTTTAGATAAAAGGGAGAAACAAAAAATTTTCTTGATAATTTTGAGTCATTGATTTTGAAAATTTTAATGCAACAAAATGAATATTTTATTCGTTATTATAAAGAGAGAATAAAACTAGGGGAAAAATGATTATTAGAAATAAAATGAACGAATCAAAAACAATGAATTCGTCAAAAAAACAATTCCAGACCACGGATCCTGTTAAACTTTACTTAAAAGAAATGGGCAGCATCCTGCTTCTCTCCCAGGATGAGGAAATATCCATAGCAAAAAGAATTGAAAAAGGAGAAAAAATAATTATCAACGCGCTTTCGAAAACAGATATCACTCTTGAAAAAATATTTGAAATTGAAAGAGAAATAAATGACCATCCAGACGCAATAAGCAGTTTTGTCAACATAAAATCCAGAAGCAGCTCAGGGTCACTGCATAAAAAAGTATTATCAGATGTAAATAAAATCTTCAAAAAAATAAAAATACTTGGAGATAACCTTCACAGGAAATCCTTATTCAATAAATCGATTTTTTCTAAAGGAAGAACAGTTGTCGACATAATACATCTGGTCAGCCGTTTGGACTTAAAGGAAGCTATAAAGGAAAATGTCTTAGACTCTGTATATGATAAACTCCAAAAAAAACATGAAAAAGACATTATTGAACAGATAAACAGAGGCAAGAAAATAAAGAAATACGCTATCAACAAACTGGTGGCTGCCAATCTGAGGCTCGTTATTTCCATAGCAAAAAAATATCAGGACCGCGGACTTCCCTTGCTTGACCTCATACAAGAAGGAAATATAGGACTTATAAGAGCTGTTGAAAAATTCGATTATAAAAGAGGATATAAGTTTTCTACCTATGCAACCTGGTGGATAAGACAGGCTGTTACGCGTGCTATAGCAGATCAGTCACGTACAATCAGGCTTCCTGTTCATGTCACGGAACAGCTTCAAAAAATAAAAAAGATTACCAAATCTTTCGTCACTGATAGAGGAAGGGAACCGACTTATGAAGAACTGGCAAAAAAGATGGACAGCCCTGTTGACCGGCTGCGTGATCTCATTGAAAACACTCAGGATTCTGTATCTATTCAGACCCCTATAGGAAATGATGACAATGACCTGAGTGACTTCATAGAAGACCAGGAAATCCCTTCCCCGCCCGACACGGTCATCCATATCAATCTTAAAGAGCTCCTTCAAGACGCTTTTAAAGTTCTCTCTGAGAGAGAAACGAAAGTACTGAAGCTGAGATTTGGTCTGAGCAATGAAAGACCGCACACACTTGAAGAAGTGGGGAAAAAATTCAACGTTACAAGAGAAAGAATAAGACAGATCGAAGCCAAGGCTCTTAAGAAGATCAAGACGAATCCCATGAGTTATAAACTCCGCCCCTTCGCCAATTAACTTTTCGACTTTCATCAGGCTAGCTGGTTCTTCAGCCCGCTGATTTTTCCCAGCGAGTAAAATCAGCTTATTCCTC
>CAYWDH010000035.1:0-30164 GCA_964456985.1 uncultured Eubacteriales bacterium
AAGATTTTTAACGCCATTCTACGAGCTGTATTCTCGGCTTCTGCGTAACTCCCCCCGTCCGTGGGTCAGACATACTCGAAGCTCAGCTTCGCTGAGTTCCCTTAAACACAGCACTCCGAAGGCTAAATCTTTAATGTCGCTTCAGCCACATCTGAATTTCTTAAGGAATTACTCTATTCCTGTAAGATAAATAACATTCCACACCATCTCGACTTTCAGGCAGGTTGGCTGGTTCTTCAGCCCACTGATTTTATAAACAATCTTATAATTAATATAGATTGTTCACGAGTCGAGATTGCTGCAGATGCGAGGCACGAGGCATGAAGTCGTGGTATTCCACTTCAAATGCCTCGTAACAATGCAGATGCTGTAAGATCGACTCGCACGAAGGGTTAAATATGGTTGCATAAAATTAAAATCATTACATGGACTAACGGAATAATCATGTTCTTAATGAATTAAGAATGATAAGAGAATCGATCATGGTAAAGGTGGACGGAAACGCAACCATATTTTATGAACAATCTTTATTTTGATTTTCGCTATACTTCATATATAATAGTCTAATTTGAATTTTAGGAAAAATGAATGTCTCTTTTTAGAAAAAAAAGAAAAAAGCGCGTCTGTGTCATAGGACTGGACGGGGTTCCCTTCCCAATGATCAATGACCTTGCGGAAAAAAATATCATGCCCACTTTTTCAGACTTGATAAAGACAGGACACCTCCATATGATGAAAGCCAGTCTTCCTGAGATTTCCTCTGTAAGCTGGACAGACTTTATGACAGGAACGAATTCAGGAACACATGGAATATTCGGCTTTACCGATTTAAAAAATAATTCTTATGAACTCAGGTTCCCGAACTTTCTTGATGTCAAAACAGAAACTATCTGGGATAAACTGGCCAAGAAAGGTAAAAAATCAATTGTTATCAACCAGCCTTCCACATATCCTGCCCGAAGAATCAATGGCACACTCGTATCAGGATTTGTGGCCATTGAATTATTAAAGGCAGTCTATCCGTTAAGCACTAAACCCATTTTAGAAAAAATCGGGTACCAAATAGACATAGACACCTTCAGGGCAAGAGAGGACCATGACTTTCTATGGAAAGAACTGGATAAAACTCTAACCGGCCGTGAAAAAGCCTTTGAGGCATTTTGGAAACAAGACTGGGACTATTTTGAATTTGTTATCACCGGAACTGACAGGCTGATGCATTTCTTGTGGAACGCCTATAAAGATGACACACATCCCTTTCATGACAATTTCCTTGAATACTACAAGAACGTGGACCATCTCGTTGGAAAAATAACTTCAGCATTCCATAAGGAAACAGGAGGATACAAAGGTTTGTATCTTCTTTCGGATCACGGATTTACTGGGATAAAACAAGAGGTCTATCTGAATTCATGGCTTAGAAAGAACGGATATCTGGATTTTGATAGAGAGTCACCCCAAAAGCTCAATGAAATAGCGCCGGAATCAAGAGCTTTTGCTATGGACCCGAACCGTATTTATATAAATCTAAGAAACAGATTCCCTAAAGGGCATGTGACAAAATCAGAAAAACAATCCTTAAAAAAGGAGCTAAAGGAAAAATTAAAAAATCTCAATTTCGAAGGAGAGCCGGTCATTGAGGAAGTCTATGATGCAGAGGAAATTTATTCGGGCGGAGAGATAAATAACGGACCTGACCTTATAGTTTTATCCAAACACGGCTTTGATATGAAAGGCTCCATAAAGAAAGAAGAAGTTTTCGGCCGTTCAAACTTACAGGGCATGCACAACTGGGATGAAGCTTTTTTCTGGGCTGAGGAGGAAAAAGGCTCTGATCTGTGTATTTCAGATCTCAGCAAGATAATATTAGAGTCGATAGATTAAAAACCCATGAAGAAAAAACATATTCTTTTTATTTTACTTCCTTTGTGTTTGCTCATCATTCCTGCTTCTTTAAAAGCCTATATCGGTCCCGGAGCTGGATTTGCTTTTCTTTCATCATTCCTAGTTTTTTTCCTTACCTTTCTCCTGGCCATATTTTCTCTTCTTTCCTGGCCGTTCCGGTTCCTCTTTAGATTAATAAGAGGAAAGAAAAGCTACAAAAAGAGCTTGGTTAACCAGGTCGTCATTATAGGTCTTGACGGGATGGAGCCTACTCTTGTGGAAAAATACCTTGAGGAAGGCAAGCTTCCCAATCTGTCAAAACTCAAAAAATCTGGAACATACAGGAGGCTCGACACCACGACCCCGGCCATTTCACCTGTGGCATGGTCGTCATTTATGACAGGATGTCATCCGGCAAAGCACAATATATTTGACTTTTTAAGTCGAAATCCCAGCACATATCTCCCGGATCTCTCTTCAGCCCAAATCAGTAACCCAAAAAAGTTTTTATCTCTGGGAAAATATAAAATACCTCTGTCAAAACCCGTCATCAAAGGCCTGAGAAAAAGCATTCCTTTTTGGAAAATTCTGGGCCAAAACGGCATTTTCAGCACTATCCTTCGAATTCCCATCACATTCCCGCCGGAGAAATTTTACGGACATCTGATTTCAGGCATGTGTGCCCCTGACCTTAAAGGCAGCCAGGGAACGTTTTCATTTTACAGTTCGGAGAAGAAGGACATAGGTGAAGGGGGCGTCGTTATTCCTGTTGATGTGAAGAACGACCAAATAGAAACCTATATATCCGGCCCTCAAAATTCACTTCACAAAAATGAAGAAGAAATCCATCTGCCTATAAAAATCCATATCAACAAAAGCAAAGATTCTGTCAGCATCAAAATCTCTGGGAAAACTTATCATTTAAAAAAGAATGAGTTATCTGAATGGATAAAAATCACATTCAAACCTGGGTTGGGCATGAAAATAAGAGCCATATGCAGGTTCTATATCTCTGAGATATCACCAGAATTCAAGATGTATTTGACCCCTTTAAACATAGATCCTGAAAAACCGTCTCTACCGATCTCGCATCCGTTTATTTATTCGGTTTATCTTGCAAAACTATTGGGCCCTTACAATACTCTGGGCGAAGCTGATGATACATGGGCGCTGAACGAAGGAGTCATAGACGAGGATACTTTTCTCAGACTCTGTTATGATAACCATAGAGAATCTGAAGATATGCTGTTCAATGCAATGAAGAAAACAACACGAGGCGTTATTGCCTGCTGGTTTCAGGTCACTGACAGCATCCAGCACATGTTTTTCCGTTATTTGGACAAAGAACATCCCTCACTAAAACACGCGCGTTCGGAAAAAAGCGAAAAGATTATAGAGGATCTCTATAAAAAAATGGATGACCTGGTGGGAAGAGTCATTAAAAAATTGGATAAAAACTCCTGTTTGGTCATCATGTCTGACCACGGATTCAAACAATTCAAACGCGGTGTGAATATAAATTCATGGCTTTATAAAAACGGCTTTTTAAGCCTGAAAAAAGGAAAAAACACCAGCGGCGAATGGTTCAAAGATGTCAATTGGGAAAACACAAAAGCTTACGGACTGGGTCTGGGAGGAATCTATATCAATGTCAAAAACAGAGAGGAGAAGGGCATTGTCAATCCCGGAAAAGAATACACCGCTCTCAAATCAGAACTTAAAACAAAATTAGAAAGCCTGAGGGATGAAAAAGAAAATAAAAACGCGATCAGAAACATATACGACAGGGATTCCCTCCCTTCAGGACCTTATAAGGATAATTGTCCCGACCTCATAGTCGGATATCATAATGGATACAGAGTCTCTTGGGATTCTGTGAAAGGAAAAGTCGACTCTCACATATTCCAAGACAATATAAAAACATGGAGTGGAGACCACTGCATCGACCCTGAAATAGTGCCGGGAGTGCTGTTTTGTGACCGAAAAATAGGCCAACAGAAAGCAAGCATCACTGATATCGCTCCAACTGTCCTCAAACTGTTTGGAATAAAGCCTCCTGCCCATATGGACGGGAGTCCTCTCCTTTGAAGCATTCAAACACAATCCATTTCGTGCTAGAATAGGTAGAAAGACACAATGAGGCCCAAAATGAATAACATAAATAGAAGAGAATTTCTTAAACTGGGTTTGGCGGCAGGTTCTTTATTGACCCTCTCCCCTTCCAATATCCTGTCAAAGACTTTGGGGAAAAAAGCTACCCAAAAGAAAATAATCATACTGGGCTTTGACGGAATTGACCCCCATCTTCTAAAATCCTGGATGGAACAGGGAAAGCTTCCTGCCTTCCGCCGTTTATGGGAATCAGGAGATTTTAAACCTTTAAGGACAAGTATCCCCCCTCAAAGCCCTGTGGCCTGGTCCAACTTTATAACCGGAATGAATCCTGGTGGACACGGCATCTATGATTTCATACACAGGGATCCTGATACCTATATCCCCATATTTTCTGCATCAAAAACATCGGAATCCAATAAAACAATATCCATTGGTGGATATGAGTTTCCTCTTTCCGGCGGAGATGTGCAGCTTCTTAGAAGAGGGAGGGCTTACTGGCAGATACTTGAAGACTATGATATTCCCTGTACTGTCTTTAAAGTACCATCGAATTATCCCCCTGCAGATACGAAACAAAGGACCTTGTCAGGTATGGGAACCCCGGATATCCTTGGAACATACGGGATCTGCAATTTTTACACCACTCAATCCTCAGAGATAGATCCGGATATAGGAGGTGCCAGAGTCCATGAAGTCTATGTTATAGGGAATCAAGTGCATGCCAAAATTCCGGGACCGGATAATTCCTTTAAAAAAGAACATCCGGAGTCCTATATAGACTTCACTGTGTATATAGATCCTGTGAATCCTGTGGCTAAAATTAAAATACAGAACCAAGAGTTCATACTCAAAGAGGGCGAATGGAGTGACTGGAAGAGAATCCATTTCAATATGATCCCTACTCAATCCGTCAAAGGGATTTGTCATTTTTTCTTAAAACAAATCCGTCCTGAATTCAAGCTCTATGTCTCTCCTGTTAATATTGATCCAGAAGATCCGGTTCTTCCCATATCCACTCCTAAATCCTATTCTAAAGAACTGGAAAAGGAATTCGGCCCTTTCTTTACAAAAGGCCTTCCCGCAGATACCAGTGCCCTAACTTATGGTTTTTTGGATGACGGAGAATTTATCGAACAGGATGACCTTGTTTTAAAAGAACGTCTCGATATATTTGACTATGAGCTCAAACGATTTGATTCAGGAGTTCTTTTCTACTACCTCTCCAGTACAGACCAGAGACAGCATATGTTCTGGAGACACCTTGATAAATTAAGCCCAATCTATGACGAAAAACTGGCGTCTCAATATAAGGACACCATCTTTAATATTTATCAAACTGCCGACTATGTCCTTGATAAAGCCATGAAAAAAGCAGATAAGGATACCATTATTATGGCTATTTCCGATCACGGCTTTTGTCCGTTTCGCCGCCAGTTCAATATAAACACCTGGTTGAAGGAAAACGGTTACCATAAACTCGTTGACGAAAGAAAACAGGGCGATAACAGCCTTTTTATGAACACTGACTGGGATAAAACAAAAGCCTATGCCTTAGGGCTCAACGGCCTCTACATCAACCAGAAGAACAGAGAATCCAGGGGCATTGTCTCTCCTGGTCCGGAAAAGGATAACCTTGTTCATGAAATAGCCCGGAAACTCGAGAACTATAAAGATCCTGAAACCGGAGAAAAAGCGATTCTCAAAGCTTTTATCTCAAACAAAGTCTATTCCGGAGCTCAGACCTCCCATTCGCCAGATATTGTACTTGGCTTCAACAGAGGATATCGTATTTCCTGGGCCTCTCCCTTAGGAAGACTTCCGAAAAAAATAGTCGAAGATAACAGGGACAAGTGGAGCGGTGACCACTGTATGGCCCCCCAACTGATCCCGGGCATACTGCTGACCAATAGAAAAATTAAAAAACCGTCCCCTGCCCTTTATGATTTGTCCCCTACAATGCTAAAAATATACGGGATACCTATCCCTGAAGATATGGTAGGAACACCCATTTTTTAAAGAGAGGAGCTTTAATGGGAAAAGCAAAAATCAAACTGGATAAAGAACTTTTAAAAAAAGTAAAAAAATTCGCATCTATATCAGGTTATTCCTCTCCTGAAGAATTCATAACTCACTGTCTAGAAAAAGAAATAGCCAAACTGGAGGAAGCTGACTCAGAAGAAGAAGTGAAGAAGAAACTCAAAGGATTGGGCTATATCTCTTAAACAAAAGAGAAATTCGTAAGCCTAAGAAAAATGATAAATATCCTTAATGTGGTTCTCAATAAAATCTTTGAGATCATCTTCATCCCGTTTCAAAATATAAATCCCTGGTTCGGCATGATCGCTCTTTCCCTATTAACCGGTATTCTCATGCTTTATGTATTTAAACTTACCTCTGACCAGGAAGGAATAAAAAAGACAAAAAACAAAATCAAAGCCCATCTTCTGGAAATACGGCTTTACAAAAACGACCTCGTCACTTCTTTTAAAGCCCAAGGAAATATCCTTGTCTCAAATTTTAAATACATGAAACATTCCGTTAAACCTTTACTGGTCATGATCATTCCCATATTACTGATCATCATCCACTCGAACTTCTGGTTTGCTTATGATCCCTTAGATATAAAAGAGGAAGCTTTATTAAAAATAAAACTATCCGAGGAATATACTCCTTCGGAATTTGACGTCAAAGTCAACAACAATGATTTTGTAAATATAGAGACACCTCCTGTCCGAATAGATGAAGAAAATGAAATAGCATGGCGTTTTTCAGCTTTAAAACAAGGAGTCCATGAAATTAAAATACAAGCTGGAGAAAACTTAGTGACAAAATCAGTATCCATCGGCCAAAAACCTCTAAGTGAAATATCGCCACTTAGAAAAAGAAAAAGCATAATGAACGAGCTTTTGTATCCTGTTGAAAAACCTCTGGACAAAAACTCTCCTGTAAAATCCATAGAAATCTCTTATCCTCCATCAGGCCTTCGTCTATTTGGTATAAAGATTCACTGGATCATAACGTTCTTTATTCTTTCCATAATCTTCGGATATTCCCTTAAAGGATTGTTTGGAGTGGAAATCTGAACCTTACCTAATCTTGTTAAACCAGACTATTTCTTCCATTTTCTTTCTTTTTTTCTCTCTGGAAGGTCTTTTATCATAGCGGCCCATGGCTATCAGAGCCACAATTTTATATTTTTTGGGAATACCAAAGAACTTCCTTGTTTTTCGGACATTGAACCATCCCATCCAGCATGTTCCGATCCTTAATTCCTCCGCTTGGAGAACTAAATGCTCTCCTGATATACCTATGTCAATAAGATGGAACTGGATGTTTTGTATCTGTTTTCCGACCCTATGAGTAATCACATTCAGCCTTGCCATGACCAGGATGAACACCGGCGCTTCCTTGGCAAAGCTTGATACAGAATAGATTCCTGAAAAGGCTTCTCTCTCATATCTTTTCTTTATTACAGGGTCATCTATAACCAGGTATCTCCAGGGTTGAGCATTTTCCGCCGAAGGAGCAAGCCGGGCCGCATCCAGGCATTTCAAGACATCCTTTCTGTCCAATTTGTTTTTATTGAACCTTCGGATGCTTTTTCTTTGGGAAACAATCCGAAAAAACGGAGTCATCCGTTCTTCCCTCTGTTTTTCTGTCATTTCTCTCACTCCGAAAAAGATTCCCCCTTATTTTACGTGATTAAAGAACCATAAGACAAGCTGTGCTTGAATGTACATTTTTTCCTGTTTAAATATTTATTCTTTCGTTATATTAAACCCTGATGAAAAACGAGTCGAGGTCACTGCGTCAATTAAAAACATTTCAGTTGTCATTTTAGCAAAAAGCATGTATATCCTTGAAAGCAAAACAAAAAAATAATCATCACCATTTTTTATGAATTGTGCAGGTTAAACAATATGGACAAATCAGGTTAAAAAGGAGGAACATGTGTTAAAAAAGACTGTATTGACATCAATTATTGTATTCGTTATTTTCATTCATCTCCTTTATTCTTCTGAACCTCTTTTTTGCCCCCAGATTGCCAGTTATAAAATAGAAGTAGACCTAGACACTGAAAACAACATCCTTGAAGCTCATGAAATCCTTACATGGAAAAACAACACAGAAGTGCCTACGTCTGAGCTCTGGTTTCATCTCTACTGGAACGCTTTTCAGAACAACCAAAGTACTTTTTTGAGGGAGATTTCGCGTTTGGGGTATGACCTTTCAGATATTGATAAAGACGACTGGGGATACTGCCGTGTGCATTCAATCAAACTCATTGAAGGCCAAGACTTTTCCGATGAGGACCTGGAATTGTTTCCAGAATACAAACAACCCGATGACATGAATGATAGGGACCGGACTGTCTACTCTGTACAGCTCCCCCGCCCCATTGAAGCCGGAGAAACCATTTCGATGGAAATAAATTTTTCATCAAAGGTTCCGGCTCCCTTTTCCAGAACAGGAAGATATAAAAATTACTATTTCATCGCCCAATGGTTCCCAAAAATAGGAGTCTTCCAGGATGGAAGGTGGAACTGCCATCAATATCATGCACTGAGTGAGTACTTTGCTGACTATGGGACTTATGATATCAAAATAACTCTACCCACTTCCTTTAAAATCGGAGCTACTGGAGAATATAGAAACAAAACAAACAATCAAGACGGAACATCTACCCATCATTTTTATCAACACAGTGTGCATGATTTTGCCTGGACTGCAAGTCCCGACTTTTTAAGACATACGGAAGACTATGAGTTTACTCCAGGTAAATCAGTCAAAATCACTCTTCTCCTTCAACCCTATCACAAACATTTAAGGCAGCGGTACATGGAAGCTGTGAAAAACGCAGTCAAATACGCCAGTGCATGGTTCGGGGACTACCCTTACTCGACCATAACCTGTGTTGATCCCGCCTACAACAGCCGGTCCGGTGGGATGGAGTATCCTACTTTTTTTACAGGCGGTGCTTACTTTATCTCTCCTAAGGGAGTCCCCAGTCCAGAGGGAGTTACCATACATGAATTCGGGCATAATTATTTTTATGGATTGATCGGTACCAATGAGTTTGAAAATGCCTGGATGGATGAAGGAATGAATTCCTTTTTAGACACTATCATCTATCATCAGGCTTACGGAGAACCATTGTATTCGGATATCTTCTTCGGAATTCCTGTTGCATACAAGAAAGTGACCATACCTATTGAATCCGAGGGAATCTCCAGTCACAGAAAGTCCTGGAACAAAGACCCTATGCAGACATATTCCTGGGAATTCATGGACCAGAACAGTTACGGAGCCAATTCATATGGGAAAGGCCAGCTCATGATGCTGACTCTTCAGAGAATGTTGGGCAAAGAATTATTTTCAGAAATGATCAAAGAATATTCAATGAGGTACTGGTGGAAACACCCAAAACCCGATGACTTTTTTTCAGTAGTCTCTGAATTTGCAGGGGAAGATATGTCATGGTTTTTCAATCAAGTCGTATATAACTCTGACAAGCTGGATTACTCCATCGAATATATAAAAAACCATAGTGAAGGAGAGCCGGAAGGATTTTTCGATAATCAGTATACATCAGGACAAAAATCAGAAAAAAAGGAGGGTCTTTTCCTCAGCGAAGTGCTCGTCCGCCGTCTGGGAGGAGTCAAAGTCCCTGTAGAAGTTCTTATCGAATTCATGGGGGGGAAAAAGATCATAGAGAATTGGGACGGACAGGGACGTTGGCAAAAATTTGTATACAAGACTCCGGTCAAAATTTCGAGGGCGGTTGTGGATCCTCGATTTGTTTATGTCCTGGATACAAACAGAACCAACAACAGCTTTTCTCTAGAACCCAATAAGAAGGCCGCTTACAAATGGGTCATGAACTGGATGTTATGGCTTCAGCACACTATGGAAATGTTTGCGAAACTGGGAAGCTGAAGAGAAGTATTAGGAGGATACCATGAAATCTTTTATTAACTTCATCAAAGGCTTTGATATGACCCGCAGAACAACGAAAATGGTTCTTTTTCTCTATATAATCAATCTCCTATTCTCCATGTCACTTGCTGTTCCTCTCTATCATTCCTTACGAAACCATATTGGAAACAGTGATGCGGGGGATACCCTGGAAAAGGGATTTGACTATTTATGGTGGGAAGAATACCGGGATCAGAGCAAAGGTTTAGAGAAGACCTTTACTCCTTCCATAATGGGAAAAGGAGCTTTGCTTGAAAATCTGGAAAGCCTGATCCAGATGAAATTTTTTACCTATCCATCTCCTTTGATCCTCTTCGGTCTTCTCTATATGCTTTTTCATACTTTTCTATCCGGAGGTATAGTCTATACATTTTTTAAAAAGCCCCTTGAGTTTTCCTTTGCAAAGTTCTTCAAAGGAGCTGGAAAATTTTCACCCTCTTTTTTTGGAATCATGGCGGTTTCCGTAGGCATGTTTTTACTGGTTATGGTGTCCCTTGCAAGATGGTTCAGTTCGATCGTCTCCGCATGTGCAAAAAATTCCGTCTCAGAAATCACGCCTTTCTTCCTTGGCCTTGTCTTCAGTCTTCTAACTTGGGTCGTTCTCCTGTTCTTTCATATGATTCTTGATTATGCACGTATTAAAACAGTATCTGAAGACAAAAAAAACATTATAAAAGCAATAGCTTCCTCTATAATGTTTGTATTCAAAAACCCTGGGACAACATTAGGACTTTATTATCTAATATTTTCTGTAAATATTCTATTATCAATAATATACATCATTCTCCTGAACCTTATTCCCCAGATATCAATGTGGGGCATAACCGGTGCTTTCATTATCCAGCAGAGTTTTATTTTTGCCTTGATCTGGACACGATGCTGGCTTTATTCAAGCCAACTCAAACTTCTGAGATACCTGCAGTAGCATTAAACCTGTTAACAACCCAACTCAAACGGGATAAAAGCGATAAATCCATTTCTTTTTCATGATTTTTTTGATATAGTCTATGATAAACAAATCGCATAAGTTTCATTTAAACATATGGAGGAGAAAAAAATATGAAGAAAAACATTGCGTTAGGATTATCTATTTGCCTGATTTTATTCTCTTTTTTATCGTGCGGAAAAAAGACTACAGCTCCTATAGCAGGAAAAGCAAAACCCACAGATATGCTCAATCTTCTTCCTGTTGACTCTCAAGGAGTGTTTTTTGCTGATATTCACACAATGATGTCCATAGAAACTATAAGCAAATCCCTGGAAGACCAGGAAAAATCAAAAAAGTATTTTGAGTTTATTGAGAAAACCGGAGTCAATCCAAAAGAAGATATATTCTTTGTTGCCGCATCCATAACAGCAAAGGACCCCGAGTCAATCCAGAAGATCGCAGCTGTAATAAATCTCAAATATGACAAAGACACTTTACTGGAATATATAAAAGCCAAATCAGAAGAAGATGAACAACAGATCACTGAAGTCGACCATAATGGAGTCACCATTTATACTATGGAGGAAGACGGTGAACAAACAGGGTTTGCTTTTCTGGATAGCTCAAATATAGTCGCAGGTAATTTAGGCGGTATCCAGTCTGTTTTAGATGTCATAAATGACCAACAAGACAATATATTTAAGAACGAAGAACTTGCTGTTCTTTTAAAGGAGACCAATAAAGACACTATCTTCTGGGGAACTTTTTTAGTACCTCAAGAAGCGGTTGAAGAGGCTGCGTCACAAAATCCTATGCTCCAGAACTTAAAATCAGTCAGTGCGGTTATAATGAATTTCGACTACAAAAACCAATCCATTCTTGTTGATGTGAATATCAAAAGCAGCGATCCGGAGAAAAACGAACAGTTGGCTAACGCCCTAAACGGAATCAAAAGCTTTGCTTCCATGTCCGCACAGGAAAAACCGGAACTTGGCGAGCTCATGAATAAGATCCAGATCACTTCAGAAGAAGAAGGAATAAAAGTGGCGGCTGATATTCCCGAAGAGCTTATGAAAAGAATAACCGAATTAACCAAGGCAGAAACAGAAGAAGCTGAAAAATAACTAACATCACTTGGATCATTCACGAGTCGATATTGAAGTAGATTTATTCTTCGAGGATGTATTCCTTGAAGTTGAATACCAGACAAGCTAGGCCCAGAAAAACAGCGGTGACCAGAATGAGAATGACAACCGCCAGAAAAGGCGGGGTCGGTTCAAGGCGGAAAAGGAGAAAAGAAAACCTTCCTGATGAGGGAGATGGAAGCAAAGATTTCAGGTAATGAACTATGGCAAAACGCTGGGTGGAACCCGGAAAATACTGAATGACGTTCTCCCATCCGAAGCTGAAAATCAGGCCGAACATAATAGACCTTTTGATAAAAGTGCCTATGAAAGTGAACAAGGAAGTGTAGCAAACAAGTCCCAGCACAAGCACAGCTGTATCCCTGAAAAGAATCTTATACAGAGATAAATCCCCCAGTTGACTGAAATTCAAGATGAAAAAACACAAAATGACCCCTACCACTGTCATGGCAACGATAAGAAGAGTGTATGCGGCGTACTTACCAAGAATGAATGAGACTTTTGAAACAGGTCTTGTGGTTAAATAAGGAAGAGTCTTTCCTTCCAGCTCTTCAGAACATACAGAGGTCCCAAAAAAAAGGGCCAGAATCAATATGATAAACTGAAGATAAAAGGTCATGATAAAATTGGAAAAAACATATATTCCGGATAAAGAACTCCGGGATGCAAAGACTTGACCGAATTTGACTATAAAGGCCATAATAACCGGAATAAGACTGAGTACATAAAAGACTTTTGTTTTTTTTGACTTACGACCCAGCAAAAAGAAAAAGGAGAACACATTCCCAAAGGATGACAAAAAGGACCATTCTTTTTCTGTGTTTTTTTTCTTCATTTTATTCTCCGATCAGGTAATCAAACACAGCTTGAAGATTGTCATCAGGAGATGTGATCTCCCTAACATCTATATTATCCTCAATGAAGATTTGGGGTAAACGGTTGAAAAATTTATCCCTGTTGTTCGTCTTCACCACAAATGTGTCTTTTTCAGAAGAGAAATCAATATTCAGAATAAAATCTTCCTTTATGAACCTGGAGGCGACTTTCCTCGGGTCGCTGCATTTGACCGATATCATATGGGGATGTGTATCAATAAGATCTCTTATGTAATGGATATCACCCTGGGCAAATATCTTTCCTTGATGGATAAGAATGATATCATTTGTCATGGCTTCGATTTCAGGCAGCACATGACTGGAGACAATCACAGTTTTCCCTTCATCTCTTAAAGATTTCATCAGGCGTATGAGTTTCCTCCGGCCAAGAGGGTCCAGTCCGTTTAAAGGCTCATCCAGTATCAAAATCTCCGGCCTATGTGCAATAGCCTGGGCAAATTTTAATCTCTGCCTCATCCCTCTGCTGTATGTTTTGATCCTCCGGTCTTTATTTTTTTCAAGATTAACGATTCCAAGTGCTTTACGGGCCTTTTTATCGATTTCTGATGAGGATAGATTGTGCAATCTCAACAGTCCAGTAATAAACTCCCATCCGGTCATCTCTTCGTAGAAGGAATCTGATTCCGGGCAAAATCCGATTTTAGAGAAAAGCCTGTGATTGTTTCTGACTCTCTCCCCATTGATTCTGACAGAACCAATATTTGCTTTTATTTGACCGGTGATAAGTTTTAAAAAGGTCGACTTTCCTGCCCCGTTCGGTCCCAATAATCCGGTTATTCCAGCCTCGATATCCAACGTGACATCACTCAATCCAAGTACATTTCCATACCATTTGGAAAGCTTCTCTGTCTTTATCACTGTTTTCATTGAGCTACCTCGACTCCCCTGACCTTTTTGCTAAGAACAAATCCAGCCAGCGCACATATGAACAGAAGGACCAAAAGGGAATAAATCCAAGGCACATTATGCGGAAGTTTATGCCCGAAAAAAGCAGCTCCCACCTGCTGTATATTCGCCTTTATGGATAGAAGCGCAAAATATTCGCTCTCAAAAATACCTTTAAAAATGCCATAAAGAATATCTGAAAAAATGAATATTCCAAATATCAGTATAGATACATATCTTCTGTTTTTATTGACAGATGAAATAAACAAAGTGTAAAAAGCGAAAAAACACGTTATGAAAAAAGAATAACCTATAACCGAGAGGATAAGCCAGGGATAATCAGATATGAACTTGAGATTCCCGGAAAAGATTATTTTCATCAGTATGAAGATAATTCCCGGTACGAGGGTCAGAATAAAGAGGAAGAAAGCGATAACAGAAGCTTTCCCCAGAAAATAATCTTTTTTGGTAATGGGTCTTGAAAAATAAAGCTGGAGGGAATTGTATCTCAGGTCATCAGAAATGAGGCCCGCTCCGCAAAAAACCAAGACAACAACAATCATAAAAAGTAAAAAATCCTGTGTGAAATACGAATTAAAATAAGCAGGATTGATGTTAAGGAACGAAACACTTTTGGAATCCTCGACCAGAAAAGAAAAGTCCTCCAGTCTTTCGGATATATAGATACCGGCTAAATAGACAACAGCGGGAATAAGGGTTAAAAAAAACATAAACTTGAAAAATTTTTTCTTAAAAGCCAGTTTGATCCCTTTCCTTGTTATAGGAATCCATGGATATCTGGATTTTTTCAGCTCTCCTTCCCAATGTGTGTATCCTTTTTCTTTGATGGGCATCATTCGGCTCCTACGGCTTTGGCAAACAGATCCTCAAGAGAAGTCTGGCTTTTTACGAAATGCCGTATCTGGACATCCTGTTCAACAGCGAGTTTGAATAATTCTAGATGACTTTTATCAGGAGGCATGAATATTTTTATGATTTTATCTTCTTCAAGCTCTACCCTACACCCCATTTCTTCTAACTTTTTTATAAATCCCTTATCGTCGCCATAAGTTCTTATTTCGTAAAGGTTGTATTTTATCTTCTTGAGCTCGCTGATGCTCCCCTGAGCCGCTGTTTTTCCTTCTGAAAGGATGATAACATGCGAGCAAGTACTCTCAATATCCGGAAGAATGTGAGACGAAATCAAGACATGGATATCTTTTTTTGAAGAAATATCCATGATAAGTTCTAAGATCTCTTTTCTACCAGATGGGTCCAAACCACTGGTAGGTTCATCCAGAAAGATCAACTTCGGGTCATGGACTATGGCCTGTGCCAGTTTCAGCCGCTGCTTCATTCCGCTCGAATAGGTTTCGACTTGTCTGTAGCGGCTTTCTTCAAGGCCCACGTAAAAAAGAACTTCATGCGCCCTTTTCATGGCTTCCTGCTTTGGCATTCCCGATAATTCTCCAAGATAAGAAGTGAAACCGACCGCATCCATTCCCGGAATAAAGCAGTCATCTTCAGGCATATACCCCACGTTTTTTCTGATTTCTTTTTGCTGGTTCTGGATATCATAGCCGAGCACATGCCCGCTTCCTTTATTAGGAGGAAGGAAACCCAGAAGGATACGAATGAGTGTGCTCTTTCCGGCCCCATTAGGTCCCAAAAGTCCAATAGCCCCATCCGGGAGGTCCATATCAACACTGTCAAGTGCCCTGACTTTTCCGTAACTGTAAGAAAGGTTTTTTACATCAGCTATCATTGTCTTAAACTTGCATTTTTTAGTTCATATTAAGATACGAATTTAAATCCATAAGGTTCCGCTCTTCATTAAAAAAAGCTCAATTGCCCTCTGAGCTAATCTTGATTCTCCTTCCTTCTCCGAAAACAAGGGCCTGATACGCTTTCTTAACTCTATCCCAATTTTCTTCTCTGTCAAGTGCCCAAAATCTTCCCATTACAGTAGATAAGGTCCCTAAAGAAACCTGACGGCACATGTTCTCTACTTTTGAAATGTAGATAGCACCGCTCTCAGGTTTTTCTCCCCTTCTCCCTATAAGTGAGTGTATATACACCTCTTTAATTCCTGTTTTTCTTGCCAGCTTAAGCAATGAAAACAGGTACTCAATAGTACCGTGAGAGCTGTAATGAGAAACGATGCCAAGAAGATGAAGAGGCTTGTTCTCGACTCTGGCTTTGTCCATGGTTTCAAGAAAAACCCTGTTTTTAAAAAAGCTTCCATCTTCAATGGAACGGTCAATCCTGACTCTATCCAGAAAGATCCTTCTCCCTGCTCCGATATGAAGATGCCCTGCTTCAGAATTCCCGACTGTTCCCGGAGGCATACCGACTGCTTCGCCCGAAGCTTTCAGCTTTGCATGCGGATAAAAAGCCCAGATATGATCAAAGTTGGGCGTATTTGCTTCATGAATCATATTCCCTTCTTTTGATTCGTTAAGGCCCCATCCATCCAGAATCAATAAAAGCACTTTTTGTTTTGGCTTTGACCCTTTCCAGCCATCAAGAATCAGACTTTCTGCTTCCATTTCAGGGGGTCTCTTAAGACCCAGCGTTTGAAGGACAGTGGGAGCTATATTTGACAGCTCCCCGGACTGCTTTAGTCTGATCTCACTGGGCCGTTCTCTAGAAAAATCAGCCATTACAAACGGAACCAGATTGTTCGTATGGCCTGTATTTATGGTTCCATCCGGGTAAAGCCATTCCTCTACAGTGCCGTGATCCGCAGTGACAATCAGCGTGATATTATTGTTCTTGCAGTGATCAACTATTTTCCCTAATTCCCTGTCCACAGACTCTACTGCTTTTATGACAGCTTCTCTTTCCTCTGTGTGCCCTACAACATCCGCATTGGCGAAATTTGCAAAAATAATTCTATGTTCAGGATCATTGAGTTTCAAAATTATCTCTTCAGTTACCTGCCCAATGCTCATCTCGGGCTTTTCTGAAAAAGAAGAGATGCCCTCAGGAGAAGGAACAACAACCCTGTGTTCACCCGGAAATACTTTTTCGCTCCGTCCGTTAAAAAAATATCCGACATGAACCGCTTTTTCAGATTCAGATACTTTACAGAACGTAATCCCGGCATCGGAGATGACCTCCCCGAGAGAATTCCTGACTCTCCTTTGCGGAGGGAAGGCCACTTTGGCTTTCAGGTCAGATTGATATTCGATCATTGTGACAAAATTTAATAGAGTATTGTTTTTGACCGGGAATTCAGAAAAACTTTTTTCTGTGAGGCTTTGAGTGATCTCGATTTCCCTCTCCCCCCTGATATCATAAAATATCACAAAGTCCCCATTTTTAAATCTTCCTATAGGTTTGCCATGAACATCGCAGGCTATGATAGGCTCCAGATTCTCATCTTCCTGACCTTTGTTATAAGCTTCCAAAACAGCTTCCACCATAGGGGTTCTCATCTCTATTCTTTCCTGCTTATCCATTAAAATATCCCTTTCACACCTTACTTTTTTTGGTCGGGCAAATATGACTTGCGGATCACTCAAATTCCAATGACAACAAGGCATTGGGATCCACCCTGCTTCCTCGTATTCTAACGCTCCAATGGAGATGGGGGCCTGTTACTCTTCCTGTAGAACCTATTTTTCCAACAATGTCTCCCTTCTCCACTTCTTCCCCCCTATTGACCGTGATTTCTGAAAAATGGCAGTACACGGAAAAAACACCCAATCCGTGATCAATAATGACTGTATTCCCGGCAAAATAAAGATGGTTTGCGAGGACCACGCGGCCTGAATTAGACGCCTTTACCGGCGTGCCTTTAGGAGATGCAATATCCACGCCGCTGTGCTGAGAACGGGGTTTGTTATTAAAGAATCTCCTCTCACCAAAATTCGGGAAGATCTGACCCTGTACCGGGATGACAAATTTTCCCTCAGCCTTCCACTCCGGAGAATAAATATCATAAACCGCTTGAGTCAGTTCAGCTTCCCTCTGTATTCTTTCCAGAACATTTTCTGGAGGGGTAACAAATTCCTCTCTGACCCATAATTTCTTCACAGGAAACTGCTTAGGATTGACAGAAATATCCTGTTCTTTTATTTCAACAGTTCCGTCCTGTTTATAGACATAGGCCTTAAGGGGATAAATCCCGGTGTCAATTCCCAAATCCAGACCGATAAGACAAACCAGGCGACTCCCTATTTTCGCCATATCATACTTCTTATCAAGAAACCTGACCTGGGCGGATCTTATTAATGCCAGGTTTTTAATGGAAACCTTAATGACCTCCCCTGGAACCAGATCCCTATACTCGAGAGAGACCACATCATCGAGAACAAAGTCCCTCTCTGTCTCCTGAAAGGACAGTCCTGTTGACAGCAAACCAATCATCACACTGAAGGCTAACCAAGCACAGGCCCTCATCTAAATCTCCTTTTTCAATATCTTCCCCGGAAGCCTTCCTGTGTGTTCCCCTCTATTGACCACAACTTCTCCATTAACAATAACAAATTCAATTCCTTCCGGATATCTGTGGGGATCTTCATATGTGGCCATATCCTTTACGGTTTTCTCATCAAAGAGGACGATATCAGCATAATATCCCTTCTCAAGACAGCCTCTTTTTTTAAATCCGAATCTTTTTGCCGGAAGAGATGTTATCTTTTTTATCATATCAGGGAGGGGAACGATCTTTTCATCCCTTATGTATTTACCCAGTATCCTTGGAAAACTTCCGTATCCTCTGGGATGAGGTTTACCGCCGCTCAGTTTTCCGTAAGGGGCCATTGCTGAGCTGTCACATCCCACACCTACCAAAGGATGGGCCAGTATTTTTTTTAAATTTTCTTCGTTCATCATAAACAGGACCATGCCTACCTGGTCCCTTTCTTCAATCAAGAGGTCTCTCATAAATTGAAACGCATCCTTTCCGGTCAGTTTCATACATTCTAGAATGCTCTTTCCTTCAAACTGCCGGTTCTTTTCTGTGGCTACTGATGATACAAGCACTTTATCCCAGGATCCCATTTTTTCTTCTCTCTCTTTTAAATGCTCTCTGAATTGAAACTCAAGAGACGGGTCTTTCAGTCTCTTTAGGAAATCATCTGTCGTCCCCTGATGCGCCCATAAAGGAAAATTAAAGCTGCTCAATCCAGTAGCCCCTGCTGTATAAGGATACCGGTCGCAGAAGACATCCACTCCTTGATTTTTTGCCTGCTCTATTTTTTCCAAAGCTTTCTCCAGTTTTCCCCAGTTTCTTGGATAGGCGCATTTCAGATGGGATATCTGAAGCAATACCCCGGCCTCCCTGGCAATGGTTATAGCTTCTTCCAAAGATTCCAGAAGAAAATCTCCTTCATCTCTCATATGGGTCGCATACAAACCTCCGCATTCACCTACAGCTTTGCAGAGAGAAATCAATTCTGATGTGTCAGCGTAGCTGCCCGGAGCGTATTCCAGACCGCTGGAAAGTCCGAGAGCTCCGCTCTGGATATTTTGTTTAATAAGGGCCTGCATTCTTTTTATTTCATCTTCTTCAGGTGCTTCATCATTAAAGCCAACCACAGTCCCTCTCAGGGTTCCATGTCCCAGGAAAGTGGAATAATTCAATGCCGTCCCTCTCTTCTCGATCTCAGAAAGGAATCCCCCTATATCCCTCCATGAAAGATCTATATCATAGAGACTCTTTAATTCCTGTCTGCTCTTTTCATAAAGCACATCAGGAACAGGGAAAGGACTGGAACCGCAGTTCCCGCTCACTACAGTTGTGATCCCCTGATGAATGTGGCTTTCGGCTTTTGGATTGACGAGAAGTCCCACATCAGTGTGGTCGTGAGCATCTATGAATCCGGGAGTTACAGTGAGTCCCTCGGCGTCTATGACAGACATTCCCCTTGTAACAGGTATTTTTCCTATGTATTCAACAAATTCTCCGCTGATACCGATATCTCCAGTTCTTTTTTCATTTCCCATTCCATCCAGGATAGCTCCTCCCTTTATTACCAAGTCAAAATCACGGGCCTTGGTACAGCCTTTTAATAGAAAATTACATCCTCCGAAACCGGCTATCAGAGCAGCCCGTCCGGTTTTCTTTAAAAATTCTCTTCTTTTTATTTTTTTCCCCATTTTTTGCCTCTTTTTCTTTATTTTCCGCTTTCATATACTGTACTTATTATTATTTTCTTTTCCGCGATATGCAAGATTTTTTAAAGAACAATCATTGGATTAAACCTGATTTTATGATATTTTTTAGGATTAAAATGACTGAAAAGTCAAGAGAACCGTTCCATGTCATCGTAAAACCCATAGGTCCTGTCTGTAATTTGGTCTGTAAATACTGCTATTATCTTGATAAAAAAAGTCTTTATCCTGACAAAAAATCTTTCCGAATGTCCGCACACACACTTGAAGAAATCACCAAACAGTACATACGTTCCCAACCGGAAGGCATTCAGGAGATCCAGTTTGCCTGGCAGGGAGGAGAGCCGACCCTCCTGGGAGTCGATTTTTTCAAAAAAGCGGTCGAGCTTCAAAAAAAATATGCTCCTAAAGAAGTAAAAATTTCCAATACCTTTCAAACCAACGGGACCTTTTTGGATGACAAATGGGGCCGGTTTTTTCATGACGAATCATTTCTTGTTGGAATCAGCATTGATGGCCCAGAGGACCTTCATAACCGCTTCCGCTCCAATTCCAGAGGGGAAGGATCATTCAATCAGGTCATAAAAGGATTGGAGATGCTCAAAAAGCACGATGTCGAGTTCAACACTCTCACTGTTGTCAACAGCATCAATGGAAACAAACCTGAACAAGTGTATGAGTTCCTTAAACAAATCGGATCGACTTTTTTTCAATTTATTCCTATTGTGGAAAGAAATGATTCAGGGGCCATTACCAACGAAACTGTGGGTCCCAGACAGTGGGGAAGATTTCTGCAGACCGTCTTTGACTGTTGGCTTTCTTCTGATATCGGTCATATTTTTGTCCAAAGATTTGATGTTTGCCTTGGCCTTTATATGGGCTTGCCTTCTTCACTCTGTGTGTTTTCAGAGACATGTGGAAGAGCTGCGGCTTTAGAACACAATGGTGACCTTTACAGCTGTGACCATTTTGTTTATAAGGAAAATTATTTGGGAAACATCAAAAAACATTCCCTCGCATCATTGATGGACAGCCCTCAACAGAAAAGATTCGGAAATGATAAAAAAGCAGCACTTCCTAAGAAATGCAGGCAGTGCCATTATCTCTCCCTCTGCAATGGAGGATGTCCGGCTAACCGCTTCATAAAAAAAACTGGAGAAAAATACAGCTTAAACTACCTGTGTGAAGGCTATAAAATTTTTTTCAGGCATTCGCTTCCCTATTTCAGATCCATGGCTCAAAGCCTTGGATCTGGATATCTGGCAAAAGACTATAAGATGTTTCTGGACAGAAAAACATAACAGCGCATGACATGAAGGGAGCACAGGCCTGTTACCTTTTATTTTAAGAAAATCAAGTGCGGACGTGGCGACATTGAAGATTTAGCCTTCGGAGAGCATGAATGTGATCCTGGTTATTCACGAGCCGAGGTTGCTGCAGATGCGAGGCGCAGGGTATGAAGCTGTGGCCCTTCACCGCAAAGCCCTGCAACAATGCAGATGCTGTGAGATCGGCTCGCCTAAAAGGTAAAATATGGCTGCATTAAATGTAAATCATGGCATGAACTAACGGAATGATCATGTTCTTAATGAAGGAAGAATGTTAAGAGAGTCAATTATGGTAAAGGTGGATGGAAACGCAACCATATTTTATGAATGACTCTGGTTCATAATGCTTTCGATCACCTGAAGTGTTTTTCTGGTGGCTCCCTGAAGTGAAAGCAGTGTCTGCTCTGCTTTTTCACCCATCATGCCCTGTCTCTTCTCATCACGATCAATTAAAAAATCTATCAACTCTTTCTCGCTTCTGACTATTTTTGCCCCTCTCTTTCTGACAAACTCCTCTGCAAGATAAGCAAAATTATCCATATGGGGCCCAAAAAATATGGGTTTCCCATAAAAAGCAGGTTCGAGAAGGTTCTGTCCTCCCCACGGGACCAGACTTCCCCCTATAAAAGCGCTGTCTGCCACAGCATAAATACGGGAAAGTTCTCCTATGGTATCAAGTATCAGAACGTCCCATGTGACTTCTGAAGAAAGGCAGGTCTTTTTAGCTGCATTCAAATGGACGCTTTCACAGAATTCCATTATCTTATCCACCCTGTCCATATGCCGCGGGGCAATGATGAGCTTTATGTCTTTCCTTTTTTTAAAAGCCTTAGAAAAAGCTTTTAGGAGAAGGATATCCTCCTTTTTTCTGGTGCTTCCGGCCACAATCGTTTTATATCCCTCAGGAATAACAAGTTTTTCTTTCAGATCGAGCACCTCTTCTTCAGATAACTTTTTCAAATTTATTTCAGCCTTTAAATTTCCAGCCACTCTTATCCGCTTTTTGTTAGCACCGATTTGTTCCATCCTCCTCTGATCCTCATCAGTTTGTACCAGAAAAAAATCAATATTTGCCAGAATCTTTCTCATGAACACCTTTACATATTTATACCGTTCATAAGAACAGGAGGAAATTCTTCCATTAATAAGAATCACCCCTCCTGCCCGTCTCTGTGCTTCTCTCATAAGATGAGGCCAGAATTCAGATTCAGTAAGAACGAACAAAGACGGTTTGATGATTGAAAAAAATCTCCTGACTATGAGTTTAAAATCAAAAGGGAGATAAAGCAGTTCATCAATATCTATCAGTTTTTCTTTGGCGACTTTATATCCTGAATTAGTTAAAGTTGAAAAATAGATGACCCAGTCCGGATGGATCTGTTTCATTGTTTTTATAAGATTCTGTAAAGACAAGACCTCTCCAACTGACACCGCATGGATCCATAAGACTTTCTTTCCCTTTTTCGGCACACAAATATGAGCGCCCATTCTATCCGAAATATGGAGGCTTTCTTTTTTCAGTACGCGAAGCTTTATAAAATACACGGGAAAATAAATACACAAAGCAATGAATAGAGCAAATGAATAAAGCAGGTACATTGGTAAGAAATATATAAGATTTCCGGTTGATAGTCCAGAATTAGGTATTTATTTTTCTTTAAAATTCTGATATCCTAGGTTACCCTTTAGGGAGATTTCTTGTATTATGGAAAAAAGAGTATGAGTGAAGATCAAATAAGCTCTATTCAAAAAATCAAGGAGGACTTGAATCAGAGATGAGTAAAGAGGAAAAAAAAGAAGGAAAAGAAGAAAAAAAAGAAACTGAGGAATCACCAGAAAAAACAGACGAAAAAGAAAAGAAAAAAGAAAAAGACAAAGATACGTCTCCTGAGAAAGAAAAAGAAGAGAAAGAAAAAGACGAGAAAGAAAAAGACGAAGATAAAGACAAATCAATAGATAAAAAAGAAGAAGAAAAAAAGGAAAAGAAAGAAGAGAAAGAGACAAAAGAAGAACCTAAAGAAAAAAAGGAAAAGAAAGAGGCAAAAGAAAAACCTAAAGAAGAAGAAAAGAAAACCGAAGAAAAAAAAGAAGAGAAAGAGCCGCCTGAACCAGAAAAAACCCCTGAACCAGAAAAAAAAGGGCCGGCTCCTGTCAAGAAGAAAAAAAAGATCAACAAGATGATACTTTCAGAAATTGAAGCCCAATTAAAAGTCGTTGAAGAGAAAATGGGAGGATTTACATCCAAGTATGCCCAGCATCTTCTTAGGCGCAAAGAAATACTCACTTCCCAAAAAAAAGAAAAATCCACGAAAAAACAAAAATAACCGACATCAGAATCATTTACATTTGTGGTATTTTCTGTTAGTATAAAAAACTAATTTTAAGGAGAAGTTTTCCGTGTTGGAGAAAGAAGAAAAAAACAAAATAATAAAAGATTTTAGGATAAATCCAAAAGATACGGGCTCGCCTGAAGTCCAGATCGCACTAATGACGAACCGTATCAATTATCTCACCGAACATTTTTCTACACATAAAAAAGACTTCCACTCAAAACAAGGTCTTTTGAAATTAGTAGGGAAAAGAAAAAATCTTCTTAATTACCTAAAAAACAAAGATATCGACAGCTACAATAAAATCATTAAAAAACTGAACATTAGAAAATAGCTGTTTCATAAGGAAAGTCATGTCAAATCATACATTAAATCTTGAAATTGGTGGACGTCCGCTCTTTATTGAAATCAACAAGCTCGCAAGACAGGCTGATGGTTCAGCCGTACTTCGATACGGGGATACCGTGCTTTTTGCCTCCGCCTGTGCAAAAAAAGACAGGGATGAAAGCAAATCCTTTCTGCCCCTTATCGTTGATTATAGAGAAAACACATATGCAGCCGGGAAAATACCCGGAGGATTTTTTAAGCGTGAGGGAAGACCTACAGATAGAGAAATTCTCTTAAGCCGGCTCATAGACAGACCCATACGTTCATTATTCCCCGACAACTACTACAATGAGACTCAGGTTATAGTCAGACTTCTGTCAGCTGATATTGAAAACGAAGCAGATACACTAGGGATTATAGGAGCTTCTATAGCTCTTTATTTTTCCGGAATCCCTTTCACAGCTCCTATTGGAGCTGTCAAAGTAGGAATTATTGACGGGAAACTAACCATTAATCCGCTGAAAAGCAAAATCGATGAATGCCCGTTAGATATGGTAGTGATTGGAAATGAAGAAGGCATCGTATCCATAGAAGCAGGCGCGGACCAGGTGAGTGAAGAGACTATCATTGAAGCGTGTCAATTCGCTCAGGAATCCATAAAAAAAATAATTGACGCCCAAAAGCAGCTTTTCAATACTCTCAATATTAAAAAACCGGAAGTTCCTCCCAAAGAAATTAGTCAGGAAAAATATGATCCCATCAAACAAAAAATACTAAACCCTCTTAAAGACGCTGTGATGGCAAACAATCAGAAAGAGATGAAACAGAAACTCAGACAGGTGCAGGATTCCCTACTAAAAGATATCCCTGAAGATAATGAAGAAGAAATAAATGAAACAAACGAACTGTTCAACGCCATCCTCAAAGATTTTGTCCGATCTTCCATTATAAATGAAAATATCAGGCCTGACGGAAGGAAACTTGATGAAATAAGACCCATCTCCATTGAAACAGGAATGCTTCCCCGGACTCATGGGTCAGCTCTTTTCACCAGAGGCGAGACCCAGAGTCTTTGCACGGTCACTCTGGGCACTTTTGAAGACACACAGACCATTGATGGATTAGGAGAAGAAAGCGAAAAAAAATTCATGGTCCATTACAATTTCCCTCCTTTTAGTGTGGGTGAAGTCGCCTTTCTCAGAGGACCTGGGAGAAGAGAAATAGGACACGGGGCTTTAGCTGAAAAAGCCATCCAACGCTCAGTGCCAAAAGATGAAGGAGAATTCCCTTATACCATAAGGCTTGTATCCGAAATTCTCGAATCAAACGGCTCCTCTTCCATGGCAACCGTGTGCGGAGGTGTCCTTGCACTAAAGGATGCAGGAGTGCCTTTATCCATGACCGTGGCAGGAATAGCTATAGGTCTTGTTTCTCAAGATAACAAGCATATCTTACTCACCGATATAGCTGGATTTGAGGACCACTTCGGAGATATGGACCTTAAAGTGGCAGGAACAGAAAAGGGAATCACAGCCATTCAAATGGACCTAAAAATTCCTTCACTGCCTCTTGATGTTCTGCTGCAAGGCTTAAATAAGGCTAAAGAAGCAAGAATCAAAGTTCTGGAGAAAATGAATGAAATCATGCCATTCTCACGGCCGGATATCTCTCCGTATGCTCCCCGCATTGTCAATCTCTTTATTAATCCCCTGAAGGTAGGAGAAGTCATAGGGCCTTCTGGTAAAGTCATAAAAAAGATCATTTCAGAGACCAAAGCAAAAATAGACATCGAGGAAACAGGAAAGATCACCATTGCATCGCCTGATATGGATGCGGTAAAAAAAGCAGAAAGAATGATCAAAGAAATAACAGAAGAACCGGAGGTCGGCAAGGTATATGAAGGAAAAGTGGTGAGAATAGAAGATTACGGCGCTTTTGTACAAATTCTGCCTAATGCAGATGGTCTTCTTCATATTTCTGAGATATCAAACCGCCATATTAAAAACGTACGTGATGTCCTCAAGATCGGGCAGACTCTGAAAGTAAAAGTTACCGCCATAGATGATAAGAACAGAGTCCGGCTAAGCAAAAAAGCCTTGGATGACAACAGAGATAACTACCGAAATAAACAACACAGCGATTATAAAAGACAAAATTTTCAAAATAAAAAGAGAAAAAAAGACCGGTTTTAATTTATTATTAGCTGGTTAATAAGATGATATCTTCTATCAGAGACAAAAAAGGTTTCACTCTGGTCGAAATGCTGGTCACTCTGACCATTCTCTCTGTGCTTGCAGTCAGCGCCATCCCTTTGGCAAAAATCGCAGTGAAACGCCAGAATGAAATCGAACTCCGTCGGAATCTCCGCATAATAAGAGAAGCGATCGATGAGTACAAAAGACTTTCAGATGAAAATAAAATAGAAGTCACAGAAGAATCTTATGGTTATCCGCCGGACCTTGAATCATTAGTTATAGGTGTTAAGATAAAATCAGATGATGAAGAATCCGAGGATCCAAAAGAAGTGAAAAAATTTTTGAGGCGCATCCCAAAAGACCCTATGACAAAAAGCGGTGAATGGGGGCTTCGGTCTTATCAGGATGATTATGACTCAGATAAATGGGGGGGTGAAAATGTCTTTGATATCTATTCAAAGAGCACAGAAACAGCTATTGATGGATCAAAATACAGGAACTGGTAAATCCAGTTTTAACGGAAATTCGTTCATGAAACCAAGAAAAAAGACTCTCCGCACTCATTCAGAGACGAAAGGTTTCACTCTGATTGAAATCATGATTGTTTTCACATTGATAGGGATACTGGTCGCAATGGGGATCCCTCAGTTCAAATATGCGGTCAAAAGATCTAGGGAAGCCACCTTAAAAGAAGATCTTTTTATCATAAGAAAACTGCTCAATCAGTACTGTGTCGACAAAGGTCATTACCCTACGTCATTGCCGTCTCTGGTAGAAGAGGAATACCTAATGAAAATCCCAAAAGATCCAATAACAAGATCTTCCGATACTTGGGTAGAAGTCACAGAAACCCTCACTGCCCAAGAGCTCATAAACGGCGAGATCCCGGGCGTTATAGATGTTCATTCCGGTTCTGAAGAAATAAGTCTTGACGGAACGCCTTATAATACGTGGTGATCCTTTATATCAAACATGCATAAATTGATCCATATTCCAGCCCAAAAAAAAGCCGGTTTTTTTCAAACCTTTCCTGGACCCAGCCGTGATTCCGGCTACATGATGCTGATACTTGTCTTTGCCGTAACCGTTCTGACAATAGGATTGATGGTCGCAGTCCCTGTTTGGCAAACGCAGATGCAGCGGGAAAGGGAAGAAGAACTTGTTTTCAGGGGAAAACAATATGTTGAAGCCTTACGTCTTTACCAGCAAAAAAATCCTGGCACTTTTCCAGCAAAACTGAAAGACCTTTTGGAAGAAAAATGCATCCGGAGGCTCTACAAAGATCCCATGACAGAAACAGGTGAATGGGATGTCGTTCTTTTATATCAGGAAAGCTCCTCTCCCGGAAAAGTCATGGTCGCATCTCAGAGAGATTTGAAATCATTAAACCATCCCCAAATCATCGGAGTGGTCAGTCAGTCAAACAAAAAATCGAAAAAAATATATAACAAACAGGAAACTTATGATAGATGGCTTTTTTTCTACGGGCAGGAACCTGATACAATGCCAGAAATAGTGTATTTCAACCGGAGAAACCAATGACTATGAAATCTATTCTGATATCTGCCTGTGAAAGCTCTGCAGAAAATTATGGGGCAGACCTAATAAGAGAATTCAAAAAACATTATCCGGAAGTCCATTTCTACGGCATTGGAGGAAAACAGATGCAGAAACAGGGCGCAGAACTCCTCTATTCGATGCAGAAACTTTCTTTAATAGGAATATTCGAAGTGTTCCTATATATTCCCCGAATATTAAAAATTCTGAACAAAACCCTAACAGAAACAAAAAAAAGAAACACTGCCGGTGCTGTACTTATAGATGCTCCTGACTTCAATCTAAGAATAGCCAAAAGACTGAAAAAACAATCCATCCCTGTCTTGTATTATATCAGCCCGACTGTTTGGGCCTGGAGAAAAAACAGACTTAAAACCATACAAAAATACATCAACAAGATGATGCTCATCTTTCCCTTTGAGGAGAAAATATATAAAGAAAAACAAATACCAGCCGTGTTTGTTGGACATCCTCTTGTCAAAAAAACCCATACATCCATGGCCAAACAAGACTTCTTTGAGAAACACGGAATAAACAGTAAACAAAAACTTATCACACTGCTCCCCGGAAGCCGAAAAAGTGAAATCAGAAATCATATGCCGGTGCTTGTTGAAGCCGCAAAAAAAATCAAAACCAAGTATGACTGCCAGTTCATCCTTAAGCTTTCCGAAAATATTAAGAAAAAAGATGTAACAGGGTATTTGGATGGCTCCCTTCCATCATTTACCATACTGATTAAGGATGGAAGCGAATCAATGGCATACAGTGACCTGGTTCTTTCTTCATGCGGAACAGCAAACCTGGAAACAGCTCTATTAGGCACACCGTTGATCTCATTTTACAGGCTCTCTCCCCTTTCATACCATATGGGGAAAAGACTGGTAAAAATAAGATATTTCAGCATTGTCAATATTCTGGCGGGCAAAAAGGTCATACCTGAATTGATTCAGAAAGATTTCAATATCAATTCCCTTTATGACCACGTTTCAAAAATACTTGATTCAACGGAAATTCAAAATAAAATGATTTCAGAATTCAGAAAAATAAAAAAAGAACTTGGGGAAAAAGATGCAGCAGCCAATGCGGCCAAAGAACTGGAACAGCTCATCTCCCCTGACGCTTCCATCTGATTTTCATCAAAAGCCCGGCTTTTTCTGAAAACTATAAATCCAGGATAAATTCAAGCTTGTCATATAATTTCAATTTATATTCTTCAGAAAAACCGCTTTTTATCTCAAGCACATATTTTGATAGAGCAGCCGGAGTGTATGAGGGACAATCTTCAGTTTTACAAGGAGGAACATTTTTTTCTATATGAATGATTCTTTTATCTTTATCAAGCCAGATGATGTCTATGCATATCTTCATGTTCTTCATCCAAAACGAATAGATTCCCTCTTTTTCGAAAACAAACAGCATCCCCTGGTCAGGATTGATAGATTCGCGGTACATAAGCCCCAATTGTCTTTCTTGATCCGTCACTGCCAGCTCTGCATAAATGACTTCTCCTCCCGGTAAAAAAACTTGAGTGTATTTCTCTGATGGAAAAACAAAACTGAAAAACAACAGAAAAACAGGCACATATTTTAAAACAGTATTCTTCATTTTATCTCATTGGCTCCTTATTGTTTCCAATCTGTACTCTCCATAAAAGAATTTCTCTTAATCAAAGTTCACTGCATTGATATCAAAGGGACAAAACGCACGGGAAGTAATTTTTTCTTCTCGATTTTTTGCCCTAATCTTTCAAACAGAAAAAGATATTGAAAAGTCCGGCCTACGGGAATAATCATTCTTCCCCTATCCTTAAGCTGCTCTTTGAGCGAATCAGGCGTCTTAGCTGGAGCGGCAGTCACTATTATGGCATCATAGGGCGCGTTCTCCTTCCATCCCAATGTCCCATCCCCTGTTTTGTATTGGATATTGCTGTATCCCAGTTCAGAGAGCATCCGTCTGGCTCTCTCTGACAGTTCTCCGTAAACCTCAACAGTAAAGACCTCTCTAACGAGCTCTGCGAGAACAGCAGCCTGGTAACCGGAGCCTGTTCCTATTTCAAGCACTCTTTCCTCTCCTTTTAGCTCAAGGGCTTCGGTCATATAGGCAACTATATAAGGTTGTGAAATTGTTTGACCACTTCCAATAGGAAGGGGCTCATCATCATAAGCGTTTAGCTTTAGGTCATTCGGGACAAACCTGTGCCTCTCCACTTTTTCCATTGCTTCCAGGACTCTATTATCCTTAATTCCCCTCACTTTTAACTGGCTTTCCACCATCTGTTTTCGTTTTTTCTTAAAACCAATGGTTCTCATCTTCTGTTAGAATCCGGATTTTTTTGAGAAATTACATATACAATTTCAATATAGTTTTTTATCAGCTAAATATCAACCGGAAAAAAGATAAAAATCAGATGTGGCTTGTAGTTTTGACTTTCATCAGGCAAGCTGGTTCTTCAGCCCGCTGATTTTCCCCAGCGAG
>CAYWDH010000036.1:0-29244 GCA_964456985.1 uncultured Eubacteriales bacterium
TCAGGCAGGCTGGCTGGTTCTGAAGTCATCCGGAGGCGAGCGGGCATGGTTCCTCAAAGAGGGGAGCGAGCCGAGGAATAAGCTGAGGTTCCTCGCTGGGGAAGATCAGCGGGCTGAAGAACCAGCTTGCCTGATGAAAGTTAAAAGTAAAGGATGGAGATGCATACATATTTTATGAATAATCAGGATTTGGATAGTTCGCGCAGAAGCGATCGGCAGGCTCTTGGAGACTCAATATAAAAATCGGCTTTAGTGGGTCCGTACCCTATTTTTATAGAAAACGCCCCTTCAGGCAGGGCTTTAAACAGATCCTCATCAGTCCAATCATCACCCAGTGCAAGTATGAAATCCCAATCTTTTATTCTTAGAAAATGGTCGGCAGCTATCCCTTTATTGATTCCTGCAATCCTGACTTCTATCACCTTATTTCCATGCATTAACTGGAGGTTTGTGTTTGCTAGATATTCATTAAGATTATCATACAATTCATGGGAGCGCATTTCTCCCAGCTCAGGACCGGCATTTCGGTAATGCCAGGCAAGTCCGAATTCTTTTTCCTCAACAAAAGAGCCCGGAACCCGGGATTCATAATTTTTTAGGAGGGGCATGATCCGGTATTTCTGCCGGAAAGAGGTGCTGACCTGTTTTTCCCATTCGTTTTTCGGAAGCAATTTGATCCAGGCCCCGTGTTCGGCCACCAGAGAGCAGTTGATATCTCCGAGCCACTGCTCCATTGTGTTTCGGTCCCTTCCACTGATTATGACCACATGGTTGCTGTTTTTGTTTGACAGAGAAATAAGCAGTCTTTTTAGTTCCATATCCGGTCTGGAGTCTTCGGGCTTCTTGGAAAATGAAATCAGTGTTCCGTCATAATCAAAAAGGAGAAGTCTTTTCTTGCTTTTTTTGTATTGAGATAAAATTTGTATTTTTCCGTGTTGGTTTAATTTCCTGTATTCTCTTGAGGCTTGAATATTTTTTGTCTCTTCAATGCTTTTTATGAAACTCTGAGCCCAGTGCTTTACATCATACTCCATGATACGTTTTCTCATGATCTTCATTCGGGATATTTTTTCTTGCTGGGGCATGGTAAGGGCTTTTTTTAATGCATCAATGACCTCGTTTTTATTATGGATATTGACTATTAAAGCTTCTCCCAGTTCATCTGCAGCTCCGGCGGTTCCGCTAAGGATTAAAACACCGTTGTTGTCCTTTTTTGCAGCAACATATTCCTTGGCGACCAGATTCATGCCATCTCTTACAGGAGTTACCAGGGCAATGTCTGCGGCTGAGTACAAAGAAATCAGTTTCTTAAACGGCCGTGAACGGTATATATAATTGACAGGTGTCCAGCTTGCTGTCCCGAATCTTCCGTTTATATTTCCGACAAGCCTGTCAATTTCTTCTTTCAACAGTTTGTACTGGCTCACTTTTGTTCTTGACGGTACACACAGCATAATATAGGTTGTTTTTTTATGCCATTTTGGATTCCTTGCAAGAAAGAGTTCAAAGGCTTTGAGGCGTTGAGGAATGCCTTTGGAATAATCAAGCCTATCGACAGAAAGGATGATCTTATTTTCTTTCCCTAATCGGGTTCGGCACTTTTCTGTTTCTTCCTGGACTTCGGGATCAGCAAGGAGCCTGTTGTTTTTTTCAACATCGATTCCCATGGGAAAGTTATCTACCCGGACTATTCTGTTGTCTATGGAAATTAAACCAAATTCGTGTTCATAACCCAGAATCCTTAGAGAACTGCTCAAGAAGTGCCTTGCGTACTCATACGTATGGAATCCAATAAGATCAGCTCCCAGCAGCCCTTCTAAGATTTCCGTTCTCCAGGGAAGTATTCTGAATATTTCTGATGATGGAAAAGGGATATGAAGAAAGAATCCTATAGAACTTTTGGGAAATACTTTCCTTATCAGTTTTGGAAGAAGCATAAGATGATAGTCATGGACCCAGAAAGTGTTATCAGGTTCAGCTATTTCTGTGATTATCTGTAAGAATTTCTGGTTTGCTTTCTGATAGGATTTCCATTCTGGCTCCTCAAAAGTACTCAATGAGGAAAAATAGTGAAACAGAGGCCATATGGTTCTGTTTGAGAATCCAAAGTAATATTTATCCAGTTCTGGGCGGGAAAGGAAAACAGGATAACACTGGTGTTCGTTGATGAGGCATTCTTGAATATAACTTTTCTCCCTGCTGTTCCGAGGAATATAACCAGGCCAGCCTATAAACAGTACTTTTTTCTTTTGTTTGAGAGAGCGAAGACCTGTGGCCAGTCCTCCCGGGCTCTCCTTTATTACTATCTGGTTCTTTTTCCTGCTTGCAGTAACAGGAAGCCTGTTTGAGACTATAATAAGCTTGTTTCTTGAAGATTTGTCTTTTCCCATAAGAATGAGTGACCCTTAATAGATTAACCTATTAGTCAGATAATTTCAAACCTTTTGGATGAGTCCAGCTTAATAAATAGAAGAGCCGAGATTATGGTTGAGAACATCGATGAGAAGTGTGAGATAATCATCGAGATGCCGGGTTATCAGAAAATTTTCCTTGACGTTTTCTTTGCCTTTTCTGCCCATTTCTTTGGCAAGTTTTTTATCTTTGAGTATGGTTATGACTTTTTCTGCGCATCCGTTAATATCATCCGGTTCTACCAGGAAACCGGTTTCATTGTCTATGAGTTGTTCAGGGATGCCTCCTCTATTTGAGGCGACAACAGGAGTCTCTTTCCATTGGGCTTCACTTACGGTTAGACCGAAACCTTCTCTTATAGACTTTTGGAGTATGACCGCGGATATCCTCTGCAGTGTATTGACAAGGATCTGGTTGTCTCCCAGAACAAACTTGACATCACCTGACCGTATATATTTACTTGCTTCTTTTTTCATGCTGCTGTATACAGTAACACCTTCCGGGTCATCCGGAGCCATGTTGTAGCAGAAAATGAGTCTGCAGTCGATTTTTTCTTTAACAAGCTCAAAAACCTTGAGCACGCCTTCAGGATCTTTCCATGGGTCAAATCTTGATACTTGGGTGATTAAAGGCTTGTCTGTGGGGATGTTGAATTTTTCCAGAGTTGTCTTGATTATTATTTCTTTAAGGTCCATATTTTTTGTGGCCAGAGGGTCTATGGAGGGATGGATGATATACTGTTTTATGGGGATGTCATTTTTTCTGAATCTTTCACTGGATATGACCATCAGGTCATACCTGAGAATAAAAGTCTTGATAAATTCCCATAATTTCTTGTTTGGTTCTGTGATATCTATATGGCAGCGCCAGACCCAGGGCTGCCTTTTCTTGATGTATTTAATAAGAGGAAGGGGTTGGGGGTCATGGATGATAACACAGTCATGGTCCAGATGCGTGAACCTGGAAAATCTGTTGTTGGTCTCTAAGTAAAGACGCTTTTTGTTTTTTGATAGATTTATAGAATTACCCTGAAGAGCGTTGTGGAATTTTTTTGTGACCGAAAAGAAATCAGAAGGGCCAATCAAGACTCTCCATCCGGTATCAACTCCTATATCATTCAGAAGGACAATGAGGCTATTCAGTATTTCAGCTACACCGCCACCGTGGGCAGTGGAATTGATGTGAACGATGTGTTTGTTTACCAATCTGTGGGCCTTTTGATGGATCTTCCCTATTATTTTTTCACCGACAATGGGCAGGTAGTCATCTATGCTCTTCATATCTCTTTCTCCTGTGTCGTTTTTCGAATTCAGAATTTTTCTAACTTATAACATCAATGTTTTTCTGTGTCAAATAGCCTGACCTATTCATAAAAAAATGGCGATGATCATTTTTTTCCCATTGAGGCAAGCCAATATGAAATTCAGATATGGCCTGTGCTCGCTCCATGTCATCACAACGAGCGGAGCGACGTGGTGATCTTATTATGCTTCGTCTCCTGATGAGATTGCTTCATCACTTCGTTCTTCGCAATGACGCAGCAACCTTGACTTGTTCATCATCCAGGTTAATGAGGCTGAGGGGATGTAAAGAGAGGAAAATTTGATTCTTATCTGAGAATATGAGATAATCTATAGCCAATGAGAAATGCGGTTCCTAGTATCCTGTATAATTCCATATGTTTTTCAGACCTATGAATGATCATTTCATAGATAACAGAGAAGACTTGTCAAGCAGAAAACAGACACTTCAAATGAAAATAAAAAGGAGAGAGAATCTCTGAATGGCGACTAATCCGGAATTTTTCGCTCAGGCCAAGGTTAAAAAGAAAAAAAAGTTCGTTTCTGAAAAAAACGAAGAAATCCGGAAGATCCTCCAGCTTGGAAGAGAAAGAGGCTATCTCTTTATAGACGAGATAAATGGTTTGCTTGAGGAAGGATTTGAAACGGATGAGGAATTTGATGGTTTTATTGAATCCTTGGATAGATATAAAATCAAAATCAGGAACAAACAAAGGGAAATCAAACAGCGTCCAAAAAAACTTGAAAAAACTCGGGTAAGAGGGATTGAAAGGACGACTGATCCCGTAAAGCTCTATTTAAAGGAGATGGGAAGCATTTCTCTTTTAACAAAAGAAGGTGAAATCGCCTTGGCAAGGCAGATTGAAAGAAGTGAAAGAAACATAATTAAAGCGCTTTCGCGGACCCCCTTCTTGGTTGAATTGATCAGCGATGTCAAAGACAGGTATGAGCTGCAGAAGAGAATCTTGAATAATATGTTTGATTTTGATGAATGCAGCGTTTCAAGTGAGCATAAGGATGCAAAGGAAGAACGGATTTTCGATATAATATCCCAGATCGAGGAAGGTTATTCAGAATTTAGGCAGCTCCCTGAGTCTGATAAGAATAGGATAAAACGCCTCCGGATTCTCTCCAGAATAAATCAATTATTGAGGTCTCTCCAGGTCAAGCCCGAGGTTATTGAAAGAGCTGCCGAGAACTTGCATTTAAAACTGGAAGGGATTAACAGACTAGAAGAAATCAAGGAGGATTTGGAAGCTCAGTACAAGCGCAAAAGAAAGAGAAAAAAGAAACTCGCTATAAGAAATCAGATAAAAGATACGGAGAGACTGATTCAAGTGATGCAGGAAGAGATCGGGATTGATTTTGATGGGCTGAAAAAAATAATGCGAACCATCAAGATGGAGCAGAAGATGAGCGATCAGGCCAAGGAAGAACTGGTTGCGGCAAATCTGAGGTTGGTCATTTCAATTGCCAAAAAGTATATTAATAGAGGGCTTCATTTTTTGGATTTGATTCAGGAAGGAAACACCGGATTGATCAAAGCGGTTAATAAATTCGAATACAAAAGAGGATATAAGTTTTCAACCTATGCCACTTGGTGGATCAGACAGGCTATAACGAGAGCTGTCTGCGACCAAGCGAGGACTATCAGAATCCCTGTACACATGATCGAGACTATCAATAAACTGATCAAACAGTCTCAAAAATTTGTTCAAGAAATGGGACGTGAGCCAAAATGCGAAGAGTTGGCTAAAAGAATGGATATGTCAATCCATAAAGTGAGGAAAATTATCAAGCTCTCCCAGGCGCCTATTTCTCTGGAAACACCCATAGGAGAGGACAATGACAGCCAGTTAGGCGATTTTATTGAAGACAAGATCCTCCCTTCTCCTCCTGAGGCTGTTGTAAACATAACATTAAAAGAGAAAATAGAGGAAGTTCTGGATTCCATAACGGAAAGAGAAGCAAAAGTTCTCAGAATGCGTTTTGGGCTGGGAAGCGGTAACGAGCACACTCTTGAAGAGGTCGGGCAGCAGTTCAAAGTCACAAGAGAAAGAATAAGACAGATTGAAGCCAAGGCACTAAGGAAGTTAAGAGGACCCCGTCGGAGGCAGAAATTGAAGTCTTTCTTGAATGATTAGCCTGGATGATGGATAAGGGATTTGATATAAGCGATTATCTCTTCAGGGTCGATCCCATCGAAACACTTGATTTCAGAACAGTTTTTAAAAGCCTTGTCAATACACGTTATGTTTTTGCAGGAGGGATGGCCTTCGAATGATTTTGCAGGGGCGTTCTGCGCAGAATCTATGTGCTTATCTGAGAAAGAATCATATCCGTAAAGCCTGCTTGGAGTGGCGCCGAATATTCCTATGAGTGCGGTTTGGTTTTTGAATGTTTGTTCTGAATCTGTAATGACTTTTTTCGCAGCGGAAATATGCATGGGGCCTGTATCTGCTGAAATGAATATATCGGCTTTGTCTGTAAGGGCTGCATAAACATCAATAGGAGTATCCAGAGGTAAAATCAGGACCTTCTCTTTTAATGGCTCAGAGAGTTTGTTGAGTATTTTTTTTTCGATATTCCTGTATGACCGGCCCCTGTTCATAAGAACCTGACCCACAGAAGGAATGGATAGGACCGCTTTCAGAATTTGAGTCTGCATTTGTAAGGGGATCAAGGTGTATGGAGAAGACGAATCCGGATTAAAGAAAATAGTTTTCTTATTTGATAGGATTCCTATTTTCTCAGCGGTTTTCTCGGCTCTAACATATACATCCTTGCTTAAATACAATCTATATGTGTAAGAGCTGTCACTGCTGGTTTTTTCATTGAATCGTGAGGGATTGATTCTGTGAACCATTTCCTTTGCAAATTGGTTTAATTGATAACTAACATGCATTTTTTGGTGTTCTGAATAAGAGGCCTTTATTATTTTAGCCATGAATCTTATGGGGTGTATGACTTTTGCCTTTCCGTATTTTAATGCAGAGAAAGGGAGATAAGGGCAAAAATTAAAGATGATGTCATACTGGTTTCTAATTAAGAGCTTTGTTAAGATTTTAAGGTCCTTTGAAGAGGGAGTGATGCTGCTTTGAAGAAGGGGATAGTGCCTATCGATAAAAGGATTTGATTTGATAAGAGGAAAAGCTTTTTTCTTATAGATGTAATCGATTTTTGATTCGGGCAAGTATTGTTTGAGCTTTTCTATGAAAGCCTGATGGTTTAGAGCATCTCCTATATTGATATCAGGAACGACAAGAAAATTTTCTGGATTATTCAACTTCCTTATATTTTTATCTTCAATACTTTGGATGAAAGAGTTGAGAGTTTTTCTATGAGCGAGGAATTTTAGAAAATGGTCAAGGAATGGAGAAGATATTCTATCTATGACTCTTATTGATTTTTCAATATACCTCATTTGAAATCACTTTGTCCCAGCTTATGTGTGATCCGCCTTTATATAAAAATATACAATAAAGAGTTTCATATGAGAAGTGATTCAGTTTATCTAATAGACCGTTATTTATCGATATAACCAAGCGTTCTCAGTCTTTCGAGCATATCTTCGGATATTTTTTCTTCTCTTTCATTTCTTCTTTGTGCTCTATCCATTTCTTCTGTTATTCTTTTTATATACTCAAAGAGTCTGTCTTTTTGCGGTATGTTCTTTTGCTGGAAAAGATTCACTTTTTCTCCGGGATCCAGTGCTAAATCATAGAGTTCCACTGTATCTGGGATGTTAGGTGGCGGATATGTGAAGTATTTAAATGTTTCTTGAGTGTATCTCTTATTAAATATTATTTTGTAGTTATTTTGGATGACAGCTATTTTCCCTGGAAGAAGTTCAAACGGTTTGAATCTGTATATGGATGATATTATGGGTCTTTCCGGAGTTCTTCCGCTTTTTATCAAAGGAATAAGCGACTGCCCCCTTATGTTTTTTGTGTATTTGATTCCATAATAATTCATTATAGTGGGCAGAACGTCTTGAAGGCTGACATTTTCTTCTATTTTTTTTCCTTGATATTTTTGTTCCGGAAACTTAATTAAAAGAGGGATTCGGATTTGTTCATTATACAGATCAGAACCGTGCGCCCATCTTTTATGTTCAAAAAATTCTTCTCCATGGTCTGAGAGCAAAATGATCATGGAGTTTTGATAAAGATCGTTGTCCTTCAGAAAAGTGATAAATTCTCCGAAAAAGTGGTCAAAACCTACTATCTCTGCATCATATAAGGCTTTCACATCTTCAATAAAACCGCTATCTGTTTCTTTAAATATGCACCTGTTCCCTCCAAGGTCCCTGTTAAAATCGAATTCTTTTAATTGGGTTTTCATGGGAATTTTACTCAAGAATTCTGCTGGAGGGTTATGGGGTGCATGGACGTGGTAAGTGTGAAGGAAATAAAAAGCTTTTGGAAAAGGGGATTCCATTAATTTGTCTCTGGCTTCTTCAAACATCACAGAACCGGCTTTTGGGGAGTACATGTCATTATTGCTCCAATAGAGATCAAACCCTCTGTAAAAGCCAAAGAGAGCATCCACTTTGACTCCTCCGTTGTAACTCACAGTTGCAAATTCATCGGATATGTTTTCAGCGAAAAAGGGGATGTCATATGAGAGAGGAAATATAGCAGGGGGTTTCACCCGTACCAGCTTCTGATTTTTTATCTTGTATTCAGCCCTCTCTTCAACCTGGTGCTCGTGTTCATGAAGAGATGTAAAGAGGCTCATATGAGAAGTGACGGTCCAGGATGAGTTTGAGAAAGCGTTCAGAAAAACAACAGAGTCGTGAGCGAATTGATCAATATTGGGTGTGGTTTTTCTGTCATATCCGTAGAGGCTCATGTGGAGAGAACTCAAGGTATCAACAGAAATCAGAAATACATTTATTCTCTCTTCTTGGGGGAGGGACTTGTATATTATAGGCTTTGAAAATATGATATCCAGTCCGTCCGGATTTTGAAGGATTATATTCTGGTCTTTTTCAAGACTCAGTGCAAAGTTCAGGTCATTGTATCCCTCTCTTATCGGCATTGTGAATCCTGATTGGGGATCTGTTTCTATGCCTTTTTTTGATATAGAAAGGGTCCCTTTTTTATTAGCAATACAGCTCATATTGACATTAAAGTTTCCTGAAAGTTTGCTTTGGATACTTATGGAGTCACTTTTTGTCTCGAATCTAAAGGTTAAGAACTTTTTATGATAGTAAAGATTGTTGTCTCTATCCTTTTTTAACAGATTGAGATCAATGTCTTTGGTTTTCCTGTTTTCGGCATTGGCCCTATAAAACATCTGTTTTTTTGCACAGCTTGAGAGGACAAACAAGGCTATTATGGATAAAAAAATGAGTGATTTTTTTGATTTCATTAACATTCAGAATCCATATTAGCATACAAGACGCCAGACAGTAAATAGCCTGGGCGGAAGATGAGACTAAGACGTTCTTAAATTTTATTGACAAACGGTTTTTCAAGTGGCAAACTTTATGAAACCAAATGAGCCGTCAGGGCTATTATTTGATGATTCTGAAAAAAGCGACATTAATTCTTGCTTTTACTTTTATCTTATCACCCCTCTTTTTGTCCGGAAGCATACACTTCACAAACGTAACACAGAAGTATAATGTGGGAGGATACAGTTATTTCGGCGCTCATGGAATCTGCTGGATTGATGTCAACAATGATGGAAAACTTGATCTGTACATAAAAAACGAGGATGCCAAAGGCGTACTGGATGTCGAAAACATCCTCTACATAAACTATGGAAGTATGTTTTTGGATGAGGCTTTTTTAAGGGGTGTTTCCGATGCGTACCCCGCTGGAACACATGGAGCGGTTTTTGCTGATCTTGATAATGATAAAGATTTTGATTTGTTTTCGACCACAACCTATGAAGGAATAAGCCCTTCGTACAATCATATTTATAAAAATGACGGGACCGGCTATTTCCAGGACATAACTGATAATATTTCACCCTCTCAGGATATAGACACTTGTTCCAGAGGAGTGGCTGCCGCAGATTTTGATGGTGACGGCGATATAGACCTGTATTTTTCCAATCCTCTTTCAGAAGCAAAGCCTTTCAACACGCAGCCTTCTCCCCCACAGCAGCTTAAAAATTTTTATATGAACAACGGCAACGGAACATTCACATGGACATACAGAGGGATTGCATGGATTGGATTCGTTCAGGGAGTTAGCGCGGTTGATATCGACCAGGACGGAGATATAGACATAGCCGAAGCCAAATGGGCTTCTCCTTCCACTATATATCTTAATGATGGAAGCGGATATTTTCACAAAGCAGGCAGCAGCCTTGGTCTTCCTTTAACCGTTAATGTCAAGGATAATGGGATGAGTTTTGCCGACCTCGACAATGATGGGGATTTGGATTTTGCTGTCATAGGAGGGCACAGAATAGACCTATACAGAAACAATAATGGATTTTTTCATAAATACAATTCAATGAGCACGGCTGGATCAAATTCAGGTTTCCACTGCTGTTTTGGAGATTTTGATCATGACGGAGATCTGGACCTTTATGAATCAGGAGGGTATTTCTATCAGAATGACGGGCAGGGGAATTTCTTTTATGTCTCTATCAATGTCAGTGCTTTGATGGCCTCCCTGAACACCGTTGACCCCAGATCGAGTGCATTGGGAGATTTTGACGGAGACGGGGACCTGGATATCTATATTGCGGATAAAAGAGGATATAATGTGCTGTTAAGAAACGATATTGATGATTCGAACTGGATCCAGGTCGAAATCCTTTCGGATCAGACAGGAAGCGCCGGCGGGATTGGTGCAAAACTATCGCTCTATGAGGGGGGTCATCTTGGGGAGTCTGGGTTTTTAAAAGGGTTTCGTGAGATTACAGGAGAGTACGGCTACCTTGGGCAGGATATGCCAGCCGCTCATTTCGGAGCTCCTCAGTCATCAACATATGATCTGAAGATTGAATTTTTAAACGGCGAACAAAGGACAATAAGCGGCATTGTTCCCGGCCAGAAAATACAAACAGCTTATATTCTGCCTCCAATCAACCTCTCAGGTGAGAGGAAAGTCAATAAGGCTTTGTTTTACTATGAGAGTGTCATTCAGCTCACATGGAATGCCAATCCGGACAATGAAAATATAACAAAGTACAGGATTTACAGAATCGAAGAGTGGAAAAAATTGGACTATATAGATGAAATTTCAGCTGAGGATCTTGTTTACTATATAAGAAATACATCAAATGACACTCAATACATATTTGCCGTAACCGCTGTCAACAACAATAACATAGAGGGCGCTCCGGCTTATGTGACTGTGGAGTGAATGAAACATGAGAAAAGCACACACCTGTTTTTTTATATTGTTCTTATTTGCCGGAATGCTGTATGCAGGAGACGAAGGAATGAAAAGCTCCAGGTTTTCAGTAGGAGGGGGTGCCTATTTTATGCAGGATGCGGTATTTAAGGAGGTCTACGGAGACAGCGCCTGGGTTTTTTTCGGGGAGTATTCATACAGACTTCCTTTCTTATTGAATCGTCATATAGAAATAGGCGTGGAATATAGATTTTTATCGGATAAAGGAAAACTAACGGTTACCAAAGAAGAGGTTGACTTAGTGATATCAGATTTCACTTTTTCTTTAAGATACCTTTTTGATTTAAAGAGATTTATTCCTTTTATTGGACCTGGCTTGGATTACATGATGTACAAGGAAAAATATCCTCCGACTTTTCCAATTAGCTCCACAAAGGGTTCGGTTTTAGGATATAGTTTTCAGGGCGGATGTTATTATGACTTCTCTTCTTCCCTGGGAGCAAAACTATGTGTAAAGTACTCTCATGCTCAGACTGAGGAAGGATTGGTGAAAGCCGATATAGGAGGAATCGGGATTAAAGCCGGACTTACCTTCAGATTTAATTAACCTGACCTATTCATAAAAAAATGGGATGATTGTTTTTGAATAATCCAGGCTTAAACTATTATGTATAAATGAACTGGGTTATCCATAATTTAAAAATAAGGGAGATTAAAGGGATGAGCAAAACAGCAAGATCAGCATTCGCACTTTTTTTCTCTTGTTTTCTGTATCTGAGTGTATTCGGGGAAAACGCAGAGGTGATCTATCAACTTGGCAGCGAGCTTGAAGCACAGGCAGCCCTTTTGGCGGAAAACAGTTATAAACATTTTGAAGGTTGGGATGGAGTGATAACCGATCAGGAACAGGCTGTTCTGTTTAAGTCAGAAGCTTTTTCCGCATCATGCAAGCTCTTCTTGAAACTGACAGCCCAGAGCGCAAGATATTTTAGGTCAGGTTATTTAAGAACAAACCTTTATAATGCGTTTATATATCTTTCCCGCTCATTCAGAGAGCTTGAAGAGGAGATGACCAGAGCAGGGATAATACCGTACGAGGTTTCAAAATGCAGGCAAATACTAGATAGAATGGATCGCGAGTTTTCCAGATGGCCTTCCAAAGATAACCTTTCCTACCTGAATGGAAAATACATCAAAGCCAGAGATGATACTGTTTTTATGATAGAGAGAAGGGGGCCCGGTGATTACATAAGAAGACCTTTTAAGAACCTTGAAAGCCTTTACTTCTATAACTACAGTGTTGGAAGGAAAGATGAACCATGGGATTATCTTGAAGAGATCTCTCAAGCTACTCTTATGAAAATGAGGCAGGGACCTATAATAGAACTTTCCTTTGAAGGGTGCCTGGTTATAGAAAAAAGCTCCCGTCCAAACCGTTCAGTTTATCTTATTGAAAGAGGAAAGAAGAGAGGGGTGACTTCTCCCAGAGTACTCGAACGCCTGGGGGGTTGGAATAAGGTTTATGAAGTACCCAGAGAAGTGATAGACAAATATCCTTTGGGCCAGCCCATAAAATGAACCATCATGAGATGAAAGTGAGTACAGGCCATATCTGAATTTTTTTCTTAATTCCGCCCCGGTGTTTTCAGATGCTCCAAGGAACCGTAGAGAGTGAGCAGTTTCTGAAATTCTTTTTTATCATAGAATTCACATTTTCCTTTTCCAAATGCTTTTGCGACTTCCAAAACAAAACGGACTGCGCTTTCCAGATCCATTAAATTATTGGCTCCTGTAGCGCATCCGGGTACAGGCACTTCACTTGTAATAGCCACTCCGACTAGAGGGGCTTTTGTGGCTGTGCAGGGCTGCATAATACTGTTGAGATGGAAGACTCCATTTTCATAGGGAGTTATATCCTGGAGAGTGATAGGAAAGACAACCGGAAGTCTTCCGGTTACGGATTGCATGATATCCAAAAGGGAATCACTGACTTTTAATATATATCCGTCTTTGACTGTAGGGGATAAGGCAAAACCCCTATGGTTTATGATTCTGTTTCCTTTGGTCGCGTCAACAGAAAGGATGGCATCCATACGTGAGTCGACTTCATGTTTGTTCATGACAGCTATGGAAACAGGAGATCCCATAAACGGAACAGGATCGTGAGGCATGACAGGTGCTCTGGGGCACAGATGGGTTGAGATGATGATATCTCCCTGGAGACAGTCCCCTTTTTCCCGCATGACAGCGATTTTTGCTGCTGCGGCAAGAGCTGTGATAGCTCCGTCAGCATCTGAGACCAGCCCGGTCTGGGCAGGCCTGGCTCCTATTCCTCCGAGACGTCCGACAATGCCCAGGGTTCGAGAGGAGTCTCCTATTGATTTCCCTTTTTTTCCTGGAATATGAATTTTGATAAAAAACGTGTGGCCTTTTTCGCCTTTTATTTTTCTGAATTTTATTTCCCTTTGCTTAACTCCCCATCGGTTTAGAAAACTCACAACATCAGTCTTTCTTATTTCTGATGTATCCAAGAATTCATAGGTTTCTATGACTTGTTTCAGGGCCATTTCTACTCTCCTTATTTGGAAATATTTTCATTATGACATAATAGAGGATAATTGAGGATATGATTCCGTTAAAAGCAAAAATTGAGAAAGGAAAAATATTTATGATAAACGGATGTCCTGATGTAAGCCACCCGATAACAACAGATATAAGATAGACTCCCAGTGCTTTTTGATTTACGGATGGTATGTTTTTTGCTTTTAACCTGGATGGTTTGAGTCTTCTTAATACATAATAGTCACAAATAAAGATCCCTCCTATGGGTCCGATACTTACAGTAAGAAAAACGAGGAACAGTTCAAGTCTTTCTAAGATGCCCAGCGCTGCCAGCACAGAGGCAATGAGCCCGGCTCCTATAGTGACCAGCCATCTTTTTGTCTTGAATATATTATTCAGAGCAAGAACAGATGAGTAGATGTTGCTGTCATTTGTGGTCCACTGTGCAAGAAGAAGGACCAGGAAGCCGACAAATCCCAGACCAAGGTAAACTGGAGACATGATAAGTTCCGGCAGATTTTCATGATAGAGTCCTGTATTCATAGCAAAAACAGAACCGACAAGGTGGAGAAAGGCACTTACCAGCATTGCAACAAATGCCGCTGCGAAAATATTTTTTAATTTGGGTTTGGAATAGCGGAATATATCTGCGCTGGTAGTGGCTCCTACGATAAATCCTCCTGCCACAACAGAGGCAGCAGCGCCTATGGTTATCGGATAGGGATCAGGCTGGTGGTGTTGAGCCAGGGAGATAAGGGTTTGAGCGGGAAGGAAATGAAATCCGCTCTTTATAAATCCTATTATGAATATCAGGATTACAAATGGAGAGGCTATCCAACTGAGAGTGCTGAGCCCCCTGATGCCAAAAATGGCAGGGATCATCATAATGATCCCGCATACAAACGAAAACAGCGGCAGAGAAAAATCCGAATGAATGAAGTACTGAATGGTCCGTGCGAAAAAAGAAGCCTGGACTCCAAACCATCCTAAAAGAGACAAAGCTATGGACAAAGATATCAGTACAGACCCTATCCGTCCAAAGGAAAAGTTGGCTATAAGGGGTGTTGACAGACCGGTTCTGGCTCCGATATATCCGGAAAGCCCCATGATCCCTACAAGGAGTATCTCTCCGAGGACATAGGAGAGTATGATGCTGGATATTTTTCCCAGTCCGAGGCCGATCATCATGCCGCGGAATATAGCGGACATGACAACCGCTATCCCTATCCAAATGATGGTCAGGCTGATCCAGGATTTTCTCTCAGATAAGGGGACTGGTTTTAAAGAATAATCTTCAAGTGCCCCGGAAGTCTTCTTTTTTTGATTCACTGAATAATCCAGACTATATAAGATTTATCTCTCATATTCAAGGATTCTGTGTGTCTCTTGGTTGTACTTGAATACGGTCAACTGCATCAAATAAAGGTCACTCTTCTCAAACGGTTTCCCCTTTTATGCCAAGAGTCTATTTTGGCATATTATTTGCATCTCTAGATGGAAAGCAAAAAAAGGAGCAGTCAATATGAAAAGAGAAAAACATTTTTGCCTGAAAACAAGTGTCATCTTTTTATCAATGGTTTTGTTTGTTGCCCTTTCATCATCTGCGTTTTCTAATACTCAATATAGATATGCGATAAAGCAGAGTACTGATATCTATTTCGGACATATAAGTTATATTGATAATGAAGAATCCCGGCCCATTATATTCAAGGAAGACCAGATGGGTCCTGAGTATGGGATTTTAAACTTTCCTGTTGCCCCGGGAAATACTATTCGAACAGACAATGACGGAAGATGCGAAGTGCAGCTTGACACAGGGACTATCCTCAGGCTGGATGAAAACACCCAAGTGAAAATAGAGACCATCCTGGCGCAGACTCTTAGCTCACGGAGAAAGTTAACAAATTTCATCCTTGAAAAAGGCCGGATTTATGTGATGTACAAGAGTTATATGATTCAGGAGTTATTCCAGATCATGACTCCAAATGCCGCTGTGAATACGGATCAAAATTCAGTGACAGCGATAAAGCTAAATGAAGACGGCAGTACGGATATTAAAGTATTACAGGGGAGAGCTTTTGTTTTATACGGACCTGACGAGGACAATTTGAGGGAGGAAAAGATAAAAGAAGGACAGATGGTTCGAGTCACAAAAGAGCATAGACTCGATTATTTGGAGGAACCTCAAAGTTCTGATTTTGAACTCTGGAATAAAAAAATAAATAAGGATTTTGAAGAGCTTCATGAAGGAATGAGCGAACTCCCAAGACCTGTGTACAGATATCCTGATGCAGTTATCTATTTTGCTGAGAAATATTCCACAACTTATGGAGAATGGTTGTGGGATGATTATTACGGATATGTATGGAGGCCATTTCATTATCGATACTATCCTGGGGGCTGGCAGCCTTACAACTACGGGCAGTGGACAGCAGTGAACGGTCAGATGTTCTGGGTCCCTCAGGAAATCTGGGGGTGGGCTCCTTACCATCTTGGGGTTTGGATCTGGCATGAAAAAAAAGGATGGCTCTGGATCCCGGGTTCTGTCTTTTGTCCGGCCTGGGTTTACTGGGATTACTATATTTACGGTGGTATGCTGACCGGCTATTTCTCCTGGAGGCCCTGGACTGTCCTGGACTGGGGAGATTGGTCGTTTATGTATGATTCATGGAAGCCGAACAAAGAAGGTACGGGGGGAGATCTATCCAATGTCAGCATGCAGAACCTGAGCCGTAAAAGCGACTCTCGATTTGTTTTAACAGGACATTTGAGGAAGGTATTCAAGAACGTTCTAAAAGCAGCCAAAAAGGCCGAAGGTGATGTTCTTTCATCCTATTTTCACACAAAAGAGAGCACCTCATTTGTCAAACACGAATGGATCACATCCCCAAATATACAAAATAAAATAATAGGCCTAGATGAATTTAGCAGAGATGAGGGGGAAGCCTTGTCCCAACTTTCTCAAAAAGAGCTCAACACAAAAATAGTTGATGCTTATAAGGCCATAAAGAGCCCTGAGACAGAAAGCAATCCAATTAATCGGGAGAGCGGAGCTCATAAGGAAAATTCTTTGACAAAAACAGCTGCCGGGCTTCATGTCAAAGGAGCTGATGCTTCTGGTAAGGAAGCATTTCAAATGAGATTCAGGGACTGGAATCCTGACATAAAAGCTGCCCGGGAAATGGGAGTATCCATAATCTATTCAGGGAGCAGGAATGAGATCAGTTGTCCTGAGTTGCGGCTCTCTTCCGGGAATGTTCATATTTCACCAATGAGTAAAATCGGTTCTGGAAGCAGATTTTATTCCGCAGTGGGAGGGGGAGGAGGAAAATCAGGTTCCGGGGTTGCATCGCGTTCAAGAACGAGATCTTCAGACAAATCCGGCTCAGCAAAATCAACTTCAGGGAGTAGAAGCTCTGGCAAAAAATAAAGGAAAAGGGTAGGAAGCATCCATCATTCTTTGTTTTTTCCTAAAAGCTGAGGATGATGGATGTTTCTGAATCAGGACTTGAATGCACTCCTATGGAACCTTTATGGAGCCGCATGATCTGCCTGGAAAGGCTTAGGCCTATTCCTGAGCCTCCTTTTTTTGTTGAGAAGAAAGGTATGAATATTTTCTCAAGGTTTTCTTTGGGGATGCCAATTCCGTTGTCCTTGACTTCAATGATGATTTTTCCCCGTTTGTCCAGCCTTGCTTCCAGACTGACTTCTGCGTTCTTGCGGGCTTCCACTGCCTGTTGAGCATTGAGCAGGAGATTTATCAGTACCTGCTCCAGGAGCTCTGTATCCGCAGTGAGTTCGAGAGTTTCGGGTCTGATATCGATTTTAAGCTTTATCTTCTTTGAATTGAAATCTGCCTGCATCAATTTTTCAATTCTGTTGAAGAGTTCTTTGATCGGGAATATTTCAAAGTGCGGTTTTTTTATCAATGTTAAATTTCTGTAAGCATCCACAAAGTGCATCAGCCCCTGGCTTCTTTTCTTTATAGTCTGGGCCGCATCTTTGACATCGGAGAGAGATTCGGAAATCATGTTTTCATTTACCAGGCCGTGGATCGTGGAAGCCATTGAGGATATGGGAGTCACAGAATTCATGATCTCATGTGTGAGGACTCTTATAAGTTTCTGCCATGCTTCTATTTCAGTCTCCTCCAATTCACTGTGTATGTTTTGTAAGGATATGAGAGAATACTTGTTTCCACCGAGTTTAAATTCTGTTCCATAGAGAGAGAGATGCAGGAATTCATTGTCGATTTCGACCTTTACAGTGGCTTTTTCTCTAGGTTTAAGCGTTAGAAGTTCTTTGGTGAGTTTTTTTGAGTGAAGAGATTTTATATTTTTAAGCTGGTTGATTCCGAGAAGCTGCTGTGCCGCTTTGTTTATGAGTTCGACTTCTCCATTGGGCTGAAAAACGATCAGCCCGACTCCTATATGTTTGACGACTGTTTGCAGATAACGGGCTTGTTCCTCTTTTTCCGCTCTTGTCTTTCTGAACGCCTCTATAACTTCTGTGAAAGAATTTTTCAATGAATCAAATGATTTACCCCTTCCATACTCCTTAAAGGATTGTGAAAAGTCGCTGTATTTTATTGATTCGAAAAAACGGGCCAAATCCCTGTTTGTTTTTTCAACGTAATGGATTAACGCATATGTTTGATAGATAATGGCAGCTCCGACTATGATCAAAGCACTGTATAGAGAGGTTTGAGTTATGATGAGGAAAAAGGCAAGGATGGATAATGCAAGGATGAGAATACGGATGATGCAGTTGATTCTAAAGTTTTTATAAGCCATATTTCTCCATTCTTCTATAAAGGGAAGCTCTTGATATACCCAGTTCCTTAGCTGTATTGGATATGTTTCCGTTGTGTTTATCTAAGGCCTTGCGTATGGCCAATTTTTCGAGACCGGATAGATTAAAGTCTTTATATGTCAGAGAGTTCCCTTTTGATTCTGAACTTGAAAAGAAAAAGTCTGAGGGCTGTAAAGTGCGGGATTCGCTCATTATAACAGCTCTTTCCAAGGCATGTTGGAGTTCTCTAACGTTTCCCGGCCATTTGTATTTTTCAAGCCGTTTTATTGTGGAGAGGCTGATTTTACTTATAGGCTTTTTGTATTTTTTGGAATAGATATTTAGAAAATGTTCCGTTAAAAGAGGGATGTCCTCAATCCTTTCTCTGAGAGGAGGAATCCTTATTTCCACGGTGTTTATTCGATAGAGCAGGTCTTGTCTGAATTTATCATTAGTGACCATTTCATGAATATTCATGTTCGTGGCACATATAAGACGTACATCTACATCTATGACCTTGTTAGAGCCGAGCCGGGTTACTTTTTTGTTTTCAATGACCGTGAGCAGTTTGGCCTGGAGGGTTAGAGGCAGATTACCGATTTCGTCAAGAAATAGAGATCCTCCCGACGCTATTTCGAATCGTCCTGCACGGTCATCTTTTGCATCTGTAAAAGCCCCTTTTGTGTGGCCGAAAAGTTCGCTCTCAAAAAGTGTTTCACTCAATGCCCCCATATCCACGCTGATGAAAATTTCTTCCGCTCTCGGAGATTGGCGGTGAAGTTCCCTTGCAACCAATTCTTTGCCAGTACCGTTCTCACCAAGGATCAACACATTGGCCTCTGTTTGAGCGACTTTTTGTATGTCTGAAAATACTCTCTGAATAGCAGGGCTTTTTCCAATAAATTCATGAAAAGGCTGATCCAAATCCTGACTGAGCTGCATCTGTTTGGAACGGAGGTTTTTTGCTTCTGTGCGGCTTTTTCTTAAATTCATGGCCGCGGAGAGGGTTGCGATCAACCTCTCATTCTGCCACGGTTTGAGTATGAAATCCGTGGCGCCCTCTTTGATCGCCTTAACAGCCATTTCCACGTCTCCATAGGCTGTTATCAGGACGACGACAGCACTTGGGTCCAGTTCCAGAATTTTATCAAGCCAATGAAATCCTTCTTCTCCGCTGGTTGCACCTTTGGCAAAGTTCATATCCAAAAAAATGACGTCATAACTATCATTTTTTAGAACGGTGGGAATTGAGCCTGGTGTTTTTTCTGTGTGCACTTGGCTAACGTGTTGTTTCAGAAGAAGACGGACCGCCTGAAGAATATCTTCGTCATCATCTATAACAAGAATTTTTCCTGATTTTTTTTTCATATTCGCATCTCCATCCTATTTTTCTTACCGAGAATCTTCTTTTAGTAGATGCAAGATATGTGCCTTTTAGTTTCTTTTCTTTTCAGGCTGAATGATCCATGAATAGGGATGTATTATACACGAACTGTTCGATTTTGAACAGTCTTTGTTCTTCAATGGACACTTTTATCAAATATGAGTGTATTTTTTTTTAGGTTTTCCCAGGACATCGAATCTGGCACAATTATTGCAGAACAATTCAGTGAGTGAGATGAACATGTTATGGAAAAAGTTGAAAAGAGTAAATCCTGATTTTTCACAAAGGGAATTTGTTTTTTCATCCACATCAGCCTTTTTTATAAAGAGTCCAGGTGAGGAGATCTAAAATGGGAATGGACAAAAAAATAAAGAAAAAGAAGTGGACCCCCAAAAAAATCGCAACTTTTGCAAGTGCGGGATTGTTTGTTATAGTGGTTGTTTACATGCTCATATTTGGAGTGAGTAAATCATCCTTAAATGTGAAAGCCGAGAGACTGACGGTTTCAACAGTCAGAAGAGGGCCGTTCCAGGAATTCATTCCTATTATGGGTAATGTTCTTCCTAAATATCAGTTCTATTTAAGTGCGGAAGAAGGTGGAACAGTGGAGGAGATCTATATTGAAGCGGGAAATGTCGTGGAAAAGGGAGACAAAATATTAAAGCTGGCAAATACGGATTTATTGATAAACAGCATGTGGAGGGAAGCTGAATTGTTCCAGCAGGTAAACAACCTTCGAAACACACGGTTGGAGATGGAACGCTACAGGCTCCAACTAAACCAGGAACTGACAACGATTGATAATAACCTTCAACAGCAAAAAAGAACATACGAACGCTACGAGAAATTATATGAAGACGATTTGATTCCCGAACATGAATACGAGTTGGCAAAGGATCAATATGAGTATCTAAAAAAGAGCAAAGAGTTGACCATTGAGAGTCAACAAAAGGATTTGGAGTTCAGACAAAATCAGGTCAATGCTTTGGAAGATCAGGTCGAGCGAATGCAAAGCAATATGAATATCATACAGAACAGGCTGGAAAAATTGACTATCAGAGCACCCGTATCAGGCCATCTCACTTCTCTGGATGCGGAAATCGGTCAGTCAAAGTCAGGGGGTCAAAACATCGGACAGATAGATGTCTTAGAGGGTTTCAAAGTCAGAGCACAGATAGATGAGCATTATATAGCCCGTGTTGAAGTGGGACGTTCGGGCGAATTTGAGTTTGCCAAAAAAAAATATATACTAAAGGTAACCAAGAAATATCCTGAAGTCAGGGAGGGACGTTTTGAGGTAGATATGGAATTTGTAGATGAAGAGCCTGAAGGAATCACCCGCGGGCAAACACTACACATACGTCTGGAGCTGGGAGATATTTCTGAAGCGTTGCTTCTCTCGAAAGGGGGATTTTATCAGACCACAGGAGGAAATTGGGTGTATGTTTTGGATGAATCTGAGAACATAGCCGTAAAGAGGAGAATAAGGCTGGGGAGGCAGAATCCTGAAGTCTATGAAGTCCTTGAAGGACTGGAGCCTGGAGAGAAGGTCATAACTTCCTCCTATGAGAGTTTTGGAGATATGGAAAGATTGGTTTTAAAGTAAACTAAATGCGGCGTGTTTACGTCTTATATAGTATAAAAAGAGGTAACAATTTTAAGGAGAATAAACATGATTAAAACTGAGAACCTTAAAAAGGTGTACACTACAGAGGAGGTAGAAACAACAGCTCTGAACAATGTGAATCTGGATATTAAAGCAGGAGAATATGTGGCGATTATGGGACCATCAGGATGCGGAAAATCCACTCTGCTTAATGTGCTGGGATTGATAGACAAGCCAACAGACGGAAAATATTATTTTTTAGACACTGAAGTCTCTTCGTATTCCGAACGAAAACGAGCCAATCTGCGCAAATCCAACATCGGATTTGTATTCCAGAGTTTTAATTTGATTGATGAGCTTACCGTATTCGAGAATGTGGAGCTGCCTCTTCTTTACCTTGGTTATTCTTCTGGGGATCGGAAGAAGAGAGTCACTGAAGTTCTTGAGCAGATGGAAATAATTGCCAGAAAGAATCATTTCCCCCAGCAGTTATCCGGAGGACAGCAGCAAAGGGTGGCAGTGGCCAGAGCCGTTGTGGCCCGGCCTAAACTGATACTTGCTGATGAACCTACCGGAAATCTGGATTCGGCACATGGTGAAGAGGTCATGAAAATTATGAGCGAGCTTCATGAAGCGGGCACAACTATCGTAATGGTGACGCACTCTCCCAGTTATGCAGAGTATGCCAACCGTACAGTCCATCTCTTTGACGGTCACATTGTCTCGGAGAATATTCAGGAAGAGTTTATGATTTAGAAAATAAAAAAATCAACATCGCCATTTTTTTGAATAGGTCAGGTTAGTTAAATAAATGAATAAAGAGGATAATATGTTTCTCCGCGAAATTCTGGAAAGACTAGTAGAAAAGAACGCGCCTATATTTTTATGTGATACCAATAACAAAAGATGGGAAGCCGGCGACCTTCTAAAGAATCTATCCGCACCCATGCTCAAAAAAAAGGCTCATATGCAGCCTGGATTATATATTGCTGAGATCAATGATAATGGATATCTCAAAGGAGTGCTGTTCAGAGTTCAACACAAGTAAAGGCAGAAGCTTCGTTCTTTTTTAAAGGGGGAGCCATATGCTGAAGAGCTATATAAAAACAGCCTTAAGAAATATAAAGAAATATAAGGTCTATTCTTTTATCAATGTTGCCGGACTGGCCGTTGGCATGGCCTGCTGTATTCTTATTTTTCTGTGGATACAGGATGAGATCAGTTATGACAGTTTCCATGATAATACGAAGCAGCTTTACAGGGTCGTCTCCAATCTGGAAGGAGAATGGACCTCGACCAGCCCCTGGGCTATAAGTGATGTTCTAAAGGACGATTTCCCGGAGATCGTAAGGTCCACAAGGTTCAGGACGATCAATCTCTTAGCAAGATATGAGGAGTCTTCCCATTATGAAGAAGTAGGATTTGTGGATCCGGACTTTCTCCACATGTTTTCTTTCCTTCTCATTCTGGGAAATCCGGATACAGCTTTGTCAAGCACCAACTCGGTCATATTATCTGAAGAAGCTGCCAACAGATACTTCAAAGATGAAGATCCAGTGGGAAAAATCCTGAATGTCAATAACAACCTGGACCTTAAAGTTACCGGAGTGATGCAAAACGTTCCTTCCAATTCAACCCTTCAGTTTGACGTCCTGGCGCCGGTTCAAATCCTGGGAGAGGAGCGGCTTAGAACCTGGGCTCTGGAAACAGAGGCTTTTATCATGGTAGAGAAAAACATTTCTCTCAAGGATTTGAAACACAAAATTTCCGGCACGACCATGAAATATGACAAAAGAATTGAGAACAAAACGGTTATCAATGACCTCCAACCCATTTCACGCATGCACCTTTACGGATTAAATGATGCGGGAAGCATCCTTTATGTTTACATCTTTTCTGCCATAGCTGTCATCATCCTGATTATTGCCTGTATAAATTTTATAAATCTAACAACAGCAAAATCAGGAAACCGGGCTGTGGAAGTAGGCCTGAGAAAAGTAGTCGGAGCCAATAAAAGTCATCTTATCAAGCAGTTTTTTGGAGAGACCATACTGATATCATTCATGGCCTTTGTTTTGTCCTTGCTCATGGTCTCCCTTTTTCTGCCGAGTTTTAATAATCTGACTCAAAAACAGTTGGCATTTGACCCCGTACATAATGTCCCGTTGATTTTATCGCTCTTAGGGATCGCTTTTTTCACAGGTATTTTTTCCGGGAGTTATCCGGCTTTTCTTTTTTCGTCATTCACTCCGATACAAGCGCTGAGAGAGTCGGGCGCACTAAGTTTAACTAGTCCGTTATTAAGAAGGATTCTTGTAGTCTTTCAGTTCACTGTTGCGGTGGTTCTTATTTTCTGTTCCATTGTTCTCCAAAGGCAGATGAATTATATCCGGAATAAGGACTTGGGTTTTAACCGCAGCTATGTTCTGAGGCTGCCCATGAATCAGGATATTGTAAATCACTACGATGCGTTCAAACAATCGCTTTTAAAAAATTCTGATATCCTAAGCGTCACTTCAGCTTCCAATGTCCCTTTGAGTATAGGGAATATCAATCCAGTATACTGGGAAGGAAGAGGGCCTGACCAGTATGAAGTGATGAATTTTGCGGCTGTGGATTATGATTATTTTAAGACTTTTCAAATGCATTTTGTGGAGGGCAGAAGTTTTTCACGTGATTTTACATCAGATGAACAGAATTATATCCTTAATGAGGCGGCTGTCCGGTTCACTAAACTGGAGTCTCCCATAGGTAAACTTTTCTCTATATGGACCCGTGAGGGCCGGATCATCGGTGTTGTAAAGGATTTCCACTCTCATTCTCTGCATGATGAAATAAATCCGGTGGTTTTCACTCTCACAACAAACTGGCCTCATAATTATATCTTTGTCCGCACAAATCCGGAAAGAGTCCAGTCATCTCTTCGGTCCATAGAAGCTACCTGGAAGCAGTTTGCGGCTGGTTATCCTTTTGAGTATGATTTTTTAGATGATATTTTTAACAAACAGTATCAAACTGACCAGAGAATGGGACAGGTCATTAATGACTTCACTTTTCTTGCCATATTTATTTCATGTTTGGGCCTTTTCGGATTGGCTAGTTATATGGCGGAAAGACGGACCAAAGAAATAGGAATACGCAAGGTCCTCGGAGCTTCTGTTTCAAGTGTTATCCTTATGTTTTCCAAGGACTTTACAAAATGGGTAATGGCGGCCAATGTCATTGCCTTGCCCATTGCCTGGTATGTTGCCAGCCGATGGTTGCAAAACTATGCCTACCGTATCAGCATCAGCTGGTGGTTCTATTTGCTTTCAGCCGGGTTGGCTTTGACCATTGCGGTCCTAACTGTAGGGTATCAATCATTGAAATCCGCTTTTGCAAATCCGGCTGATTCGATACGTTATGAATAATCCGGGTGTCTTCATGTAAGAAGCAGCTTTTTATTTCGCTTTAAGAAAGTGTCCGCTGTCAGGACAGCAGATGTTCAATAACGGACAGTTTTTATAAAAAAAATATGGATTTCGATTTTTTTACCCAGGAAAAGAAGATGGCATATTTTTTGCTTGTTAGATAAATGAGGACAAGCGATTGTCTTTAAAAAATCATATAAGGAGAGTGTATGATGAGAGAAGTCGTGCTTCAAATACCAACACTGGGAGCTGAACAGAATATTGATATAGAAGTAAAAATAAACGGGAAAAAAAGAACACTACACTACAAAGTCGAGATCATAGACTGGGAAGACCATAATGGTGACAGTGTAGATAAGGTGGATGTGATAAAACGCGTAATTAAGGAATACAATAAAGACTGGAAGCTTATTGAGATTGGCATGCCGACGGATGCGAATATCCCTATTATGTTCAGAAAAAAAGGGGAAATAAAAAGAAAATAGACGGGCACATCAGGATTGATAAAAAGCAAGGGAGAAGGGAATGATAAAATGCAAAAAAATCAATAAATATTATTCATCAGGTTTCGTAAAAACCTATGCGCTTCGAAATATAGACCTTAATGTCAAAGAAGGAGAGTTCATCACTATAATGGGGCCTTCCGGTGCAGGAAAATCAACCCTTCTTTATATCCTTGGGATGCTCGATAAGCCCTCAAAAGGAGAGTATTATTTTTATGACAGGCCGGTCCATAGGATGACCGAAAGACAGCTCACAGACCTTCACAAAAACCATATTGGTTTCGTATTCCAGCAGTACCATCTGATAGATGATCTGACTGTTTATGAGAACCTGGAGACGCCTCTTCTGTATAAGAAAGTGAAAGGCTCTGAACGCAAGGGAAAAGTATGTGATATGTTGGATAGGTTCAATATTGTTGGGAAAAAGAATCTTTTTCCCAACCAGCTTTCAGGAGGGCAGCAGCAGAAAGTCGCGGTGGCCAGAGCTGTCATTATAAATCCCAAATTAATACTTGCAGATGAGCCGACAGGTAATTTGAATACAAAAGAAGGCGAAGAGGTGATGGAGCTTCTCAAAGAACTCAATGAGGGCGGAACCACCATCATTCAGGTCACTCATTCAGAAAAAAATGCGGCCTATGGGCGGAAGATCATTAATCTGCTTGATGGATGGATAGTGGATGAGCCTTGAAAAGAGAAATTTTAGGAGATTTAAAAATGAATAAAAAAATAACAGCCGTGGGAATTGCCTTTTTTCTTATTTCAACGATCAGTTTTGGTGCTCAGGAGAATCAAAAAGCTCTGGCTCTTGAAGACTGTATTGTCCTGGCGCTGGAAAACAATCTCAGTATCGCTGTGGAAATCTTGAATCCGGAGATAGCTGATATGTCAGCTTCACTTGCCAAAGAGAGGTTTCTGCCTTCGCTCTCGCTCAATTACGGTACACAGGAGACCAATAATCCTTCCTATTCCTGGATTGAGTCTGCAGGACAGGTCACTTCTCTTTTTGATGACTACTCAGTCCAATTGGAACAGCTCTTTCCAACAGGCGGGACTCTTTCAGCATACATTTATTCTTACAAAAGTGATACAACTGAGAAGTATCTGACCATAAATCCCCGCTATGGAAGCACCTTATCCTTCACATTGACCCAGCCACTTTTAAAAGATTTTGGATTTAAAGTGAACCGAAGGGAAATCATTGTCGCCAATAACAACACTCAAATATCAGCGGCGAATTTTAAAGAATCGCTCATACAGACAATTTATGATGTTGAAGCAGCCTATTGGGAGTATGTATACAGCATCGAGAACCTCAAAGCAATGAAACAATCTTTGGCTCTTGCCCGAGATCTCCTGGCGAGAAACAAGAGAGAGGTGGAGGTCGGTATGATGGCCCCCATAGAGATTTTGAGCGCTGAATCTGAAGTCGCAGCCAGAGAAGCGGATATCATAGAGGCGGAATATCTGGTTAAGAATAATGAAGATGCGTTAAAGACCATTATCAATCTTGCAGCGGACGGAGAACTGAAGGAAATAGAGATAACTCCTTCCGATGAACCGACTTACAAGCAGAGGGATATAGAACTTGATGAGGCACTGCTTATAGGAATGCAGAACCGGCCTGATCTTGAAGCAAGCCGGATTGATATAGAAAGCAGGGATATTGAATTAAAATATGCCAGGAACCAGCTTCTTCCCGGCCTTGATTTGCAGGCACGGTACTGGAGCCCCGGTGTTTCCGGAACCCAGTTGCTCTATCAGGATGGTAATCCGCTCACAGATGTGGTTATAGGAACAATCCCTGGGGATGCAAACAAAGCTTTAGAAGATACGTTTTCTTTCGCATATAAAAATTGGTCTGTAGGATTGACCCTTTCTATCCCTGTGAATACGATTTTTTCCCGGGCTCAGTTCGCACAGGCAAAGATGAACTTCAAACAGGCAAAACTGAGGCTGCAGAATGAGGAACAGCAGGCCTTTCTTGATATAAGAAACGCTGTACGAATGGTTAAGTCCAGTTATGAGAGAGTCCTGGCGTATAAAGCTGCCAAAGAACTGGCTGATAAGACGCTCAAAGCCGAAGAGAAAAGGCTGAGCGTGGGACTTTCTACGAATTATACGGTGCTTCAGTATCAAAGAGATCTTGCAGATGCCATAAACAATGAAATCAGAGCCATTATCGATTACAACCTTGCCCTGGCATCCCTGGAAAGAGCTCTGGGGACTACCCTTGAGAGCAAGGGAATAAAATTCTCTGAGGTATCCCCCCTCTAAAAGCAGCAGTGTAATACTTGTCTGCTTTTTCCTCACAATTTTTATTTTTACTTGACAAAATACTTTAATATATATATACTTCAATTATAATAAAGTATAATACAATTAAATATAAGGAGCCAGATATGGAGAAAAAAATCAAACTAAAGCCTGTACAGGTTGGCATGTGGTTATTCATTCTTACTCTGTTAATAGCCGTATCTTTTGCCTGGATATTCTTCGGGTTTCCGGGTTTTTACTGGGTGTTCGGTTCCATCCAATTTCTGTTTACTGTGATGCATTTTTTCGTGTTGTTGAGGACCCGATATTGGGCTTATTTGATCCCTGTTTGCATGTATTTTCTTTGGGGACTGACTTTTTTTCCTCCGCTCGCTGACCATCCCTGGCATCCTTACTTTGCCGGTGCATCAGCCGTCTTTCTTTTTGCTTTTATTTTTGTCTTGATTTCAAAAAGGATTAATTGGCGCTATAAGGAGATTCTGGAACTGACGGCCAAGCCTGTAAAAGAAACTACAGACGGCTTCACTCACCGGCCTTTCCCTACAGGATCTGCGGATTTTACAAGAAAGGAAGCATTGGGATTGTCCCGTTATCTAAAAAAATATGTAGTGATCTTTCCCTTCATCGAATCAGATAGAGTGGTTCTTGTCATTCCCGAATATATGTGGCTGTATATGGTTTTATTCAAAAAAACTTATAAAAACGAAACCTATGTGGCCTTTGAAAATTCAGGAAATGTCACTGTCCGGATTTCCCAGCATGACTATGGGAAATACAGAGAGGAGCTGACTTTTGACCAGCTGTGCGTGTCCTTGGGAGATTTATTTAAACAGTTTATGCAGTGGTATAAGGACGGGACACCGGAAAAAATACTGGATAAACTCAATTCTACCTAAGCAGGAGGATGACCCGATGAAAGATAAGAGAATTTTGCATTTCAAAGAATCCCGCCGTCTGGCTGCTCTTATGGCAAAAGATTACGCACCGGATTTTCTAAAGCTTCTCGTTATATACAAAGATATTTCCGCATCAGAAGCAGCGGCCCGATTAGGACTCCATATCAAGACAGCCCAGGATTTTCTGGAGGGTCTGGAGAAAGCTGGTATTCTGGGTAAAAGAGAGGCGGCAGAGGGAAAAAGGCCTTATTTCAGATATTTTCTTAAGGAACGCAAAGTTAACATTCGCTTTGATTTGAATGACCTCTATGATCCTAAAGCATCTTCTTCTCAACTGACGTGGAAAATAAGAGAGCGTAAAAACTCAGGGGCGCTGTTTAAAGAAGGACGCGGTGAGAAGATTTCTGCTGTGGATGTTTTTCATGGGAAGGGCCGTTCCCGCAAGCAAAGAAGATACAACTTAACAGAATGCCAGGGACGTTTTCTGTTTCATCTCCCCTTCCCAACAGAAGAGCCGTGTGCCTTTAGGGAAATCGCACAAAGGGCCGGTATCAGCGATGACTGCCTGCATGAGGTCGTGGATATTGTTGAGGTTCTCATTTCATGTGGAGTGATCGAAAAATCCGATTATTAACAGGTTGTATCCCCAACCTAACTTATTCATAAAAAAATAGCGATGTTCATTATAGACATACTGATATGAAATTCAGGTATGGCCTGAGCTTGCTAAAGATTTTTAACGCCATTCTTCTTCGTTTTTCTCGGCTCCTGCGTAACTCC
>CAYWDH010000037.1:0-28309 GCA_964456985.1 uncultured Eubacteriales bacterium
CAGGCAGGCTGGCTGGTTCTGAAGTCATCCGGAGGCGAGCGGGCATGGTTCCTCGCAGAGGGGAGCGAGCCGAGGAATAAGCTGATTTTACTCGCCGGGGAAAATCAGCGGGCTGAAGAACCAGCTTGCCTGATGAAAGTTATAAGCAAAAGCCACATCTGAATTTTACTTCATGATATTATTTCTTGACTTTTTCGTGCGTTAATAAATAGAATTGAGCCATCGCTTGAAGGAGGATAAGATGGTTGATACACTGGCTCAATTGTTTTTAAATACCATTAAATCATTTCCCAAGGATGATTTAATGCTTTACAAGGAAGCCGGGGAATATAAGCCCATATCAACGAAGGAATTCGGAGACAGGGTCATTCATCTTTCCCTGGGGCTCAATGAACTGGGTTTGAGTAAAGGAGATAAACTGGCGCTCTTCGCCGAGAACTGCCCTGAATGGGTTATAACGGATCTCGCTAATCTGTGCCTTGGACGGATCACTGTTCCCATATACACTTCTCTTGTCCCGGAGCAGATCAAGTACATAGTCAATGATTCAGATGCAAAAGTTGTTGTTTGTTCGGACCTCTCCCTATGGGAAAAAGTAAAGACTGTTAAAGACAAGATGCCGAACGTCGAATATTTTTTAATAATGGGTGACAAGGCTCCTGAGGGAACTGTACTTCTGTCCGAGGTCATGGAAAAAGGAAAGAAAACAAATGAAAAAGATCCCGGGCTTTTTGAAAAATCTGCGTTAGAGATCAAGCCTGATGATACGGCTTCCATTATTTACACTTCAGGTACAACCGGGACACCAAAAGGGGTAATTCTTTCCCATTCCAATTTTGTAAGCAACAGCAAGGCCACAGCAGAAATTATTGAGTTCACTTCAAAAGACTATGTCCTTTCCTTCCTTCCCTTATCGCATGTTCTGGAACGGATGGTCACTTTCACCTATTTATACAAAGGTTGTTCCATTGCCTATGCAGAGAGTATTGAAAAAGTGGTAGATAATCTTTTGGAGATAAGACCGCATATAATGGTCAGTGTCCCCAGGCTTTTTGAGAAGATTTATGCAACGGTCATGGATATGGTTCTGGAAGGCTCGGCATTAAAGAAAAAAATATTTTTCTGGAGTATTAATACAGGAAAAGAATATGCACAGAAGCAATTAGGTAAGGAAAAAATTCCAAAGTGGCTGGAATTTAAAAGAAACATAGCTTATAAGCTTGTCTTTTCAAAGATTATCAACAAGACAGGCGGAAGAGTCAGGTTTTTTGTTTCCGGGGGAGCTCCTCTTTCAAAAGATATCGCTGAATTTTTCTATGGTATGGGGCTTGTTATCCTGGAGGGATATGGATTGACCGAGACCTCTCCTGTCATTGCTGTGAATACTCTTGGGGAGATTAAATTTGGTTCTGTAGGCAAACCTATTCCCGGAGTTGAAGTAAAGATAGCTGATGACGGTGAGATTTTAACCAGAGGTCCTCATGTGATGAAGGGATATTATAAGAAAGAGGAAGAGACCAATGAGACCATAAGGCAGGGGTGGCTTTATACCGGAGATATCGGGTACCTGGATGAAGATAATTTTCTCTACATTACCGACAGGAAAAAGGATATCATCGTTACGGCCGGAGGGAAAAATATAGCTCCGCAGATGATAGAGAATCAGTTAAAAACAAATCCTTTTATATCAAATGTTGTTGTTGTCGGAGACAGGAAGAAATTTGTTTCCGCTCTCATAGTCCCTGAATTTGAAAAGCTTTCGGAGTATGCAAAAGCCAGTAACATTGAATACGCATCCATGAAAGAGCTGATTGAAAATGAAAAGATCGTAAATTTCATGATGTCGGAAATCGAAAGATATTCAGCCAATTTTGCTTCTTATGAAAAGATCAAAAAAATAATTCTGCTTGACAGAGATTTTGAAATAGAAAAAGGAGAGCTGACTCCTTCCCTAAAAGTAAAAAGAAATATTGTTGAAGACAAATACAAAGACCTTATAGATAAACTGTATCAGGATTGATCTTTCCAGTAGAGTATTCTGCCGCAGTTTTCACACAATATGATTTTTTTCGCTTCTTTTAATTCATTGAGAACCTGGGGGCGGATGCGTATTTGACATATAGAACAGAAGTCATCAGTAACAGGCGAAAGAGCTATGCCGCTGTTGTTCATATATATACTTTGATAAAGGCTTAACAGTTCATCCGGTATTTTTGGTTCCACCTCATCTTTTTCTTTGATGAGATTCTGTTTTTGTTCGTTCATTTCATTTCTTTTTTTTATGAGTTCTTCTTTTTCCCTTGAGAACCTCTGCTCGTCTTTTTCCGCTTTTAATTCCGCTGTCTTGATTTCTGATTCAATGTCATCTGAAGCCAGCATCTCGCTTATGATTTCCTCTTCCAGACTTTCTACCTTAATTTTGGCGTCTTCGATCTCTTTGAGAAGAGAACTGTATTCCTTATTGGTCTTGACATCATTGAGCTGGCGTTGAAACTTGGCAATATTTGCTTTTACATCCTCTACCTCAGAATCGAGTTCTCTGCGTTTTTTTTGGTTCTGGGAGAGCTTTTCTCTATGGCTTTGGACAGCAGAAAAACTCTCTTCGATCTTCTTGTCGATTTCGTTTATTTGGGAGGGAGTTTTTTCAAGGAAAAGAGTGATGTCTTTTATTTTCGCATCGATATCCTGAAGTTTGATCAAGTATTTAAAATTGTTATCCACATCTTTTCCTCTTGAGGAAATGGGCCTACCAGGATTCGAACCTGGGACCGACCGGTTATGAGCCGGTGGCTCTGGCCGCTGAGCTATAGGCCCTTCGCTTATTTATAGCAAATCTCTTAAATCAAGTCAATGAACCTGCCCTGTTCATAAAAAAATGGCGGTGTTCATCATCCAAGTGAAACAAATCAATAAGGGGATTATTCCTGTTTTTCTTCGATGAAAGACTGCAGCTTTTTACTGCGTGTGGGATGTTTGAGTTTTCTCAGTGCCTTTGCTTCTATCTGCCTGATTCTTTCACGAGTGACTTTAAACTGCTGACCCACTTCTTCAAGGGTGTGTTCATTTCCATCGCCCAGGCCAAATCTCATCTTTAATACCTTGGCCTCTCTTTGGGTGAGTGATTTGAGAGCCTCGTCTATTTGTTCTCTCAGATTGATGCTGATGACCTTATCAGGAGGAGACTGCATTATTTTATCTTCGATAAAATCGCCAAGGTGGCTGTCCTCTTCTTCTCCGATAGGAGTCTCCAGAGAAATGGGTTCCTGAGCTATTTTTATGATTTTCCTAACCTTATTGATGGGCATATCCATTCTTTCCGCGATTTCCTGAGATGTAGGCTCTCTTCCTATTTCCTGGACAAGGTCTCTGGATATTCTTATAAGCTTGTTTATGGTTTCAATCATATGAACAGGGATTCTTATGGTTCGAGCTTGGTCAGCAATAGCTCTGGTGATAGCCTGGCGAATCCACCATGTGGCATATGTGGAAAATTTGTATCCGCGCCTGTATTCGAACTTATCCACTGCTTTCATTAAACCCATGTTTCCTTCCTGTATCAGGTCTAAAAACTGAAGTCCCCGGTTACTGTATTTCTTTGCAATGGACACGACGAGTCTTAGATTAGCGGCGACCAGTTCTTTTTTCGCTTGATCGCTTATTTTTTCTCCGGTAGTGATCGAACGCAGTGTTTTTCTCAATCCTTGAGAGTCAAACCCGACTTCTTTGTGTATTTTTTTTATATGGCGATCGACTTCTTTGATTTTTTCGTTAATTTCTTTTCTTTTTTTATTACTTCTCGTTCTTTTATATGAAACCTTTAATTCTTCTTTGTATTCTTCCAGGCTATTTATTTTCTCCAACTTGTCTCGAAGCACATCAATGAGTGTTTCTTCGAATTCAGGTTTGATGAAATCATCGATGATACTGCCTATTTTAACGATGATGCGGCCTCTGGTGAAATTATATTTTTTAGCTTTTGGTATCTTTCTTAATTTCTTATCAAGAAGTCTTATTTGTTTGATATTTTCCCTTATTGTTCTTTTCTGCTCTTCGATCTTTTTTGCGTCCAGATATTCTTCCCTGTAATCAAACATGCTCTGGGCATATTCAGTGTCTTTTTGAAGGTGTTCTTCCAGATCATATATTTTGGTCAGCACAAGCTGGGTTTTTGAAAGGGCTTTGAATACTATTTTCTCTCCTCTTTCAATTTGTTTGGCTATAGCGACTTCCCCTTCTCTCGTAAGAAGGGAGATGTTTCCCATTTCTCTCAGGTATAGTTTAACCGGATCGGTTGTTCTTTCGAGGTCTTCTAGGGACAAGATTTCGCTTTTTTTTCTTTTAGGGGGTTTTTTTCTGCGTTTTTCGAGGATTTTAACACCGAATTCATCCAGGGAATTGATAAATTCGTTAAATTTTTTGTTTGCTCTTGATTTGTCCTGGAAAATGTCATCGATTTCTTCAAAAAGAAGATATCCTTTTTCCCTTCCCTTTGAGATCAGCTCTGTGATGTCATCCTTGTTTTCTTTTTTGTTATCAGTCAATTTGTTCTCCTGTCACCGTATGCTGTCATGTTTTTTCATTGTTAAGTGAGAGTGCGCATATTCTTTTTTGTAAATTATTTATCTCTTTCATAATAGTGTCTTTTTTTTCACTTGCTCCCATTTTTTTGAGTCTGTATTGGAGCTCTTTGACGCGCATGGATAGAACGACCTGTCTTAGGGCCGAAAGGCAGTCCTCAGCTTCCGCAAGGCTGGGGTATTGGGCTTCCTCTACCAGGATTTCTGTGAGCGCGCTGAAAAGAGACGGATCGATCTTTTCTTTGAGCTCAATGATTTTAGAACTGGCGGGAGATTGCCCTTTCTTGAAAAATTCAGAGAATATCCGGAATATGGGTTCGCTTTTCAGGCCTTTATAATCTTCTTCCTCTATATTTTCAAATAATTTAACGGCGATCTCTCCGTTGTTGAATAGGATATGGAGAAGTATTTTTTCAGCTTCATGAAACCTGATTATTTGAATCTGGCCGCCATCCGTTTGTTTTTCATCTATAATCTTCCTTATTTCATTTTCCTCTATGGATAGATATTCGCTTGTTTTTTTTATATATTCGCTTTGAACAAGGGAATCAGGTATGTTTTTTATGCTTTCCATTATATTCCTGGCAACTTCTGCTTTGTTCTCAGGATCATCCAGATTTTTATCTTTTGTGTATTCCCGAATGAGAAATTGAAGACCGGAAGGACTTTCCCTAAGGAGGGATTTGAACTTTTCAGGACCGTTTTTTGTTATGTAATCATCCGGGTCTTGACCTTTAGGGAAACAGATGACCTGAGTTCTTATCCCCTGAGCAAAACAGAGCGAAACAGCCCTGCATGCGGCTTTTTTACCGGCATCGTCAGGATCATATGCTATGGCTATATTGCGTGTAAACCGGGATGCCAAGGCAGCCTGGTCTTCGGTCAGGCTCGTTCCCAGAGAAGCGGCATCATTGGTGATCCCTCTTTGGTACAATGAGAGGAAATCCGTATAACCTTCAACAAGAATCATCTGTTTGCTCTCTCTTACGGATTCTTTGGAAAGATTCAAGCCATAGAGGACCTGTCCCTTTGTGTATATGGGTGAATCAGGGGAGTTCAAATATTTTGATTTATCATTGAAAAGTGTTCGCCCGCCGAAGGCCACTGATTTTCCCGAAACGTCCAGTATGGGAAACATGATTCTTCCCCTGAATCTGTCATAAAAACCCTGCCCGTCTTTTCGGCGCATTACTAATCCTGTTTTTTCTATGAGTTTCATGTCCGTGTTTTTCTGTTGAAAGTACTTCACTAAAGAATCCCATGAGTTTTGAGCGTAACCGAGTTTAAACTTATCAATGATATCTTCGGAAATACCTCTTTTTTTTAAGTATTCGAGAGCGCTTTTCCCTTCCCGCGTGTTGAAGAGGTTCTTTTTATAAAAAGCCAGGGCATCGCTTGTGATTTTCAAGAGCTTTTCCTTCATGCTTTGAGCTTTGGGCGACAGTCTTTTTTTGGGAAGTTCTATATTATATTTTTCTGCCAGATAACGGACAGATTCCGGAAAACTGAGGCTTTCTTTTTCCATAATAAGAGTGAAGATATCTCCTCCAGCGCCGCACCCAAAGCAGTGGTAAAGCTGTTTGCCTTCATCGACCATAAAGGAGGGAGTTTTTTCCGAATGGAACGGACAGAGACCTATAAATCTGCTTCCCCTTTTTTTTAAGCTTGTATATTGCGAGGCTATTTCAACTATACTTGCTCTTTGTCTTATTTGTTCGACCGCGTCCATTTATATACCGATTTTCTTTCCTGATTTATCTAATAAAATATAGGTTTGGTTGCCTGTAATGTCAAGATTCATAAAATAGATTGTCAGGTGATATCGCTGTATTATGCGATCTCACAGAATTCTTTGTTTTCCGCAAGAAAACGGAAAGCTTTCAAATGGAGGCTGTGGCCTGCTCTTTCTGCTTTGAAATGACCGGATAATTTGCCATTCAATAGAGAGAGGTCTCCAATAAAATCGAGTATTTTGTGTCTCACGAATTCATCTTGAAATCTTAAGGGTCCGTTTACGACCTTCTCATCGTCAAGAACTATGGTATTGTCAAAAGAGCTTCCTAAAGCCAGTTTCTTTTTTCTGAGCTTCTCCGCATCTTTCAAGAATCCAAACGTTCTGGCCGGAGCGATCTCTTTGCGGAAGGTATCCCGGTTTATCTTTAAGCTCAGTTCCTGTCTTCCTATGCAGGGGTGGTCATATTCTATGATATAGGTTATTTTAAAATCATCATCGGGAGTACCGCATATCGATGCCTTGTCTTCTTTGATCCGGAATGGTTTTTTTATGGATATTGATCTTGTTTTCATATTGAGTGTTCTGGTTCCTGCTTTGTCCACGGTTTCAGAAAAAGCCACAGCGCTCCCGTCAAAAAACGGTATTTCCTCTTCATCTAATTTTATTAGGACACTATTGATTCCATATACGAAAAGGACGGCCATAAGATGTTCAATAGTTCTTATTTTTATATCTCCGCTTATGAGTGATGAACTGTGCATGGATTGAATTTTTCCTATATCAAGCTCCACAGAGGCATTTTCTCTGTCTTTTCTTTGAAAGAGGATTTTTCCAGATTCTGAGGGGCAGATCCAGAGGTTGACATTCTTACCTGAATGCACTCCTGTACCGCTTAGATGGACTTGTTTGCGGATTGTTTTCTTGTTTATCATCCGGTTAATCATTCTAATACACACCGGGTTTAAAATCCATAATGAATATTCATATAAATTGATCAGTTTTTATGTTAAAATCACAAAATGAAGTCATATTTGAAACAAATACTGGAAAAGGTGGAAAAAGGAAGCCTCACCACAGAGGAGGCTCTGGAGAAGCTCAAGGATTATCCTTATCAGGACCTTACTTTTGCTAAGGTTGACCATCATAGGGAACTGAGAAAAGGGACACCGGAAGTGGTTTTGGGGATAGGAAAAAGTGTAAGCCAGATAAAGGAAATCTCAAAACAGATCATAAACAAAGGAAGCAGCCTTCTCGTTACTAAAGTTGATCAGGAGACTTATGAAAGTGTAAAAAAGGAAATCCCGGAGTTGAAGTATCATCCTTCAGCTGGCCTTATATACCTTAAAACTAAGGATGCTGTCCCGGGGAATGGGAAGATCGCTGTTGTTACAGCCGGCACGTCAGACATTTCTGTTGCAGAGGAAGCGGCGATCACCTGTGAAGTCCTGGGGAATGAAATATACAGGATTTATGATGTCGGAGTCGCAGGGATTCATAGGCTGTTCGGTGAATACCATAAAATAAAAGAGGCCCGGGTCATTATCGTGGTTGCGGGAATGGAAGGGGCTTTGCCCAGTGTGATAGCAGGCCTGACGTGCAGACCCATTATCGCTGTTCCCACAAGCGTGGGATACGGAGCCAACCTGAAAGGAATAGCAGCGCTTCTTGCGATGCTGAATTCTTGTCCGGGAGGGGTTGCTGTTGTCAATATAGACAACGGCTTTGGAGCCGCATATACCGCAAGCTTGATAAACCATCTGCCTTAATCCTTACTCACTTGTAAAATATGGGATCATAAGATAAAATGTTTAAAATCAAAGTTTAACTTCAATATGGAGTCATAAATTGAATACAGAGAAGAAACAAACCCCAAAGAATGATTACCAGAAGGCATTGTTATCTTTCGGTAAAGCGATGAAATACTTTCACAAGGATGATTTTGATAAAGCCAAAGAGTCTCTTAAAGATTTTGTCAAGAGTCACAGCGAAGAAAAGGAACTTTTAGACAGGGCCAAACTGTATCTGGAAATTATCAAACAAAGAGGGACAAAGGACTCGATACCTCTTAAATCTTTTGAGGATTATTATCAATATGGGATTTTTTGTTTGAATCAGGGGCGATATGAAAAAGCCGTAGACCTTTTTCAAAAAGCCAACAAAAAAAAATCCAAGCAGGGAAAGGTTTATTATGCCATTGCCGATACCTTTTGTCTTATGGGTGAAAAGGAAAAATGCTTCGCAAACCTGAGAAAAGCTATCAAATTGGATAAATTTTATGCCGTCTTGGCCCAAAACGAAGCTGATTTTAGTGTGTTTATGGAAGACGAAGAATTTAAAAGTCTGTTTGATGAATAAAGATCATGGATTCCCTGTATGTATTAGTCCTTGCAGCCGGTAAAGGGACCAGGTTTAAATCCCATCGTATCAAAGTTCTCCATGAGTTGATGGGGAAGCCCATGCTGAGCTGGATTTTAGAGTCTGTTTCCGGATTGGACCCGGAGAAGATCTATGTGGTTGTGGGCTGTCAAAAAGAAGAGGTAAAAAAAGAGATCAAGCGAAAAGATGTGGCGTTTGTCTATCAAGCGGAGCAGCTGGGAACCGCGCACGCCGTCCTTGCGGCAAAAGATATCATAAAAGCCGATTTAAACAGGAATGTCCTCATCATAAACGGCGATCTTCCTCTTCTAAGGACCGGGACCTTGAAGCCTTTAGTGGGAAAGCATAAAAGGGAAAAGAATGATTTGACATTTATGTCAGCGGAGATGCAAGACCCCACCGGATTCGGGAGGCTCGTCTACGGCAAAGAAGGCGGGATCAAGATCGTTGAGGAGAGAGACGCCTCCCCGGAGCAGAAGAAAATAAAAGAGGCAAATGTGGGGATCTATGTTTTCAATGCGAAGGCTTTGCTCAGGACACTGCCGGAAATTTCAAATGACAACAAGAAGGGAGAGTATTACCTGACAGATGCCATAGAGATCCTTTCACAAAAAGGAGGCAAGGTTGGAGTCTTCAGGACCGAAAGCCTTGAAGAGATCGTGGGGGTTAATGACAGATTTGAATTGGCGTCTGCCGCAAGGAAGCTCTGCTTGAGAAAGATAAAGATGCTGGCTGAGGAAGGCATTACTTTTTATGATCCGGAATCCACTTGGATAGGGGCGGACGTGCAGATCGGCAGAGATTCTGTTATTTATCCGTCCGTTTTGATAGAAGGGAAAACAATCATCGGAAAAGAATGCGTTCTTTCCTCTTCGGTTCATATCATCGATTCACAGATAGGTAATGGGGTGAAAATATTGGATTCGACCGTGATCGAAGGAAGCATCATAGAAGACCATGTGAAGATAGGTCCCTTTGCACACCTGAGGCCTGAGACAGTACTTAAAAAAGGTTCGAAGGTGGGAAATTTCGTAGAGATAAAAAAAACAGTGTTCGGGGAAAAGTCCAAAGCCGGTCATCTCTCTTATTTAGGAGATTCAATTGTGGGAAAAGAGGTTAATATCGGGGCAGGGACCATTACATGTAATTACGATGGAAAGAAAAAACACAGGACCGTGATAGAAGACGGGGCGTTTATCGGCTCCGGTACGGAACTGGTAGCCCCGGTTACAATCGGGAAAAATGCGTATATCGGGGCTGGTTCAACCATAACCAAAGATGTGGCACCTTATTCTTTGGCTGTTTCCAGAAGCCCTCAAAAACAGAGAATCGGCTGGGCCGGAAAGAAAAGGAAAGACTAGTGTGCGGGATCATCGGATATATAGGGGATAAAAATACGGTTTCCGTGATTTTGGACGGACTCAAGAAGCTGGAATACAGAGGTTATGATTCAGCGGGAATGGCCCTTGTTAAAGGAGACCGTATCATAAGAAAAAGGGTAAAGGGAAAAATAAGCACTTTAGAAAAAGAGCTCAAATCGTCTCCTATCAAAGGGGAATACGGAATCGGTCATACCCGCTGGGCGACACATGGAAGGCCTTCCGAGGAAAACGCACACCCCCATCAGGACTGCCATGGAGATATCGTGGTGGTTCACAATGGAATAATCGAAAATTATGTCAACCTGAAGGAAATGCTTATCAAGCAGGGCCATACATTCAAGACCGAGACAGATACAGAGATCATCCCTCATCTGATTGAACAGCATTTTAAAGGAAATCTGGAAGATGCGGTAAGGCAGGCTGTACGGGAAATGGAAGGCGCTTTTGCGGTTGCTGTGGTGTCAACCAAGGACAGGGGAAAAATCGTTGTGGCGAGAAAAGGTCCTCCTGCTGTCATTGGAATCGGCAGGGATGAATATTTCATTTCTTCAGATATCAATCCTCTGCTCAGTTATACGAGGGATGTCGTTTTCCTTCAGGACAGGGAGATCGCTGTTGTACGGCCGGATGGAGTTAAGTTCAAAACATTTTCAGGAAGGAACGTAAAGAAAGAGATCGAGCATGTTGCCTGGAACCCTGTTATGATCGAAAAAGGCGGCTATAAGCATTTCATGCTCAAAGAGATCTTTGAGCAGCCCCAGGTTATCAGGGATACGTTCAAGGGAAGGATGTCGCTTGATACCGGAAGCATATACCTGGGTGAGATCGGGATTTCTAAAAATGATATAAAGAGGATCTCCCGTGTCGTTATCGTTGCGTGCGGCACATCTTTTCATTCGGGCCTGGTCGGCAAGTATTTCATTGAGACTCTGGCACGGATACCGGTTGAGGTTGAGTATGCATCCGAATACAGGTACAGGGATTTTATTCCAGATGAAAAGGCGCTTTATATCTTTATATCCCAGAGCGGAGAAACAGCCGACATACTGGGGGCTTTAAAGGCCGTCAAAAAGAAAAATTTATTGACTCTGGCCTTATGCAATGTAGACAGCTCTTCCCTGACAAGAGAGTCCAAAGGGGTCTTGTTGACACATGCCGGTCCTGAAATCGGAGTGGCTGCCACAAAGACGTTTTCCGCCCAGATGGCGGCTCTGGCTCTTTTCGCTCTCTATGCGGCTCAGATAAAAGGGGTGCTCAGCCAAAAAAAAAGTATGGCCTATATACAGGAGCTCCAGCAGGTCCCTCATAAACTGGAGACCATATTAAACGCGGCTCAGGCAGTGGAGCTTTTGGCTCTGGATTTTTTATCTTATTCCCACTTTCTTTATCTAGGGCGATGGGTGAGCTATCCCATTGCTCTGGAAGGGGCTTTGAAGTTAAAGGAAATCTCTTATGTGCATGCCGAAGGGTATCCAGGCGGGGAGATGAAGCACGGTCCTATAGCGCTTATTGATGAGAAGATGGCGACCATGGTGATCGCGCCCAAGGACAGGGTCTTTGATAAGGTCTTGAGCAACGTATCCGAGATAAGAGCCAGGCTGGGCACGGTTGCTGCGGTGTCCTTTCAAAGCGATAAAGAGATAGCCAAGAGCGTGGACAATGTCCTGCGCATCCCTGATGTTCATGAGCTTTTCTCTCCGCTTCTCACGGCTGTGCCTGTGCAGCTTTTTGCCTATTATATTGCTGCGGCAAGGGGCGCTGATGTTGACCAGCCCCGGAACCTGGCAAAAAGCGTGACCGTTGAATAAGCTTACTTTTCTTGTTGAGCAATTTGGGTTGTGATATAATCGATTTCACTAAACTGCCGGGGTGGCGGAATTGGTAGACGCAAGGGACTTAAAATCCCTCGGAGGTTTCCTCTGTGCGGGTTCGAGTCCCGCCCCCGGCATTTTTACTTTTTAGGGGGACGGGCCCGGGGATCTTCTTTCTTATCAATAACATAACCTTACTTTTCCACAGCCCCTTACCCTGTAAGAACGCTGATTTTGGGGACAAAAAGGATCACAAGAAAAAACAGATATCAAGCCGGGAGAAAAAATGGTCATGTCAGATTTTAAGATTAATTTAGATGTTAATCTAATAAGAAGAATCAGCTTAAAGTAACAAATGTCAGTACTCCCAAAAAAAGCGCCAGTATAATGGGACCGATATACTTACCCTTTTTAACCCAATATTCCTGCTTTAAATTTTTTCTCTCCCTATAGATTAATGATGTATGAGAATGTTTATACAAATAGGCTGCTATAAAAGAGAGCAAGATTAGAAGAAAAGGTTCATAATACCGTTGGAAAGGATAAGTAACTAAATGAGCAGCTAAAAAAGCAAATAAGCAAAAACTTAGAATGAGTCTCTCTCTCAGAAGTTTTCGTATCTTAAGTGACTCTGAAATGATGTAAAAAAATACAATCCCAAGGGAGCCACCTATAATAAATATGGGGCTTCTTTCATGAATCACTGGAAAATGAGGAACAAAATTCCATAAGCCTCCATAGCGATGGGCGGCAGTACTGTAGTTAGAATGGGGCAAAACAGATATGATGAATCCCAGACTTAAAACTAGTAGAATAGACTTATATTTTGTCCTAACAATAAAACATAATTCATTGAAGAAATAAGGAATGAAAAAAATTCCATAAATAGAAAAAAGTGTGAAGAAAAAAGAAGGATTAATTGTTGAAATGGAATAAAAGGATTTAAATTTAGGAGGAGTAAAACCGCCCCAAATCCTAATATAATAAAAAAGGGATAAAAATGCCGGTAGGGTTGCTATAAAAGAAAATAAAAGTCTTTTCCTTAAAATTTTTTGATGTACAATAACACCATTCCTGATGTTTTTCAGGGATAGTTCCTTTACAGGCCCAATAAAGGCCAAAACCCAGAGAATTGAGGCTGTCCAGATGTGAATCTGTCTTATATTTACTAATATAAATAGAATTAGCCCTCCTAAAATATAAGTCCATTTATCTACCCTGGGACGAAGTCCTATTAAGAGCATTCCCAGTACACACCAGATCGCCGGATTGTCATTCATGATCCACACTCCGGCTTGGAAAATATATAAGGAATAAATTAAGGGAATTGTTAGAAAAAAAGCTAATCTGGTGTTAACTCTTTTATCTAGTCCTAAAAACATTGTAATAAGAAACCCAATTGTTATAAGTACTCCAAAAAATTGGAGTGAGGTCGTGCTAACAACAAAGTAACGAGAGAGAATACCAAGAACTATATGATAACCCGGGGCTGAAGCAGCCCCATGTTCATGAAGATCCAAATTGGGCCAATCTTGTGAATACTTATTTATTGTTGGAAGGTGGTATTCCATTTGATCAGCATAATTACTGCCTTTTCCATATCCGGATATAATCAAGATTGAGGAAGGTATAAAGTACAACAAGAAAATAATTAATATAAAATAATGTTTTTTTTCTATAATACCCATACTTGCATCACATCATCATAGAAAGAAATTTGTTTTTTTGTTATTGCTGATTTTTATTCCGTATCATCAATTTCCCACCCTTAATTTGACTCTGTAATCAATAATATAAAGAGAAACCGTTCAAGTCAACAAAGACTTATATTAATGTTATAGTGACGGTCATAGTGGGGACGGGCCCGGGGATCTTCTTTCTTATCAATAACATAACCTTACTTTTCCACAGCTTCCTACCCTGAAGCGCCTCCCTTTTTGGGGTCAAAAAAGATAAAATAGAGAAACAAACATAAAGCTAAAAAAAAATCAATTGACACGCTAATCAATATATGGTACTAAAAAAATCAGAGCCCTATATATCGTGGTCATATGAAGGGTCCTTTTTCTCTTTTTATGAATAGTAGATGGAGGAGGGCCCTGAGAGGAATCCTCGTTGAGATTCTTTGGAATGCCTTGGAAAAGGCCCTCCTCCATGGTCGGGAATAATTAAGATTTGCCTACATGATGTCATGAGGGAGGCTCTGCGTCAATCATCTCATTGGAGGGTTTTAGGGGTGAAATTAGAGGCGATAATCTCACCCCTCCCGGTGAGAAAGCAAGGGTTGCCTCATTGACATAGGCAAATAAATCTGCTATTTTTCTGTTCCTGTTTATGGCGCTATCGTCTAGGGGACTAGGACGGGTGGTTCTCAGCCATCAAACCGGGGTTCGAATCCCCGTAGCGCTACCAGCCTTATTCCCCTTAGTCTTTTCCTCCTTTTAAGAATGTTTCCATTTATCTCCATTAGAAGAAGGCAAACAATTTTAGACATGATATTTCTTAAGCGATGGATTGTGTATAATAAAATCAAGCATGGAGAAATGTTTGACTACCAAGAAAAACTTATCGCCTGAAACGATCGTTTGGGAGATAAAACAAAAGACCCGTCGCAAGTATTCAGCCGAAGAGAAGATCCGAATCGTTTTGGAAGGATTCAGCAGTAATAGAGGCGTACTTATTCAGGAGAGTGTTGGAAGCCGGGAGAATGAACCCCAGAAGGAGATACAAGATCACACGAAGTAATTTAAAATAAGACTTAAAGGAGTGAGCCGCATGAAAAAAAATATTATTCTTTTTGTCAGTATGGTAATCATCACGTTGTTTGCAGTCTTGTGTACCGGTATCGATAAGAACCAGGCCCAGAATGATATGTCACTATTGACCCTCGATAGGATTTTCAGCGGCAGAGATTTTTCTGCAGAGAGATTCGGACCGGCGCGATGGCTGGAAGATGGGAGTGGCTACACAACGCTCGAAAAGTCCCAAACCCTTGGGATCGGCAGGGACATCGTCAGGTATGACCCTGAGACCGGCCGGCGGGAGATCCTCATCTCCGCGGAACGTCTTGTGCCACCTGGAGAGAATGAGCCTCTGAGAATAGACAATTACATCTGGGCGCAAGACGGAAAAAAGCTTCTGGTCTATACAAACTCCAGACGCGTATGGCGGCAGAATACACGGGGGGATTACTGGGTGCTGGACATTGAGACTTGGAAACTGCAGAAGCTGGGAGGAGCCGCCGACCCATCCACGTTGATGTTCGCCAAATTCTCACCAGATGGATCACAAGTCGGTTATGTCATGAAAAACAATATCTATGTTGAAGATCTCGCCACCCAACGCATCATCCCCCTGACGTCCGACGGGACTGAAACACTGATTAACGGGACATTCGACTGGGTTTATGAAGAGGAATTAGGCTTGAGGGATGGTTTCCGGTGGAGCCCAGACGGAAAACACATCGCCTATTGGCAGCTGGACAGTTCAGGCATCAAGGAGTTCTATCTGATCAACAATACGGATTCCCTCTATCCGAAGATCACCGCCATCCGGTACCCTAAGGTAGGAACAGACAATTCTGTCTGCCGCGTCGGTGTTGTCTCTGCCTCAGGAGGAGAGACCAGATGGTTCCAATTTTCGGGAGATTCAAGGAGGGATTACTACATCGCACGAATGGGGTGGGCAAACAGCTCCGAGGAGATTATCCTTCAGCATCTGAACCGGCTTCAGAATACGAATACGGTGATGCTTGGAAACATCCGGACAGGCGAATTACGACCGGTGTTTATTGATGCTGATAAGACTTGGGTCGAAGTGGTTAGTGAAAATGATCTTCGCTGGATATCGGGAGGAAAATATTTTACCTGGATCAGCGAAAGGGATGGCTGGCAGCACGTGTATGTTGTTTCCAGAGATGGAAAGGATGTCAGGTGTGTCACCCCCGGCGACTTCGATGTGATCAGCATCCAGAATATCGATGTCGAGGGAGGCTGGATCTATTTTATCGCCAGTCCGGACAATCCGACACAGAGATTCCTGTATCGGGCGCGTCTGGACGGAGAAGGGAATATCGAGCGCGTGACTCCTGAAGGCAGCCCAGGATCCAACCGCTACCAGATCTCCCCAGATGGTCGGTGGGCCATTCATAACTTCTCCTCCTTCGGTGCAGCGCCCAAGATCGATCTTGTAGAGTTGCCAGGACACCATGTCCTACGCCCTCTCGTGGACAACAAGAAACTTCGGACCAATGTCGAGAACCTGGAAAGAGGGGAGTTTGAGTTCTTCCGTGTAGACATCGGAGATGTGGAGCTTGACGGCTGGATGATGAAGCCCCCAGATTTTGATCCCGGGAAAAAATACCCCTTGCTCTTCCATATCTACGGTGAACCCGCAGGATCCACAGTACGAGACAGCTGGGGAGGGCGCAATTACCTCTGGCATCTGATGCTGACACAAAGAGGATATCTGGTGGCCAGCCTGGACAACCGCGGGACCAATGTACCCCGGGGCCGTGATTGGCGGAAGAGCATCTATGGCCAAGTAGGCATTCTGGCTGCCAAGGACCAAGCCGCAGCTCTGCGCCGCTTGCTAAAGGATAGGCCTTATTTCGATCCCAACAGGATTGGGATCTGGGGATGGAGCGGTGGCGGGCAGATGAGTCTAAACATGATCTTCCGATATCCCGAACTCTACAGCACAGCCATGGCCATCGCCTTTGTCAGCGACCAGCGATTGTACGATACCATTTATCAGGAGCGTTACATGGGAATTCCCGATGACAATGAGGAAGGCTACATCAACGGGTCGCCCATAACCCATGCCCACCGCCTCGAAGGAAATCTTCTGATCATCCACGGAACTGCTGACGACAACGTACACTACCAGAGCTTCGAACGATTGATCAATGAACTTGTCAAGCACAACAAGCCGTTCACGATGATGTCCTATCCCAACCGGACCCACGGTATTTCCGAGGGCGAGAATACGACGCGGCATCTGTTCAGTCTCCTGACTCGATATTTGATGTCCAATATGCCGCCAGGGCCGCAGTCTCCTTAACGGCTGGCAGTTGGTCTCTCCTCTGACTTGGAAGCGAGCGGGAGATGCTGAGCCGGACTCGGAGATAATGGTGACTTTTCTAAGGGCACATATATATGATAGAGTATGAAATCATTGGAAAGGGATATCAGGGAAATGAAAGAAGTGTATGTGAAAAACCGGGAAGAGTGGAGGGAGTGGTTACGCAAAAACCACAGCAAAGAGGAAAAAGGGATCTGGCTGGTATTTTTTAAGAAAAAAACAAAAAAACCCACACTCGAGTATAACCACGCAGTCGAAGAAGCGCTATGCTTTGGATGGATTGACAGTATAATCAAAAAAATCGATGAAGAAAAATATGTCAGGAAATTTACTCCAAGAGACTCCAAAAGTCTCTGGTCTCTCTCCAATAAAAGACGTGTCACAAAAATGATCAAAGAAGGGAAGATGACAGGGCACGGTCTTGCTAAGATCAATGCCGCTAAAAAATCGGGTTTATGGGATAAAAATGACCGTCCCCAAATCAATTTTGATATGCCCCATGAATTAGAGAACGCACTCAAGAAAAATAGGAAAGCAAGGAAGTTTTTTGAACATCTTGCACCAAGTTATAAAAAACAGTTCATAGGATGGATAAAAATAGCCAAACAGAAAGAGACAAAAGAAAAAAGACTAAAAGAAACAATAGAAAAACTTACGAATGGAGAAAAGCTGGGTTTAAAATAATCTGCTAAAACAGCCTTTTAAAATTCTTTGACATGAATACTGCCGCCTGAAGTATGGAGATAGAGAAGGGGGCCGCCTCCGTTGATTTTGGCATTAAGTTTCCTTGGATTGAGTTTGCCCCTGATGGTAACGGGAAAATCCGTGTAAACGCTGCCGCCGCTGGTGCTTGCATCGAGATCTACAGAGATATCGCTTGCCAGATAAACGGTTACACTTCCTCCGGAAGTGCTCAACCGGCAGTCTGAATCCGGCTGCTGGGAAATATGGGCCTTGACAGAGCCGCCTGATGTGTGCGCATCTATTGTCCCCATGACTTCCTCTACGGTAATGCCTCCTCCGGAAGTGTGGGCTTTTACAGTTCCCAGGGCACGAACGATTTTTATCGAACCTCCGGAAGTATTCACATCCACATTTCCGTCCACGCTTCCGACCCGGATACTGCCGCCAGAAGTTTTGCCCCAAACCGGTCCGGTTATATCATCCAGTGACAGGCTTCCTCCTGATGTTTTCACATTGACTTCTCCTTCCACGACTTCAACAGAGATGCTGCCTCCGCTCGTCCGGAGTTCGACATTGTATATTTCAGGTACATGGATGATATATTTAATGCTCAGTCTGTTCCAGAGATTATCCCAGAAACGGTCTTTGTTCAATCTTTCTCCGGTAATGTAAACATCTCTGCCTCTTTTTTCAAAGCTAATTTTGAAGTTCTCCAAGATTTGCTGGGCTCTATTCTCGTTCGTTGTTCTGACCTTTCTGAGCACTTCGATGTCGACAGTGCGTCCGTTGGTCCCTTGGACTTCAATAGATCCGTTGTCCGTATCAACATTCAGAGTTCCGCCTTGTTCAACTGTAAATGACTTATGAATAGTATCGTCAGTACTGTCAAAAGCGAATCCGGCTGTTATTAAGGCAATGACAGCGATGGATAAAACAGCTGCACGCATTACACGTGAAATAATGGACATTTTCTCCTCCTGATAACTATATTTTGCATAAAGCATAGAAATGTCACTCTCTATTTAATAACGCAGTGAGAGGTCAAAAGGTTCGTTTTAATTTTGCATGGTCCTGAAAATTTTCAATTCCGGTTTGATTTTCTTCCTTAAGTGTATATAATTTTTTCATGTTGGTCCTAAATAGAAAAACAACTATATTCCAGTCTTTATAGAGAAAAAAGCAAAAAAAATTTCAAGGAGTCTTTATTGAACAAAAAAAAGGCAAACCTCTGGAAAAGATTTTCCGCTTGGATTTCAAAAAACTGGGAAAAGGCCAAACCGTCTCCGGAAGTGAGAAAAGGCTCTGCCCTGGCTTTGGTCGCACTGATCGTTATTGTGGTGGTAGTCAACGGCTTTTTCATGCGTTCCGGTCTACCTGGGATTTTAAGTCCAATAAGCGGAATTCTTATTTATTTGATCGGGGCAGCCATCATGGCATTGTTGGTCATTCTTTTTCTTAAGGTCCTATTCGTGGTCCCGCGCTTTGTCACCCTTACGGGAACGGCTCTCTTGGTAGTTTTCATCTATTATATGATGCAGTTTCCGTTTCGTCAAAATCTCCTTATAGGCCTTGTTTTAGGATTTTCCTGGGCTCTTATGGGAGGCGCTCTGGCTCATATTTTCAAGAAAAAGTTCGGCCAGCATTCGGCTGTGAAGAAGATTTTCATTCTCATTGCCCTGATTGTAACCGTGGGATTAAATGTCTCTGTTATTTTCTGGCTTTTTGATCCGGGAAGCACAGAACATCTTGTCGAAGCCAAATCTCCAGGTTCTGATGGCAATCCTCTGGACATGCCTGATCCGTCTTTGCGCGGACCTTATGAAGTCAAATATATAACCTATGGGAGTGGGACAGATATAAAAAGGCCTGAATTCGGAGAGAAGGCCGGTATAAAGACCGAATCCGTGGATGCTTCCGCATTTGTTAAAGGAAGTAAAGGATTGGGGATGAAGCTCAGACAATGGTTTTGGGGATTTGATTTTGAGAAGTTCCCAAGAAACGGACGTGTCTGGTATCCGTCAGGACCAGGCCCTTTCCCTCTGATCCTCTGTGTGCATGGAAACCACAATATGGCTGATTATTCAGATCCGGGTTATGCTTATTTAGGTGAGCACCTGGCGAGCAGAGGATTTATTTTCGTATCAGTGGATGAGAATTTTTTCAACGGCCATTTTTTCGGTTCTTTAAAGACTGAAAATGACGGAAGGGGTTGGATGCTTCTCCAGCATCTGAAGCTCTGGCAGGAGTGGAGCCGGAATGAAGAAAACCCATTTCATTCCCTCGTTGATATGGAAAGGATTGGGCTGATCGGCCACTCGCGGGGAGGAGAAGCCGCGGCCATAGCCGGTTCATTCAATCGGCTTTCCCATTATCCGGACGATGCCACAGTGGCGTTTGACTTTGATTTTAATATCAGAGCCATCATAGCCATTGCTCCCAGTGACGGGCAGTATAAGCCAGCCGGACAGCCCACTCCTCTGGAAAATGTGAGTTATCTGACTGTTCAGGGGGCTCATGACGCGGATGTGTCGTCCTTTTCCGGAGCCCGCCAATACAATAGAATCACCTTTACGGACGGAAATGAGTGGTTTAAGGCCTATCTCTATTCATACCGTTCCAATCACGGTCAGTTCAACACAGTCTGGGGAAACAATGACTGGGGAATGCCCGGAGGATTGATATTGAACCGCAGGGCTTTGCTTGCAGGAGAAAAACAGAGAAAGATAGCCCTTGTTTATTTTACAGGGTTCCTCGAAGCCAACCTAATGGATAAAAAAGGGTATATCCCCATGTTCCGTGATTTCCGCTGTGTTAGAGAGTGGCTTCCTGAAGATATTTATATCAATCGGTTTGAAGATTCTTATTTTAGTCCTATAGCAGATTTTGAAGAAGATGTTGAGGTCACGACCGCATCCTTAGAAGGCAGCCGCATTTCCGGCCGGAATCTAGCGGTATGGCGGGAGGAGAATCTCGGATTCAGAAGAAGAGGGAACAAGGACAATAATGTTGTTTGTGTGGGATGGAGAAAAGAGGAGGAGCGACCTGTTTATTCCATTGATCTGTCAGAAGACAGCATTGATAAATTAAATATGAGTGATGATTCTCTTTTGATATTTTCTCTGGCTCCTGCGGATGAAAAGCCCCCCGAGCCTGAGGAAGAAGAAGGAGAAAAAGGCAAGGACAAGTCAGAAAAAAAAGAGAAAAAGGACGAAGAAGATGAAAAAGAGAAAGAGCCCCTTGATATGAGTATTGAGCTTGTGGATTCCCAAGGGAACGCAGCCCGGTTTCGACTTTCCGAGTTCAGGGATATACCGCCTGTTCTTAAATCCAAATTTACGAAAATGAGCCAGGAAAGCAAGATATACGGGAAATCCTATGAGCCTACGCTTCAGGTTTTTGAGCTTCCTTTTTCCCGCTTTTCAGAGGCATTCCCGGAGTTTGATCCGGCCCTTTTAAAAAAGATAAGTTTTGTGTTTGACCAGAGTGAAGAAGGAGTGGTCATTTTGGACCGCATTGGAATAGAAAACCCCCCCTTGACATGAGATAGAGTATTGGCTATGGTGAGGGAGTTTATGAACAAAAAAGGGCGCATCGCCATTTTTTTTATAAAAAGGTCAGGTTTGTAATCACTATTTAAAGAGGAGAGAGAAATGGAAGAAAAGATCATTGAATGTGTCCCTAATTTTTCAGAAGGACGGGATACGAAACTCATTAAGGAGATCACAGACGAAATCGAAAAAGTGGAAGGTACGAGACTCCTGGATGTGGATCCCGGACCTGACATGAACCGTGTGGTCGTTACGTTTATCGGAGACCCGGAGGCTGTGCAGGAAGCCGCGTTCAACTCCATAAAAAAAGCAGCGGAATTGATAGATATGTCCACTCACCGCGGTTCCCATCCTCGGATGGGTGCCACGGATGTCTGCCCTTTTGTTCCTGTCAACGGAGTGACCGAAGAAGAGTGCGTCGAGATCTCATGGAAGGTGGCTCAAAGAGTAGGGGAGGATCTTCGAATTCCAGTCTATCTTTATGAAAAGTCCGCCACCAGTCCCGAGAGAGAGAACCTGGCCTTTATAAGACAGGGAGAATATGAGGCGTTGCCCGAGAAATTAAAAAAGCCGGAATGGAAACCGGATTTCGGGCCAGCTGAATTCAATGCCAGAGCAGGAGCTACTGTTATCGGAGTGAGGGAGTTTCTCATAGCGTATAACATAAATCTAAATACAAGAGAAGCCAAATTGGCCACGGATATTGCCTTTGAATTAAGGGAAAAAGGCCGCACGGCCAGAAAAGGGAATACGGATCCTGTTTATCTCTGGGGAGAAGAGATCCTGAGGTACGGAAAAGGAAGTTATCCCTGCGGAAACTGTGATTTTATCGGGAAATCCATGGAAGAGACCATCGATCACTGTAAGAAAGCCCACGGTTATGATCTGATCGAACTGTTGAAACTCCATGATGTCGATCACAGAAAGGCCGAAGGAAGGCCGGTTAAAAAGCCTGGCAAATTCAAACACTGCAAATCTATCGGATGGATGGTGCCTAAATATGACAGGGCCCAGATTTCTATCAATCTGACGGATTATAAAGTCACATCCATGCATGATGTGCTGGAGGAAGCAAGGCGTCTGGCCGTAAAACGGGGGCTTGTGGTCACAGGAAGCGAGATCGTAGGCATGGTCCCTTATCAAGCCCTTCTTCAATCCGGGAAATATTACCTGGAAAAACAGGGCCGTTCCAAGGGTGTTCCGGTGAGAGATATTCTCTCTACAGCCGTTCAATCTCTGGGACTGACAGATGCGGCCGATTTTAATATCAAAGAAAGGGTTTTGGGACTACCCAGAAACCCGGATGATGCACTGGTAGAGATGAAAGTGACTGATTTTACGGATGAGGTATCCCGTGAATCACCAGCGCCGGGAGGAGGTTCCATAGCCGCACTCTCTGGCGCTCTGGGAGCCGCTCTTGGCTCTATGGTCAGTAATCTCACAGCCAATAAACGGGGAAGCCGGGATGTGAATGAGGTTTTAAATGAAGCAGCGGAAAAGTGCCAGGAGATCAAATACCAACTGATCAAAGCCGTGGATGAAGACACACAGGCTTTTAATGCTTTTATGGATGCACGGCGTCTTCCGTCCCAAACAGAGGAGGAGAAGGAAGTCAGGCAAAAAGCCATGCAGGATGGGCTTAAGAAAGCCGTGTCTGTTCCCTTGAGGACGGCGGAGCTGTGCCTGCAGGCGATAGAGGCTGCTGAGATTGTGGCTCAAAACGGAAATCCGAATTCTGTCACAGATGTGGGAGTGGGCGCGGAAGTTGCTTTTGCCGGAGTCAAAGGCGGGATTTACAATGTGCTGATCAATCTCAAGAGTATCAAAGACACTGACTACTGCGGCCAGATGAGAAAAAAATGCGAATCTCTGGAAAAAAAGGCCCGGAAAACACTAGGATCTGTGAGCAAAATCATCCGGTCCAAGTTATAAGATTTAACACCTAAATTTATCCAACTGAGAATATGACTTGCGCTCCCTTCAGATTTTTAACGCCATTCTCCTTCGTTTTTCTCGGCGCTTGCGTAACTCCCCCCGTCCGTGGGTCAGACATACTCAGCGTCCGGCTTCGCCGGATACCCTCGAAAAGCCTCATCCGAAGGCTAAATCTTCAATGTCGCTTAAGCCATATTTATCAGTTGTTTTAATTTCTTATAGGATTTCTTTTTTCTTATATTTATTGAGGGTTTTTTTCTGGAGATTCCGGAGTTTTTCGGAAATTTTGATTGGATAAAGGGGACCTTCTTTGTTGATAGTTTTGTATTTTTCTGGGAGCCTGGAGAAATTTTTTCTGAATTGACTTTGTATTTCCGGAAGAGGCGGGGAGTTGTAAATGATCTTTCCGCCTTTGAAGACCGGTACCAACAGGGAAACAGTACTCTCCATTTTTTCATCCCTGCAGGCAATGACATCATGGTCATAGAGTTTTTCTAAGGACAAAAAGCGGAAGACCTGTTTATCTGAGGTCAGGGAAATTTTTCCAGGGCTTAATTTAAGCACAGGTTCACCATTGTATTTCACGATCTTGTATGCCATATTCAGATAAGGGGCATCAGAAGAGACGCCCATTTTTGTACCCACTCCAAAAGAGTCTATTTTTGCTTTTTGAGAAAGAATTTCTTGGATTTTGTATTCATCAAAGGAGCCACTTGCAAATATGAGGGAATTTTTGAGTCCGTGTTCATCAAGGATACGTCTTGCTTTTTGGCTGAGCTTGGCCATATCACCACTATCAAGGCGTATTCCTTTTAGATGTTCACCCTGGCCTGCCATCTCTTCACCTACCCGGGCGGCTTTAAGAGTCCCTGATAATGAGTCATAGGTGTCCACAAGAAGTATGGAATTTTCCGGAAATGTCTGTGTAAAGGCTCTGAAGGCATTGATTTCTTTATCAAAACTGGAAACGAACGAATGGGCCATGGTCCCGTATATTGGGATGTCCAGCTGTTTGCCAGCCAGGACATTACTCGTTCCGATAAAACCCGCTATGTAGCTGGCTTTGGCCACTTTTATAGAGGCATCGATTCCCTGTGTGCGCCTGAAGGAAAAATCAACAAGGCTTCTCCCTCCAGCGGCATGAACACATCTGGAAGCTTTGGTGGCGATCATAGTCTGAAGATTTATCGTGTTTATCAAAAATGTCTCAATGACCTGCGCTTCTATAAGAGGGGCCGTAACTTCCAGGATAGGCTCTTCTTCAAAAAAGATGGTTCCCTCAGGCATGGCATGCACATCCCCATGGAATTTGAAGTTTTCCAGATAAGAAAGAAAGTCTGGTTTAAAAAAATCCGTGCTTTCCAGATAGTCCAAGTCCTCCTCTGTGAATTTAAGCTCAACCAAATAATCAAGGACTTCTTTCAATCCGCAGGATACGAAATAGCGTCTGTTGCGAGGATAATGGCGCACAAAAAGACTGAACACAGCGGTTTCGTTCATTTCTTGTTCTAGATAGGAAGCAGCCATAGTGAGCTCATAAAGGTCGGTCAGAAGGGCACTGTTTTTGATTTTATTCATTTGGAACTTCAGTCACTTAAAAACCACATCTTTGGTTGATCTCACAACGATTCCGGAGTAGAGATTTGAGACCTGACTTAGAGTCAATGCCTGGTCGAATTCCGTGAGCGCAGATATTCCGTCTGCCGGAACAATGACTTTGTACCATCTGAGCCCTGCTGAAGCAGCAGTGTGGAGCACACAGATATTGGACACGGTACCAACGATGACCACATTTTCGATTTTCCATACATGACTCAAGGTGTGTTCGAGCCCTGTTCCGTAGAATCCGTCATAACGAAGTTTGCGGCAGACCAGTTCGTTCTTTTCGGGTTTCAGTTCTGGAATGACCTCCCATCCCCATGTGTTTTCCATGCAGTGTTCAGGCCATATATCAAATTCAGGATCATCCTCTCTCATGGTATCTTGAGTGTAGGCGACAGGAACGCCTGATTTTCTTGCTGAGGTAAGGAGCTTTCTTATTCTGGGAACGGTTTCTCCGGCCGCAGGGACCACAAGGTTTCCTTTCTCTTTAACAAAATCGTTCTGCATATCCACGATTATAAGGGCTGTGTTCTTGGGATGAAGTGTGATCTTATCTTTATAAGCAATTTCAGGGACTTCGACTTTTTTGTTTGGAATGAATGGGAAGCTCATCATTGTTCTCCTTTGTTTTATTATATTCGTAATGGGGCTGTGGTTCAAATCTCTTTGATTGGCGTAAGCACTTCTAATTCCATACCTCTCCCCTTAATAAACAATGGATCTCATGAGTATCACAGTTTTGAAAATGCTTCCTTGATCAGCCTTTTTCAGTTTATTATTTTTTAAGTTCAATAACAATGGTGTGCATGGTAAATTCACCGGGAGCCCTATCCGGAATTTGGAGTCTCAATCGACCGGATTCCAGGGATGCTCCTTTTATTTTTTCTATGAATTCAGGATGAAGCGTGCTGAGTCTGTAGGTATTTCCGCTGATCCCTTCCACTTTCAAGGTGACGATCTGTTTTTCTTTATGCAGTGATATGATTTTCATTCCGGAGTCTGTGTCTCCGACCTTGACCTCAGGGATCACTGGAAGCACTTCGAAGTAGGGCTCGATTAATATTTCTATTTGCAGAGGTTTGTCATGTACTGTGAATTCTGACTCCACTTGAGTGACCTGTTGGCGGTCAAATGTATGAAAGGGGACCTCTGTACCATTCACTGTCACTTGTTTTATCTGTGTCCCTTTTGCCAGACAGGGAGAAAATGTTATTGTGTATTGTTCTCCCTTCTCAGGGATGATATTCAGAGTTATTTTGTTCTTCTTTTTTTGGTATTCAAATGAAAAGGCTGCATCTCCTGCTTTATAATTTTTAATCTTCACGTGATCCCAGTTTCCGGGAAAATGAGGAGAAAAGGTAAAGGTCTTGCTCAGGGCATCCGCTTCCAGCCCCAGAAGTCCTCTTATCAGAGGGAGCACGGCGCCTGCTGCGGAAAATCCCTGCTGGGGAACCGCTTCCTGGGGCCATACATTCCGTATACCGGAAAATACTTCTGTGACACATCCCAGGGCATTGTCAAAAGTGTGGTTTACGGTTGAGAGAAGGAGAGGATATCCGTTTAAAGGCATATGATGCTTGTACAGAGCTGTTGTGACCCAGCTTGTCAAAAAAGGCCATACTGCGCCGTAGTTGTAATTGAGAGGCTGAAAGTATGCGCTTTTGCGGGAAATACTTCTTATTCCCCAGTCAGTGGTCAGCTCGGATGAGCTGAGCCTTTCAAGAGTGAGTCTGCTTTTTTCACTTTCCCCGAGGCCCCACATCAGACCGACCGAATTCCAGGGAGAGATCTCTTTGACTTTTTCTCCTTTATCATTAAAGGCATAGGCATAGAAACGGCTTTCCGGGTCCCAGAATCTGTCATTGAATGCTTTTTTGGCTCTTTCTGCATTCACAGATGCTTTTTTTTGCAAGGAGTCTTTACCCAGGATCCGGGCCATTTCATCTATGGCCTGTGCGGCTCTAACCCATACGGAAGCAAGATAAATATCTGTTTCTATGCCAGTGAGCGCTCCATATTCCAGAGCTCCCAGGCCCGCAGGGCTGTTGTCCATAAGCCCGTCCCTGTTTTTATCTGTAATGAGGCACCAATCATAGGCTTTGGTAAGAGAGGGCCAGCTTTGCTCTATAAACGCCGTGTCTCCGGACAGTCTCATGTAATCGTACATGGCCGCTATATAATAGGGGGTCGTATCTCCGTGTATGTATCCGTAGGGATAGTCCTTCCACCAGTCGACATATCCTTCTGCCTGTGAAAGTTCGTGAGCCATCTTTCCGTCATCCCTCTGCCACTTTTGTGTAAATGCCAGTATCTTCTTAACGGATTTATGCGCTCCGTAAGAAAGCAGGCTCAAGGAATTGATATAGGCATCCCCTCCGAAAAACCAGCCGAATCCGGGCCGCCCTGATGTTCCGGAAGCGCCCAGACCCGCAACTATTCCTTCACCCAGTTTAGGATTGTCAACCATAAGGTTGTCGAAAGTGATCTTGGCCCATTCAAAGGCGAGATCGATTTTCGGATTAGGAGTCTTGAGCCCAAGAGTGTTCTGGCTGAGGTTTTCAAAATGTTCTCTGTTTTTATTATAGTAATATTCAGGATTTTCCAGGAGTTTTTTATATACGGCCAGCACTTGATCACGTTTTCCTTGGCCTCCTGAAACGCATAGGGGTATGAACCTATTTCTTGCTTTCTCAGAATCTTTGATCTCTATCTTGAATTCACTCGGGGTATCTGAGAGCATATGCGCGGGAGTATAAGAAAGGCCCGATGCGGCCGGAGAACCCACAAAGGCATGATTTTTCCCCGTAGGCTCTGAGATCACATAGGCTTTGATCTCATTGTTCCAGTACGCGTACTGCCCTCCGATCCCGGCAGGCCACATGGGTTGGAGCACGGGTAAGAAACCGCACACAATGGTCAAGGGAACGGATGAGTCAATATCGAGAAGGATAAGAGCGCCGGGCTCAAAAACAGGGGTGATATACGTCGCTTTGACCGTGAAGGATTGATACGTATAGGTCAGTGTGGTGGCCCAGGGGGATACGGAAATGCGGCGGACAATATCTCCTGCGTTTATGGCCCGTGTGGAGGTTCCGGTGAAAAATGAAAATTGAAAACCGCGAAGGAGCTTCAGCGGATAGGCCCATGCTTCAAAAGAGCCGCTCTCATCTCCCAAAATGGCGAACCGACGCCCGGTTTTGTTAAAAGGAGTTCCCGGTCTGGCCAGCCGTTCTAGGCTGATGCAGCTATTCTTGATTTTGAAGGCAGGGATAGAACTCTTTTCCTCAGAACACAGAAAATTAAATGCAAGGAACAGGCTTATCAGAAATATGAATGTTTTTTTCATGGTTTCCTCTTTATAGGATTAGGATATAACTTTTAACCTGACCTATTCATAAAAAAATGGCGATGAGCATTTTTTCTTTTTACTTTCAAGGATATACATGCTTTTCATAAAAATGGCAACTGAAATGTTTTTGCTTGTTTTTTCTTTAATTTTAATCGTCATTTTTTTACCTTTCAGGCAAGCCGATATGAAATTCAGATATGGTCTGTGCTCCCTTCAGATTTTTAACGC
>CAYWDH010000038.1:0-26702 GCA_964456985.1 uncultured Eubacteriales bacterium
TCGAGGTTGCTGCAGATGCGAGGCACAGCGTGCAAAGCTGTGGTCCTTCACCGCGAGTACGCTGTAACGAAGCAGATGCAGTAAGATCGGCTTGCCTACAAGGTAAAAAATGCCGATAATAGGATAGAGAGAAACAATAAAAAAGAAACCATCTAGCGTTGGTTTATCACCAATTAATACAAACGCAGAGAACATCTATAAAACAAAAAGGTCTCGGCGTTTTTTATGAATAGGCTAAGATAATGCTGCGTGTGATAAGTGGAAAATACAAGGGAAAGCGCCTCCGGATGGTGATGAATGAAAGAGTCAGGCCTATGCCTCATAAATTAAAAGAAACTCTTTTTAATATAGTGCAGTTTGATATCCCTGATATATCCGTCCTGGATGGATTTGCAGGAACAGGCTCCCTGGGCATCGAAGCTTTAAGCCGGGGAGCCAGAGAGGTGGTTTTCATTGATGAATTTTATCCTGCAATCAAGGCGATCAAAACGAATATAAAAAGATGTGAGGCAGAGGATTCGACCAGGGTTATACATAAAGAGTTCAACAGAGCTGTCATCATGCTGTCAAAAGAAAATAAGATTTTAGACTTAATATTTCTTGACCCTCCTTATTTGCTGGTAGAAAAAAGGGATCCGCTGAAAGTAATTTATAAGAGAGAGATTCTGAGCAAAGGAGGTATCATTGTTTTAAGGCATCACTTTAAAACAAGATTTGAGTCGAAATATTTTGAACTAAAGAGAAAAATGAGAGTGGCTGATGATGTACTGGAGTTTTATGGTTACGGAGAAACAGAAGCCCCTGAAAAAGAATGAGAAAGACTAAAAGAGATAAAAAAAAGAAAAAATCGACCTTTACACCTCTTATTGAAAAGGGAGAGATCTTTCAAGATATATCCGGGGTTAAAGGCACTTCTCTTTTCCTCGGAAAATACACGATGAGAGAAGCCGGGGCTGTATTAAGAAAGAGAAATTTCTATAAAGAAGCCAAAAAAAGAGATCTGTGGCCCATAGATTTTAAGTTAGATTCTTCTCAATACCCTCCTCTTCAAAGGCTTGTTATCTATTACAAAGAGAAAAATCCGGGAAATGTCATCGTTGACCTTAAAATAAAGGAAGGAACATTCAAGACAAAAAAGGATTTTCCTCTGGAGATAACAGGATCAAAGTTTTTGGTTTTGGAATGGCTGACTTTGCAGAATCCCCGGTTAACATTTAAAGAGCAGAAAACGCCTCTTCCGGGACAGGCGCATCCGGGTTTGAGTTTAGGGAAAAAGGTCATTGATCTTTTCTCATACGTGGCCAGATTGAATAAGAACCAGGGGATCATTGCATATCCGGCATATTTTCACAACGCTCTTCTTTTTTCCAGGTATTTTGATTTTGTGTCTCCTGCAAAAAAGGCAGAAGTGGAAGAGATAAGGAGGACATTTAAAAAGATAACCTTTAAAGAGCTGGCATGGATCGTTCATCTTGAATGCCTGAGAGATGGTAAGGGAAAGATCTATAAATGGGAATCTGAAGGGATGCTTCTGCCTTTTGATAAAAAACTGGAAAGCTATTTTAACTCCAAGAAATATAAAGATGAAGTAAAAAAGGCCAGGGAGAAGGCAGATTTTTCCATAGACTGGGAATGTGTGAGAAAAAAGATAAGGACTGCATAGAATGTCTGGAGTTTTTTGAGCCTATTTGTTATAATAAGCCTCTATATCCTGGATTATTAAGGAGTCAGAAAGAAAATGAAGAAGAAGATTCATCCTGAATACAAAGAATGTGTGGTGACATGTGCTTGCGGAAACAGTTTTAAGACTCGCTCCACCAAAGATGAGATGAGGGTTGAGATTTGTTCGCAGTGCCATCCTTTTTTCACCGGGAAACAAAAGTTTATCGATAGTGCTGGAAGAGTCGAAAAATTCCAGAGAAAATATGGAAAGATTTCCCGGGATAAAAATAAGAAATAAAATATGCTCCAAGATTTAGAATCAATAAGGGAGAAGTATAACAAGCTTACTTCTTCTTTGTCAGACCCTGAGTTTATATCTGATCCTCAAAAAATAAAGGAAGCTTCTAAAGAAAGATCTGAGCTTGAACCCATTGTTCGGAAGTATGAAACGTATAAGAAAATTCTGGATGAAATAAAGGATTCACAGGAGATTTTAGACAGTCCGGATACAGAAGAAGACCTTGAGGAACTTGCCAGAGAAGAGCTCAGTAAATTAAAAGAAAAGAAAAAAAGACTGGAAGATGAGCTGAGGATGCTTCTCATTCCCAAAGATCCTAACGATGAAAAGAATGTGATCTTAGAGATCAGGGCAGGAGCCGGCGGGGACGAAGCCTCGCTTTTTGCTCAGGACTTGTTTCGGATGTACTCGCGTTTCGCTGAAAAAAAGGGATGGAAGATGGATGTAATGAGCACAAGTTCATCGACCATAAACGGGTTCAAGGAGATCATTGCCAATATAAAGGGAAATAGGGTCTATTCTCAATTGAAATATGAAAGCGGTGTCCATCGAGTTCAGAGAGTACCTGAGACAGAAGCAAGCGGAAGAATCCATACTTCCACTGTAACAGTTGCTGTTCTTCCCGAGGCTGATGATGTAGATGTGAAGCTTGATTCGAAAGATATCAGAGTTGAGGCTTTTGGCGCTTCAGGGCCAGGAGGGCAAAATGTCAACAGGAATTATACAGCCATAAGGGTGACTCATATCCCTTCCGGGCTGGTGGTTTCATGCCAGGATGAGAAGTCGCAGCATAGAAACAAGGAAAAAGCCCTTAAAATCCTGAGGACAAGATTGATGGATATTGCTCAGAGGGAACAGCAGGAGAAAATATCGAAGGATAGAAAGTCTCAGGTCGGGACTGGAGAGAGGAGTGAAAAAATAAGGACTTATAATTTTCCTCAATCTCGGGTTACGGACCACAGGCTCAATCAATCGCTTTATAATATCGAAGGCATCATTGATGGGGACATTGATGAGATCATCAAAAATCTGACCATGCATTTTCAGGCCAAGATGATGGCAGAGCCAGACTGATTTCATGTGAAATAATATCTTCAATGTCAAATCTAACGGAATTACATAAAAACGGAATCTCTCTATTAAAAGATTTTGATAAGCCGGCTTTAGAAGCAAAGATCATTCTTTTAAAGGCAAGTGGAGTTTCTGAGGAAAAATTCTATTCTGAGCCGGAACTGAGTATATCTGATAAAAAAAGAGATCAATATTTGGGAATGCTGGAGATGCGGAAAAGGGGAATGCCTCTGGCATATATCATCGGCGCCAAAGAGTTCTGGTCACTGGATTTTAAAGTAGGGAGAGGGGTTCTGATTCCCAGACCTGAAACAGAAGGCCTTGTGAAGAAAATTCTTGACCTTTACTACGGAAATGAGGAGCTGATCATAGATATAGGGACTGGTTGTGGCAACATCGCCTTATCAGCCGCGAAAGAACTGCCCGAAACCAGGGTTGTGGGATTGGATATATCAGAAAAAGCGGTATCCTATGCAAAAAAAAACTCTCGTTATCATCATCTGGATAATGTTCGATTCATACAGGGAGATATGTTCGGGCCTCTCAGCCGTTCGGTTTTAAAAAAAAGATGCGGTATTATTGTTTGTAATCCCCCTTATGTCACTGAAAAGGAATGGCTCACTCTGGATCCCCAGATCAGGAAGTTCGAACCAAAACAAGCACTTGTTTCAAGTCAAGACGGGTATGAATTTATAAATCGATTGATATATCAAGCCCCGGAATATCTAAGGCCCGGAGGGTATTTGATATTTGAAATAGGAAAAGACCAGGAAGATAAAGTGAGGAGTTTTTTTTCAGAAGAATGGGTCCGTGTGGAGTGTGAAAGAGACCTGGCCGGAATTCCCAGAATATTTTTTGCTCAAAGAGCTTATTCTTTGCCTTTTTGAGTCAAATGATGTATAAAAAGTTGAAGCGGAAAACAAAGGAGATTGTGGATGTCGAATCAAACGAAACTGATGATCGTTGATAACAACAAAAAGCGGCGGAGTTCTCTCAAGGAGTTTTTGTCAAAGTATTCTTTCCTTATAGAAGAAGCATCAGATTTTTCCCAGGCTTCAAACAAATTGCTGAGCGCTAATAGTTTTTCAATGCTGCTTCTGTGTCTGGGTTCGAGTGAACAACAGAAAATAAGTACGATCCAAAGTATAAAAAAGTTCAATCCTGAACTGGGAATCATTATTCTTTCCAATCAAATTGATACGGAATTTGCTGTGTCTTTGTATAAAAAAGGAGTCATAGATCATATTGTCAAACCTGATAATAAGGCTGGAATCTATTCTGCCGTGAAGAACGAATTACTGAGAAAAGACCTTCTAAACGATACGCGGATGTATCAGGAGAGGATAGAAAAGATCAATGAACAGCAGGAGAAAAATCTAAAGAAAGCGCTTGCCCTTGAAGAAATTTATGATTCTACTCTGGAAAATCTTATGACAGCCCTGGATTTAAGGGATGTGGAGACTTTCGGGCATTCACGGACAGTGGCGAAATACAGCCAGGTAATAGCAAAGATACTCGGTAAAAACGACCCAGAAACTCTGGACAATATTAAAAAAGGCGCTCTCCTTCATGATGTTGGAAAGATAGCTATTCCTGATTCCATTCTTAAAAAGCCAAGCGCTCTTTCAGCTTCGGAATGGGAGAAGATAAGACTTCATCCTTCTCTTGGATACGGTCTTATTAAAGAAATAAAGCTTGTTCAGGAAGTTGGAAATATCATTCTGTACCATCATGAAAGATTTGACGGAGACGGGTATCCTAATAATCTCAAAGAGAAGGAAATCCCTCAAGAAGCAAGGATATTTGCAGTCGCCGATGCTCTGGATGCCATCACCTCTTATCGTCCGTACAGAAACGAACGGAGTTTCAGATTTGCAAGAGAAGAGATTAAAAGAAACTCAGGGACTCAATTTGATCCTAAAGTTGTCAAAGCCTTTTGTTCGCTTGATATCAAAAAATGGGAAAAAATAAGATTTGAAAGCACCCGTTTGATGCCCTTTTTCGAACATATGGCAAGCATCTCATCAAATAAAAGCACGGCCCTTCAATAGGCCTGCACCTCTGGCTACTTCACCCTTAAAGGTGAGGTGTCATGCAGTAAATTCCCCCCTGATTTAATCCCAAAAGGGTATTGTCATGAATATGGGATTTTCGCTATATTTAGCTCATATAAAAGGAGTAATAATTGAGTGAGTATATTGACACTGACCAGAGGCGGATGTATTATCTAAAAAAAAGGGGACAGGAGATAAAAAAATGGGAAAAAAAGATTCTTTTTTAAAAAGTTCAGCTTCAATAATAGAAGAGGTGGAGGAACAGCTTAGTAAGATCCTCGACGAAAGAAGGAAAAAAATCCAGGAAGATCTTGAAGAAGCCATAAACAAACAGAAAGAAGAGGCTGAGAGCAGGATTAGCGAGATAGAGAATGAAGTCAACGAAGAGAGGGAGAGTCTCAGTGAATATAAAACGCTCCTGTCCAAGTTTGAGGATGAAAAAACATCCATAAAGGATGAGATAAAATCTCATCTCAAAATCGTTATGAAGCTCCAGTCTGATATTGAATCACTGACTGGAAAGTCTTTAGAAGAGCTGAAAATCATCGAAGAATTAAACAAGAAGCTTGAAAACATAAATGAAGAAACAAGCGAAAAATTAACTACCCTGAGAAAGGAACTGGGAGAAAAATATGGAATAGAAGCGGAAATTCCCCAGGACATCGGACCTGTAAATGATGATTTTGACCTTGATGATGAACTCCTGAGACTCAATAAGATCAAAGAACTTCTTGGGGAGAATGGAAGTCAGATAGCTGAATCAGATACTTTAGAGGAACAGATCGAAGAGAAGGAACAGGAGGGAGTCGAAGCTGAAGGGTCAGAGACTGAAGAAAGTGAAGAAAAGGAGATGGAACCACTGGAATCATCCGATGAGGATGAGAAAGAGGAACCGGATAATGAAAAGGAAGAGGAAGAACTGAAGTTGGAAGAAGAAGAGGATAAGGAGGATCAGGAGAAAGAGGAAGAGAAAACAGAGGATGAAGAAGAAGAAATAGAAGATGAGGATAGCGGGTCTTATGAGAAGTTGGACAAATTTAAAAAAACCGAAGGCAGTGAATCCGAAGCAAAGGTCGTCTATTTTGAAAATGAAGGCAAGATCACCCTGGACGGTAGATATGTTGTAGATACGGTAAAAGAGGGGATCAGCAAAGCGGACAAACTTTATGACAAGCTTGATGAGACCACTTCACCTAAAGAGCATTTCTTTATTAAACAGGAAATCATACAGGAACAGGAAAATGTACGCAAACTTATTCTCGGATGTCTAAGAGTCTGTGAGATGAAGGACTGCTTTTTCCCTCAGAGCACAAAAGATATTTTGAATGAGGAAAAGCTTAAAGAAATGCTCGAGAAAGTGAGTATGGAAAACTGGAGCAACCTGGATGACTTTAAAGGTTTCTCTGAATATATTGATAATCTGAAGACAGAATTCAATGCAAAGAGCTCACCGCTTGAAGAGTATACAGATTCAATAATCAAAGAATTGTCAGGATAAGGAATTTACATATTTTTCCAGCATCTTTTTATTTTCAAGTGACATTTTAGTGAACTCAATCCCTGCATAATAATAAGAGAGGTGTCCGTTTCCTTTGTGTGAATAGACCACATGTCCTCTGCATTCAAAGGCCTTGTTTGTCAAAACAATAATAAGATCTAGAGTTTTGTCAGGGGGGATCAGAAAGTTGCTGGAGACTTTGGCCCCTCCTTGGCTTATATTTATTGTTTTTGTGGCTTCATGGCCTTTTTTATTTTTATAAATCAGGGGGATGGAAGAATAGTATCTTGGATATCTTCTTTTTTCTTCATTAAATTCAGTATCTGGTTTTATAAGAGAAGAACTTTCTTCCGGCTCTGAGATGCGGCTGTGATACACGGAAATCTTATTTTTTTCAAGGGCCGCTTCTTCCTTTTTGCTTAGAAAAGGAGTTCTTTTTCCTTTTGCTTCAGCCAGAGCATTATCAGCCTCATTGACGAGGTTTTTCAAATTTTCTGCGTTTATGGATTGAAGGGATTTGAATTTATCTTTTGAAAAATTGGTGATCCCAAAGCTCATGGTGAGATTGTTCCTTGGCTGTATTTCCTGGTTATCAAAGTAGGTCTCTTCTACGTTTTTCCTTATCCTATCTGTAAACATAAGGGCTTCTTCTTCGTTTTCTATGCCGGATAAAAAGAACAAAAACTCTTCGCCTCCATAACGGCAGAGAAAATCTTCCTCACGTGTGGACACCTTGAGGATCCCTCCCAGTTTTCTTAATAAGCGGTTGCCTGACTCATGGCCTAACCTGTCATTATAATTTTTGAACCAGTCGACATCTCCCATTACAAGAGCGTAGTTTCCTTCCTCCCTGTGCCTTTTATTTTCCTGTTTGATTTTCTGGATGACCTTTTCAAAGAAAGGTTCAGGTCTTAAAAGTCCGGTCAAAGGATCGTATTGGATCAAGTTAAGTTTTGTTATGGCTATGGATATGTGTTCGGATATATGGACAAGTGTATCCTGGTCGATCTGATCAAAGCCCTCTGGAGAGAACTGCTGGCCCTTTTTCTTGTTATAGACCTCAAGCACTCCAATGAGTTCGTTTTTGTATATAATAGGGATACATATGATACTGTAGAGAGGGGAATTCAGCTGTTCTCGGTAACGGGAGCTGATGTTGGCATCTTTTCTTATATCAGCGGTTCTTATTATTTTTGTGAGCCGGGCTGATTGCGCCGCAAAATCGTCTTCATTTAAGCGAACGATATGCTTTGTAAAATCGACATGCGAGAGGATGGAATCATCCCATACCAGAGGTTTCAGATATCTGCCTGTGGACCGGGTCTCTTCGAGAATGTAGATGGTCGTCCCGCTGGCGCTTATGAGTTCTTTGATGTCATATATGGTGTCGATCAGGCTTGTCACATCATTGGCCATATAAAGTTTTTTCAGAAGTGTTTCTATCCTAAGTCTTTCTTTTTTGAAATGTTCATATTTGGCTTGAAAGGCAATGCGTTTTTCGATTTCCTTCACAATGGATGTTTGGATGAACTTTTTTATTTTCTTTATCTCATAAAAGGCTTTCTTGTAATCAATTTCTTTCTTGTCAGCTGATTTTCTAAGGGCCTGGACTTCAAGAAGAAGATGTGAGTGTTTTATGGCTGTTTCCAGAGAACGTCTGAAGGAATTTTTGCTGTTTTCTGATTCAGAGAACACAAAAGTGGTGACAAACCGGTTCTGGGGCCATCCTCTGGCAGTATTTATTATTTCTTTCTCTGAATATCCTGTTATGATTATGGTGGCTGTATTCTTGAAGATTTCTCGAAGATAAGTGTAACTGGCAAGAGAGAAGTCAGCTATAAGAACATTGAAATCCAGGGATTTTGCAAGAGAAGCCGCTTTTTCAATGCTGGGAGCATAGTGCACTCGGGATGTGTCAGGACACAGGCTGTCCAGAAAAAAAGCTTCATTGCTGTTGTTGTTGAGAATAAGGATATTTTTAGGAAAGCTGTGAACCAGGAAGTTATTTATAGAATCGCTCTGGTTTTTGTTGTTATCCAATATGAATCAACCTCAGCATATATTAAATTATCATCTGACATAAACAATCAGACAAATATCCTCTTTATAGCCCTTTAACTTTATATTCATTTTTCGCCCTTTAGTCAACCCTTTTATTTTCCTTACCTATTAGGCGAGCCGATATGAAATTCAGATATGGCTTGTGCTCGCTAAAGATTTTTAACGCCATTCTTCGCACTGTGTTCTCGGCTGCTGCGCAACTCCCCCCGTCCGTGGGTCAAACATGCTCACAGCTCGGCTTTGCCGAGTTCCCTCAAACACAGCACTCCGAAGGCTAAATCTTTAATGTCGCTTCAGCCACACCTGAATTTCATTAAGCTCTCTTTAACCTTGACTAATTCATCATCAATTTTAAAAACAGGGAAGGGGATCAATCTTAAAGTTTGAAAAAGAGCATGGATTGATTTATATTTATCATCTCTGAATTTATGCGCCTGTAGCTCAGTGGATAGAGTGTCGGTCTCCGGAACCGAAGGTCGCGGGTTCGAATCCCGCCTGGCGCATTTTGTTTATATGTTGTAAAATGAATAACTTACGCCAAATATGTAGCCGTTTTATTATCCTTTCCATGACAACAAATTCGGCCAAAAAGCAACAAAATTTAAACAAAAACTGATACAAAACTGATACAAAAATAAGCGTATTGGTGTAGGAGATTTTCTTGTTTTTTAAACGGGAACCTGATAGTTTTTCTGTAAAGGGAGGGAAAATGAAAGACAAAGAGAATAAGAATCAGCTTGAATTAAAAAGTTTTATACAACAAGCACTTGTACAAATTATTAGAGGAGTTGAAGACGCGCAGCAAGAGATAGAAAAAAGCAGCGCGGAAATATCTCCAACTGGACTCCATTTTACCTTAGGAGATGGAACAACGGTTATTTATAAAAAAGGAGAAGGTATTGTTCAAACTGTTGAGTTTGATATAGGTGTGACTGTGTCGTCAGAGAAAGGAATTGAGGGTGAAGGTGGTATTGGAATATCTGTTGTCAATATAGGAGCTAAAGGTACAAAGAGGCAAGAGAGAGAACATATCAACAGGGTAAAATTTACAGTTCCAATTCTATTGCCTCACAAGACTTCTAGACGTGAGAATAGAAAAAAGGGGGATTCGAATGAAAGAAAAGAAAATTAATTGTTATCTGTGTTCTACAGATAAAGCATTAGAGCTATCTGAATACATTGATGACGACCCATTGAAGAGGAGTATAATGGTTGAATGTCCTGTTTGTAAAAAATATGAACTTGATGATGGTGCTCAGCGATTTTGGTTTAAGAGGCCTGATGGGAAAAAATTATCTCCTGGGTGTCAAGATAGAGTAAAAAAATACATAAAAGAAGAACGAAAAAATAATCCTGAAAAATACAAGGAAAAACCTGTCAAAATAACTAAAGATATAATGAAAGATTTATGTCCAGAGGAATCTATACACTATAATTATTAAGTTTAATTTATATAAAAAAGATAAAAAACCTTTAATGATTTTTAAACTTTTATTTACCGATTTCGGGTTTTTTCATTTTTTCACATGGTTGGCAATTTTTATTATTTATCTTATTTATATGGATCGAAAGAAACACCAATATAAAGACACTAATCATCTTGTGTTCTTTTGTCAGGAGCAAGAAGAGTGCGTTTTTCATTGCCATTTAATTGAATTAAATTAAGAAAGAGGAGATCAAACGAAAGATAAATGGAAGACAGTATTCGGGATAAAGGTAGATGAAGAGGGGAATCTAGTTTAGAATATTTTCGATGAAAATATAGATCCGTTGGATAATATAGATGATGTGATAGAAGAATTTATTTCAGACAATCCCTCGATATATCCGATTACTTCAAACCATTTGCCTAATATTAAATTGAACCCCGTGAATCGGATCCTATCTCCAATAGCCAATCTCGTTTTTACTTCATTATTGTTCAACATTCTGTTCACCATCTAAATTTATAATAAGACTTGAGGCTGGTAGTGCCAACAGAAAAAGGGATTTTTTCTGAGAAAAATATTTTTTGAAAGCATTTATAAGATGAAGCAAATCACCAACAAATAAAATATTAATACGCTATATTTAATAGTAATAATTTAGTAATTATTGTAAAATATTTAAATATATTAGTAAAATGTTGACAAATAGACATTTTTATTGTATATATACAATAAAGAGGATGTCATGAATGAAATAAAGTATTCTAAAAAAGATAAATTTAAGAAATTATCTGAAAATAGAGTAAATCAAATACTAGATAAAATCAGAGTTTTAAGTAACTTAGCAAATAAATCTAATTATGCATATGATGATAAGGATGTAAATAAAATGTTTCTGGTAATAGAGAAGGCCTTGAAAGAAGCAAAGAATAGGTTCCAATCTAAAAATAAAAAGGAAAATTATAAATTTAAATGGTAGAGGAAATTGAACAAATTTGATTTATCTAATCAAGATGTATCCTTGTTCGTATTGTATAAGTTGGGGGGAGCTCATAAAAAAATCCATACAGAATACATTGCCTGGGAATCCTTCAAATTAGCACCTGAAAAGTTTTCTTGGCGATTACAAGAATTCCGAAAAATGAAAATTCCAGATAAAACTCCAGTAAGGCACTCGCTTGAAAAAGCGAAGAAATTAGTGATTGGAGGAGCCGGAGGAGATCGAGGAGGTAAAAGAGAAGGATGGCAGTTAACTCCGGAAGGCGTCATTTGGGTGGAGAAAAATTTAAAACGTATTTCTAAAGCTTTAAAAGAACAAATATCATCTCTTCCAAAAGATGAAGCGTTAAGATTTATTAACAAATTGAAAAAAAGTCAACTATTTATACTTTATTTAAGTGATAGAGCTTTGACTGATGCAACGAACTTCATGCTAACTGATATGTTGAATTGTACCCCTGAAGCCCCAAAAGAGACAATTAAGAGAGTTTTTAATAGATTTCACAACATCGCAATAGAAATAAATGAAAAAGAAATTTTAAGATTTTTATTACAATGTAAAACTAAATTTGATATTTTGCTATAAAAAAGGGGGGATTATGAAAGCTCTTGAGCCTGAAAAAGCAAATATCGATCCTAGGTATGTTCGCTTAATTATGCAGACTGCCATTAAAGATGCTTATGATGCTCTCGTAGAGTTAATTACAAATTGTGATGATAGCTATCATAGATTATATAAAAAGGGGAAACGAAGTGATGATGGCGGGGCAATACTAATAGAAACATTACATAGACGTAATAGGCCAAGTTTACTAATAGTGAAGGATAAAGCAGAAGGAATGAATCTTACTGATATGAGAGAAAAAATAAAAAAGATGGGAAAAAAATTTAGCATTGAAGAAGATCGAGGTTTTATGGGAAGAGGAGCAAAAGAATGTGCTGTACTAGGTAAGGCAATATTTCAATCAATAAAAGATGATAAATATTATAAATGTGAATTTCATTCAAATTTAGATTTTATTCCTTATAGTCCAATGTCGGCCACTCCTCAAATCAGGAAGAAATTGGGAATAAAAAGAGGAAATGGTACTTGCTCTACAATTGAGATAACAAGAAAGGGAACATATCCAAAATACGAAAACATTAAAAGGGATCTTCCTTGGCACTTTTCTCTAAGAGATATATTTTCTCCAAATGGGAGTACCAAGGTTTCGATTCTAAATTTAAACGACAAACGAGCAAAACCAGAGAAATTATTATTGCCTAATCCTGCAGGAGAATGTTTAAGGTCAATTAAGTATAAAATTCCAGGGTATCCAGATGCTAAGGCTAATTTGGAATTATGGAAATCGCAGGATTCTCTTATTGATCCTCAAGATAGATTTAGAAGGAGTGGATTTATTGTTAAAGGTGCCAGGGCAATTCATGAATGTTCACTCTTATATCCTGAATTCGAAAAAGATCCTTTAGCAAAAAAATATTTTGGTCGAATTGAATGTCCATATATAGATATACTTTGCAGAGAATATGACAAAATTCGGGAACAAAAACTTATACCTCCTGATGATAATCCAGTGCTTATTATCGATCCAAATAGACAATCAGGTTTAAGAAAGGATCATCCATTCACCGATGCACTGTTCTCAATCCCTGTAAAAATTTTAAGGGAGTATATAGAAAAAGATCGAACTGAAGAAAAGAAAAAAGAAATTAAGATAGCTAATGAGAATACACAGGGCCGCTTAAATAAGTTAGCAGAAGCAGCAAGTAAATATATAAATGAACAGTTAGAAGAGCAGGAAGAGATTTCAGCAGGAGAAGAGGTTGATAATTTATCCTTTGTCAAAGAAGGAGTCTTGGTTTATCCCACATACTTATATGTATCTTTAGATAAGGTGAGAACTTTGACATATTATGCAAGAGCATCTTTAGTTAAAAATAAACAAAAAATAGCTTTCATTAATGCAGATGATGAAGCATTAGAAGTATTAGATAAAAAAATCGACTTGCATCCTCACAAAAGAAACATGGAACAGCTATATGGTACATTCCGTGTTAAAGGAAAGCTTGAGAAAGAAAGTGTGTTAATTAAAGCAAAATGTAATGATTTACCCGAGGCTCAAGCAGTAGTAGCTGTTGTAAAAGCACAAATTGATGAACATAATTTTAAAGAACCTTTCGAATTTGAATATAATTCATATTCGGTTAAAGAAAGTCGTCGAAAGATATTAAAAATTTTTGCAAGATATCCTGAGGTAGTAAGCGATGCAACTTCAGTTAAAGTGACATCAAGCGATAGCGAGGGTATTCCTATTAGAGGTTCGTGTTTACTAAAACCTGTAACCTCTTCAAATTATGCTTTTGGTGAGGTTATTGTAGAGGGAAGGAGATTGAATGCTAAAGCAAGAATCAGTGCCATGATAGATTCAATGGAAGCCAATACAAGAATAAAAGTCATTCAAAAACCTGAGCGTAAAATACCATTTGAAATTAAATTAGTTCCAAAAGAAATGGGAAATTTTCGAGCTCAATGGGCCACTGCTGAAGGGAAGCCTTATCTATTACAAATTTCGACCTTACATGATTCTATAAAAAGATACTTAGGTCCTGCTCCCGATTTCCAAGGTCAAAATTTGCCCTTATTTAAAATATTATTAGCTGAAATAGTTGCTGAAAGTGTTTGTAGAAAATCGTTAATTATGGAAACAAAAGAACGTTCGTGGGAATTTAGATGGGCAGATCATAGAGACGATCATATTATAGCTGATCAAGTTGTTGGTGCACTAAATAAGCGATTAAGAGAATTTACCCCTATAGCTCATTCAATAATGTTTTCTAAAATAGAGTTAGATAAGATAAAGAAATCAGTTATGTAGCGCTTTAAATTGCTCCTCCCTTTTGCTGACAACAGCTGGCAGTTTGTATACTGATAGCTAAGTCACAAAGGAATTGCTATAATCGGATGTAAGTATTGAGATTGGGGGAAATAAGATGAATTATTTGATTTTTTCAGATGAATCTGGGACGTGGAAAGCAGGTGATTATTATATCCGTTCTTGGATTAAAATATCTCCTGTAGACTATGAACTTATATGTAAAGAAATTATATATATTAAATATAAAGAGAATTTTCCAGAGGTTAAATGGAAAACTGTTAAAAATAATATTGAAAAAATTAGACACAATATTGAATCATTATTTAATATAGAATTTAGTTTATTCATAACAATCTCAAAACCAACCCATTTTAAAAAACGAGTAGAGGATGATAGCTATATCATCCTCAGAACACTAAAAAATTTATCTCCCAAACAATATACTACGACAGAGGATTTTACAGTGACTATTAAAAAAAACATAATTAATAAGGCACAGCATACTCTATTTTTTAATTTTTTTGAGAAGACACATATTAGAAATTCTCAAATTGCTTTGGTCAATAATATTGATAATTCGGAATATGAATATAGAGTTGATTCTCCACAATGTTATCATGAAGATTGGGAAAAAATCGCTAAAGAGTGTGGAATTGTCAAACTTAAGATTGTAAAAAAATCTGAAGAAGATCCTGGCATTGAACTAGCTGATATAATTGCTGGTTGTATTAACGATTATCTTAATAATAAAGAGAAGGCAAATGAGTTTTATTCTGAATATATTAAAAAGAAAATGATAGATATGACTTCTTATACTATGCCAAATCCTAATCTTATTTTTAATGGTGATTTTAGTGATGAAGAAAAAGAAAAAGCAGATATTTTTAGGTAGAGTTCCCAATTAATTTTGATTTGGTGTGCAAACAACCATAACTCTCCCTTAAAATACTAATTATACTATAGCTACGAGCTTTTCAGATTCAAGAAAGACCTTTAACTCATTCATAATATTAAAGTTTCCACCTTTCATGATAGGATTTAATAAAAGTTCGATATCTACCTCTAGAGGCGTGCTTGTTACAAAATTGATATAAAAAATTTCCTATGTTAACTAATCATATTTATTATCAAGGCTTTATGGAAGTTGGCCATATAACTCCGGAACCGAAGGTCGCGGGTTCGAATCCCGCCTGGCGCATTTTTTATTTGTTGTATTTTTTGAGTTGGGAAGGAAAGAAGAGCATGATTTGAGGCTGGCCATTATATTCCTCCAAGAGACCGGATATGATAAGCCCTTTACCGACCCAACTCTGAATCTCAGGAAAAAAATGAAGGTATTTTTTATACACGGGAACAGCGAAATTGTCTTCCTTTGATTCCAGAAGCAGAAGATTTCCTTGGTTCCGGATAGCACTGCACACAAATCTGTAGGAGACCAGACTCCCTATGTGATCCAAAGCCTCCTGTTCTCTGATTAAGGGGAAAGGCTCTTTTTTCCACATGCCGTTTCCTTTTGTTTTGGCGTATTCCTCTGCTTTAACAAATCTTTCCCTGTATTCTGGTCTGTATTTGAACCGCGTGTAAGCGGCGGCAAATCCTCTTTGTATGATATATTCATTGAACAAGGTCCCGTCTTCAGTCCAGATATAGGCAAGAAGCCTCCCGTATTTGTCGCGTTTTTCCCAGTCATATTCTATTCCTACCTGTTTTTTATAGAGGGACTTAAAGACAAATCTTTTTGAATAGAATGCGTTAAGCCTGGTATTATTGTCCTCAGAGTCTGTTTCTGGAGCATCAATTCCGATCAATCGAATTTTTTCTTCTTCTCCATTCACAAGACGGACTTTGATGGTGTCTCCGTCATAGACCACAGTGACTGTACCGGAGTCTGTCTGGGCGGAACTCTGCAGTGGCAGAGCTATACAAAAAAAGAAAAAGACGAGAAGTGTTTTTGATGTTTTGTAAAAGCGTTTTTTATTGTAATTTTTCAACGGCTTCTATGATGTGTCTGGCTGATATTCCGTATTTGTCTAGAAGCTCATCGGGTTTTCCTGAACGGGGAAGAGATCCAACAGCCAGATGGATGACTTTTGCCTTTCCCGACAGGGCTTGAGCTACAGCACATCCCAAGCCTCCGCTTGGATAATGGTCTTCCACCGCAACGACCTTACCTCCTGTTTCTTCGGCATTTTTTATCAGGCCTGCTCTGTCTATGGGTTTTATGGAATAGGCATCCATGATGCGAACAGTAATTCCTTTTTTCTTTAATACTTCATAGGCCTTGAGAGATTCGAAAACAGTGATTCCGGCTGCTACGATAAGGGCTTTATCTTGACGGCTCTTTTTTATGATTCTTGACCCTCCCACGGGAAATTTATCTCCCTTTTTATAGAGCACCGGTGTGGCAGGCCGGGTCGTCCTTATATAGGCCATGCCGTGATGTTGCGCCAAGGTCTCAACGCAGGCTTCGGCAGAGGGGGCGTCGCAGGGATAAAACACCACACAGCCGGGAATAGGAGTGAAGATAGCCATATCTTCCAACCCCATTTGGGAGGGGCCGTCCGCTCCTATGCTGACTCCGGCATGGGAACCAGCCACTTTGATGTTGGACATAGAGTAAGCTGCCATCCGGATCTGGTCATGCGCTCTTCCGAGAAAAGCTGAAAACGTAGCCATAAACGGGATATAGCCTTTGACAGCCATTCCTATGCCCATCCCGATCATATTCTGTTCAGCAATATAGGATTGAAAGGACCTTTCTGGAAAGGCTTCAAAGAAATCTTCCGCATATGTTGAGTTCTTGACATCACCGTCTATGGAGACAACAGCTTCATTGACTTTTCCCAGGCTCAGAAGCGCGTTTCCGTAACCTCTACGGGTTGCAGTGTCTTTTGTATAGTTGAGTTTCTCAAAGTCATATCTTTTCTTCAATTCAGGGGCCGCTGCTTTTTTCGGTTTTTTGACATACTCTTTTGCGTCTATTTCAGGCATTGGTCCTATTTCCTTAAGAGCCTTATGCATATCATCTCCTTTTAAGGGCTTGCCGTGCCACCCGTTTTTATCTTCCAGGAAGGATACTCCTTTTCCTTTAATGGTTCTTGCCAGAATGACCACTGGTTTTTCAGCTGTTTTTGCTTTATGCAGGGCCTGAAGAATCTGTTCTATATTATGGCCGTCTATCTCTATGCATTCCCAGCCAAAGGCTCTGAATTTCCTGGTATAGGCATTGATGTCATGACCGTGCATGGTCGGTCCTGACTGGGACAGCCGGTTGATATCAACTACAGCACAGAGATTATTCAATCCAAGGTCAGCCGCACTGTTAGATGCTTCCCAGGTCGATCCTTCCGCACATTCTCCGTCTCCCATGACCACATATACTCTTCGGTCTGATCCAGCCAGTTTAATTGCGGCGGCTATACCGACACCTATGGAAAGACCTTGCCCGAGAGAGCCCGTTGCTGATTTGACCCAGTTCATCCTGGGAGTAGGATGACCTTCCAAGGGGCTTGATATTTTTCTCAGATCCATAAGGCTTTCCAGAGGGATGATACCGGCCTCGGCATAGCAGGCCCATAGGATGGGAGCTGCATGTCCTTTGGAAAGAACGAATTCATCATTTGCCCAGTCAAAAGGATCCTGGGTGTTGTATCTCATCTCGTCAAAGAACAAACAAGCCGCAATTTCAGCCATTGAAAGACAGGTCGTGGGGTGACCCGATCCTGCTTCAGAGGTCATTTTTATGGAATGAATGCGAAGTCTCTGGGCGATTTTTTTTAATGCTCCTATTTTGTCCATTAATAAAACTCCCTTTTTAATCTGAATTTTTTATAAATACCGGCGATAGTGCATAAGATATATGAAAAAGAACATGTCATTATAATATCTTACGCTTTGCTTCACAATAATTTTTTTGACCGGTAAGCATGCATATTCTTATCCTTAAAAGGTTTACTGTTTTCCGGTTTTTTGTTATATTCGTTTAGAATTATGGTCCGCGTAAGATTTGCTCCCAGCCCCACAGGACACCTGCATATCGGGGCAGCCCGCACAGCTCTCTATAACTGGCTGTATGCCCGCCGTTACGAAGGGAGATTTATCCTCCGAGTTGAAGACACGGATGTTTCACGATCATCTCAAGAAATGAGTGAGGGGATCATTAAGGGGCTCAGCTGGCTCGGTTTGGATTGGGATGAAGGCCCTGTGTTCCAATCAAAAAGACTTCGATTCTATCAAAAAAAAGCAAAGGAGCTTGTGGAAAGAGGTGCTGCGTATTACTGCTACTGCTCTCCTGATAACAGAAAGGCCTCAGGACAATGGGAGACCAGATGTGCGTGTTCCAGCCTCTCACAGGAAGAAATAAGCCGCTATGAACAAAAGGGCCTTAAAAAAGCCGTGCGGTTTAAGGTCCCGGGGGGAGAGGTCAGATACAAGGACATGATTCACGGAACCATTACAACACAATCAGATAATATTGAAGATTTTGTACTTCTCAGGAGGGACGGGCTTCCCACTTATCATCTCTCTGTAGTGAGTGACGACATTGACCAAAAGATCACTCATGTTATAAGGGGGGATGACCATATATCAAATACTCCCAAACAGATCCTTGTTTACAAAGCACTGGGAGCAGGTATTCCGAGTTTTGCCCACATGTCTCTTATACTGGGGAAAGATAGAAAGAAGCTGAGCAAAAGGCACGGCGAGACATCAGTTCTGGATTTCCGTGATACAGGATTTCTTCCGTTGGCTGTAGTGAACTTCCTTGCCCAGATGAGCTGGTCTCCAGGAAAGGAAAGAATCTATTCCTTGAGTGAGATGAAAGAGAAATTCTATTTGGACCGGAGAAGCAGCGGGAATCCTATTTTTGACCTTGATAAGCTGGAATGGCTGAACGGACAGCTTATCTCTCAAATGGATGCAGAGGAATTGCTCCCTTATGTGAGGGCGGAGCTAAAAAATTCGGGTCTCTGGGCTGATGAATTTGAGAACAAGCAAAAAAAATGGTTCTTAAGACTCATAGGTCTTTTAAAGCAAAGAAACAGGCGTATAACGGATTTTACGCCCAGAGCCAGGCCTTTTCTGTCAGAGGACTATCCTATGGAGGAAGAAGCGGTTGCAAAATACCTGAAGGATGGAAGCCTTAAGCGGCTTTTACCGAAACTTATTCAGGATTTTTCAGGATGCGGTGATTTTACAGCGGAAAAAGTAGAAACAATCATACGAAAAAGAGCTGAAAAAGAAGGAGTCAAGGCAGCCCTTTTTATCCATGCTTTGAGAGTCATTGTACTGGGAATGAAGGTAAGTCCCGGAATATTTGAGGTTTTAGAGCTTATTGGCAGGGGCGAAACCATCAAACGTGTGCAAGCGTATTTGGAGACGCAATAGATAATAAATGATAAAGAGGTGTTTTATGAATTCTTTGAATTTAAAAAAGATTTTTACTGGGGCTTTTTGTTTATCCCTTGTATATGCGCTCCCTTTCTTTTTACAGGGAAACCAGGCCGCTAGAGATGTGAAACGTATTGACCTGAGTGCATATCAGGCAATGAGATGGCGGTGTATAGGCCCTTATAGAGGGGGAAGAGTGACAGCAGTAGCCGGGATTCCTTCCATGCCTTATACCTATTATTTTGGCGCATGCGGAGGAGGAGTCTGGAAGACTGAAGACGGAGGGATGAACTGGAGACCTGTATCCGACGGATATTTTAAAACAGGTTCTGTTGGAGCTATTGCTGTTTCTGAATGGGATCCCAATGTGGTTTATGTGGGAATGGGAGAAGCCCCTATCAGAGGGAATGTATCCCATGGTGACGGCATGTATAAGTCTTTGGATAGAGGCAAGACATGGCAGTACATAGGACTCGGGGATACACGCCAGATATCCAGGGTCAGGATCCATCCCAGAAATCCAGACCTGGTTTATGTGGCGGCTTTAGGCCATGTGTACGGTCCCAACATGCAGAGAGGCGTTTTCAGGTCAAAGGATGGGGGCCAGACATGGGAGAAAGTCCTTTATGTCAGCGAAAAAGCCGGAGCCATAGACCTTATTCTGGATCCTTTTAATCCAAGGGTGATTTATGCGGCTTTCTGGTCAACGCACCGAACTCCTTACAGCTTAGTGAGCGGAGGCCCTGGAAGCGGGCTTTACAAATCCACTGACAGCGGGGATACATGGAATGAACTGACACACAATCCCGGGATGCCTAAAGGAGTCCTGGGCAAGATAGGAGTGGCGGCATCCGGTGCCAGACAGGATAGGGTCTGGGCGATTGTAGAGGCAGAAGAGGGGGGTGTTTTCCTTTCTGATAACGGCGGAGAGACATGGATGAGAGTCAACAGTGATAGAAATCTCCGTCAGAGGGCCTGGTATTATTCCCGGATTTATGCAGATCCTCAGAATCCTAATGAGGTATATGTCCTTAATACAGGTTTGTACCGCTCTCTGGACGGAGGCAGGACTTTTTCTTATATAAGAGCACCTCATGGGGACAATCATGACCTCTGGATAGACCCGAATAATCCGGACCGTATGATAAACAGCAATGACGGCGGGGCTAATGTGACCTATAACGGAGGGATTTCATGGACTCCACAGGACAACCAGCCCACGGCGCAGTTCTATCACGTCACTACGGACAATCGCTTTCCCTATTGGGTCTACGGAGCCCAGCAGGATAATTCCACAGTGCGCATCGCCTCCAGAACCACGGAAGCCGGAATAGGCCCTGAGTACTGGCATTCTGTAGGAGGGGGGGAAAGCGGTCATGTCGTTCCGAAACTGGATAACCCTGATATTGTGTATGCAGGCAGCTACGGGGGATTGATAACACGCTGGGATTATGAGACGCGCGAAACGAGGGCCATTAACCCCTGGCCTGAAAATCCTATGGGATGGGGAGCGAAAGACCTGAAGTACAGATTCCAGTGGACAGCGCCTATCCTTATTTCAAGATTTAATTCGAATGTCCTCTACCATGCGGCTCAAGTTTTGTTCAAGTCCACTGATGAAGGCCACAGCTGGAAGGTCATAAGTCCTGACCTCACCACAAATGACAAGTCAAAGCAAAATCAATCCGGGGGGCCTATCACCAAAGATGACACAAGCGTTGAATACTACTGCACTATTTTTGCTCTTGCGGAATCCGTATATGATCCGGATATTTTATGGGCGGGATCTGATGATGGGCTGGTGCATATCACAAGAGACGGCGGCCGTACCTGGAAAGACATCACTCCCAAAAACATGCCTGAATGGAGCATGATCAGCATGATAGAGACCTCCACTTTTAAAGCTGGGAGAGCTTTTATTGCCGTGGACAGGCACAAGATGGATGATTTTTCTCCTTATATTTATAAAACAGAGGATTTTGGAAGGACATGGGAGAAAATCACGAATGGAATCCCTGGCAACACATTTGTCCGTGTTGTAAGAGAAGATCCTGAGCGAAAAGGACTTCTCTATGCTGGAACAGAAACAGGTGTTTTTGTCTCCTTTGATGACGGGAAGAACTGGCAGTCTCTGCAGTTGAATCTGCCAGTGGTCCCAATAAGAGATATGGTTGTCAAAGAGGATGACCTGGTAGCTGCGACGCATGGAAGGGCGTTTTGGATCCTTGATGACTTGACTCCTTTGCACCAACTGACAGATGACGTACTGGGAGCTGATTTTTTTCTTTTTACCCCAAGGAGTTCCTATAGAATGGGAGGGTATGGATACCCGCGTTCCGATATGGGAGAGAACCCTCCTTCCGGAAGCGTTATCTATTATTATTTCAAGGAGAAGCCTGAGGAAGAAGTCACCCTGAAATTTCTGGACAGCCAGGGGAATCTCATAAAAGAGTTTAAATCCGGAGAAAGGCAGCCAGCCCTATCCGGAGCTTTTTCACGCTGGGGATATTCAGGCCCCCAGACAATCTCGATAGAAAAGGGGATGAACCGCTTCGTATGGGATATGTGTTATCCGGGAGCAGAAAGAGTCCCCGGTGCTGTTTACTGGGGAGCTTCATTTAGAGGTCCGGTGGCTGTACCTGGTGACTATACGGTCAGGCTAAAGGTGGGAGAAGACCGGATGATCAAGAGCTGGAAATGGAAAAAAGATCCCAGAATAGAGGCCTCGCAGCGTGATCTCCAGGAGCAGTTTGATTTTCTGATAGAAATCAGAGATAAGGTCAGTGAAGTAAACAGAGGGATTAAGAAACTGAGGAGCGTGAAGCACCAGATCCAGGACTTTTTTGAAAGATATAAGGACTATAATAACAGTAAGGATATTATCGAGGCAGGTAAGGATATCATTGAAAAGTTGAATGCTGTTGAAGACGAGCTTATCCAGTCAAAGTCAAAAAGTGGTCAGGATCCTCTAAATTTTCCCATCAAACTTGACAATAAGATAGCAGCTCTCGCTTCGTACACATCGAGTGCTGACTTTCGGCCTACGGAACAGTCCTATAAAGTATTCCATGAGCTGTGCTCAAAGGCAGACTCCCAGTTAGGGCTATTGGACCTATATCTGGAACGAGACCTGAAGAACTTTAATAAAATGGTGAAGAAAGCGGACATTCCGTTTGTGATCGTGAAGTAAGATGAAAATTAAGGATTAAGGATCGGGCAAAATGAGAGACTATAAAAAGGTGGATGAGAAGGTGATTGAGGATTTAAAAGAAATGGTCGGGGAGAAGAATGTTATCACAGATGAATCCAAGATGATCGATTACAGCCATGATGAGTTTACTCTTTCTGATATCGCTCATATGCCCGATGTGGTAGTCAGGCCAGATAGTACTGAGCAGGTATCAAAGGTACTGAGATATGCTGATGGGAACCGGATACCGGTAACACCCAGAGGCGGAGCTACAGGTCTTTGCGGCGGGTGCGTTCCCTGCGTCGGGGGGATTGTTCTGTCTGTCGAGAGAATGAACCGTGTCAGGGAAGTGGATGTGGACAACCAGATGGCTGTTGTGGAAGCCGGCGTCACTTTGATGGATTTTTATGATTCCATAGAATCCGCCGGTCTGTTTTTTCCTCCTCACCCTGGAGATGAGAGCGCCATGATCGGAGGTCTGATCGCAGCAAACGCAGGAGGAGCCCGGGCAGTGAAATACGGAGTGATAAGAAACTATATAAGAGGGCTTGAAGTGGTTCTGGCTTCCGGAAAGATAATACATCCCGGCGGTAAGGTGATGAAGAGCAGTACTGGATACAGTCTTCTCAACCTGTTTATCGGTTCTGAAGGAACTCTGGGTGTTGTGACCTCAGCGGTTATACAGCTTATGCCCCCTCCTGAAGCAACCCGATCTCTTATTATTCCTTATGATGACCTTGCGAGCGCAATAGAAACAGTGCCTCTTTTGATCAAAAGGAAAATACTTCCCATGGCTGTGGAGTTTATTCCAAAGGAAGTGATTGTCAGGACTGAAGAGCTGTTGAAAAAGAGGTGGCCCAGTAAAATGGGGAACACCTATCTTTTAGTTATACTGGATGCTTCAAGTGAGGATGAAATTGATAAACTGTCAGAAAAAGTAGCTGAGGTCAGCCTTGAAAAGGGGGCGTTGGATGTATTTGTGGCGGACAGTCCGGAAAAACAAAAACTGGTTCTGGATATAAGGAGCAAGATATATGAAGCCATAAAAGAGGATAATGTTGAGACCCTGGATATTGCTGTGCCCAGGGCTGAAATAGCCGATCATGTTAAAAAAGTGATGGAAGTCCAGGGAAAATACGGAATGTGGCTTCCGACTTACGGACATGCGGCTGACGGCAATGTGCACACGCATATCATGAAGGTCAGCTATGACAAAGGGAAGACCACGAACTTGCCGGAAATGGAGTGGAAAGAGAAAATGGAAAAAGTGAGGGAAGAGCTGTTTAAGGACTGCAGGGACAGAGGGGGCACAATTTCAGGAGAACATGGGATTGGTCTGGTGAAAAAAGCATATCTATCCTATGTTGTGGATGAAGAAGAGATTTCCCTTATGAAGGGGATAAAAAAGGTCTTTGATCCCCATTATATACTTAATCCTGAAAAAATATTTGATTGAAGTTTTTTATGCATAGAACTTATAAGTCTGGGAGGAAAGACATGAGAAATCTTCGTATGTATCCGTCATTTTTCCTTGTTTTTTTTATAATAATGGGCGTTATAAGTGCTCTGTCATTCGGCAGAGCTGCTGATTCAGTTTCGGATGATGATGTGGAACTTGATTCAGCTCTTTTTAAGAATCTATCATGGAGAAATATTGGTCCAGCCAACATGGTCGGTCGGATCAGTGATGTGGAAGGAGTTCCCGGAGACCCCAATATTGTCTATGTTGGAAGCGCATCCGGCGGTGTGTGGAAAACAACGAACGGCGGGACCACCTGGACTCCTATATTTGACGGACAGCCCGTGGCATCCATTGGAGATATTGCGCTCGAGCCCGGAAATCCGGGGGTTGTTTATATAGGCACAGGAGAGTCAAATGTTCGGAACAGTGTTTCTTTCGGGAATGGAGTCTACAAGTCAACAGACGGCGGCCATACCTGGAATTATCTTGGACTTAAGGATACAGAGCATATATCACGGATTGTGGTCAATCCCAATAATACAGATATTGTTTATGTGGGTGCTCTGGGTCGTGCATTCGGGCCAAATACGGTAAGGGGAGTTTTTGTTTCCAGAGATGGAGGAAAAAGCTGGGAAAAGACGCTCTACAAGGATGAGTGGCACGGGATATCAGATATGGATATCAATCAGAAAAATCCCAACATTCTTTTTGCCGGTTTGTGGAGATTTATGAGAAAGCCCTGGACTTTTGAAAGCGGAGATAAGGAAGGCGGGGTATTCAGGTCAGTGGATGGAGGAAGGACCTGGAACAAGATCACAGAAGGACTTCCTGAACTGATAGGCCGTATCGGGATCAAAATAGCACCCAGCAACCCGGATGTGGTTTATGCTATGACAGAGTCTCCGGAAGGGACCCTGTACCGCTCTGACGACGGAGGGAAAAGTTTCCGCCGCGTTTCAGAGGATAAACAGATCGTGTCACGGGGTTTTTACTACACAGATCTCAGAGTGGACCCTGTTGATGAAAACCGGGTCTATGCCGTATCATCACGGCTTCAGGTTTCCATAGACGGGGGAAGAACATTCAAGCAGATCTCTCAGTCAACTCATGTTGACTTTCACACGCTCTGGATAGACTCTGAAAATCCTGACAGGATGTGGCAGGGACAGGATGGGGGCATAGCTGTCTCATATGACAGGGGTGAGAATTGGGATTATGTCAATGACATCTGTGCCGCGCAGTTTTATCAGATATATGCGGATAACAGGGAACCTTTTTATTATATAGGAGGAGGGCTTCAGGATAATGGTGTCTGGTATGGTCCCAGCAGAAATAAAGAAACATTCGGGATTCTCAAAGCTGATTGGAGGATGATAAGTTTTGGAGATGGATTTCATGTCACGTGCCATCCTGATAATCCTGATCTTTTTATTAGTGAGAGACAGGGAGGCGGTATCGTAAGAACAGATATGAATACCAGGGAGCAGCAGGATATCAGCCCTCAGCCCAGAAGGGCGGACGGGGCTCCTGTTTCCGAACTTGAATACCGCTTCAATTGGAACACTCCCATTATTCCCTCTCCTCATGATAAAAAGACGATTTATGTAGGTGGCAATGTTGTTTTCAAGTCACTGGATTTTGGTTCTACCTGGGAGGTCATTAGCCCTGATTTGACGACTGATGATCCGGAAAAACAGAAGACCGCTGGAGTCCCTGCCTGGCCTGAGAACACAACAGCTGAATATTACTGCACCATTATAAGCCTGGCTGAATCTCCGGTTCAGCCGGGAGTGATTTGGGCAGGAACTGATGACGGTCAGCTTCATGTGACCATGAACGGAGGCAATGAATGGGAAAATGTGGTGAACAGCATTCCTGACCTGCCTTCCTATACCCCGGTTTCACATGTGGAGCCCTCTGTAACTTCGGCTGGCATGGCTTATGCGACTTTTGACAGGCATATGCTGGATGACTTTAGCCCGTATGTATACAGGACCTCTGATTTCGGAAGAACCTGGGTTGATATAACAGGCAATCTTCCTGATAATGCGTATGTATGGGTTGTCAGGGAAGATCCTGTCCGACCTCAAATCATTTATGCGGGCACCGAACTCGGTCTTTTTGTTTCCTTCAGCCGCGGGACATACTGGGTAAAGTTACATATGAAAAATCTTCCGACTGTGGCTGTTCACGATATTCTGCTCCATCCAAGGGATAAAGATTTGATACTGGGTACTCATGGCAGAGGGATCTGGATATTTGATGATATTTCGTTCATTAGAGAGATCTATAAAGAACTACTTGAGAAGGAAAGCTACCTTTTTAAGATACGAGCGGCTATGCGCTTTGCTGAGAAAGCGACCCGCTATGGGATTGGTGACAGAGAATATACAGGAGAGAATCCCCCATACGGAGCTCTCATAACCTATTATTTAAAAAACAGGATCGGTGATAGTAATGATTTGAGAATAGATATCTACGACAAAGATAAAAATCTAATAAGAAGGATAACAGATCTTTCCTCAGAAAAGGGGATTAACAGAGCTGTGTGGGATTTGAGAGAGAGAGCTCCCCTCCAGAGGACAGAAAGAGAACAAGAGGAGAGTTTTTTCTCCAGAGGTCCCAGAGGCCCTCAGGTACTTCCAGCAACTTATACCATAAGGCTTGTCCTAGGTGATCAAGATTATAGGGAAGAATTAAAAGTAAATGTGGA
>CAYWDH010000039.1:0-25765 GCA_964456985.1 uncultured Eubacteriales bacterium
ACACAGCACTCCGAAGGCTAAATCTTTAATGTCGCTTCAGCCATACCTGAATTTCATTAAACTCTCTTCAACATCGACTTGTTCATCATCCAGGCCTGGTTAATAACGGGGTCTGATCCGCAGAAAAAAAGGCGCTCTCGAGGCTTCAGGAGAGGCGCGGTCGACCTGGATATCCAGCCTGTAAAGATGGGTGTTCCTGTAAGAATAGAAGGGAAGGCCAGTAAGCGCCACAGAGTTTTCCTCTTCCGTGGTCCTGCCTTCGAAAAACACCCTGTCAAAATAACGGCATTCAATGCTGTGTTCCCCTCTTGAAGATTGAAATCCGACCTCCAATTCCTTTATTTCCCGCCATGAAGTAAAATAAAACTGGTAATTTCGGTTATCTTGAGAAATCCTGAACTCACCGGGTTTTTGCATTTCAACCAAACGGCTTAATGAATAAAAAGTCAATTTCTCTCCAGTGGGGAAATCCGCTTTCTGAGGATTTATCAGAACCGCTCTGGGATAAAGCGCCAGCCACCAAAAAAGAAAGATAAAAGCCAGGATAGTGAATACCGGCGCTGCCTTTATTTTTTTACTGGAAAAGAGATCTTTCTTAAAGACATATCCTAAAATGAAAACAATGATGAGTCCGATCCATATGTAATTCGGCACATAAGACAGATTATTGATTTTAATAAAGGAAGGCAGAAATCCGGGAATAGAGAAATTCAGACTGCTCAGGAATAAAAAAAGATCCCCGGCTCTAAACGTATGAATATGGGTCGTGGATTGATAGAGAAAGGACGGATGGAAGAGCAACAGGACCGCGATAATGAAACTGACGAAACATCCAATAGAAAAAAGATAGGAATAGACCTTTTTCCTGTTATAAACAAAAAAATAACCCACAAATACGATCAGGATCCAGGATAAAGGAGTCAGAATCCTTCCCTGGGGGCAAAATCCCTGCCTGTGAGTCAAAAACGCATAGTTAAAAAGAAAGGGCACTGAGATAAAGAGAAAAGCGATGAGGTCTTTTTTAGACCGCCGGAGCATCTCTACGATCCCGGGAAAGAGAAAAAAGTAAAAAGGAGCATATAAAAGCAGACCGTCTCTCTGATCGAGAAAATAATCAAAAAAACTATCGATTCTCAGCCACACTGGGATACTTAAAACCAGGTCTTTAAAAGCCTTTACTTTTTCTGGCGTTAGAATGCCCTCGTATATGGAGATGGGATTGACAGTGCCGTAAAGGGAATGAACAAAAGAGTAAAACAGGACCACGGATACGGCCGGGAAAAACAAAAAAGAGACGACTCGCCATCGGACCCTGTGTTCTTTCAGTAAAAAATAAACCGCCACCAGCAAAAGGGGCCAGAAGACCATATTGTACTTTAAGCCGAACCAGAAAAAGGATGAAAGAAAAAGCCCGCACAGAAAGAGCTGGAATACAGATAAAGGCTTTTTAGAGCGCACCTTCCTGAACACATATAAAGAGAAAAAGGCGACCACTATTTCAGGGTAAAGATGAATGGAATAAAAAAGGACAGGCACTGTGAAGGAATACAGGAACCAGAAAAAAAGAGAGACTTTTTCTTTTCTCCAGAGCTCCTGAAAAAAAAGAAAAAGCTGGATACTGAGAAGGCACGCCCAAATAGAGAGGCTCACACTCAAGACAAACGTGCGGGCTTCTCCATTAAAAAACCGGCTCAGCCAGTAATGGGGCAGCATAAGAAAGGATATGCCGGGGAGGTTTATGGGATAGATGTATTGATTCCCCTTTTTCCCGGCACGGGCATATATCCCTAACTTTAAATCAGGATATTTTTCCTTTGAATAAAAATGAAAATAATCTCTGTTTATATAATTATTGGCCACATTGATATCTTGGTCTTCATAAAGGCTGTGGGTCGTGAGAAGATAATAGGGCTCATCCCCGGTGAAATCCCTTCCGTTACGGATCAGAAAAAAACTGCAAAGGTTATAAATGAGAAAAGAAGCTATAAAGAGGATAAAAATCTTCTTTCTCAGGGAAAGCGCTTGGAAACCATTCCCTGCTTTTTCAAAGAATTCACGCACTCTTTCCAATCGGCTGACCTGTACCCATTTTATGATGCAAAAACCGAACACCATCAAAGCACCCAGGATCTTCAGCCTGACCTTTAAATCCCCTGCTGTTATGTAAAAAGACAGGAGAAAAGGAGAGAGAAGAGAGAGGCCCAAAGGAAAAAAGGCAAACAGATCCTTTGTGAGAAAAAAAGAAAACTCTTTCCTAAAAAATCGACTCTCTATAGAAGCTGTCCCTCTCCATAAAAGAATGAGCGCGATAAAAAAAACAGCAGTCAGCAGGATCAAAAATAAAACAGAAGGATGAAAACTGTGGTCATCTATGGTGAAAGAGTTGGATTTGAGACAAATAGAGACATAAAAGGAAAGACCCACGGCAAGGGAAAACAAAAAAAGCAGCGCCGCAGGAAACCATTTTTTTTCTTTATTGAGAATCACGAATGATGATCCTAATCGGATTTGTTCCTTTGCCTTACCTTTCTTGCGGGAACACCGACAGCTATGGAATATTCGGGAAGCGATTTGTTGACAACAGCTCCGGCTCCTATCACAGAACCTCTTCCCACATTGACCCCATCCAAAACCACAACAGAGGCTCCCAGCCAGCAGTCATTCCCGATGCGTATCCCTCCCCTGTCCAGAGAAGGCTGCAGCATAATGGGTATATCGGTCCTGTCAAATCGGTGGTTCCCCCCGGCTACCAGATAGCAGTGACCGGCAAGAAAAGTATACGCACCCACTTCAATAATGGTCTCAGAAAGAAGAGAACAATTTGCGGAAATATTGGAATAATTCCCGATAAATATGCTCCCGCCTTTGCAGCTCAACGTAGTGTTGCGCCCTATATACACGTTTTTGCCGATTCTGACTCCTTCATTATCATCCCCTTTGGCATCCAGTACAGAATAGTCATCAATGAACGAATTGTCAGAGATCGATATCTTGTGAGGATGGCGGATGGTGATGTGATGGCCAAAAGCCACTCCCTTTCCCACTCTTTTGAACAAAAACGAATAAAAGATCTTCCTCATAAAAATACCCAGGGCTCCGGGCACCCAAGAGAACAGCAGGACAATAAGCTCGTATCGAATAAAACTCCAGAGGCCGCTTTGACCGATAAAAAGCTCCCGATACTTCTGAGAGGCGGATTTTTCCCCGATCAGTTCTTTCTGAACACTGGCTTTGTGCTCTTTCATGCAGTCCTTCCTTTAGAGGTCAACTTATCTTACTCTAATTGAAACTAAAATTCAAAATCTAAAGTGCGCTCAAAACCATTCGAACCACTGATGACCTGCTGCTCGGATAAATCCCCTTATTTTCCCTCTATTCGTAGCGGAGGGAGTCGGCAGGATTGGCTGTGGCCGCCCGGATGATCTGCCAGCTGATGGTTAAAAGAGACAGAACAAAGATCATTATTCCCACCAGGACAAATGTCCACCAGCCCATAGTAATCCGGTAGGCGAACCTCTGCAGCCACTGGTTGATCAGAAAATAAGCCAGGGGCCAGGCGATAAAATTAGCGATGATCACAAGAAAAACAAATTCCTTTGACATGTACCTAACAATGCTCGAAACAGAGGCACCCAGGACCTTTCTTATGCCGATTTCTTTAGTGCGCTGTTCGGCGGTGTAGGAGGATAATCCGAATATGCCCAGGCAGGAGATGAAAAGGGCCAGCACGGTAAAGACACTCACAACAGTCCCGATGCTCTGCTCGGATCGATACAGGCTGGTGAGCGTATCGTCCAGGAACCGATACTCGAATGGGTATCTCGGGTGGAGCTCTTTCCATTTATTTTCGATGAACGCCAGAGTGTCACTCACACGGTGAGGAGAAATCCGGACGCAGACCTGCTGATACCAACGGGGGTCTATTCTCAAGGCCATGGGGATGATCGGGTTGCGGAGAGACTCGAAGTGATAATCCTTGACCACACCGATGATCCGCCTCTTATAATCCCAGACTTTGAGCTCCTTACCGATTGGATCATCCATTTCCATGGCCTTCACGGCTGCCTGGTTGACGACAAAGGATCCGGTCACATCCGTGGAATACTCCTTGGAGAAAAAGCGCCCCTCGGTCATCTCCAATCCGAACGTATCGAGAAAGTCATAGTCTACAGAGGTCATGACCATCTTGACCTCTTGATTCGTCTTGCCTTCCCAGTGGACATCTCCCACTCCTGCGTTCGACTGCCACCTGTAGGGAGCGACATCCACCAGTGTTATATTCTGGATATTCGGATTGGACAGAAGCTCGGTCTTGAAGGTATCCCTGTTTTGAAGGATGCGGCTGCTGATGTCGAAGATAACAATGTGCTCCCGGTCATAGCCCACGTCATATTCTTGCATGAAGCGAACCTGTCTGTAGATCATCAAAGTCCCGAGGACAAGAATGACAGACAAGGAAAACTGCACTACAACCAGGACTTTCCTTAACATTCCGCCCTTCATCCCGGTTTTCAGTCTGCCTGTCAGCACACTGGCTGGATGAAAGCGGGAAAGGAAAAGCGCCGGATAGCTGCCGGCGATCAACACCGTGAGGATGAGAATACAAAAAACGCCGAACACGACTCCCTGCTGGAGAAGGACTCCCCAGGTGAAGGTTTTGCCACTCAGGGTGTTGAACCTCGGCAGGAGAAAGACGGCAAGCCCGATGCCCACAGCAGTGGCGATCAGGGTCAGGAACAGGGATTCCCCGAAAAACTGCTGGATCAGGTTGGCTCGACAGGCTCCTACAGTCTTCCGTACACCCACTTCCTTGGTGCGGGTTGAAGACTTAGCCGTAGTCAGGTTTATGAAGTTTATGCAGGCTATGAGCAGGATAAAGAAGGCCATAGCTGAAAACAGATAGACGTAGGTAAGGGTTCCTCGGCCACGGTACGGGTTCAAACGCAGCTGTGTGACCGGCTGCAGTGATAAGGGACGCTGGTCCTGTGGCCGGTGTCTTTCCACAACATCAGATATTTTTGAGTCCACAGACTTGACAGGCGTTCCCTCTTGAAGCTGCACATAAGTCCTGATGTTGTTAACCTCCCAGGTGTTCAAGTCCCTGTTCCAGAGTTTTGATAAGGCCAGAGGAAGTATGTATTCGAACTCGATGTGCGAATTGGAGGGGTAATCCTCGAATACGCCGGTGACTTTCAAGTCAATCATGGTAGAAAAAGTCATAGTTTCTCCGATGGGATCTTTATTTCCAAAGTACTTGAGAGCAAGTTTTTCCGAAATGAGGATGGAACGGGGATCGTCAAGTGCTGTTTCTCTATTGCCCTTAAGGAACGGGATAGTAAACATTTTGACAAAGTCCGGGTCAACCATAACGCCGCCTGGTTCATTGATCTCCGTATCTTCGTATTTCAAAAGGCTGCTTCCCATACCATTAAAACGCGAGGCATGAAGCACCTCCGGATACTCTTCCTTCAGAAATTCCGAAAGAGCTGTGGGTGTGACCAGGCTGCCGTTGCTGAAGGTGGCTACATACAGAGAATCGGCGTGCTCATGAAAGCGGTCATAACTCAGCTCATCCTGAACCCAAAGCATAATCAGCATACAGCTGGCTATGCCTATGGCCAAGCCGGCTATGTTGATAAAGGAATATGCCTTGTGTCTACGGATATTGCGGATCGTAATTTTCAGATAATTGATAAGCATAATCACCCTCCAGTAAAGAGAATTGAATAAAAGCAGAGGACAGCCCCCCAGGACCTGGCCGCCATACCACAAGATAGCCTTGAAGCGCCCTCTTTCTTGCGCCAGGTCGGCAAACATCTCATTGAGGTCACCGGAAATCGTTTGCTGTTCCTTAGATCTGGCGATAAGCTCAAAAAGCTTGGCAAGCACGCGAGGAGGTTTTGGATAGCTGTGGTTTCTCATTAAGCCTTTGAGTCCTTGATAATTTCTCCTATCCCTTTCCAAAGAGATCGGTTGAATTCATTCACCCTTTCCAGGGCTGTGAGTCCTGCAGGAGTCAGAGAGTAGTAGATTTTACTGCGCCCTCCTCTTTTTGGGGTCGGATCTCCCAAATGTTTTTCCACCAGTTTTCTTTTGGCCAGTATATCCAGCGAGACCCAGAGTCCTCCCAGCTTGAGCTTTTTTCCCGTTCGCTGCTCCACCTCCTTGACGATGCTGACGCCATAGGCATTGTCTTTAAGCCTGAGAATGGCCAATAGCAGTATCTCATCTGCCCGTGATAAGACTTCCATTTTAGCTCTCCTATATATTATTACGAAAATTTAGTAAAAAAGGTTGGGAAAAAATTTCATGCTCCATTATCTCTTTCATTGAAGAACCGAAGACAATCGCCGGGATCATCTTTCATCTCAAGGAACGAAATTTGCAGATTTTCACTGACTTTTAGTATTTCCTGAGGCGTAATCTTGGTCCAATCCCAAGATATACGATTCAGTGTTATACCAAGTTCATTTATTATCTTCAATCATTCCGTTTGTAAGAAAGATCTCCAAATTTTTTATGAAGTCATCTGCATTTTGGCAATTTGTAAAGAATACATAACCACGCTTATCTTCCTTGTCTATTATAAAATAGGATTGAAAACCATGGTTAAGTCCTTCATGAAAATACAACTTTCCATAAGGAGAGTCCTTTATTCCAAATCCTAAACCCCAGGCTACACTGTCTGTGTATGAAATATAGACCTCTTCATTTGATACTGGAATATGTTCGGTAAACATTTCTTTGAAAGTCTCTTTCATTAATCCTTTTTCATTCATAATCGCAATTAAAAATTTTGAATAGTCTATGACTTCAGTATGCAGAGAACCTGCTGCACCAAAGTTTTCCAAATCATAATAAGAAGGTTCATCAACCGGTTTTCCATCAATATGACCCTTTACTTTGTTTTTTACTAAATAATCATTAGTAGAAAAATAAGAGTTTTTAAGACCTATTTCCTTACCAACAATTTCTTGAAAATAATCATCTAGATCTCTCAACGATCTGTTTGTAAGGTATGCTATTACTTTTGACAAATATAAATATGCCTCACCGGAGTAATAAAACTCCGTGCCAGGAGTACATTTTATATCAAGTTTCCCATCAGGATTAAAAGCTCTCCAATTTGGAAAACCTGTAGTATGACTTAATACCATTCTGGCTGTTATTAACTTATACCTTTTATCATATTCAATATCGGGATATGGCAAATATTTATACAGAGGTGTATCTAAGTTGAAAACACCTTGTTCGGACAATTTTAAAGCGAAATATGCAAATAAGGGTTTTGATAACGAACCTGCTTCAAACAAAGATTTTTCTGTTACGATTGAAAGAGAATCAATGTTTGCATATCCTAAAGTTCTGTGATAAACAATTTCGGCATTATTAATTATTGCAATTGATAATCCCGTAATATTAAGAGAATCCATTTGCGATTTAAGAAAATCGTCTATGACTTTACAATGAATCTTCTCACCACTTAGTGTCTCAATAACTTTATTCTCTTGTTGATTGCATCCCCACATTAATAAAAAACAAGTGAATAACAGTAAATAATAACTTTTTCTTAATTTCATAATCTACTCAAAAAGTTTCAGGTAATCTTTATAAACAAACAATCGTCCATATTTAATGTTTTTATCCTTAAACATTAAGATGTCAACAATATAACATTAAAGTTGACACGTGTTAAGCAGATGTCAACTTTGTTTAGAATCTTTGGATCGGACCAAAATATCCATAAATCAATCAGCTATGTATCCCGCCCGGTGGGTGATCCTGAAGTGCCCTGTTGTGACTTTCACTTCTATCTTGTGGAACTTATTATCCGCTTTGTAGTCTTTGGGAGTGTAGTAGAGAAGATAATAATTCTCAGATGCGGCTGAAGCACGCTTGAAAGCTAAGGAGGCGTTGGCTGAGACATAGGTTTCCCCGCCTGTTGTTTTGGCGATTTCATGAAACGCACTGAACACGTCCATGGAGATGTCTGATAAAGACATATGCAGTCCCCCCATCTGTTCAATATCGAGCGTACCTATCAGCTCCTTTGTTAAGAAGATAAAATGAGTGGTTATTTCAGAATCAGCAAAGATCTGTTTTATTTTTTTTGTATCAAACGGGATGCTTTCAAGCGTCTCTAGTTCCTCAATTTCTGTCGGCACGGGAATCTCCTCTTTTTGATAAAAGAGAAAGATATGCTTCTGCCCTTGAATGCGCTTAAGAAAATTTGAAACATTTTCCATTTTATGTTCATCAAAATATTTATAATCCCTAAGCCTTTTGAACATATCTTGAACGAGCATTCGGCTTGTTCTTCCCCTTAAACCTTCACCTTCAAAAGAAATGATATCCCGCATAAGACTTTTGTATCCCATATTTCCTTCTATGATGTCTTTCCTTAAAAGGCTCTTCAATTGACTGCCGATCTGGTCTTTGGGCATCTGCTTCAAAGCTCTTTCACTCAGATTATAGGATTTAATAGGGCTTGTTACGATCAAGTAATCTCCGGGTTGATAAACCGTATCGAAAAAATAATCGATCAAATCATTGATCCGAGGAAGCCAGTTAATGACTTCGAATACAAGTACAAAACACCTCGAAACCTCGGGAATGGGGATTTTTTCTATCTTCGCTGCCTTTTCTTTTCTCTGGACTTCTGTCTTTGTAATGAGATAAACCGCTTCGATCTTTTGTAAAATGCCATCCTCGTAGACTTCAAAATCCTCAATGGTCAGACTGTCTATGAAGGCATCTCCCTTATAGACACGGACAGGAACCTCGATGTTAATGGCCACCGCTTCATGCTGGATATTTTGGAATGCGAATGTCGAAGATAAGCAAAGAAAGACTATAAGAAAAACCAAGTGTTTCATCTTCCCATCTTTTCTATAAGGCTCTTCTATTAGAGCTAATAAAATCTTTTTTGTCAATTCAATCCGATAAACACAAAGATTGAAGTGTAAAAGATGAAAAAAATTCAAAATCTAAAGTGGAATATCAGAGGAAATAATCATAAAATAAAGTCATGAAGAAAAATCCCCGTAAAGCCATGGGCCAGCACTTTCTGACCAATCCCTACACGCTCAACAAGATCGTTGACTGCATAGCGCCCCAAAAAAAGGACCTGATCATAGAAATAGGTGCCGGCAAAGGCTCTCTCACTCGCTTACTGGCTGAAAAAGCCGGCTGGGTCATTGCCCTGGAAAAGGACGCATCGCTTATCCCATATCTTGAAAAAAACAAACCGATAAATCTGGAAATCCTGCATGAAGATGTTCTTGAAACCGACTTCAACCGTCTGGCCAAACCGGGAAACACCAAGTTAGCCGGAAATCTTCCTTATTCCATATCCTCACAGATCCTGTTCAAGCTTCTCGAAGAGCATGATAGGATCCGGGAATGCCATTTCATGCTGCAGAAAGAAGTGGCGGAAAGGGCGTGCGCATCTCCCGGAACAAAAAAATACGCTCCTATCTCCGTTCTACTGCAGAACATATTTTCCACTCAAATCCGGTTTCTCCTTTCTCCCGGAAGCTTCACGCCTCCCCCCAAAGTGCGATCAGCGTTCATCACCCTAAAAAAAAGAAACGCGCCTCTTTATCCTTTTATGAATACAGACGAATTTAAAAGCTTCCTAAAACAGGCTTTTTCACAGAGAAGGAAAAAACTGAAAAACAGTCTCAAGCCCATGAGATTTTCTTTGGAACAGATAAAAGAGAGTTTCCGGAAATGCGGCTTGAACCCCAATATCCGTGCGGAAAAAGTATCTATAGATGATTTTGCCTTCTTGTACCTGAATCTTACAGAATCAAAAAATAAAGAATCAATATAGAAATAATGTCATTCAGGTGTAGCTGTGGCGACATTGAAGATTTAGCCTTCGGATGAGGCTTTTCGAGGGTACCCGGCAAAGCCGGGCGACGAGTATGTCTGACCCACGAACGGGGGGAGTTACGCAGGAGCCGAGAAAAACGAAGAAGAATGGCGTTAAAAATCTGAAGGGAGCCAAGGCTACACTTGAATGACAGCGCAATGCTTATTCAGGTAAATAGTTTCAATCATTCTCGTCAAATATGGTATAATTTTTGGGATGGCGCAAAGAAAAAAACCGGTTAGAAAAGCAAAAAAAACAAAAAAAGAGGCGCAGAGCCGTATAAAGCGGGATATATCAGGTGTCCTGCTTATTCTGCTTTCTGTTTTTATACTCCTAAGCCTTATAAGCTACAGTCCTGACGACCCATCATGGGCATCTGTTTCAACGGTTAGTAAACAAGTCCACAATTACGGGGGAAAAGTCGGAGCATCCTTATCAGAAGCACTCCTTCAGTTTTTCGGCTTCACTTCCTTCTTCCTTTCCATCGCCCTGATTTTCCTTGGATTTCAAGCGTTTTCTCCAAAAAAGAAACGGGGATTTGTCTCAAGGACAGGAGAAAGCCTTATCATATGCTTCCTGCTCAGCCCTCTCTTCTCCATGCTGTTCCATACAGTTTCATGGAAAGGGAGCGACTTCTCCGCGGGAGGAGCTATCGGAGATCTGTTATCTTCCTTATTTATAAAATATTTTAACCATCTTGGCTCTTTTCTTATCTTATTCACCCTGCTGCTGGTTGTTATTCTCTTCTCAACCCATATACATATAAGAACCATCTTTGATTATTTCCTCAGGTTTTTTAAATTTCTGTTTAAAGAACTAAGGATCAAGGTCACTGACTATAAAAAGCAGAAAAACAAAGAAAAAATGAGGAAAAGAGTCGTTGAGAAGTACTCAAAACAAAAACCCAAAAAAAAGGTCATTATAAAAAAGCCCGCCCCTGTACAAAAGCTGGTCTCTCAAAAAGAGCCAACGTCTCCTGAGGAGGAATTCCTGTTTCCGGAATTGAAAAATAAAGGGGATTACCAATTCCCTCCATTAAGCCTGCTTGACCCGGGAAAGGAAGCGGATAAAATAGACAAAAACGAACTGTATGAAAAAAAACAGATCATTGAGGACAAGCTCTCTCAGTTTAGAGTCATCGGGGAAGTGAGAGAATACCATCCCGGCCCCATTGTCACCACCTATGAATTCTATCCCAGCCCGGGAGTCAAGGTCAGCCAGGTCTCCAGCCGGACAGAAGACCTTTCCCTTGCCCTTGGTGCAGAATCCCTAAGAATACAGCGCATACCCGGAAAATCCTCCCTTGGAATTGAAATACCGAACAATAAAAGAGAAATTATCAAACTCAGGGATGTCATCCAAACGAAAAAATTTATGGAATCTCCCTCCAAGCTGACCATCGGTCTTGGAAAAAACATCCACGGAGAACCCTATATCACCGACCTTTCTATAATGCCCCATCTCCTGATAGCAGGGGCCACGGGAACAGGAAAAAGTGTGGCTTTGAACTCCATCATTGCAAGTATCCTGTACAAAGCGACTCCTGAAGAAGTCAGAGTCATATTGATCGACCCTAAAAGACTGGAATTTTCTCTTTATGACGGTATCCCTCATCTGCTTTGCCCGGTGGTCAAAAATCCCAATAAAGCCAGCAACATCCTTTACGACACCATAAATAAAATGGATGAGAGGTATCAAGCACTGGGACGTTTAAAGGTGCGGAATATAGACCAGTACAACAGACGGGTCAAGGAACTGTCAAAAAACCCCGATATAAAGCTCAACATGGAGGAAGAAGAAAGAGAAAAGTTAAGACCACTTCCTTATATCGTGATCATTATTGATGAATTGGCTGAGTTGATGATGATCGGAGACAAGGAAGTGGAATACTGTATAGGAAGACTAGCACAATTAGCCAGGGCTGTGGGGATCCATCTGGTTGTGGCCACCCAACGTCCCTCAACCGACGTCATTACAGGGACCATCAAGAACAACTTTTCGTGCCGTATATCATTCAGAGTCCCGTCAAAGATCGACTCCCAGATCATTTTGGATACCGGAGGCGCTGAAAAGCTTCTGGGTCGTGGAGATATGCTGTTTATGCCCCCCAACTATCCCAAAATAATAAGACTCCACAGTTCCTTTATATCGCTTCAGGAAGTGAGCCGACTGTTGAAATACATAAAAGGACAGAGAAAACCTGACTACGATGAAAAAATCATAAAGACATTGAAAAAACCACCTAGGAAAATAGGAGATGAAGATGAAGAAAAAGACGAACTTTTTGAGACAGCCGTAGAACTTATTTTGAGCACGGGCCAAGCTTCTGCTTCCTATCTTCAAAGGAAATTGAGGCTGGGATATGCAAGAGCAGCCAGGATCATCGATCAGATGGAGCAGGAGGGAATTGTCGGCCCATCCAAAGGAAGCAAGCCCAGAGAAATTCTGGTGAGCATTGAATTCTATAAGGAAAAAATAAGGGAAGAAGAATAGAAAAAGGGTCCTTTTTAATAAAAACAGGATGCTTGCCAATGTAAGAAACTCGTTCTATAATGGCTAAAAGTGAAAAAAAAAGATAATTCCTACGATTTAGAAAAAATCATTGCTGAATACAGACCTCTTGTTACATTTAAAGTAAAAAAATCAATAGGAGCCAACACACCTGAATGGGAAGATATCGTCAATGAAATAATGCTCAATGCTATAGAAAAGATAAAATCCGGTCAATTCAAGGGTAAATCTTCCGTGGGAACCTTTATCTACACCATAACAAGAAGAAGAATCGTTGACTATATAAGAAGAAAAAATAAAAGAGCAATAAAATATCTTCCGGATTCCAACCCGTTCCCGGACCCCCACGAGCAAATAGAAGATAAGGAACGAGCTGAGCTATTGGCCAAAAAATTGGAGGAACTAAAGCCAAAATACAAGACGATACTCTATCTGTACTACTATAAGGACCTTTCAAGAAAAGAAGTGGCAAAAAGACTGGGGATTTCCCCGAGAAACGTAAGCGAAAGAGTGCATTATGCACAAAAATTACTAAAAAAATTAATGAAAAAATAAAATTTTCCGTAATTATGCGTTTTTTACGACTAAATTAGTGAAATTTATATAAGGGCAAAACAAATGAAAAAATGCCGATATGAGAACTTAATCGATGATTACTTGTTTGGAAGGCTGAACAAGGAAAAAAGGGAAGAATTTGAAGAACATCTCTTCAACTGTCCCCATTGTTTTGAACAAACAAAAGAAAGGAACGAACTCATTTTGGTGGTAAAGGATAAAGCGGATTCAATATTCAAAGACATCCGTATCGAACAAGAGGTTAAAAGCCCGATCCTGGAGAAAATATTTGGATTTCTATCACTAAAGCCCCTCATATCAGCGGCTGCAACAGCAGCATTGGTTTTGATCATAGTGTTCGGTATCATTCCGAACGTTTCCCATAAAACCCCTGAATTTATTTCAAGCGATGACGCAGTCAGGGGTGGCTCTATCACCCTTATATCTGAGTCGATCCCCTCAAAATTCAAGTGGGAAGCCTTGGGTGAAGATATCGAATATAAAGTCTTCATATATAATGATGAACTTCTCTGGGAAAAAAGCACAAAAAACAACTACATATCACTGCCCGAAAAAATCAAAGCAAAGATGACTCCCGGGAAAAGTTATTCCTGGCAGGTCAAAGCCTTCTCATCCCAAGGAACACTGATCTCTTCCTCAAGTAAAGTCCAGTTTACATGGCGGAAGAGTAATTAATATATCAGTCTTCCTCTATCTCCTCTTCTTCGCTGTAGAGACGTCCTTTACTATCCTGTTCAAAAGCGAGACAGCACATAAGCCGGCCGCAGAGCCCTGATATCTTTGTTGGATTAATAGTTATATTCTGTTTCTTTGCTTTTTGTATGGTCACGGGCTCAAAAGACTTCATAAAACTGGTACAGCACAATCTGCGCCCGCAAACGCCTATTCCGCCGATCATTTTAGCTTCATCTCTGACCCCGATCTGACGCATCTCTATTCTCATACGGAAGCGTTTTGCCAAATCCTTAACAAGGGCTCTGAAGTCAATCCGGCCATCCGCTGTGTAATAAAAAATTCCCTTCTTCTCGTTAAAGAAATAGCGCACGCGCACAAGTTTCATTGGAAGTTTCCGCTCCTTGATTCTTTCCAGACAGAAATCAAACGCTTCTTTCTCCTTCTTGCGCATCCAGGCGAACTTATCTTTATCTTTTTCCGTAGCCTTCCGAATGACTTTGGAAGCTCCCTGCTCTGCGCTCTTGTTTCCTCTTATTTTTCCGGGTGTATCCACGACTATTGCGAGTTCCCCGCCGAGTGATGACTCTATTAAACAGATATCTCCTTTATCCAATTCTATCTTGTTTTTATCAGCACGAAGAGTTTTTTTTAGGCGATCTGAAAACACGTAAATAATCTCAGACATTTTCTTTATCCATTAAAATTATTGCCATCGAATTCATGATTGCTTTTCTGTGTGCGTTTCTCTGAAACAAATGCAGAGACTCTTCTATGACTCCTAAAAAATCAACCGTCTCCTTTAGACTCATAATTTTTTCGAGCTTACTCAATTTATTTTTATAATCCAAGTTTATCAAAAATTGGTCACTGACCCCTAACTTCATCACTATAACATCCCTGCAAAAAGAGGATACTAATTCTAATACCGGATTAAAATTTTCTTCGAAATTCCTTTTCTGCATCCTGGAATACTTCTTAAAAATACTGGCTGCTTTCCCTCCCTTCACAAAAGAGGAGAACATATTAAAGGCTTTTTTCCTCATATCTTCTGCCTCATCCCAATCAAAATCCAACGCTTGTTCCAAGCTGCCTCTAACCAGAAGAGATATGGTTTTTGCCTTTCCCTCCTCTATTCCTTTCTCTATCAGTGCGTTCTGAATATCACTTCTGGAAACTGGGGAGAACTTCAATGTCTGGCATCTTGACCTAATGGTAGGAAGAATGGAAAACAGGTTGTCAGTCGTGAGTATAATATGAGAAAATACCGGTGGTTCCTCAAGGACTTTAAGGATCGCATTTGAAGCATTATCGTTCATCTTCTCCGCTTCCTCTATAATAAACACTCTTTTCTTTCCGGTCATGGGTCTCAGATAAGCCGCTTCTTTTACCAATCTTATCTGGTTAATACTGATGATATCCTTTTCCGCATTGATCCTTAGAACATCGGGAAAGATATTTTTATTGATAGCTTTGCATGAAGAACAATCCTCACAGGAGTCATCGTCCCTGTTGAGGCAGTTCAAGGCCTTTGCGAAAATGAGCGCCGTCTCTCTCTTCCCCACTCCTTTCGGGCCGTAAAAGAGAAGGGAACCGGGCAGCCTTCCTCTCAACAGAGATTTTTTTAAGATGTTCTTTACTCTTGCATTGCCTACAACATCATCAAACGGCATAAAAAATAAATCTCCCTCCTCTGGTTTCCATAAATAACCTTAAAGAGATAAACAGAGAGTCCTTTTCACTCCCTGTTTATCTCTAAAAAACGTATTACAATCCCAACTCAATGGAACATGGGGTCGTCAATGACCTTTAAGGTCTGACTCATAACCTCCTCATCACCAATGACCAAACTCACTTCATACATACCCGCATCAGCGATTTGACCTCTTCTCATCCATCTGGGACCGCTGTCTTCTTCCGGTTTCTTTCTCAAATTCCAGGATACTGAATGCAAGCCTTTATCCGAACCTCCTTTGGTTTGGTAGATTTCCTCACCCTTCATGTTTTTAATGGATACCTTTACAGACTTTGCTTTCTCTTTCAGGTAATAATAGAATGTGGCGCCGACATCAGGATTGGTAACCCGCGCAAATTCCCCGTATGTCGGTCCCCGTCTCTCATAATTGTTCCATTTAACAGCCCGCTGGATCTCAAAAAGATAATGGTCCTTGAGGAATGTATCTTTCGTGAATTCCTTAAACGGATACACATCCGCTATGTAGATGCCTCTTCCGTATGTGCCTATGGCCAAATCCCTCTCTCTTTTCTGAAAGGCAAGGCTCATAATGATCACATCTGGTGCCGAGGAAGACATATTCCCCCATGTCTCTCCTCTGTCAATGCTGATAAAAAGCCCGTAATCTGTGGCAATGTACAGAACATCGGGATTATCCGGATCTTCCACAAGATCTCTTACCGGATTTTTCATCCCATTTGACAGATCCTTCCAGGTCTTCCCCATATCTTCTGTCACAAATATATAGGAATCATCTTCATTGTGGGTTCTGTATCCGGAGTAGGTGACATAACATCTTTCCAGTTTGTGTGCTGAAGGGACGACTCTGGTGACCCATCTGTCATAAGGAATTCTCGCACCCTGGACATTCGCTTTTGGTTCTCCCTTCTCAGTGTAGAATTGATTGGTTATGTTCACCCACTTGTTTCCACCATCCGTGCTTAACTGCAGGTTCCCATCGTCTGTCCCGGCCCAGTAAACGCCTGGTTTGACAGCTGATTCAGCAAATGTGTAGATGGTTGCATACTGAAGATTTGTCAGCTTTGAAAGCTCGATCCGTTCCTTGTTGTGTTTTGAAAGGTCAGGGCTGATGGTCACAAAAGAATCCGGATCTCCCCGCTCGGATGACATATGGACATGCTGGGAACACACATAAACAATTCCCGGATTGTGGGGAGACAGGACGATGGGAGAGTCCCATTGATACCTTTCCGGCTCCTTGCCTTCTTCACTCTCTTCCTGAGTGTTGCGTTTAGAGAGTCCGGTCATCTCTCCCGTTTTTAGATTCATTCTTCTGGAACCACCGAACTGGGATTCAAAATAAATAAACTCCGGATTCCACCAGTTCCTGACAGCATAAAAACCATCTCCCGAAGGAAGATAGGTCCAATCCGCAGGAAAGACTCCATACGAATTTCTGTTCTGCGAAGGGCCGAGCCAGCAGCCGTTGTCCTGAGTCCCGCCCATTACATTGTAAGGCATGTCATTATCGACTGAAATGTCATAGAACTGCTGGGCGCTGATGGTATCTTTCTGGGACCAGTGCTTTCCTCCGTCCCAGGTCTCGCTCACTCCTCCGTCATTTGCGGATAATATATGATCGGAATCAAGAGGGTCGATCCATATCCCTCTCTGGTCCACATGGCACTTATTCGCACCTGACCAGGTTGTGTTTTTAAAGGTCTTGCCTCCGTCCTTAGAAACCTTTGGGTAGGTTTCCACCGCATAAAGGATCTGGTCATTATTCGGATCGACCTCCATCCTTCCTGAATATCCAGCCTCTATATCATTAACCTGAATGCTTCCTCCCACTATCTCGTATTCGGTCATCTTTTTCCAGGTCTCGCCCTGATCCTCAGAACGGTATATGACTCCTGATTTTTTTACTGTTTCCATAGCCTGCAATGCAGGGGCATAGAGGGTTTGAAGGACAAAACGGTTTAGTACCTGGTATCTCCCTTTTGGTTCTTTCGCTTCGGCATCTTCTTTTCCTTCTTCTGGTTTCTCTTCTTTAAGTATTTCTTCTACCACAGCTATCTCTTTAAGGATATCATCCTGTTTCCTGTAGACATTTTTTGCTTTTTTAAGGAATTCACCCAGGTCAACACCAGTATTCTTTAGAAATTCTTTATCTTTTATCAGTTCATTCAGTTTTTCCGCGAGCTCTTCCTCGTCCTCTACGGAAATCGGTTCGAAGTCGAGCATCTTCATAAGAGCCGGGTCTATTTTATATGATTTAAATTTATTGAAATAATAACCATCCTTAAAGACACTTCTTGCTCTGTAGAGCTGCCGGTTCTCTCTCTGGTCCAATCCTAGGTCGACTTCTTCATCCATTCGTAAATAGACAATATCAGGATCCTTTGGATATATGGTCAAACCGTTCCAGCCGGTCTTTATATCCATGGGCAGTCCATTGGTCAATTTTTTCCAAGTTTTGCCTCCGTCACCTGACTTGTAAAAATAGTTCTCAGGCTGCCTGTCTATAAAGGTCCAAGTCCTTCTATAGGTTTTGTAAGCTGCGGCAATGATCACATCCGGATTCGTGGGGTCAATGACAAAATCACCCACTCCTCTGTCCTTAAGATCCAGCACTTGTTTCCAGGTTTCTCCTCCATCCTCTGTTTTGTACAATCCCCTTTGACAATCCATATTATTATCATACAGTTTTCCCTCAGATGCTACATAAACGATATCCGGATTATCATGGGCTACAGCTATCTTGGGGATGAAATAAGTCTCTTCCAGTCCTATATGGGTCCATGTTTTTCCTGCATCATCAGATCTCCACATACCATTCCCGTGCGCACTTGACCTGGCATGCAGGGCCTCTCCGGTGCCGACATAGATTCTCTGCGAATCGGACGGAGCCACCGCAATGTTGCCTATGCTCATATTCCCATAATCATCAAATATGGGTTCGAAACTGATCCCTCCGTCCTCTGTCTTCCATATACCTCCCGATGCTGTCGCCACATAATAGACCTTGCTCTGACCTCTGGGAACGGCAAAATCCGTTATCCTTCCCGAAAAAGTGAATGGTCCTATATTTCTCCATTTGAATACATCTAACTGCTCAGTAGAGAGGACTTTTTCTCCCATGAGCATGCCCTGAAAAAGAAATATCAGAGCTAAAGATGCGGCCAATAAGGTAAGACACGATGATTTGTTTTTTCTCATCTTTCCTCCATTTTTTCTTTTATTTCAAATCAAATCTTACATTTACCTTAAATGTTTTTTCAAGAACTGCCCTGTATAAGATCTTTTTTCCTCAGAAACCTCCTCAGGGGGTCCGGATGCCACAATACGACCACCTTTATCTCCTCCACCAGGCCCTAAATCAATAATATAATCCGCAAATTTAATAACATCAAGGTTATGTTCAATAACTATGACTGTATTCCCTAAATCAACAAGCTCTGAAAGTACATTTAAAAGCTTTTTTACGTCATCAAAATGAAGCCCTGTTGTGGGTTCATCCAAAATATATAGAGTCTGCCCTGTGTTTTTGCGGCTCAGCTCTTTAGTCAGCTTGATCCTCTGGGCCTCTCCTCCCGAAAGATGGGGAGCTGGCTGTCCGAGCCGCAAATACCCCAACCCGACTCTCTTCAGGATTCCTAATTTTGACTTCAGCTTCGGATGGGCCTTCAGATACTCATAAGCTTCACTCACTGTCATCTCAAGAAAATCCGCAATACTCTTCCCTTTATAACGCACTTCAAGAGTTTCTTTATTATACCGTTTGCCTCCGCACCTGTCACATGTGACATACACATCCGGGAGAAAATGCATCTCAATTTTTTTTGAACCGGCACCCCGGCATTCCTCGCACCGGCCTCCCGGGACATTAAAACTGAAGCGGCTCCGTTTGTATCCTCTCATTTTCGCCTCTGGTGTCATGGCAAACAGGCTTCTTAATTCAGTAAACAAGCCGGTATAGGTCGCTGGATTGGAGCGGGGAGTCCTCCCGATAGGCTTTTGGTCAACAGAAACGACTTTGTTTATGTTTTCCAATCCTGTTATGGAATCATGGGCCCCTGGCTTGATTTTTGATTTATGAAAAATATTTGAAAGTTTTTTATACAGAATATCATAGACCAGCGTGCTTTTACCTGAACCTGATAACCCGGTCACAACCGTGAAAGAGGAAAGAGGGAACGGCACATCGATCTTCTTCAGATTATGTTCTGAAGCTTTTCTTACGGTCAGCCATTTTTCAGGAACCCTTCTTTTCTTGGGGAGAGGGATAAATTTTTCATGCCTTAGATATTCGGATGTTAGTGAATTATAAAAGGAGATTATCCTGGTATAATCTCCTTCAGCAACTTTTTCTCCTCCTTTTTCTCCTGCCCCGGGACCCAGATCCAGAATGTAATCCGCAGATCGTATCGTTTGTTCATCATGCTCCACCACAACAACCGAATTTCCCTGGTCTCTAATTTCTCTCAGCAAAGAAATAAGCCTTTTATTATCTCTCTGATGGAGGCCAATGGTCGGTTCATCCAGCACATAAAGGACGCCGCGCAGCTGCATGCCTATCTGTGCAGCCAGCCGGATCCGGCGCGCCTCTCCTCCTGAAAGTGAAGAAGTGGTTCTTGCTAGATGAAGATAGGACATCCCTAATCTATCAATAATATGGAGACGCGACTCAATCTCTTTTAAAATTCTGGAAGCAATAACGTATTTTTCTCCTTTAAACTTAAAATCTTTGATTTCTTCTGTCAGCCTGTTTATGGGAAGACAGCTCAATTGAAAAATATCCTTGCCTCCTATCTTTACACAAGTGCTCTCTTTCTTGAGACGGCTCCCCTCGCAAACAGGACAGAGCTCATCACTCACCTGAGGGTTCCCACGCCCGTCTGTCATTGTCTGGAATCCAATTCCATTACAGTGTGGACAAGCCCCATAAGGGCTGTTGAAAGAAAATGTCCTTGGCTCCAGTTCAGGAAGATTGATCTCACAGTAAGGGCATGTGAGACTCAAAGAGTAGAAAGCCTCATCTCCCCCAGCATCTAAAAGGAGCATATCGCCATCTGATATTTCCAGAGCTCTGTCAACCGCTTCCTTAATCCTTAAGGCTGATTTCTCTGATACAGACACTTCATCTATGAGAAGTTCGATATTGTGCACCTTCGTTTTAGCCAGATGTATTTCATCCTCCAGCTCGTAAAATTTTCCGTCTGCCCTTACCCTGAGAAATCCTTTCTTCCTCATCCTTTCAAAAAGCTTTATATATTCACCCTTTCTTCCTTTTATCAATGGAGAGAGGACTCTCACAGTGCGGCCTTTATTTTCCTGTTTGATTCTCTTTAAAATCTGATCCGATGTCTGAGAGCTGACCTCCCGCCCGCATCCGGGACAATGAGGAGTGCCTACTCGTGCATAGAGCAGCCTGAGGAGATCATATATCTCAGTGACAGTCCCGACCGTAGACCGCGGATTCGTTGATATGGTCTTCTGGTCAATAGAAATGGAAGGAGATATCCCCTCAATCGATTCAACCTCTGGTTTCTCCATCTGTTCTATGTACTGCCTGGCATACGTTGAAAGGCATTCTATATATCTTCTCTGACCCTCGGCAAATAGGGTATCAAAGGCGAGGGATGATTTGCCCGACCCGCTGGGTCCTGTAACAACAACCATCTTGTTTCTTGGGAGGTTCACATCAATTCTTTTAAGATTATGCTGGGCAGCTTTCTTTATTCTTATCTCATTCAGCATGACCGGATATTCTATTCCTTTCTCTAAATTTAGGCAACCTCTCCTGATTAAACAAGACCAAGAAAATCAAAACAAAATTCAAAAGCATAAAGTTGAGACTCCACATCATTTTAAATATTGACCAAATCGAGAAAAAAATAATAATATGATTGGAGGAATATGGAAAAGAACATATTGAAATCCTTAGACAAATTAAAAATTATAGGAAGCCGCTCTAATTCCATTAAAATCATAAAGCACATCCCTCCGAAACAGGGCCGCTTCAAAGAATACCCATCAGATATCGATCCCTCTCTTGTCAAGGCATTCAAGCAAAAAGGATTTTCCAGACTCTACACGCACCAGTTTGATTCCTGGCAGCTTTCTCAGGAAAAGAAAAACATTGTGGTCGTCACTCCTACCGCTTCGGGGAAAACTCTCTGCTATAATCTTCCTGTGCTGGACTCTATCCTGAAAAATCCATCAGCAAGGTCCATATATCTTTTCCCGACAAAGGCTCTTTCCCAGGACCAGAGAGCGGAACTGGACGACACCATTGCTCTTTTGCCGGAAGAGGTCAGGATCTTCACTTATGATGGAGACACTCCCCAGGATGCCCGGAAAGCCATAAGAGCCAGGGGGCACATCATCATAACAAATCCTGACATGCTCCACACAGGCATTCTTCCCCACCATACAAAATGGATCAAACTATTCGAAAATTTGGAATACATTGTTATTGACGAGCTTCATAATTACAGAGGCATATTCGGGAGTCATCTCGCAAATATATTGAGAAGGCTTAAAAGGATAGCCCGCTTTTACGGGTCATCACCCCAGTTTATTCTCTGTACAGCGACCATTGCCAATCCCCAGGAGATGGCACAAAAAACCATTGAAGAGCCTGTATCCCTTGTTGATGAAAACGGAGCTCCGAGCGGGGAAAAATATTTCATATTCTATAATCCTCCCGTTGTGAACAAATACCTGGGAATAAGACGCTCTTATGTGAACGAGGCCAGATCCGTTGCCTCTGTTTTTCTTAAACAAAAACTCCAGACCATTGTTTTTGCTCAGAGCCGCCTTATCACAGAAGTTCTTCTTACCTATCTCAAAGGCGATTTTGAAAACAAAACTAAATATGAAGAGTTGATACGGGGATACCGCGGGGGATATCTCCCGAAAAAACGAAGAGAGATCGAAAAAAAATTAAGGGAGGGGGAGATCCTTGGCGTAGTCTCCACCAATGCCCTGGAGCTGGGTATTGATATAGGAACCCTGGATGTGGCTGTTCTTGCTGGATATCCGGGTTCTATTTCAAGCACGTGGCAAAGGGCAGGCAGAGCAGGACGCAAATCAGGTACTTCCTGTGCTGTTCTCGTCGCCTCGAGTTCTCCTCTAGACCAATTTATTATCAACAATCCGGATTATTTCTTTTCAAAAAACCCGGAAAAGTCTCTGATAAACCCGGATAACCTGTCCATCCTTGTCAACCATGTAGAATGCGCTGCTTTTGAACTCCCCTTTAAAGAAGGAGAAAAATTCGGGCGTGTCGAAATCAGTGACATTCTCAATTTTCTTGAAGATGAAAACCTCGTCACGCATTCAAAGGACAAATGGTACTGGACGTCCGATGCTTATCCTGCAGACGAAGTGAGTCTCAGGAGCATAAGCTCTGATAACTTTGTTGTTGTGGATACTACTAAAAAAACAGATGTGGTCGCAGAGGTCGACTTTCCAGCTGCCCTCACGACTCTTCATCCTAAAGCGATCTACATGTGCGAGGGAGTGCAGTATTATGTGGAAAAACTCGACTTTGAGCAGAGAAAAGCCTATGTGAAAAAGACGGATGTGGATTACTATACGGATGCCATAGATTATACAAAAATTAAAATATTAGACGAATTCGGCCAGAAAGATTTGGGAAACTGCCGCACGTCTCATGGAGAAGTCCATGTGGCAACCCAGGTCGTTGGCTTTAAGAAAATCAAATTCCATACAATGGAAAACGTGGGATCCGGAGATTTGAGTCTTCCTCAAAATGAAATGCATACCACAGCTTACTGGCTTACCATACCAGCTCGTATCCTTGAGTCCCTTGATTTCTCGACAGAACAAAAAATAAATGGACTTTTTGGCCTGTCCTACTGCCTGCATCATGTCTCGCCTATCTTTATGATGTGTGATCTGCACGATATCGGAGTATCCGTTGGAGACAACTCCACCGGCAAGTCTGTCCCTCCCAGAGATATAAGAATTAAAATGATGAAAGAGGAAAGACCTATAGACTTTTCTCAAGAAGACTTTGAGCCCAATATATTCATTTATGATAATTTCCCGGGAGGCATCGGATTGAGTCCTTCTCTTTTTGAGCTCGAGAAGAGACTTCTTGAATACTGTCTGAAAACCATCCAGGCGTGCCCTTGTAAAGAAGGGTGCCCTTCCTGTGTGGGGCCCACTAAAGAGAGCGGCCTCTTTGCCAAACAGGTTGCGCTCAAAATATGCGAGACTCTGCTATATTGAGCTGATTTTTTTCATTTGTTTTTTTGGTCCTATAACCACAAGGACATCGCTGTCTTTGATGACAAAATCAGCTTTGGGTATTATAGTGGTACTTTCCGGCACCAAGCCTTTGACCGCGATGACCTGTATCTCAAACCTGTTTATCAGATCCAATTCCCTTAAATTTTTACCTATGAATTCTTCGGGCGGAGCGATTTCCCTTATTTCAATACCTGAGGATAAAGGTAAAGACTCAAGCACATTGGGATTGCTCAGTTTTAAGGCGGTCTTTACCGCCATGTCTCTCTCAGGATAAATGACATCTGTTGCCCCTACAGCTTCCAGGATCTTGGCATGGTCTTCTGAAAGGGCTTTGGCTATGATCCGCTTAATATGCATCCCGGAAAGATAATGCACAGCGAGTATAGACCCTTCCATGTTAGGTCCTAAGCTTATAATGACCACATCCATTTCCCGGATACCGATTGCCTGGAGATTCTCTTTGTCCGCAGCTTCCATATGAACAGCATGTGAAGAGAAATTCTTCATCCTGTCAACTCTTTCCTTGTCTTTATCAATGGCTAATACATCTTCTCCCATCTCAAACAGAGTTTTTGCTATATAAAAACCAAAACTTCCCAGGCCAATAACTCCAAACTTCATGTCTTAGCTCCTGATGCTAAATTCTATCCTATCATAACCGATTCTTCAACATAATCATACCTTCCTTCAGCCCTGTTACGACTGAAAGCATAAAGAAAGGTCAATGGGCCGATCCTCCCTATATACATGGTCATGACAATAGCGATCTTCCCAATATCATTCAATCTTGGAGTGAGCCCCAGAGAAAGGCCCACAGTACCAAAAGCGGAAAATACCTCAAAAACCACTTCCTTCATATTCACTCCGGGCTGGCTTATAAGAAGAACGAATATAGAGGCACAGATAACACACACGGCAAGAGTGACAACGGTAAACGCCTTTGTGATCAAGGGAAATGGAATGGTGCGAAAAGACACATTTACGGTTTCCCTGGCAAGAACCTTTGATTTCAAAAAGGCAAACACAGCTCCTGCTGTGCTGGTCTTTATTCCCCCTCCGGTCGAACCTGGAGAAGCCCCTATAAACATCAAAAGAATCAAAAGAAATACGACCCCGACACCAATGGCATTGAGATCCATTGTATTGAAACCAGCTGTCCGCGGAGTCACAACCTGGAAAAGAGATGAAAGAATCTTCTCCCCGGTTGAGTAATTTCTTAAAGAATGATTATATTCCAGAATAAAAAACAACAGAGAAGAAAAGACGAGGAGGAAAAAAGTCACTTTATAAACCAGTTTTGCATGAAGCGAAAACCTGGTCCGGTTTTTCTTCATCAGGCTGGAAAAAGTCTCTGTGGTTTCCCTCAACACCATAAATCCTAGTCCTCCCAATACTATAAGAACCACAAGGTTCACGTTGACCCATACATCCCCTCTGAATGATTCAAAGCTGTCTTTATAAAGACAGAATCCTGCATTACAAAATGCAGAGATTGAGTGGAAAATGGAATGGAACAGAGCTTTCCCGTCCGGAAGCTTGTTATGGAATCTTAAATAAAAACCAATGGCTCCTAAAAATTCTATACACAGAGTGTATAGAAAAATATTTTTTATCAGAGAGTTGACTCTTAAGGACGAAGTTTGAAGAAAATCTTCCTTTAAAGTGATGCTGTCCTTGATAGCAATCCTTTTCCCGGCGACCAGAAGAACAAGTGTGGAAAACGTCATAATTCCCAAGCCCCCTATTTGAAAAAGCATCATTATGATGACCTGGCCTGTGGGAGAAAAATAAGAGCCTGTATCTTTGACGATAAGCCCTGTCACACATACAGCTGATGTCGAAGTAAAGAGAGCATCAGTGAATGAAATACGGCCGGACATGGTGCTGAACGGCAGATACAGCAGGATAGTTCCAACCAAGATAGTGACAATAAAACTTATGGCAAGAAATTGAGCCGGATGAAATCTTATTTCCCTGAGTATATTCCTTTTCTTCTCTTTCATCAGATTGGCCCTTTAACCTTTGAAGTCCAATCTATTCTTTCTCTCCGTCTTTGTCAATCACAACAAGGTGAAATTCAGGTATGGCCTGTGCTTTTTAACTTTCATCAGGCAAGCTGGTTCTTCAGCCCGCTGATCTTCCCCAGCGAG
>CAYWDH010000040.1:0-25575 GCA_964456985.1 uncultured Eubacteriales bacterium
TACGCAGGAGCCGAGAAAAATGAAGAAGAATGGCGTTAAAAATCTGAAGGGAGCAACCAGTCATATCTGAATGAAATCCTATTGACATAAAACAACACCCCCTTTATAATCATCACCTGATTCCCAACGCTCAGGAGTCAAATCATGCCAATGAATGAAACTATAACGTCCAAAGAACCTGTGAATCCATCCAATAGCCAAAACTCAAAGCTAGGGGCCTCTCTCATTATTAAAGGAGAAATCAGAGGCAGTGAAGACCTTATAATAAATGGTCGTTTTATGGGAAAAATCTTTCTTGAAAACAACTCTATTTATGTATCCCAGGAAAGCACAGTCAAAGCTGATATCAGGGTAAAAAATATCACTATAAAAGGAAATGTAGAAGGGAGCATCCATGCTTCCGGCAAAGTCTTTATAACAAAAGAAGGAAAGATGACAGGAGATATAACAGCTTACCGCATCTCAATAATGGACGGCGCCAAATTTAAAGGAAGCGTAAAAATGCTTTCTTCAATCCAGCCGTCCTACTGAATATTCTGTCTTCTTTTTTTAGTCCGGATACTTTTCCCTTAAAAAAAGACCCTCATCACAAAGTACTATTTACTTGTTATATCTGTAATAAGATTGCGGTGTCTTGGTCACAATATAGTCAACGGCAGCTTGAATACAGGCTCTTATGGCTTTTTCAACCGGAGTTTTGCTGAATCCGCCCAAGGCAATAGGAAGAGAGCCCACTCTGGTTGCTCCTCCCAGACCAAAACTTTTCGCATCGCCTTCTACACTTGTGGCAGCCACTATTTGAGAAGTATTGGCGTCGATAATACGGATATCTATGGCTACATGACCCTTTTTCATTCCTCCGGCCAGACCAACACCCAGAACCCTGGTTGCACCGCCAACTCCTGACTTAGATCCTTGAAATTCTGTGACAGCAGCTGTGATGATCAAATCAGCTCCGTATATTTCTCCTATTTTGGCTTGTGTTCCCTGTTTAACTCTTCCAGTAGCTCCCAGGTCCTGTTCCGCCATAACCGTGTCCAGCTGCTCTCTCTCAAGCACAATATAGCGGTTGGTATTGAAGAGAGCTGTGGTCAGCATATCTCTCATCCCATCTCCGATCTGAGCCCAATTCATGCCGAACATTCCATACCATCCACCTGACCAGCCGCCTTTGGCTGTCTTATCGGTGAATTCACCGACAGCAAGGCGTGCTTTAGGACCATTGTAATCTTCAGCTTGCGCTTCGTCTATGGAGGGACCTCCCGTGCTCGTCACTCTGGTCTTTGTGGTAGGTTCACACGAACAAACCCAGAGGAGAACCATACAAATTCCAATTAATCCGATGAATCTTTTCATCTTTCCTCCTTTCTCTCTTGATTATAAAAGTGATACCCAGATATTGTCAATAAAATTTTAGTTTTAAACCGAGCATTGTCCCTTAAAGTATTAAGGATTTTAGTAACTCTTCAGGCATTCTGTTATAATCCCTATTATGAAACACTTCAATCTGGAATCAAAATTCTCGCCTACGGGAGACCAGCCAAAAGCCATAGATGATCTTTACCATGGATTGAAAAAAAAGGTCAATCACCAGGTTCTTATGGGAGTTACAGGATCAGGAAAGACATTTACCATAGCTAATGTGATAGAAAAAGCGGAAAAGCCAGTGCTTGTCATCTCACACAACAAGACGCTGGCTGCGCAGTTATATCAGGAATTTAAAAAATTCTTTCCTGAAAATGCAGTGGAATATTTTGTCAGTTACTATGATTATTACCAGCCCGAAGCCTATATACCCAGTTCTAACATATATATCTCCAAAGAATCTACAGTCAATGAAGAAATCGACAGGCTTCGAATGCATGCCACAAATTCTCTTCTCCAAAGAAAGGATGCCATTGTGGTGGCTTCTGTATCCTGTATCTATGGAATCGGATCCCCAGAAACATACCATTCCATGAGCTTCCCACTGCAAACAGGACAGGAAATCACGAGAAAAAAGTTATTAAGAAAACTCATAGACATCCAGTATGAAAGAAATGAAAGAGAATTTAAAAGAGGAACATTCAGGGTAAGAGGGGATATCATCGACCTTTTTCCTTCTTATGAAAACTATGCGTACAGGATCAAGGTAAATGAGAGGGGGATCAAAGAGCTTCTGCTGATTGACCCTATAAGAGGAACAACTTATGATTCGTATGAGAGGATTTTAATATACCCCAAATCCTTTTTCTCAACTCCCCGGAGCATCCTTGAATACGCCATTAAAAAAATCGAAGAAGAGATGAAGGAACAGATTTATTTTTTCAAAAAACAGGACAAGATTTTAGAAGCAAACAGAATAGAAGAAAGGACACTCTTTGACCTGGAGATGCTTTCTGAACTTGGATGGTGCCCTGGTATTGAAAACTACTCACTCTATCTCAGCCAAAGAAGTCAAGGAGAGCCTCCTTTCACTCTCCTTGATTATTTTCCTTTTGATTTTATTACCATAATTGATGAATCCCATGTAACCATACCCCAGGTAAGAGGAATGTATAACGGAGACAGATCCCGCAAGCAGACTCTTGTCGATCACGGATTCAGACTTCCATCCGCCCTTGACAACCGACCGCTGAACTTTGAGGAATTCGAGTCTAAAGTTTCGCAATGTATCTATGTTTCTGCCACTCCAGGCGGATACGAGTCTCAAAAAACACATCATGTCTATACAGAACAAATCATCAGACCTACAGGATTGATTGATCCGGAAGTGGAAGTCCGGCCCGTTAAAGGGCAGGTAGACGACCTTATGAGCGAAATAAAAGAAAGAGTTGGAAAAAACGAGCGGGTCCTCATCACAACTCTGACCAAAAAAATGGCTGAAGACCTTTCAAGATACTACCATGACTTAGGAATTAAAGTCCGTTATCTCCATTCTGATATAGACACTCTGGAAAGAGTAAAGATTCTCAGGGACTTGAGAAGAGGCCAATTTGATGTTTTGGTCGGAATAAATCTTCTCAGAGAGGGTCTTGACCTCCCAGAAGTCTCTTTGGTAGCCATTCTGGATGCAGACAAAGAAGGCTTTCTGCGTTCCTTCACTTCTCTCATCCAGACTTTCGGTCGCGCAGCCAGAAATGTATCGGGAAAGGCTATTCTCTATGCGAACACCTTAACCGACTCCATACGATACGCTGTCAATGAAACAAACAGAAGGCGCCAGATTCAAAAAAACTATAATGAAAAAAATAATATAACTCCTCAATCCATAAAGAAAAACATTGATGATATATTGAACAGTGTTTATGAAAAAGACTATTTTCAGTATCCGGAGATCTCAGAGGAGAAGCTCCAATATATGTCTCCGGATGTCATTGTAAAAAAGGTAAGAGAACTGGAAAATAAAATGAACCGGGCGGCTGAACGACTCGAATTTGAAAAAGCTGCCAAGTACCGTGACAAATTATATGAAATTCAAAAATTCCAGATAGAAAACACGTGACATGAAGGATAAAAAAAGGCAAAGACTGATCAAAACAGTCCAGAAGCTTCCATCAAAACCGGGGATATATCTTTTTAAAAACCAAACCAACAAAACCATATACATAGGTAAAGCCCGCTCCCTTAAAGAAAGGGTAAGGTCTTATTTTTCTTCTCCATCCGACCCAAGGATCCATACTATTTTAAATGAAACTCACAACATCGACTTTATCATCACAGACTCTGAACGGGAGGCATTTATTCTTGAAAACAATTTCATCAGACAGTACCAGCCGAAGTATAATCTCAGATTAAAAGACGACAAAAGTTATCCTTATATAAAGGTCACGGTTCAGGATAAATATCCAGCCATCTATCTCTGCCGCAGAAGCGAATCTGACAATGCAAGATACTTCGGGCCGTTCACTCCTTCCTCTGTTGCCCGCAAGACAATAAACCTTATAAACAGGCAATTCGGTATAAGAAGCTGTAAGGAAGATATTCCGGGAAGAAGAAAAAGACCCTGCTTGGAATACGATATAAACCAATGCTCTGCCCCGTGTGTGGAGATGATTAATGAATCAGACTACAAGGACGATGTCAAAAATGCGCTGCTTTTTTTAGAAGGAAAAACCGAAAAGCTCAAAAGCAAATTGAAAACAAGAATGACTCAAGCTTCACAAAAACATGATTTTGAAAAGGCCAAACAATTGAGAGACCTCCTTCTCTCTCTGGATCAAATAAGAATCAAACCAAAAATCATCTCTGTCAAGGCGGAAGATAAAGACATATTCGGATTTTTTAGAAAACAGGACACCGTAGCGCTCTATGTTTTTCTTATGCGAAAAGGAAAAGTCATTGAATCTTCAAGCTGGACTGTCAGTGCAAAAAAAACAAACAATAAAAAAATCCTGTACAACCAGATAATGGAATTTTATTCAAGCCAGAATGATACTCCTGATAAAATCCTGGTTCCTTTTGAGCCGGCTAAAAAAGCCCAGCTATTGAAGAAAATCAGCCGCACAGAAAAAAAATCCTTTATTTTGCAGATCCCGGAAAGAGGAAACAACAAAAAAATTGTGGACCTGGCTGTTCGAAATGCTGAAATGAGCCTTCTTAGAAGAACAATCAAACTGAATCCTTTAAAAGAACTGCAGCGGCTCTTCAATCTTAAGTCGCTTCCAAAAAATATAGAGGGAATTGATATTTCAAATACCGGAGGAAAGGAATCCGTTGGATCTGTCGTTGTATTCAAGAACGGGAAACCTTCCAAGAAAGATTACCGAAAATTTAAAATAATGACAGTGACAGGTCCTGATGATATACACAGTATTCAAGAAATAGTCTTAAGAAGATACAAAAAATTAGCGGATGAAGAGATTCCTCTCCCTGAACTCATTCTTATAGATGGCGGCAAAGGCCAGCTCCATGCCGCTCAGAAGACTCTCAATGACATCGACCTCCCCAATATCCCTGTTATCTCCATCGCAAAAAAACAAGAAATCATATTCACTGATCCAGCAAAAGACGGTATAAAACTGGATAGGACATCATCCGCTTTAAAACTTCTCCAGCACATCCGTGACGAAGCTCACCGTTTTGCCATTAGTTATCATCGTAAACGGCGCAGAAAAAAAAGTTTTGAATCATTTTTGGATGGGATTCCGGGAATAGGGCCTAAACGCAAATCAGTTCTCCTCGAGAGATATGGAAATATAAAAGACATCCTTCAGGCTCCTGTGAATGAAATAGCCAAGTTTATCGGGAAAAAAGCCGCCAGTGACCTTAAGTCATTCCTGCAGAAAAAGTAAATACAAAAACTGAGCTTATTCTCTCTTTATAATCACTGCGGTCATATCATCCATCCTATCTGCCCCGATTATGAATTCATTAAGCTGTTTCAATAACTCATCTATAATTTCTGATGGCTGCTGCTTTCTGTAGCTTTTGATAAAATCTCTCAAACCTTTCTCTCCAAACTCCTCATTCTTTTTGTTCCGGCTCTCAGTAATTCCATCTGTATAAAACACAATAACGTCTCCGGGATCTAAATGCCCTTTTCTTTTTTCATACGAGACGGAAGGAAACATCCCCAGGCTCAGGCCGCAGCTTTCCAGACAAGATATTCTTCTTTTTCTATCTATAAGCAAAGGAGGATTATGCCCTGCATTGACATAGATAAAATCTCCGCTTTTTTTATTCAGTTCTAAAAAGAAAAACGTTATGAATGAATTGCTGGCCGAGCTTTCATTGACAAAATCGTTCAACCGGCAGGCCATCCCCTCCACTGTCGAATCTTTACTGACCTCTGAATGAAGGGAGGCTCTTAAGGAAGCCATTAATAACGAAGCACCTACACCTTTGCCGGAAACATCGGCAATGGCTATCCCTATACGATCGTCATCGATAAGAATGTAATCGTAATAGTCTCCACCTACCTGCTGGCAGGGAATGTTGATCCCTGAAACTAGATATCCTTCTATTTCAGGGTCTTTTTTAGGAAGAAAATCTCTTTGTATTTTAGCAGCCAGGTCCAGTTCCTTTTCCATTTTCTCCTTTTCTATAGACTTGTCAATCAGTCTGGAGTTCTCAATCTTCACTGCAGCTAAATTAGATAACAACGTCAGAAGTTTCAGGTCTTCTTCGTTGAACTGCTTGCTCAATGATATGCGGTCCGAATATATGATTCCTATGATCTCCTTATTGTTCCACAAAGGGACACACATGGCTGAACTGATATTAAATCTTATGACACTGTCCTGAGCTTTAAACCTGGGATCCGCCTGTACGTCAGAAACTAAGATTGAAGAATGTTTGTTCACAGCCATGTCAACAATACTCTGGCTTACATTTATCTTCTTATTCATCAGGCTAGTATTGTTGACGCGTATGACTTTTGGAATGAACTGGACAGGATTCCCCTCTTTTATCATGAGGACTCCTCTGTCCATGGGAAGATTCTCACATATGAGATCCATAATATGTTCTAATAATTCACTAAGGGGTTTGTGCAGCACAAGGGTTTTACTGACCTCACTGATAACAGACAGAGATTTATGTTCCGATTTGATCTTCTCAATATCAAACGCTTTCTCTGTGGCTTCTATGGTGGTGCTCACATCCGGTTTTCTCAGTATATCCTCAAGATGCATTATGGTATTGACATTCACAGAAGAGGACGGAGAATCTGTAATCTCAACATTGGTGGACAGTTTCTTATTAAAAACAATCCTTGTCGATCCAATAAGGATCTCATCACCTTCTTTGAGTCTGACTTCAGATTTTATCTTCTCGCCATTCAGAAAAGTCCCGTTTTTGCTGTCATTATCTTTAAGTATAAAGTCTTTTCCCGACCTTTCTATCCGAGCATGAAATCCTGAACAAAAAGGGTCGGAAATTGCTATATCATTATCGCTTGATCTCCCCATGGAGACTTTGTCATCTTTAAAATCATAGGAAAAGGAATCTTTTGCTTTCGGATAAACAAATAACTGAACGTCTTTCATAACCCATTAAATTATAGCCCTATTCAAACTAAAATATCAAGAAGATGGAACATCATTCATATTCCAATGAATATGAGTCTTGCAATAAAACTAATGAGCAATGCCACTGAAGTATTCAACAGAACAGACAGTAAAGCCCATTTTCTTCCTATTTCTTTCCATATAATGGCAACTGTAGACAGACAAGGAATAAAAAAACTGATAAATATGGTGAAGACAATAATCTGTTGTTGAGATACTACGGTCAAAAGTTGACTGTAATCAACCCCCAAAGCCTGAAGCATCATGATAAGAGAGAGCTCTTTTCTTAAAAACCCAAAGATCAAAGTGACGCCTAATTCTTTGGGCAATCCAAGAATATGCTCGACAACAGGTGAAAGAGCGATATTAATGACTCTGTCTACATGAAAAAATTGAAGAAGGCCCAGCACCACACTTCCTGCTATCAAGATAGGCCATGCAAATCCAATAAAAGATTTCAACTGAAAATAGACTTTCTTAAAGACATTGGAGATAGAAGGAATTTTTAAAGAAGGTATCTCAAGGATAAGACCCGGAGATTGTGTTTTAAAAAACAATGAGATCACCCTCCCCAAAAAAGCCACAAGGAGCATATTAAAGAGATAAAAGACCACAGCCCATAAAGGCCCTAAATAAAAAGCGACCAGTGCCAGAATAATAGTGGTCCTTGCAGAACATGGGATAAAAGGGATCAACAACGTTGTGATGATTTTATCCCGCTTTGATTCAAGGATCCGGGTTGAGACGACTGCCGGAACATTGCATCCGAAACCAAGCATAAAAGGAGAAACAGATTTTCCATGAAGCCCTATCTTATGCATCAGTGTATCCATTAAGAATCCGACCCTCGATAAATATCCGATATCCTCAAGAAATGACATCAATAGAAGCAAAGGAATGAAATAAGGAAGAACAATGGCTATTCCGCCTCCTATTCCCTGTATGAGACCATCTGTTAGATACAATAAAACTCCTTTTCCCAAGAAGTCGGATAAAACGCCCCTCAATGCGGTTAAAGGGGCCAAAAGCAACTCCTCGATAGGGCTTGCCACGATAAAAATGATCAGAAAAAAGCTGATAAACACACAGAGTAAAATAAAATAACCCCAAAAGGGATGCATAATGATATCATCCATGCTCTCTGAAAAGCTCGCCTTTTTCCTCCGGGTTACCTTACAGCAATCTTCAAATATTTTAAGGGCAAGATGATGTCTTTCTGCGGCAATGACCTCATATGCCGGCACATCATGATTCCTGTGAAGCTCATCCCTTGCTTTGTCTATGCTGTTCTTTAAAGGAAGACTTATCTCCTGGATCATCCGGTTAAAAGACGGTCTTTCCAGCTCTATGGATTTGATAGCTGTGAATCTTTTATTGGCTACAGATAGAAATTCATCCGGAATCAATTTCTCCACTTCTCTAATTTTTTCTTCCACGTCTTTGGACCAGACTAGTCTCTTTGGTTTCCTGCATTCATCAAGACAGGATATGGCTTTGTCCAGCAGCTCCTTGACTCCTCTTCCACGAGAAGCTATAGTGGAAATGACAGGAATTCCGAGTGTCTCCTCCAGCTTGTTAGGATCAATTTCTATTCCCTTTTTTTCCGCCAAATCTGTCATGTTCAATGCCAGAACCATTGGATATTCAAGTTCCATCAGTTCCAGTGTCATCTCCAGGCTTCTTCCGAGTATGGAAGCGTCTACAACATTTATCACCAGATCAGGTTTTTCAACAAAGAGATGTGTGAGAGCCACCTTTTCGGCCTCATCTGCAGGATTAAGAGAATAAGTTCCCGGCAGATCTATGATATTGAACAATCTTCCTTTGACACTGAGTTTACTGTGTGTGTGCTTGACAGTCGTTCCTGGAAAATTCGATGTGACGGCTTTAATCCCTGCAATAAAATTAAAGAGTGTACTTTTCCCGCAGTTAGGCTGGCCTATGAAAACTATATCAGGAATATCCTCTTTTTTATTCAAGAATATCAACCATGATTTTGCTGGCGATTCCTCTCCCTAGGGCTACAGAGGACCCTGTCGTGTTGTTTCTTATAAGTACAGGCCCTCTGAACATACTCCGGGAATCCAGCTCCACGATATCATCCTTATGGATCCCTAAAGAGAAAAGTCTTCTTCGCACTTCAACTCCCCCGGATATATTGGTTATTCTTACCTGCTTTCCCCGGGGCGAATTTATTAAATTCATCATTTGATCTATCCATATTTAACAAAGTTAACTAGTGATGATAAAAGATGCAGGAAAAAAATTCAAGAGGTTTACTTAATAATTTGCCACAACTTTAATTGACAACCAAGCATCATATTTGTTAAAAATTATGCAAATGTTCAACACACTCTTAAGCAAGATATTCGGTACAAAGACCGAACGAGACATAAAAAAACTCCGACCCTTTGTAGCGGCCGTCAATGAGCTCGAACCGAAAATTAAAAGTCTGACTGACCAGCAGCTTAAGGAAAAAACAAACGAATTCAGGAATAAAATAAGCAACGGAGCCTCTTTAGATGACATCCTCTTTGAAGCCTTTGCTGTAGTAAGGGAGACAGCAAAGAGAAAAGTCAATATGAGGCATTTTGATGTGCAAATCATAGGCGGAGTGGTTCTCCATCAGGGCAAAATAGCAGAGATGAAAACAGGAGAAGGAAAGACCCTGGTGGCCACTCTTCCAGCTTATCTTAACGCACTTGAAAAAAATGGCAGTGTTCATATAGTCACGGTCAATGATTATCTGGCAAAAAGAGATTCGGAGTGGATGGGGCCTATTTATAAAACATTGGGCTTAGAAGTCGGTGTTATACAGCATGACATGAATGAAATCGACAGGCAAGACGCCTATGAAAGAGATATCACATACGGAACAAATAATGAATTCGGTTTTGACTATTTAAGAGATAATATGAAATTCCGTCTTCCGGACATCGTCCAGAAAGAACATAGATACGCCATTCTTGACGAAGTCGACAGTATTCTGATAGACGAGGCAAGAACTCCTCTTATCATATCCGGTCCAACCGAAGATTCAACCTCCATATATTATAAAATCAATAACCTGGTGAAAAAGCTGAATAAATCCAATGACTACCAAATAGACGAAAAGACAAGGACAGCTGTTCTTACAGAGGAAGGAGTGGAGCACGCGGAAAAATCCCTTCAAATAGAGAACCTGTATGACATCAAAAATATGGATTTGATCCATGCTGTCAATCAAGCGCTGAAAGCGCATCATCTCTTCAAGAAAGATGTTGACTATATGATTAAAGACGGAAAAGTGGTCATTGTAGATGAATTTACAGGAAGGCTCATGCCGGGAAGGCGGTACAGTGACGGCTTACATCAGGCTTTAGAAGCAAAGGAAAACGTCCGGATCGAAGCAGAATACCAAACCCTTGCTTCCATAACATTCCAAAACTATTTCAGAATGTACGACAAACTAGCTGGCATGACCGGAACAGCGGCCACAGAAGCGGCTGAGTTCCATTCCCTATATGAACTTGACGTGGTCGAAATCCCCACTAACAAACCTCTTATCCGAAACGAACTTGATGACCTTATTTACCGTACAGCCAAAGAAAAATGGGATGCAGTGGCTAATGAGATAATAGAAAGCAACAAGAAGGGAAGGCCTGTACTAGTGGGCACAATTTCTATTGAAAAGTCTGAATATCTCAGTTCCATTCTGAATAAACAGCACATCAAACACAATGTCCTCAACGCGAAATATCATGAATCCGAGGCTAAGATCATTGCCCAGGCAGGAAGAGTGGGTGCGGTCACTATAGCCACAAATATGGCAGGAAGAGGCGTTGACATTTTATTAGGAGGTAATCCTGAGTCCTTAGCCGAAGGCTTCTATAACAGAAAGGGGGACGAAGAAAACATTGATGAGGAGGAAAAACAGAAAGCTCTTCAAAAAGCTCTGTCCATCACGGAACCTGAAAAAGAAAAAGTAATCTCCCTGGGAGGACTCCACGTTACAGGTACAGAAAGACACGAGGCCAGAAGAATAGACAACCAATTAAGAGGAAGGTGCGGAAGACAGGGAGATCCAGGCTCATCCAGATTTTATCTTTCCCTTGAAGATGACCTTATGCGCATCTTTGGCAGTGAAAAAATCTCAGGAATCATGACCAGAGTCGGAATGGAAGAAGGAGTTCCTATCGAACACAACATGGTCACCAAAGCCATAGAGAGGGCACAAAAACAGGTTGAGGCCCGGAACTTTTCCATCCGAAAGCATCTTCTTGAATACGATGATGTAATGAACAAACAGAGAGAATCGATTTATTCACAGAGAAAAGAAATCCTCCAAGGAAAAGATATGAAGGAATTCCTGCAGGAGATCAGACTTAATATAGTCGACTGGATAATGGATACCAACACCAGTGAAGAGAAGTCTCCGGATGACTGGAATATCGAAGGTTTTACAAGCGCCATAAAAGCTCAGTTCGGACTGGATGTCGATGAGCTGGAAATCAACTGGGAAACCATCAATTTCCAAGAACTCCATGACAAAATAATGAATGCCTTAAATGAGGTTTATGAAGAAAAAGAGAGAATAATTTCACCCGAGAGAATGAGGGAATTCGAGAGAATCATAATGCTTCAAGTGATTGATTCTCAATGGAAAGACCACCTGCTTGCCATGGACCACTTAAAAGAAGGCATAGGCTTGAGAGGATACGGACAAAGAGATCCTCTTGTTGAGTACAAAAGAGAAAGCTATGATATGTTTCAAGCAATGATGGATAGGATCGAAGAGGAAACACTAAAGTATCTGTTCCTCCTTCAGCCTGTTGAAAAAACAGAAATGCCGGAAAGAAAAGAACAGGAAATCTATTATAAAAAACCTCAGAGTTCCCCGACAAGACAGGGTAAAAAAGCTCGCTCTGTAATCCCCAAGAAGAGAAAAAAGGGCAAGAGAAAAAAATAATATAAGGAGAAAAAGAATGTTTCATAAAGAAATATTAGAAGGCCTGACATTCGATGACGTGCTGATAATGCCTGCAAAGTCAAATATTCTTCCGGCTGAGGTTGATGTGACAACAAAACTGAGCCGCCATATTGATTTATCCATTCCTATAATCAGCTCTGCAATGGACACGGTTACTGAATCCAAGATGGCTATTGCCCTGGCCCAAAACGGAGGAATCGGGATCATCCACAAAAATATGCCCATTGATAAACAGGCTGAAGAGGTAGACAAAGTCAAACGCCATGAAAGCGGAATGATCGTCAACCCAATAACCATGAAACCGCAGGATAAGATATACGAAGCTAAAGAAGTCATGAAAAAGTATCAAATCTCCGGTCTCCCCATAACAGAGGCAGATAACAAGTTAGTCGGCATCCTAACAAACAGAGATATCAGGTTTGAAACACGCCTTAATCTTCCTATAGAAAAAGTAATGACCACGCAACTGATAACGGTTCCGCTTGGCACCTCAATAGAAGAGGCAAAAAGACTTTTCCATAAACATAAAATCGAGAAAATCCTCATGGTTGATGAGAAATTCCATCTGAAAGGATTGATAACGTACAAAGACATCCTCAAACGGATTAAATATCCCAATGCATGCAAGGACAAACTCGGACAGCTGAGAGTGGGAGCAGCCATTGGAATTGCTGAAGACACCATAGAAAGGGCCGCTGAGCTCACTCATGCAAAATGTGATGTGCTTGTGGTTGATACAGCACACGGACATACACAGAAAGTCATGAATATGGTTAAAAAAATAAGAAATAAGTTTCAGAACGTAGAGCTTATAGCTGGCAATATAGGAACGGCAGAAGCTGCCAAAGATCTCATAAAACTCGATGTAGATGCCGTGAAAGTCGGAGTCGGTCCAGGGTCTATATGTACGACTCGAATCATATCCGGCGCTGGCATACCTCAAATAACAGCCATTGCCAATGTTTACCAGGTCACAGAAGCGCATAACATCCCGCTCATAGCAGATGGAGGAATAAAATTTTCCGGAGATATCACAAAGGCCATAGTTGCCGGGGCTGATTCAGTCATGATAGGCAATCTTTTAGCTGGAACTGATGAATCGCCGGGAGAAGTGGTCATTTACCAGGGGCGTTCTTATAAAATTTACAGGGGCATGGGTTCTCTAGAGGCTATGCGTGAAGGAAGGACCGGAGATAGATATTTTCAAGATACAACTAATAAAGCAAAATTAGTACCTGAAGGGATTGAAGGCCGCGTTCCTAATAAAGGAAGTGTTACTCATATAATACAGATGATGGCGGGTGGACTTAGGGCAGGAATGGGCTATGCTGGCTGCTCCGGTGTAAAGGATCTTCAGAAAAAAGCGAGATTTATTAAAATCACATCCGCAGGAATCAGGGAAAGTCATGTCCACGATGTCATCATTACCAAGGAAGCACCTAACTACCACCTCGACTGATCCTGGTCATTAATAAAAGCTGCCGATAGCATATACATAACAAAGCAAGTTCTCTTCATTTTTTCAGTTCTATAAAAAATCCTATAAGACAATTTCGTTTCTTGAAGTTTATACTCTTATTTTATTATCGGCAGCTTTTACCCTTTGGGCGAGCCGATCTCACAGCATCTGCTTTGTTACAGGGCATTCGCGGTGAGGGACCACAGCTTCATACCCTGCGCCTCGCATCTGCAGCAACCTCGACTCGTAAATAACCAGAATTGGATACATGTCTCTGCCTGAAATTCTAGATATGGCATGAGGCTATTTATTTTACATGAAAAGCGTACTCCTTAAGAAGATCAGGTGTGGCTGAAGCGATTTTGAAGATTTAGCCTTCGGAGAGCTGTGTTTGAGGGAACTCAGCGAAGCTGAGCTTCGAGTATGTCTGACCCACAGACAGGGGGAGTTACGCAGAAGCCGAGAATACAGCTCGTAGAATGGCGTTAAAAATCTTTAGCGAGCACAAGCCACATCTGAATTTCACAGATTTTATGAACAGCCTAAAGAAAATAGGTTATTCACGAGTCCAGCTGGCTGCAGATGCGAGGCGCAGGGTATGAAGCTGTTATCGGCAGATTTTATGAATATCCTATTTCAGTAGGCTTTGGCAAATACGACCAAATTCCCGGCATCCTTGCCGCAGTAAACACACTTCCCTTTATCTTCTTCTGACAGAACAGCTCTTATGGTTGCTTTGGTATCTTCTTTAATATTTAGCTCACACTCAGGATTCCCGCACCAAAAGGTTCTTATAAAGCCCATCTCAGATTCCATAACTGACTTAAACTCTTGATAACTGCGGGCTTCATGGGTGTTATCTTCACGGAACTTCAAGGATCTATCCAGCATATCCTTTTGTATATCATGAAGGATCTCACTGACCTTAATATCCAATTCTTCCTGGCTTATTACCTGTTTTTTCCCGTTATCCCGCCTTACAAGAACGGAATTATTGTTTTTGATATCCCTCGGCCCTATCTCTAATCTCAAGGGAACACCTCTCATCTCCCACTCCGAAAACTTCCATCCCGGAGTGAATTGTTCTCTGGAATCTATTTCCACTCTGAATCCCTTCCGCTCCAGTTTCTTTTTTATTTGTTCTGCAACCGGAAGGACTTCCTGCTTCCAGTCCCCTATTGAAATAGGTATGATTATGACTTGAATAGGAGCCACCCTCGGGGGAAAACAAAGACCGGAGTCATCCCCGTGAGCCATGATCAAAGCCCCCACCATTCTCGTAGAGACACCCCAGGAAGTCTGCCACACATACCGGAGTTTTTGGTTTCTGTCCTCAAATTTGATATCAAACACCTTGGAAAAATGCTGTCCCAGAAAATGGGAAGTCCCCATTTGAAGGGCTTTTTTATCAGACATCAGGGCTTCCACACAATAGGTCGCAGAGGCTCCGGCAAATTTCTCTCTATCCGTCTTCTTTCCGGAAATAACTGATATGGCCAGTTCTGACTCCACAAACTCTTTGTAAACGGAAAGCATCTTTAATGTCTCTTCCTCGGCTTCCTGACTTGTTTCGTGAGCTGTGTGACCTTCCTGCCATAAAAATTCTGCAGTCCGCAGAAACGGCCTCGTTACTTTTTCCCATCTCACAATATTCGCCCACTGGTTAATCAGTACCGGAAGGTCTCTATAGGAACCGATCCATTTGGAGAACATATGTCCGATTATGGCTTCTGATGTAGGTCGGACAGCCAATCTTTCCTCAAGTTCCTCTTCTCCGCCGTGCGTAACCCAAGCCACTTCCGGAGAAAAACCTTCGAGGTGTTCTGTCTCTTTTTTCAAAAGACTTTCCGGAATAAAAAGCGGGAAATAGGCGTTTTTATGGCCGGTCTCTTTAATCCTCCTATCCATCAGTTCCTGTATGTTCTCCCAGACAGCATAACCGTAGGGTCTTATCACCATCATTCCTTTCATAGGAGCATAATCAGCGAGCTCTGCTCTACGAATGACTTCAACATACCATCGGGAAAAGTCAACGCTTTTGGGTGTGATTTTTTGTACGTAACGGTTCTTTTCTTCCATTTTTTCTCCGGTTATTTTTGGGTTATTCTATCCATGGTTGTAAAATTTGTCAAGCTAGCAACCCTAAGTAAAAAAACTGGCTTCACCTGCGTGGTTAAAAAATTCACCCCCTAAATTCATCCATAAGGGTGATTGAATTCCATAGTCTGTTATGGCATTTTATACTCAAGTTTTATCATTAAAGGAAGCGATGATGACAAAAAAAACAAATACTGCCAGAAATACGGATGATTTTCTGAAAGAAAAAGGTTTTAAACTCCCTCTCTCCACTACTGTAGAAGGAATAGATAAGGCAGGAAACAAATTTTCAGAAAAGACAATTCTTTCCTATATCAGTCCCAGTGGATCGTCATTCTGGCTGGATACTCCTGTGTCAAACGGGGTTGACCTGAGACTAATGATTGATCTTCCTCCTAAACTTAGGGAAAACAAAGACCTCAAGATGATAATCAAAGGAAAAGTCATATTTGTTGAAAATGCAGTAGAGCAGAATGCAAAATCCCGGATATCGCTCCGTTTTGATAATAAATACATAATAGATGAGTGCAAATAAAATATAATGGAAAGTGCTTCCGCTGTAACAACCATCCATCCAAATGAAGAGGAATGTTTTTCTCTTTCTCTCACAGCTCATCTTCAGGGTTGTGATGCAACCGGTGTGAAATTTATGGAAAAAACTTCCATTAGTGAAATCAGCTCCGAAAAAGCTGTATTTGAGTTAAAAACAAGGGTTTTGATCGGAACAAAATTAAGATTATCTCTTATCGTTCCTAAGACTCTCATCCTCGGGCATCCGCTCATGCTGATAGTCACTGGAGAAGTCATAAAAGCAGAGAAGGATTCAAATAAAAAGAACGAACAAAACGTATACCTCAAATTAACCAAAAACTTCGACATTCAAAAATTGATCTAACCTGATCTATTCATAAAAAAATGGCTATGAGAATTTTCTGTTTTGTTCTCCAGGACAATTAACATCTTTCCTTAACCTTGACATAAATATTTCGATTGGTTAACATATTCCCAAATCTATATTAAAAATCCGTTATTAAGGGGTTAAAAGAGCTCCTATTATGGAAAAAAATAACACACAAGCCTTGGGAAAAAAGATAAAAGTCCTTATCTACAGCACATCAGATCTTATATTAGCCGGCATATTGAATGCTTTGGAAAAAGGACCGGAAATAGAAATCAGCGGAATTGAAAAAAGCACGATAGATTCTCTTTTAAATGCCATAAAAACAAAGAAGCCGGATGTCATCCTCTTTTCTAACTCAGATCCTCTCCCTAATATCAAAGAAATCTGCAAAGCTATAAAAGATATTACAGGAGACCAAAAAAAATCCAAGTTGATGCTCATTGGGAATATCCCACCGCAGGAAGAGATCGTCGGGCTTATGAATGCAGGGGTTAGAGGATATTTTGACCTGAATGAACCTTCGGGCCAACTGACAGATGCAACCAGAAGCATATTCAGAGAAGAGATATGGCTTCCAAGGGACAAAATGAGCAGTATTATGGACAGGATCATATCTGTTGTTGGTAGGGACCTGAAAGAAAAGACGCTTGACCAGCTTACACCCACTGAGTTTAAAGTGTTAAGACATATAGGACAGGGTAAAAGCAACGAAGACATTGCGAATGACATGTTTATAAGCAAAAATACCGTGAGGTCACACATAAAAAGTATCTATGCAAAACTCGGAACGCACAGCAGACTGCAGCTTGCATTGTATGCTATTAACTCAGCTCTGTTTTAATCTACTTTTCGAGAGGCAATTATGACAAAGAAATCAAATCCAAAAAAACAAACCAGCGATAATTACGATATATTACTGAACAGAAGACAAGAATGGAGACTTGACATCCCTCTTTCAGCTACTGTTAAAGGAAAGCTACCTACAGGAAAAAATTTCAGTGAAAAAACCAAAATCAATAACATAAGCTCAGGAGGCGCGTATTTGGGCCTTGATGCAGGAATAACTGTGGACACAAAACTCATGCTGTTTATAGAAATCCCATCCAAGCTGGCTGAAGGAAAAAAGACAAAGCTTTCTTTATCAGGCTATACTGTTCGTATTGAAAAATCAGGGAAAAAAGACAAAAAGAACAATGTTGCAGTCCGCTTTGATAAAGAATACAAATTTCTTGATTGAACCAAAGGCATAAAATTTCTAAAAGAACCTTGGAAAAAAATCCAGAGAAGAAACACCGTTTGCTTACCGCTTCGTTAACCGGAGGCATCGCTACTGGCAAATCAGTTGTTGCCATGGTTCTGAAAGAATTGGGATGCTATATCTTTAATGCTGACGAGGAAGCGCATTCTTTCATGGAACCAGGAAAAACAGCTTATAAAAGAATTGTCCTTCACTTTGGAAAGTCTATTTTAAATGAAGATAAGACTATCAACCGCTCGAAACTCGGAAAAAGAATCTTTTCAGATAAAAAACAACGCCAGTTTCTCAACTCCTTGATACACCCGATGGTACATAAACAAAGAATGCAGCTCATAAGCAAACTCGAAAAGGAAAAAAAATATAAAATTTTTATATCTGAAGCTGCTTTGACAATAGAAGCAGGCTTTGTTGATTTTTTTGACAAAATCATTGTGGTTTTTTGCAGCAAAGACATACAAATAAGGCGTCTTATGGAAAGAGATGAAATATCTGAGTCCGAGGCAAGAAAGAAAATCAGCTCTCAAGAATCTCTTGAAGAAAAGAAAAAATATGCTGATTATCTCATAGATACATCAGGTGATGTCTCTTCGACTATCGAACAGGCTGAAAAAACGTACAGAAATCTTTATATAGATCATATTTCTAAGGCTGGCTAGCTGACATTTTTTATGGCCGCAGCTAACAATGGAATCATTATTTCATGATGGCCGATAAAATAAAATCCCTCCCCTTTTCCTTCTTCAAACGGCCTGTCAATAACATTTTGTGATGGTCTGTAGTGAGTGTTGAAATCAAAGACAGCTGTGTAGAAATGATCGAGCTTGTTACCTCTGTTCCTAACGTAGGATACGGCTTTGAGAAAAACCTCAGGAAGCAGCACAGCAGACCCCATGTTCATATAAATCCCTCCCCCTTCAAGTTGTTCGATCAAAGAGCAAAAAAGGAAAAAATCATGCAGGGATGTTTTTCCAATCGCTTTTCCGTTTACATTGGGGTGAAAGTGAATGACATCTGTCCCTAATCCGACATGAACTGTCACAGGGATGCTCAACTTATAGGCAGACGAAAGAAGGCTCATCTCTTTATAGGGAAATCCTGAATGATAAATCATTTTTCCGACCGATTCACCCATACCCAGATCTTCCCTGCTTCCCAGATTTATAGCACTGTTGAGAGCCTTTCCGGTCTCTTCTGCCATTCCAAAAGAACCATCTCTTATTTGAGTTTTGACCTCTTCTGATGTCCTGCCGGCAAAAGCTATCTCAAAATCATGGATGATGCCCGCTCCGTTCATGGCTAAAGCGCTGATCCAGCCTGTTTCCATTAAATCTATGATCAATGGATTGAGCCCGACTTTTATCAAATGAGCCCCCATTGAAAAAATTACCGGTTTATTTTTTCTACGGGCTTCTTTTATCAGATGAACCAATCTTTTAAAATTTCTGCCCGCCAGCAAATCAGGAAGGCTTTTAATAAAATCCTTGAAGGGCTCCTCAGGACTGAATCTCCGGGCGAAATCTTTATGAGAAACCTTGCTCTTCCTCGACTTTAAGGAATATGTGTTAAGATCCTCAGGCCAAAGAGGATCGATCTTGTATTTGCTCATCATATCTCCATTTTTTTCATGATAATACAGGAAGCAAAATACTTCAATGAAAGAATAAGGTGAAAGTGCAGGCAGCTTTTATGAACAATCCTAAAGTAATCAGGATAGTTCGCGAGTTAAGGTTGCTGTAGATGCGAGGCGCAGGGTATGAAGCTGTGGTCCTTCACCGCGAATGCCCTGTAACGAAGCAGATGCAGTAAGATCAGCTCGCCTATAAGGTAAAATCAGCTTGCATTAAATTTAAATACAAAGCAGTAACAAAGAGTTAAACTATGTTGGTTGACATGACTTTAAAAGACAATTGATCAAGCAACAATAAAGGAAAGTGCAGGCTGATTTTATGAACTATCCTGATTAGGTGATGTCTTTAAGTTCCTGCCCGGGTTTGAATTTTATTCTCTTCCCGTTTTGGATCCTGATCTGTTTGTTTCTCCGGATATCTCTTCCATAGCCTGTTTTTTTCGGAACTACTTTTAGGCTGGCGAATCCCCTTATTTCTATCTTTTCCCCTTTTCTCAGGGATTCCTTTATATGATCCAGTATAGAGTCAACAATGACCAAGGAATCGCTCCGGCTGAAGCCTGCCTTTTCTTCAATTTTGTATACGATATCCTTTTTAATCATTGACTCTCTAAATCTCCTTTTTACTAAATGATTAAATATTGAAAATAAAAAGTCAAGACAAATTATTGACTTACAAAAAATACCTTTTTATAATAAAAAAATAGTGAAAAAACTCCTCTTTATCCTTATAAGTATCACCCTACTGGTCCACCTTTCCTACCCTTCTATTTTGGAGATCACTGTGGACGCTCCGATCCACCCCATAACCTCTGAATACATAGTCAAATCAATTCAAAAAGCCGAGGCAGAGAACGCCAGCCTTTTGATCATGAAACTCAACACTCCGGGCGGACTTGATACGTCTATGAGGGAAATCATTGAAAAAATCCTCAGCTCAAAAGTTCCTGTGGTGACCTTTGTCAGTCCCAGCGGCTCCAGAGCAGCATCCGCAGGCTTTTTTATTGGGATTGCAAGCGATGTCTTTGTCATGGCTCCCGGAACAAATACAGGAGCCGCGCATCCAGTGGGTGTTTCTATGACCGGACAAAAAATGGATGAGACCATGGCAGAAAAAGTCACCAATGATGCGGCCTCCTATATTAAAAGTATCGCTGAAAAAAGAGGGAGAAACATCTCCATGGCTGAGGATGCGGTCCGAAAGAGCTTATCCTACACCGAAGTGGAAGCCTACGAGGGAAATCTCATCGATCTCATAGCCAAAGATGAAACAGAGATCATTGAGAACCTGAACGGGAAAAACATCCAAACATTTAATGGAACTGAAAGAATCTTGTCTCTGAAAAATGAGACCATCATAGAACTGCCCATGTCCCCCAGGCAAAAATTTTTATTGACCATTTCAAATCCGAACCTAGCCTATATTCTGCTTATGCTTGGACTTCTGGGCCTTTACTTTGAATTTTCAAATCCCGGGGCGATTCTCCCTGGTGTCCTGGGAGGGATCTCTTTGCTTTTAGCGATCTTTTCCTTCCAGATACTCCCGATAAATTATGTGGGACTGCTTTTAATTTTACTGGCCATAGGACTGTTTATTTTAGAGATAAAAGTCCAGAGTTATGGTATTCTATCTGTTGGAGGTATCATCGCTATGCTTATAGGTTCTATTATGCTCATCAATGCTCCTATTCCCGAACTACGGCCTAGTCTGAACTTCATAATTCCAGTGGCCGTAGGTATTTCTCTCATCTTTATTTTTTTAATATACATTGCTATTCGAGCCCACACAAAAAAAGTTTTCACCGGAAAAGAAGGACTTGTCGGAGAAATAGGTACGGCTTCCACCAGGATAAATCCTGAAGGGAAAGTGTTTGTGATGGGGGAAATATGGAATGCGGAGTCTGAGGAAGACATTCCAAAAGGCTCAAAGGTCGAAATTACCGAGGTATTGAAAAATCTAAAGATTAAAGTCAAAAAAAATAGATTAAAAGGAGAGTAAAAATGTTAACAGTTCCTATTATAATCGGAGGAATCATCATTCTCTACATATTGAACGCCATAAAAATACTCAAGGAATATGAACGAGGTGTCATTTTTCGGTTAGGCCGTGTTCTGCCAAAGCCAAAGGGGCCGGGATTGATTCTGGTGTTTCCGCCTGTTGATAAAATGGTGAGAGTCAGCCTGCGTATCGTGACTATGGACATCCCGGCACAGGATATCGTCACAAAAGACAATGTTTCTGTCAAAGTGAACGCAGTGGTGTATTTCCGGGTAATGGATCCTCAAAAAGCGATTCTGGCTGTTCAGGATTATCTTTATGCAACCTCTCAGCTCGCCCAAACAACACTTCGCAGTGTTCTTGGAGAAAGCGAGCTTGACGAAATTCTCTCCGAAAGAGAAAAGCTGAACATGCAGCTTCAAGAAATCATCGATAAGCAAACAGATCCGTGGGGCATTAAAGTCCAACTGGTCGAGACAAAACATGTGGACCTGCCTGATAATATGATAAGAGCCATTGCGAGACAGGCTGAAGCTGAACGTGAAAGAAGAGCTAAAGTCATTCATGCACAGGGAGAATACCAGGCCGCGGATAATCTCACAAAAGCAGCGAATGTCATCTCCAAGAATCCGCAGGCTCTACAGCTCCGATTTCTCAGCACACTTTCAGAAATCGCAACCGAGAAAAACTCCACTATCGTGTTCCCTGTCCCCCTGGATCTAGTCAAACCATTTATGATCTCAAAAGAAAAGGAAAACAAATAAGAAACCATGAGAAATAAGGATTATCGAGAACTCCAGATCTCCAGTTCTATGCTGGTTTTTGTTTTCATAGCCATCATCATTCTAGGGATAATCATTTTCCTCCTGGGGGTTTCCGTCGGAAAAAAACAGGCGGTTCTTACGAAACAGACTCAATTCTCTGATACACCCATTGAAGAGGTCAGAGAAAAACCTGTGGCACCTGAACAAGATAAATTAGACCAGGAAATCGCCTCTCATGTTGAAAATAAGGATAAAAAGGAAGAACCTGTAGAAAAAGTGGAGACGAAAGCCCCGGAAAACCAAAACCTCTATTTTATTCAAGTCGGAGCTTATAGTGATAAAGCCTCCGCCCTAAAAATAGCTGAAAAATACAGCGGCATGGGGATTAGATCCCGGGTCATAGACCCTTACCCGAGGGACCGCAGAACCATATATCGAGTGAGAATCGGAGGCTATGAGACCAGAGAAGAAGCCGAAGAAGTCAAAAAGAACCTTATGGAAAAAGAAAACAAGAAAAGCAGTGATTATTTCATCATCAAAGGTTCAAACAGATAGGAAGAATTAAAGGCTTAATAGAGAGAGACAAAGATTGAGAATCCGGATTCCGGATATTCTTCTTGCTGCATCAAGTGGCGTGATGACCGCCATAGCTTTCCCTAAAACAGAACTTTTTTACCTTGGATGGATCTCTCTTATCCCCTTGATCTATCTTCTTCTTAAAATGAATCCGGCTCAAAGTTTTGTTTTAGGCCTTTTAGCGGGATCTTTCTTTTATGCGGTGCTTCTCTACTGGATTCCGGCTGTACCCAAGCACTATGGAGGCCTTTCCCTAGGTCTGAGCATTCTCATCTATATCCTCTTCGTTCTTGTGCTGGCACTCTGCTGGGGATTCTTTGCCCTTACCGCCTCTTTTTGTTCAAAGCATATGCGGAAATTGACCTTTCTTGCTGTGCCTATGCTCTGGATCTCTATGGAATTCATAATGACCTATCTCTTCACAGGTTTCCCCTGGGGCCTTCTAGGGGCTAGCCAGTATAAAAATATCTGCTTTATACAGTTTTCATCCATAACCGGAGTGTACGGGCTTTCCTTTGTCATGGTCCTGTTCCAGAGCCTGATCGTTTTTGCAACTAAAACTAAAAAAAAATTTGTTTGTATAAGTCTGTCAGTAGGGATGGTCCTGATTTTCCATGTTGGTGGTTTTTTAGCTTTAAAAGAACCTGTTCCGACTGAAGATACATTCACTGCTGCTCTTATACAGGGAAACACTCCACCCAGCACGGATTTTTCCAGCCAGCCTTTTGAAAAGACTTATGAAATGTTCCAAAAACACCTGCATCTCAGTCATATGGCCTATGAAAATGGGGCTGAGTTGATTATCTGGCCGGAACTCTCTGTTCCGCTCTGTTTTTCCTGCCGATTCCAGCCTTATATTGATTTTTCCGAACAGCTTGAACGATTTTCACAGGAGACAGGATGCACACTGCTGCTGGGAACAAGTGAGACAGCCTATTCCTTGGAAGGCCCATTATTCTATAACGCAGCGGTCTGTCTGAGTCCAGACCGTTCGCTTTCTCATTACTATAAACAGCACCTCGTCCCCTTCGGAGAATACACTCCGTATAAAAAGATATTTTCCTTCATTTCCAAATTTACTCATGCTATTGGAGAGCTGACACCCGGCAGACATTACTCTTTGCATGAATTCAAAGACATCCCCTTCGGATCTCCTATCTGCTATGAAATCATATTCCCATCTCTGGTGAGAAAATTCCCAAAAATGGGAGCTGAATTTCTGGTGACCATCACAAATGACGGATGGTACGGAACAAGCGCGGCTCCGTACCAGCATTTTTCCTTAGCTGTTTTAAGAGCTGTGGAAAACAGAAGATATCTTTTAAGAGCAGCCACAACCGGAATAAGCGGAGCTGTGGACCCATACGGCAGGATCATTGCGAAGTCAGAACTGCACAAGCAAACATTTATAAATACCGAGATCACTCCGAACCGATCTCTAACTTTCTACTCGAAATACGGAGATCTTCTCCCCTATACCGGGTTGACTTTATCAACCGCATTCCTTATTCTTTCCTTTATAAGAAGGAAAAATGAAAGAAAAAGAAGACCTGAAGCCAACGAAAACCATAGCTGACCTTAAGTCTGATACCAAAAAGCTGACCAGAAAATTTGAAGATCTCAGAGGCTATCTTTGACCCGGACAAAAAAAAAAGCAGAATCGAAACCCTTGAAAAAGAACTTTCTTCCCCTGATGTTTGGAAAAATCAATCAAAACTCAAATCACTTCAAAAAGAGAAGAAAAGAATAGAAGACAGCATTGCCTTATACAAAAAAATAAAGGAAATAAAAGAAGAAATCGATGTCCTTCTGGAATTGAGTTCAGAGGGAGAAGATATATTAACCGATCTCAGTAAAACTATCAACGACTTCCAAATCCTTATAGATGAAGCGGAGATGGAGATCCTATTTTTTGAAAAGGACGACCCGAGAAATGCCATCCTGACTATCCATCCGGGTGCAGGGGGGACAGAATCCCAGGACTGGGCTGAAATGCTGTTGCGTATGTATCTCAGATATGCAGAAAGAAAAAATTTCAAATCAAAAATACTTGACCTTCAGCAGGGAGACGAAGCTGGCTTGAAAAGCGCCACCATCCAGATCATCGGAGATTATGCTTACGGGATTTTCAGTCAGGAATCAGGAGTGCACAGGCTTGTGAGGATCTCGCCCTTTGATGCCAACAAAAGGCGCCACACTTCCTTTGCTGCTGTTTTTGCATACCCTGAAATAGACAAAGACATAGAAATCGACATTTCCCCGGATGATATAAGAGTGGATACATACAGGGCTTCCGGCCGAGGAGGCCAGCATGTCAATGTTACTGATTCCGCCGTAAGGATCACTCATACTGAAACAGGAATTGTTGTTCAATGCCAGAACGAAAGGTCCCAACATAAGAATAAAGCTTCCGCTCTGAAAGTCCTTAAATCAAGGCTGTATGAACTGGAAAAAAGGAAAAAAAACGAAAAACTGGAGAAGCTGGAAGATGCCAAATCTGATATAGCCTGGGGGAATCAAATCCGTTCCTATGTGCTCCATCCTTACCAGATGATCAAGGACCTCCGGACAAATGTTGAAACAGGGAACACAGAAAGTGTACTTGACGGGGACCTGGATGAGTTTATTAAAGCAAGCCTGATCCAAAGAAAAGAAAATCAGGTATAGCCTGTACTTTTGACTTTCATCAGGCAAGCTGGTTCTTCAGCCCGCTGATCTTCCCCAGCGAGTAAAATCAGCTTATTCCTCGGCTCGCTCCTCTCTGCGAGGAACCATGCCCGCTCGCTTCCGGATGACTTCAGAACCAGCCTGCCTGCCTGAAAGTCTGGATGAGGCATAAGGTTATTTTATCTTACAGGAATAGAGTGATTCCTTATGAAATTCAGGTGTGGCTGAAGCGATTTTAAAGATTTAGCCTTCGGAGTGCTGTGTTTGAG
>CAYWDH010000041.1:0-24711 GCA_964456985.1 uncultured Eubacteriales bacterium
GAACGCTTGACTGGCAGTCAAGAGGTCGTGGGTTCAAATCCCATCAGCTCCACCACCCCTGCCTTTTCTGTCGCATTGACTCTTTTTTATTTTATTGATATTCTTATAGTTACGCATGCCCGTACACAACAATGATATTGCTGATATTTTCAGTGAATTTGCTGATTTATTAGAGATCAAAGGGGCCAACCCATTCAGGATCAGGGCATACAGGAATGCCGCACGTACCATAACCGGTCAGTCAAAGAACATAAATGATATGGTACGGGGAGGGGAAGACCTGACCTGTCTGCCCGGAATTGGAAAAGATCTTGCTGCAAAAATAAAGGAGATCGTAGAGACAGGTGAGCTTTCCAAACTGAACGACCTCAAAAAAGAACTTCCTGATGGTTTGAGCAAGCTAATGAATATACAGGGTTTGGGACCTAAGAAGATCAAAGTTTTGTTTCATGATTTGGGGATCACATCTGTCAAAGGGCTTAAGAAAGCAGCACAGGACCACAGACTGCGTGAACTTGAAGGATTCGGGGATAAGACCGAGCAAAATATCCTTGGAGAGATCGAACGCTTTGAAGAAGAGAAAAGGAAGCACGGAGGAAAAGAAAGGATCAAGCTGTTCCGTGCTGAGCAGATCGCTGAAAACTACAGGGAATATCTGGAAAAATACGAAGAAGCGGAGAAAGTCCAGATTGCCGGGAGTTACCGGAGAAGAAGGGAGACTGTGGGGGATCTGGATATTCTGGCTGTTTGCGGGAAAGAGACCGGCCTTATGGATCATTTTGTTGAATATGAAGATGTGGTTAAAATCATTTCTAAGGGCAAGACCAAATCCTCGGTACTGCTTCGGACCGGATTACAGGTAGACCTTAGGGTCATACAGCCGGAAAGTTACGGAGCCGCCCTGCTTTATTTTACAGGGTCCAAGGATCACAACATAGCTGTCCGTAAAATCGGGGTCGGAAAGAATCTAAAAATCAATGAATACGGAGTGTTCAAAGGAGATAAACGCATAGCCGGAAAAACAGAAAGCGAAGTCTATAAAACAGTGGGACTTCCCTATATTGAGCCTGAGCTCAGAGAAGACAGGGGGGAGATAGGAGCAGCACAAAAAGGGAATCTGCCCAAGCTGGTGGAGCTGGATGACATCCGGGGCGATCTGCATATGCATACCCGTTATTCCGACGGAAGATTTACCATAAAAGAGATGGCTGAGGCCGCTCAAAACAAAAGGTATGAGTATATCGCTATATCCGACCATTCCAGGCATCTTACTGTGGCCAGGGGCCTGGATGAAAAGAGACTGACAAAACAGATGAAAGAGATCGATAAGCTCAATCAGGAATTAAAAGACATACGGATACTCAAGTCAATTGAGCTGGATATCCTGGAAGACGGCTCCCTGGACTTACCTGATGAGATTCTCAAAGACCTAGATCTGGTGCTGTGTTCTGTTCACTATAAATTCAATCTTTCCATGGAAAAACAGACGAACAGGATTTTAAAAGCAATGGATAATCCTTATGTGAATATTATCTGTCATCCTAGCGGAAGGCTGATCAATGAACGCCCTCCGTATGAAGTCAATATGGAAAAGCTCATTAAATCCGCAAAAGAGAGAAGCTGTTGTATGGAACTCAATGCCCATCCGGACCGGTTGGATTTGAATGATATTTACTGTAAAATGGCTAAGGAAGAGGGTGTTAAAGTGGCCGTATCAACGGATGCGCACACACAGAATGACTTGGATTTTATGCGCTTTGGTGTGGGACAGGCAAGAAGGGGTTGGTTGGAGCCGGGGAATGTTCTGAATACCAGAGACTGGAAAGAATTAAAGACCCTACTCGGACGAAAATAAAATGAGATCTGGTAACCAATCACAATGAGTCCCAAACGAAAGATCGAGACAGATTTCAGGGATCCTGCCAAAATGTCCGGGAGTGAAGCTGGGAAGGAAGCTGAGGAACTGAGAGAAGCCATTAATTATCATAATTATCTGTATTATGCAAAAAACCAGCCTGAGATATCAGATGCGGCCTATGATACGCTTTTCCACCGGCTTCAGGAACTTGAAATGACTTTTCCTGAAATCAGGACAGATTCATCTCCTACACAGAAGGTCGGAGCAGCTCCTGTGGATGAGCATGTGAAAGTTGAACATACGGCCCCTATGCTCAGCCTGAATGCAGTGCTTGATGAGACTGAAGCTGAGGATTTTGACAGGTTTATAAGAAAGAATGTTGATAAAAAGAAGGACACACTGTATGTGGTAGAACCCAAATTCGACGGGCTCTCCGTGGAAGTTGTTTATAGAGAAGGAAAATTTGATTACGGAGCGACCAGAGGCGACGGAAGCATCGGACAGGACATATCAGGAAACTTAAAAACGATTGATGCTTTGGCTCTACAGCTTATAAATGAAAAAGAGCTAAAGGTTCCGGATTTTCTTGCCGTCAGGGGAGAAGTGTTTATGCCCAAGCACGGCTTTCAAATGCTCAATAAGGAGATGATAGAAAGAGGAGAGCAGCCTTTTGCCAATCCCCGAAATGCAGCAGCGGGCATCATGATGCAGCTTGACCCAAAGAAGGTCGCGAGAAAACCACTGGATATCACGTTTTACGAAATACTCAGAATAGAGGGAATGGAGTTTACTTCTCATTGGGAGGAGCTCCGCCAGTTTCCCAAATGGGGATTAAAAACAGATAAGAACAACAAAAAGTGCTCTTCTTTTGAGCAGGTCAAGGAGTATCATCAGGAGCTTTCTCAACAAAGGGAAGATCTGCCGTATGAGATCGACGGCATTGTCATTAAGATTGACTCTAAGGAGATATGGGATAAACTCGGAACAAGACAACGGAGTCCCCGCTGGGCTGTTGCATGGAAATTCCCCCCAAAGAAAGAAAAGACCCGGCTTGAGGATATTGTGGTTCAGGTCGGAAGGACAGGTATGCTCACTCCTGTGGCCTTGCTTCAGCCTGTGGATGTAGGAGGCGTGACAGTAAGCCGGGCCACCCTGCATAATGAGGATGAAATCAGGAAAAAAGATATACGCCCGGGGGACATGGTCAGGATTATCCGTGCCGGTGATGTTATTCCTGAAGTAGTTAGCCGCATTAAAGAACCGGGAAAAAAGAGAGGAAAAAGATTTTCAATGCCCGGGAGGTGCCCGGTTTGCGGGACCAAGGTTTTTAAGGAAGGAGCTTATTATTTTTGTTCGGCCGGATTATCCTGCCGGGCTCAGCTCAGGGAACATATCATTCACTATGCCTCCCGTGATGCCATGGATATTGAGGGTTTGGGAAAAAAGATAGCGAAACAGCTTGAAGAAAAGGATATGGTAAAGGATATCGCTGACCTTTATAAGCTCACAAAGAAAGATTTTATAACACTTCATGGATTTGCTGAGAGATCAGCTTTAAATCTTTATGAAGCTATCCAGAAAACAAAAATGCCTCAGCTGGATAAGTTTCTCTATGCATTGGGCATCCGCCATGTGGGCCAGCATGTGTCCAGGTTGTTAGCCCGGAGATTCCACAGCCTGGGGAACCTGAGGAAAGCAGATCCTGAGCAGCTGGAAAAAACGCATGAGATTGGACCTGAGATAGCCCGAAGCGTGGCTGAGTTTTTTAAGGGGGAGGAAAATCTAAGGGTGCTTGAGAAGCTTTATAAACAAGGGATCATAGTGAAGAATATGGTCGGTCAGCAGAAAAAGGTCCTGGAAAACAGGACTTTTGTGTTTACAGGGGAATTAGAGGAATATTCACGCGAGGAAGCCAAAGATTTGGTCGAGGGACTGGGAGGAAGAGCCGTATCCAGTGTGAGCAGTGAAACAGATTACCTTGTTGTGGGGAGCCGTCCCGGAAGCAAGCTTGAACAGGCAAAAAAAAATGATATAAAAATCATTAAAGAGAATGAGTTCAAAAAGATTATTCAAAAGGGTTTCCGTAAGATAAAATGAAATATCAAGGGGAATCCGTTCCAATAAACACGATTTTAAGGAGAAATAATGCTTCCAATAAAGAAAATTCTGTGGCCGACTGATTTTAGTGAGCCTTCTTATGAGGCTTTAAAAACAGCTCAAGAGTTGGCTGAACACTTTTCAGCTGAACTCTATGTAGTCCATGTGGTGACTCCGATTCCTATGCTTTCTTCCGCAACCGGGCCGTCTGGTTTTGATGTGGGTGTTTTTCATGAGCAGCTCATGGATACCTCAAAGGAGTCCTTGAAAGAGGTCGTTAAAGATAAGATAACAAAGAAAATAAAGATTCACACAAGGATAGTAATGGGCAGGGCTCCGGATGAGATTGTCAGCACGGCCAAAAAAGTAAAAGCCGACCTGATCGTCATTTCCACGCACGGAGAGACAGGATGGCGCCATCTGGTTTTTGGATCAGTGGCTGAGAAGGTGGTCCGTTTTTCCTTGTGTCCGGTTCTCACTATCCGTGAACCTGATATAGACAAATAATATTTCATTTTATCCAAGATATAAAACATAAATATTTTTCTTGACTAAATCCATTTTCAAGATTAGAATCTGCTTGAAAATTCATTTAAGGGAGAATATGGATGAAAAAAGCATTTAAAGCAATAGGAATTGCCTTTTTGGTTTTCTGTTTTGTGGGTTCCCTTTCTGCTCAGATTCAAAAACCGAGCAAACCGTTCACAATTGAAGTGGGTCTTAATTTCGGCACTACGCTAGGATATGACATCACGGACAGCACGTATGTAGAACCCGAATGGGGCACATATTGGTTTTATGCGGATGAATCCGGTGAAATCGCTCCTGAGCTGAGCACCCCATTGTGCTTTGGCGGGAACATCAGCTTGATCACCAGGATGGGACTCGGTGTCCAATTCGCTCTGGATTACAACTTCAACTCAGATGTCACAGGGACAAGCTCCTATTTAGGAACAGGATATGACATTTCGGCAGGAAGTTTCAGTTTTGACAGCGACTGGGATATCACAGGGACTGCAAAATTAATGGTTCTGAGCCTGAATGTCCTTTATAAATATCAAGGTGGTATGTTCAATCCCTGGTTTGCTGCCGGAGGATCTTATTACACTGGAAGTCTTGAAGCCAATACCATGGCCGGATATGGAATAAGTTATGCTACATATTTTTGTTATTTCGATGTGGATGAGGATGTCAACGAAGATTTAAGCGGGATCGGATTCAATGTGGGGGCCGGAGCAGATATCAACTTCACGCCAAATATCGCCTTTACCATTGAAGGAAGATACTTCATATTAAAAAAATATGAAATATACTGGATGGCAGATGCAACTGGAACGCGCGGTCTTTACGGCTTTTATGAAGGTACAGTTACACTTTCGAGTTCTTATGCTGATTCTGTGAGTGATCATCTGTACGACTTGATCACACCGTTTGAGTTCAATCCATCTTATCTAAAACTGGCTGCTGGAGTCAAAATCTCATTTTAACTCCGTGATATAAAAGAAAGAACACGGGTCAGTTTTTTAAGGAAAGTGAGTGTATTTTACTGATTATATTAGTTTTCAAGATGAGAATCTGCTTGAAAATTCATTTAAGGGAGAATATGCATGAAAAAAGCATTTAAAGTAATGGGAATTGCCTTTTTGGTTTTCTGTTTTGTGGGTTCCCTTTCTGCTCAGATTCAAAAACCGAGCAAACCGTTCACAATTGAATTAGGTCTTAATTTTGGCACTACGCTTGGATACAGCATCACGGAAAGCACGTATTATGATACCTGGGACTCCTATTGGTTTTGGGATGTAGTGGAAGACGGAGAGATCGCTCCTGAGCTGAGCACCCCATTGTGTTTTGGCGGGAACATCAGTTTGATCACCAGGATGGGCATCGGTGTCCAGTTCGCTCTGGATTACAACTTCAACTCAGATGTGACAGGGACCAGCTCCTATTTAGGAACCGGATATGACGTGTCAATAGGGGATTTCAGTTATGCCACTGACTGGGATATCACAGGGACCGCAAAGTTAATGGTTCTGAGCCTGAATGTCCTTTACAAATATCAAGGTGGTATGTTCAATCCCTGGTTTGCTGCCGGAGGATCCTATTATACGGGAAGTTTTGAAGCCAGTACCATGGCCGGATACGGACTTGATCTTAGTACGTATTTTAATTATGTCGGTTTGTATGAGGATGTGGAGGAGGATCTCAGCGGGATCGGGTTCAATGTGGGAGCCGGAGCAGATATCAACTTAACACCGAATATCGCCTTTACCATTGAAGGAAGATATTTCATATTGAAGAAATATGAAATGTACTGGGTGACAGACGCAAGCGGAACGCTCGATGTTTACGGCTGGTATGAAGGTTATACAATTAGTTTTACGAGTTCTTCTGTTGATTATATAAATGATTACATGTACGACTTGATCACACCGTTTGAGTTCAATCCATCTTATCTAAAGCTGGCCGCTGGAGTCAAAATCTCCTTCTGATTTTTTTGCTGGTATAGCTTTTTAGAATCGGTGGCCTGAGAACCGCCTCTTCATGAGAGCGGCTCTTATGTCACCGATTTTTTATTTTTTCCATTCACGTGGTCCGGCATACCTAAAGTTTAGGTATGATTTGGGCCTCCTTTCAGTCGTTCCCGATAAATCACATAAACAAAAGGCATGGTATAGGCGTATTCAATTAAGAAAGAATATGCAACCAAAGGGAAAATCGACAGTTTATATATTAGAAGCGACGAAATCTAAAGGAGCTGCTATGAAAGTTAAGATTAGATGGATGATTGTATGCCTTTTTGTGATCTGCCTTGTGTTTGGTTGTGCAGGAGAAAAAAAGGCGGAATCAGAATGGAGCGGAACGGTCGAACAGGAGAACGGGGTCAGGGTCGTGAACAACCCGGAAGAGCCTTTTTACGGAAATCTTGAGCTTGTTCTGGAACAGGATCTGAGCATAGGGAATGAGGAGGATGACAATTACTTGTTTTTCAGGGCTTACGGGATGGATGTCGACTCTCAGGGAAATATCTATGTGATGGACACAGGAAACTTCCGGATCCAGAAGTTCAGCAGTTCAGGAGAATACCTGCAGACCATAGGAAAGAAAGGCCAGGGCCCCGGTGAATTTGACCGCATGCAGAGATTTTATATTGATGAAGAAAATAACCTGTATGTATCAAGCGGCATGAAAATACAGATATTTAATGAAAGCGGGGAGTTTGTAAAAAGCATTCCTCTGACCTTTCAAATCAGTGACTTCTGGGTCTCTCCGGATGACTTTATTTATTGCCTTGCGTATTCATTTGCTGAAGGGGAGAGTTCGAGAAGAGTCGTTAAAGTCGATATGAAGGGCAAAGAAATCGAGGAGATCGACCGGTTTGGAGGCATGAAAATAGTCACCCGAAAAAGCGGTGGACAAACCGCTGCGTTTATTTTATCCCACAGCTATAATCATTCTATGCACCTCGTTCCTTTTCAATATAAAGGACTGATCTATGCTTATTCCGATGAGTACAGTCTTTTCCATCTTAATTCGATGGGAGAGCTTGATTGTACCATCAAAAAGAATGAACCGTATCCATCTATAAGCAAAAGGGAAAAAGACACAATAATTCAAGATACGAAGGACTCTATGTCTGATAGGGGACAGGAATGGCCGGATAGTGTGATAGAGGAGGCCTGTCAGTTTCCCGAACACCGCCCGTTTTTTTCAGGTCTAGCTGTGGATGAGCTGGGAAGGATTTATGTAAGGAGAGTCAGGTCTGTACTTGATGAGACGGAAACCAATGAGTTCGATATCTTCAGTGCGGACGGCTATTATCTCTATAAAACAGAGATCGATTTCAGTCCTTCTTTAATAAAGAATGGATTTGTATACAGGATAAAAACAGATGATGAAGCCGGCACGGTGAGGCTCCTTCGCTATAGAGTGAAAAACTGGGACCAAATAAAGACCACTATAACCTAAACAATTTTCCTTATAAATATATAGTGTCACGCACTATCTTAACTTTCAGGCAGGCTGGGTGGTTCTGAAGTCATCCGGAGGCGAGCGGGCAAGGTTCCTCGCAGAGGGGAGCGAGCCGAGGAATAAGCTGATTTTACTCGCTGGGAAAAATCAGCGGGCTGAAGAACCAGCTTGCCTGATGAAAGTCGGGAGCACAAGCCACACTCTCAAAGAGTCCAGGCATAGCCGATCTTGAGAAAAAAGGTCCGGTCTGTCTGGGTCAGATTGATATCATAGAATCCCAAATAGTTATCGCTGTACCCGAGGAAAAGCACAGTGCGGGGATTAAGCTTATAAGAAAAGAGAAGCTGGGAGAAAAGAGTCTGTGTTTGAGGGTCCACTTCGTCTTCGTAGAGAGCGAGATTTCTATCAATGTCCTGATACTGAAGGATCGCACGGAAAAAAGCCTTATTGTTTAGATGGTAGATAAAGCTCATCTGGGGGAGATGTGCCAGAAAGAGCCTTTCCCCGTCTATTTTCAGCCATCTGTATAAATAGCTCAAGTTGACATTGAAGTGTTTTCCTAAATTCCAGTCTAACTCAGGGCTTATCTGGAGGTATTTTCCTGCCCGGACATGCGTGTAGTCGATCTCATCTCCGTAGCTTACAAAAACATCGCAGTAAAGGTTTCCGGCAGGGCGGATGGAAAACATAATATGATTGAAGAATTGGGAAAAAGATTCTTGTTTATAGACTTTTTCTCGAATTCCCACCGCAGTTGTGAAGGATGACTGCATGGGACCGTTCAGCGAGATATTGGTTTCCAACTCTTTTTCCAGAAGATTGCCCTGATGGTCATTGGTCTGGTCATAGTTAGCAACGATATCTATTTCAGAGAAAAAGCTCTTTTCAGTCCCTACGTATATATATCCTCCCCCCAGCTCAAAATTACGGTAATCGACCTGAGGTTCGAATCCCATATCAGCCCGAAAATCAGGGCTGAAATCTTCATAGGAACCAAAAAGCACATAATTTTTTTTCTGGCGCGACACCTCTATATTGGCTGCGTATCCATAGAGCTCGCCTGTATCCTGGTCATAATCTTCAGCCAGTGAGTCCGGATAAGCGGTTTGGGAACCCAGCAGCTGGAAAGTCACTGCATCGGATTTACTCAGATGCAGAAGGCCGTCCAGTCCGGCCAGCCGGTTATGATATTTGTCACCTTCCCGGTCAGTCATGAGGATTCCCAGAGTAGAGCCTCCTCCGATATCCCGGCGGTAGCGCAGGACATTGGAAAAGGACCTTTGGCTCAGGAAACCTGAATTTGAACCCTGAGATCCAGGAAAAATAAGATTTGTGAGCTGGTCCTGTGCAGAGAAAAAGCCGATGGTGTTTTTTCCTTCTTTTCCTGAAATTTTCACTCCCCAGGCAGGATCTGCCACGGAGCGGGTGTATAAAGCCTGTATGGGAGTTTCAAAAAAGTCCTGGCCTTCCAGGAAAAAAGGCCGCTTTTCCGGATAATAAAGAGCGAACTGTTTATTGATATCAAGCTGGGCCACATCTGCCTCCACCTGAGAAAAATCCGGATTCACAGCCCCGCTCAAGGTCATGTTATTGGAAAATCCCCATCGTCCCGAGATCCCGATATTTCCGAGCGATTCCTCTTTTTTCATGGGTCCTTCGGGAAAATCTTCTCTTTCATCTGAATAAAGTCCCACGACAGTGGGATCGAGTTCGATATTGCGGCCCGGCTCCGCTCCTGAGAATCCTTTGATCTTAGGAAGCTGGCAGAGAATGCACTGTATTTCATTTCGGTCCAAAGGGAAGGAACTTATCTGATGGCGCCGGCTTCTTGGATAATTTCGGACCGGAGCAAAACCCCAGATCTGATCTTCTTCAGAGGGCTGGAACTGCAGCGCTCTGAAAGGGATAGCGATTTCAATCACATAACCAAAGTCAGTGATCCGGCCTGCAGATGTCCAGATCGCATCCCAGGAATCGTCTTCATATGAGCCGCCGTTGCTCATGATCTCATCTCCTTGAATGCCTAAGGGATTCACAAAAAAACCAAAGGCCCGGTTTTCATCATTAAAGGTATCTATGATAAATCCGATACTGTCATCCCGCCAGGCTTCATCACGATCGGAAAGATAAGCCCTTATTTTTTCAGGTTCTGGATCAAGGGCACGGCACCCCACATACAGATTCTGGGAGTCATAGAGCAGGTAGCACTCTGTATCAACCGGTGCGGGCACATTTTCTGCTGGCATGACCTCTATATCCAAATGTAATGTCAGAGCATTTGACCATGCTTTTTCGTCAAGAATCCCGTTTATATTGATTTTAGAATCTGTTTTTGGTATCTCAAAAACTTTTTCTTCTGGGTTTTTGTTTTTGGCTGAAAGTACTGGACTTACTATTATGGATATACTGAGCAGCAGTCCTAGAAGTTTTTGTGACATGAAATATCTCCTCTTTTTGATTGATGAACATGATTTTTTTTGTTTGAACGCGTTCTCATCTAGATAAACGTAAAGCGGGGGAAGAAGGTTCATTCTTTTTTTATTATTTCTAAAGACAGGACTCAATCGTGATTTTCCTATCAAATTAGGAAGAGAAAGAAGTTTTTCGGATTTTGTATTGATCAGCGGCCAAAGACTATAATATCTATTGAATAAATAGGAAAAATATATTAGAATATCTATATCCCTAACTGAGGAGAATAGGAAGAGGAACATTGAATAAAAAAATAAAGAAATGGCTTAAAGAAAAATTCATTCAGAGAGTCAATTTTAATCCATATGAGAGACTGCTTTACAGCCATGATATTGCGGCCATGCCAAAACTGGTAAAACCTCTCATAGGAAATACGGTCCCTGATGCTGTGGTGCAGCCGGAAAATGAAGAGGAATTATCTGAGCTTGTCAGATGGGCTTCAGAGAACAGAGTGCCATTGGTCCCAAGAGGAAAAGGATCATCCGGATATGGAGGGATCATCCCTACAAAAAATGGAATCGTTATTGATTTTTACAGGATGAAAAGAGTGCTTTCAGTGGATGAAAAACAAATGCTGGCGGTAGTGGAATCCGGGATAACCTGGGAACAGCTGGATAGAGAGCTTGCTAAGAAAGGCCTCACCATACGTCTTTACCCCACTAGCTATCCTTCTTCATCTGCCGGAGGGTGGCTTGCCCAGGGAGGAGCGGGCATAGGCTCATATGAGTACGGATGGTTTTCAGACAATGTCAAAAGTGCGAGGATCGTGCTTCCTGATGGGAAGATAAAAGATATATCAGGAAAGGATATGGAACTTGTGGCTGATGCAGAGGGGATCACAGGAATTATAAGCCGGTTGACAATCCATGTGCAGAAAATGGAAAAAAAGGATGTAGTGGCTTTTGCCTGTCCTGATGCCCATTCCCTTTCCCGGATTTTTCAGGAAATCATAGACCGGAAACTTCCAATTTGGTCAGTTCTGTTTATAAATCCACGCATGGCTGAAATGAAAAACCGTTCTCCTTTGCTTGAAAAGCATGGTCACCCTGTGGAAGAGAGAGTGATACTTCCGGCCGCTTATATCGCAACCCTTGCTTTCAGGAGAAGAGACCGTGGTGAGATTATGGGGAAACTGGACGGAATCATTAAAAAATGTGAAGGAGAAATGCTCAGCCAAAGAATTGCTGACCATGAATGGAAAAATCGATTCAAACTGATGATCGTAAAAAGGCTTGGTCCCTCTCTTGTTCCTGCAGAGGTTGTGGTCCCTTTGAGTAAATTGGGTGATGTCATGGAGGAGATCGAAGATAAAGTGAATCAGCCTGTAGTCAAGGAAGGTGTTATAATTAAAAAAGGAAAAAACGGAAAAGCTGAGGCCGTTATTCTGGGTTTTATTCCCAGCGATCAACGGAAGTTTTCTTATAATTTTGTCTTCGGACTTGTACTGACTATCATGAAGATCGCCAAAAAATACGGGGGAAGACCCTATTCTACCGGATTGTATTTTACCGGAGAGAAAGGCAGGGTTCTTGGGAAAGAGAGAAGCAAGAAGATCGAAAAATATAAGAAATCAGTTGATCCGCATAAAATTTTAAATCCGGATAAAGTCGTGAAAAAGAATGCAATAAGCAGAGCTTTAAGTTTTGCCAACATTTTTGAACCTTTTGTGAGACCATTCGGGAATACAGTGATCACTCGGGTAGGAGAGTACTTTGACAAACCGGTGAGAGGGATCCCGGCTGATGTGGCCAGGTATGCCTATGGCTGTTCCCAGTGCGGTTACTGTCTGGATGAGTGTGACCAGTTTTACGGCCGGGGATGGGAGAGTCAGTCGCCACGGGGGAAGTGGTATTGGCTTCGTGAATACATGGAAGGAAAGGTTGATTGGAACCAATTCATGGTCGACACCATAATTGCCTGCACTACTTGTGAGTTCTGTGACATCCGTTGTTCCGCAGTGCTCCCCATAGAGTCATCCTGGATGAAATTAAGAGGGGAATTGATCCATGAGGACAAGAAAATGACCTTTCCTCCGTTTGAAATGATGGCTTCTGCTTCCACAGCTCAAGGAAACATATGGGCAGGCTATCGGAAAGACCGCACAGCCTGGTTTCCGGAAGAGTTAAAAGAAAAGCACGGACCTGGGAAAAAGAGCAAAAATATCTATTTTGCCGGATGTACGGCTTCTTATGTTGAGCACGACATCGGCGCGGCTTCTGTGTCCCTTCTGGACGCGGCAGGAGTTGATTTTTCGTATCTCGGAACCAAGGAAAACTGCTGCGGTACTCCCATGCTGGTAGCTGGGAAATGGGATGTGTTCAAAGAGATCATGCGCAAAAACATAGAGGCTGTAAAGGAAGCCGGAGCTGATACAGTGATCACATCCTGTCCGGCTTGTGACATGATGTGGCGTCATTATTATCCGGAATGGGCGGATAAACTTAATATGGATTACAACATAAAAGCCAAACACTACAGCGAGGTGATTTCAGAAAAGCTGAAAAAGGGAGAGTTTCAATTCACTCATGCGATAAAAGGCAAGGTGACCTGGCATGACTCCTGTCATATCGGACGTGTATCTGGAGTCTATGAAGAACCCCGGGATATCATTAAAGCCATTCCGGGAATTGAGTTTGAGGAGATGGCTCACAACAGGGAAGAGGGACACTGCTGCGGGAGCGTGTTGACTCTGATTAAAGACCCTCCTATTGCGGCTGACATAGGAAAGTCAAGGATGGAGGAAGCAAAGGAAATCAATGCAGAGACCATTCTTGCTCTGTGTCCCTGCTGTGAATTCCAGTTAAGGGTCACAGAGGAAAAAAAGAAATTGGGGCTGGAAGTCAAAGACTTAGCCGCTTTTGCCTGCAAAGCTTTGGGTAAGGAGTTTAAGGACCCCAGCCCGGAAGTAGCAAAACAGTGGGCTGTTTTTGAAGCCATGATAGAGCTTATGACGCCTGAAGGGTTTGCTGGCCTTATGGCTTCCATGTGGCCCGAACTCCTGGATGCCATGCCCATGGGGATGGGGAAGATGATGCGGGCTATAGGTAAAATGGGAGTGTTCGGTGGGTTTTTATTTACTCTGATGAAACCGGTGTTCCCTGTGCTGTTCCCGAAACTTCTGCCCGGAATGATGCCTAAAGTTATGCCTACGTTATTGGAGAAGATAGGAGAAAAAATTCCTATGCCTGATTATATGGCAGAGCAGATGCCGGATATGATGCCCGGAGTCATGGATAATCTAATGCCGCATATGCTGCCCGATGTGGTTCCTCTGGTTGTCCCTGAAATGATATCTTATCTTAGAAGTCGGGCTTAAATCACAACAGCATCTACGAACAGTTCATAGGTATTGTCTTCGTCAAGGTCATGGATTTTGACTTTTTCAACTTCATTGAGGCCCAGTATTCCGACGAGCTCGGATTCATAGAGAATTTTAACATTTGATTTTTTAAGCTTCGCCTTGAGATTGTCTGAAATATTTTCGGTTTTTTTGTCAGTTAAAAGGACCACTCTTGGAGAATACCTGGCCAAAGTTTCAGCCAGCGCTCTGGATTCTTTTCCCTTATCCTGAATGAGGATCCTTTTTTCCTTCAGTGAAGAAGGTTCTTTGACTTTATGATAAACTCCTTTTTCCAAGAACTCTTTTTCTCCCGGGATTTCTTTTTTAGGGGAACCTTTGACCTCTTTTTTTTCTTTATGTTTTTCCTTATGTTTTTCTTTATAGTTTTTTATGGCTGCTTTCAGGGCATCGGCGGCCAGGTTTGAACAGTGCATTTTTATCGGAGGAAGCCCCTCCAGTTCATCCGCCACATCCTGTCGAGTTATTTTAAGGGCTTCATCCAGAGTCTTTCCCTTGGCTAATTCTGTCACCATAGAGGCAGTGGCCACAGCTGAACCGCAGCCAAATGTTTTAAATTTAATATCTTGGATTCGGTTGTTTTTGACTTTCAATGTGAATTCCATAAGGTCTCCGCACACAGGATTCCCGACCGTGCCTATAGCTATATCTTTTCCTGTTAAGGTTCCCACGTTCCTGGGATTGCGAAAATGATCCAAAACTTTTTTAGAGTATGATGTTGATTTCATTTCTGTCCTCCTCTATTAATAAATCGGGGAAAGCTTTCGTAGCCTATCAACGACTTCAGGCAGAGCCTTTATAACAGATTCAATATCGCTTTTCTCAGTAAATCTTCCTGTAGTAAGCTCCAGGGATCCATGTGCTTCTTCATGAAGCAAACCCATGGCGATCAGTGTATGAGACGGCTCCAGTGTTTTTGAGGAGCAGGCTGAACCTGTTGAGACGGCAATTCCTTTGTCATTCAAAGATAAAAGTAGTGATTCGCCTTCGATCCCGTCGAAACGAAAATGGGCGTTGTTGGGAAGTCTTTTTTCTGGGTGCCCATTGAGATAAGCCCTGGGTATATTTTCTAAGATCTCTTTGATAAGTGTGTCTCTAAAAGAGTGTAGTTTTTTGGCTTCCTGTTCTCTCTCCTGCATCACAATCTCTGCGGCACGGGCCATTCCTGCAATGGCAGGCATGTTTTCAGTGCCGGAGCGGATTCCGTTTTCCTGTCCTCCGCCAATGATCTGGGGTATCAACTTGATGCCTTTTCTCACGTAAAGGACTCCCAGTCCTTTGGGTCCGTAAATATCATTTGACGATAGGGTCATGAGATCCACGGAATCTTTGTTGACGTCAAGAGCAAGAAGCCCTTCGGCGGCGACAGCATCGGTATGAAAAGCGATTCCTTTTTCTCTACACAAGCGGCCTATTTCCTTTACAGGCTGGATCGTCCCGACTTCATTGCTGGCATAGCCTATGGATACAAGAAGGGTATCATCTGTGAGACGCTCTCTAATTTTATCTAGATGTACCTGTCCGTAATGGTCAACAGGGACTTTTGATACTTCATATCCGGATTTCATGAGGAACTTAGCTGTGTTGTGTATGGATATATGTTCTGTTTCAGAGATGATGATGTGTTTTCCCTTGCCTTTGTTTTTGAGCGCATAGCCAATAAGCGCCAGATTATTTGATTCTGTGGCACCTGATGTGAATATGATTTCTTCAGGTTCGGCTTGAATGAGGCCTGCAATTGTGGAACGGCTTTTATCAAGCGCATCCGTTGCTTCGTCTCCTACAGAGTGCAGGGATGATGGATTTCCGTATATTTTACTGAAATACGGATCCATGGCTTTGACGACTCTGGGGTCCATGGGTTTTGAAGACTGATAGTCAAGATAGGCATTCATTTGTTTCTTCCTTTTTTAAAACCACATGGTAGCGTCAGCTTCCAGAACCAGGTCATTTAATGTGCCGGCTCCCACGATTTTCAAGCCGGGGATGAGGTTAACCTTATGCATACCCATCATTTGTTTGGAAGCTTCGCATACGTATATCTCAATGCCCATATCAATCGTTTTTTTAATGACTTCAGATAAAGCAGGAAACGAACCTGCTTTTATTTTCTCTGCGGCTCCGGGCTTTAAAACTCTCAGGCCCTGGCCCAGATAATAAACCTTTGCCTCAATATCCATGGCCTGTGCGGTTTGGGCTAAGACAAGAGGGGAATACTGCCTTTCCGGGTGGTCACTTGTTTGGACATAAAGTATTGAACTTTTTTCCATTTTATCCTCCTATTCTGTTTTTTTTATCAAGAACCGCATGGATTCATCTCTCTTTTCGAATTTGATGATTTCATGTCCTGTTCTTTTTGCAAACCTTTTTATATCTTCCTCAGCCGCAGGATCGTCTGCCAAAACTTCCAGGATTTCTCCCTTTTTAATGCTGTCTATGTTTTCTCTGGTCTGGAACAAAGGTTCCGGACAAAAAAGTCCGATACAATCTAGGGTTTTCTTGGGTTTATTTTTTGATGACATTTCTTCACTCTCCCACGAATTATAAAATCTATAGAAATTGTAGGATATTAATAATATAAGTCTTTTGTCCTCATTTGTCAATCTCATATTTTCTTGTTTTTTTTTATTCCAGGCAACGTTTTCGCAAGTTTTTTCGTATTATATAAAGAAGTTCGAAATATTCGAAGTGCTCAGTGAGCATGAAAACGATAAGATTTTAAAAAAGACAACGACAAGGAGAAGGGCATGAAGACCTTTACCAAAAAAGAAGAGCAGATCCTCCTGGCCATTTTTCATCTTAAAGATGGGGCCTACCTCATCTCTATTCGAGAGATGATAAAGAAGTTTACGGGAAAATATTATTCTGTGGGCACGATCTATGCCCCTCTGAACCGCCTCCATTCCAATGGGTATTTGAAAACTTATGTGGAAAAGCCTGACTCTTCCTCCGGAGGAAAACCTATCAAATATTACCGCCTGACCAAAGACGGATTAGCAGCCCTGGAATCTCTTAAAAGACAGAATGAGTTGATGTGGGAAGGTTTTAAGGTGCCTGCTTATGGAGACAAGAATTAATCATGAAAAAAGTTAAGTCCCGTATACCTAAAGCCGCTTTTAAATTCCTCAATCGGGTCCTGCCGCCGGAAGACTCTGTGTATTTGAGTGAGAATTTCAAGGAATTGTACGAGTACAGAGTAAAAACAGGAAGCCGGCTCAAAGCAGGGATATGGATTTGGGGAGAAATTTTAAAATCCCTGCCGGGATTTTTACATTCAGCGCTTTTCTGGAGGTTCATGATGTTTAAAAATTACTTTGTCATTGCGGTAAGAAATATCCGCAAACACAAACTTCATTCAATCATCAATATTGCAGGAATGTCTTTGGGTCTTTTTGTATGCCTGCTTATTTTTATCTGGGTTCAGAATGAATTTGGATTTGACAGGTTTCATACAAAGAGAGACGACATTGCCCAGGTCTATTCCGAAACTCTGTATTCAAACGGAAGCACTCAGATCTTCATGGGCTCTTATTATCCTTTGGCCAATATTCTGAAACAAGAGTGCCCAGAAGTGAGGGAAGCAGTCCGGTACGAAACCGCAAACGGGATATCCTTAAGATATAAGGATAGGCAGTTCACCAATGATACCATCGGACTGGCTGACCCTGCGTTCTTTGATATATTTTCTTTCTCTTTTGTCAAAGGCGATCCTGAGCTGGCCCTGCAAAACAACTATTCAGTTGTTCTGACGGAAAAAATGGCCAGAAAATATTTCGGAAATGATGAGCCTATGGGAAAAACACTCTCTTTGAACAATGAAATGGATATCCAGGTAACCGGTGTCATCGAAGATGTGCCAGCGCAGTCTTCACTCCAATTTGACTGTGTCGCTCCTTATATTCTCAAGTATGCTCCGGATTTTAAAGAGCCTGAACACTGGGGAGGAAATCCCTTTGCCACTTACATCCTACTGCAGAAAAACAGTGACCGTTCGCAGCTGGAACAAAAAATCACGTCCATTGTGGACGAACATGCTCAGTGGGAAACGGCAGAGGTCTCCTTTCATCTGCATCCTCTAAAAAAAATGCATCTTTATTCTCCGCAGGGAGGCAGTTTGATCCAGTCTCTCTTGATTTTTTCCGCCATTGCGCTTTTTGTTCTCTTTATTGCCATCATCAACTTTGTAAACCTGAGCACAGCTAGAGCAGCTACCAGGGCCAAGGAGGTGGGTGTCCGTAAAGTGGTAGGAGCCAGGAAGAGAGAACTTATCCAGCAGTTTATGGGTGAATCCCTGATGATCTCTCTTATCACTCTGATCATTGCTGTCTTGCTCATGGCCGTCTTTCTGCCCTCTTTTAACCAGTTTGTGGGAAAACAATTTTCGCTTCATCTTCTGCTCAAACCCGAAGTGGCTCTTGGATTTTTAGGCATTGCCTTGATCACAGGATTTCTTTCCGGATTGTATCCGGCTCTTTATCTTTCCAATATACAACCCAGAAGTATCATGAAAGGTCTTGCTGGAGTACGAACGAAAGGTTCTTTACGCAAAATTCTGGTCGTGGTTCAGTTTTCCCTTTCCATTATTATGATCATCAGTACAGTTGTGGTTTTTAAACAGTTAAACTATATGATGAGCACAGACCTTGGTTTTGACAGAGATAATCTGATTGTTCTCCAGATGAGCCAGAGAATACAGAAGGGATTCGAACCTCTGAGGAACGAATTGCTGCGTGATCCCCAGGTCGAAAGCGTGACAAAAAGTCTTCAGGGGCCATGGCATATCGGATCCACTGTGAGCGCAGTGGACTGGGATGGAAAGCCTGCGGATGAGACAATCCATATGCACTGGGATTATGTGGGATATGATTATTTTTCAACCTTTAAAATGAACATCATTGAAGGTCGGGCTTTTTCCAGAGAATATCCTACAGACCTGCAAGAGGCATACATAGTGAATGAGGAAGCCGTGAAACTCATGGGAATGGAATCTCCCGTCGGAAAGCGGCTCTCTGTTTTTCACAATCAAGGTCAAATCATCGGTGTGGTGAAAAATTTCCACTTCCAGCCCCTTTATAATGAAATTAAACCATTTGTCTTCATTCTGATGCCTGATTCCTGTTCCCTTGCCTTTATACGGATAAGACCGGAGAACGTATCCGGAACTCTGGAAAACATACAGACCATTGTGGCCAGACATGATTCCGGGTCAAAAACCAATTTGTTTTTCTTCAATGATGTTCTCTCCCGGTATATCTACACTTCAGAGGAGAAAACAGGAAAAATCGCCGGGAACTTCACTCTGCTTGCCGTAGTCATATCCTGCATAGGGCTTTTTGGCCTGGCTGCTTTTATGGCCGAACAGCGCACTAAAGAGATCGGCATTCGTAAAATTGTAGGCGCTTCCATGAAGAACGTGGTGTTTATGCTGACCAAAGATTTCACCAAATGGATTCTGCTGTCCACTATCATCGCCTGGCCTCTGGCTTATCTTATCATGGAAAATATTCTTGGAAAGTACTCTTACAGAACACATATCGGGCCGGAGTTATTTATTCTGTCAGGTCTTGCTGTTTTTGTCGTGGCGATACTGACCGTCAGCTTTCTTGCTTTTAAAGCCGCACGGGCCAATCCTGCTGACTCTCTCCGATATGAATGAGAGAGCGGGTTATACGGGCTCAAATTCGTCTTTAGAGGCCCCGCACACCGGGCAAACCCAATCGTCAGGAATGTCTTCAAAAGCGGTCCCGGGTTTGATCCCGTTGTCAGGATCACCCTTCTCCGGCTCATAAACATATCCGCATACTGTGCATCTGTAAGATTTCATTTTTGTTTTTTCCTTTTTTGCCGTATTTTTTTCTTTGACATATGTGGGTGCATTTTTGCCTGTCTTGCCTTTTTTGACCTCATGATAATAGGAGTAGGTGAGAGGTTCCCCCTGTTTTAGTTTTTCAGCCTCTATCAGCTTTCCCACGAATGCAGTATGAGTCCCTACGTCTAAAATCTCTGTCACTTCACATAAAAGATATCCCAGAGAGTTCTCAGTCACATAGGGGATCCCTTTTATCCCTGTTTTATAGTCGACTTCCTTGAATTTATCGAATTCACGGCCCGACCTGAAACCAAAAATCCCGATCAATTTTAGAGGTGTATCCTTTTCTAAAATGGAAATCGAGAAGACTTTGCTTTCTGTGATATAACTATGTGTGAGATTTTTCTTATTGAGGCATATCAGGATTTTAGGAGGCTCTGCGGTGACCTGGGTCACTACATTGGCTATTTGACCGTTGTATTTTTCTCCTTTTTTAGAGCTCACAACATATAGTCCATAGCTGATATCAAACAAAGTGGTTATATCCATGATCATTCTCCATAAGGGATGTTTCCGTATTGCCGCATTGTTTTTCTATTATGCACTATTTTTCAAAACAATGGAATGGCTGATATAGAAAGATAAATTGACAATTTGCTCTATAATGAATATTGTTATGAAAAGTTAGAATCAAAGTAAAATCAGATTTGTTCTAAAATGAAGAATAACAGCTCAGAGTTTAAAAGCAAGGCTCCCGGCACTGAACTGGCGCGGGATATGGGACTGATGCATGTCACGATGATCGGAGTGGGAGCCATGATAGGAGCAGGAATATTCGTTCTCACCGGAATGGCTGCCGGTGTGGCAGGTCCTGCCTTGATCCTTGTCTTCCTTTTGAATGGGATTGTGACCGGATTTACCGCCATGTCCTATGCGGAACTGGGGTCCTGTTTTCCTGAAGCAGGAGGCGGATATCTTTGGGTTAAGGAAGCACTGCCCCAGCCGAACGGATTCTTATCTGGATGGATCAGCTGGTTTGCCCATGCTGTGGCCTGCAGCCTTTACTCTGTGGCTTTTGGTGCCTTTGCTGTGGATTTGCTGAGTTTGGGAGGGGTCGATTTTTCACAGTTGGTCCCCTCTGTCATAAAGTCACCTCCTCACTTGTTTTGGACAAAGTTGATCGCTGTTCTCGTGGGTATTATCTTTGTTTATATCAATTTCCGGGGGGCTAAGGAAACAGGCCAGGCTGAAACATTCGTCACAATGGTTAAAATCATTGTGATAGCCATGTTCATAGCCTTCGGATGCTATGCTATCTTCTTCGGAAAATTGGAAGAACCCTGGCAGAGTCATTTCAGCGGTTTTTTTCAACAAGGAGCCATGGGCATCATCATGGCCATGGGATTGACTTTTATTGCTTTTGAGGGTTATGAGATCATTGCTCAGTGTGGTGAAGAAGTTGTGAATCCAAAGAAAAATATTCCGCGTTCCATTTTTATTTCTCTCATTATTGTCGTCCCTATCTATATTCTCGTTGCTTTCGTTGCTTTGGGAGCCGTGACTCCGGAAGGAGGCATGCCGACCTGGCAGTATCTCGGTACAAGAGGTGAGCTGGCTATGATCGAGGCAGCGGAGTATTTTATGATGGGTAAGATCGGAAGGGTTATTTTTCTCATTGGAGGATTGTTTTCAACTATGTCAGCTCTGAATGCCACGATTTACTCTTCTTCGAGGGTCAGTTTTGCCATGGGCAGAGACCATAATCTTCCCGGAATTTTTGGGAAAATTCATTTAAAAAAGAGAACTCCTTATATGGCCGTCTTTATTTCAGGAGCCTTCATATTATTTATGGCCGTTGCACTCCCGATCGAAGATATTGCCAGTGCAACTGATGCTATGTTCCTGCTGCTGTTTATATTTGTTAATATGGCTGTTATAAACCTGAGAAAAAACCGCCCGGATCTGGATAGAGGATTTAAAGTGCCTTTTTTCCCTTTTATCCCTATCCTGGCCACTTTCCTTAATCTTTTGCTGGCTGTGTTTTTGTTTTTTTACAGGCCTTTAGGTGTTTGGGTTTGTGTAGGATATATTCTTTTGGGGATTTTCATTTATTATATTTACTCCAGGAAGAAAGAGTTTACAGCTAAAGCTGCCCCGGCTATCCACACAGAGCATACGGTTTTCCTGGAAAATAAATCTAAATACCATATTTTGGTTCCGGTGGCGAATGAACAAACCGTAAGGCAATTGCAGAGGTATGCTGTTGAGATCGCCAGTAGTCGTAATGCGGACATAACAGTGCTGAATGTCATCATGGTGCCATCCCAGCTCCCCCCAAGCGAAGGGCGTAAATATCTGAATGAGTCAAGAGCCCTCCTTGAAAAAGCCATTAGTGCTGCAGAAAATGAAAATATTCCCGTGTCTTCGGTTGTTAAGGTCACTCATAATATTCCTAAAGCCATTATTGAGACCTGTGAGGAGAGAAAAATTGACTTGATGGTGCTGGGCTGGGAGGGAGAAAAGCCGGCTCGCAACAGAGTTTTTGGAACAATTCTAGATGAGATCATAATGAACACTGTGTGTGATATAGTCCTCATTTGCCGTCCTCCGGCTGAGGAAGCCAAAATATCGCGGATTCTCATTCCGGTAAGCACTATAAGATACGCTGTTCTCTCCTTACAAATGGCAGAAATATTGGTGAAGGGCAAACAGATCCCGATTGTCCTTTTTCATGCCACTTTCAGAAATGATATTGGGGAAATAAAAAAATATTATGAATCTGAACTAAGAAAGCTGAACTGCGGAATAAATCCTGATAAATACGAAGTTAAAATCAAGAAAGCATCCAGGCTTTCAGATACTATTCTCAAAGAGGCCCGAAGCGATGACCTCGTTATCATGGGTGCTCCGGAAGAGGGATTGGTAAGGCGAGCTATGTTTGGAGATATTCCTTTGGAAATTGCTAGACAGAGCAAAGCATCTCTTATTCTGACCAAAAAGTATACAGGTCTTGTGAAAACATGGTTCCAGAAATTTTTCGGTTCCAGGAAGACCATTCTGGAATAGGATTTTAGAAGAAATTGACAGAGTTGTGGTTTTTCATTTTGCGGTTTGTGTTTTGCCTTTTTTTATAAGGGATCTGGTTTTTTTTATTACCATTCCCGTGAGGGAAGAGATGAAAGGAAGGGCAACCAGAAAAAAGGTCAAATAGGTTGTTAATCCGTGGCCGATTCTTTCAATGATCTTATAAAGCCCGTCAAACCAAATTGTCCAGCAAACCACACCTACCCACATCGAAGGGATCGCTATGGTGAGGGAGGGCATGGTCTTGTATCCTTCAGCACGGGCAATGAGAAAACCCATTATGGCTCCGGTCATAGGAAAAGGCATCCATACAAATACGACGATTCCTATCCAGCTCCATTTTTTCATTTTCTCAGCCCTTTTTTCGGCCTTTTTCATACGAGTCTCAACAAATTTTTTAAACAGTTTAAATTCTTTGGCTTTGACCCATAAAAAGCCGATAACAGAGAGCATGATGAGGAGAAAGGCTGTGAGATAGGTAAGAATGATAAGGATTATAGTGGCTGTAGAAAAATTAAATTCGAGACCCGCTCCAATAATGGCAAGCCTTCCTCCAATATGAAAGGCGGTGACCATAGAGACCAGTTTTAATGCCAGGGAGGATTTTAATACAAACAGGACGATGACAATGCAGATCTCGATGAAGAGGAGAACCAATCCAATAAAGAAGGGGATCTTTTCATTATCAATTCCAAGGATGCTTGTTTCTTTGAATGAATTCATTTTTATTCCTATTCAATACATTTTTAAGGGATAAATATCAAGATTTTTTAAAAGTTCAGATGAAAAAACAGACTTGAGCGAAGAGAATTGTTGAATAATTCCTCATAAAATATTATCTTACTTACTGATGAAACGATTGATGAAAGCAAAGGAGAATCATGAGAAAATATGCCCTTGGACTTGATTTTGGAACCAATTCATGCCGGGCCTTGATCGTTGATATTTTAAACGGTAGTGAAATCGCAACGAGTGTTTTCCCCTATCCATCCGGAGATGATGGTGTGATTATCGACGAGAAGGAGCCTGAAATAGCAAGACAGAACCCGGAGGATTACCTCATAGGGATGGAAGAGGCTGTAAGGGCTGCTATTACTAAGGCTCTAAACAATGACCCTGAGTTTGATCCTCAATATATCATCGGCATTGGAATAGATACCACAGGGAGCAGTCCGATGCCCATTGATGCCAGAGGAGTGCCTCTGAGCATGCGGCCTGAATTAAAAGATAACAAAGACGCTCTAGTCTGGCTGTGGAAGGACCATTCAAGTCATTATGAAGCCGCACAGATTACAGAAAAGGCCCGGGAGATGCGTCCTCAATATTTAGAGAAAATTGGGGGAGTTTACTCTTCAGAATGGTTTTGGTCTAAAATATGGCACTGCATGAATGATGCCCCGGATGTTTTCGACTCAGCTTACAGCTTTGTGGAGATTTGTGATTATTTACCTGCTGTTTTAACGGGTGATACAAGACCGGAACACATAAAGCGAAGTGTTTGTGCCGCTGGCCATAAAGCCATGTACAATGATGAATGGGGGGGCCTTCCTGACAGAGATTTCCTCAATGTGCTGGATCCCCGCCTGTCCGAACTAAAGGACAGGCTGTATGAACAGGCTTATTCCTCGGATAAACTGGCAGGTCATCTTTCTTCTGAGTGGGCAGGCCGGCTCGGATTGAGTGAAGGCATAGCTGTTGCTATCGGTGCGTTTGATGCGCATATGGGAGGAGTGGGAGCGGGAGTCAGAGAAGGGACACTTGTGAAAATACTCGGGACAAGCACCTGTGATATTCTGGTCAGTCCCAAGAAAAAAGGGCCTATAAGTATTCCTGGAGTATGCGGTATCGTGGACGGTTCGGTCATACCCGGCTATTATGGTATTGAAGCAGGACAATCAGCAGTCGGCGATATTTTTTTATGGTATGTTGAAAAACTCGCACCGGATAGATATGGAAAAACGGTTGATGAGAAATTTAAGAATCTTGAGGCAGAGGCTCTCAAACAAAAACCCGGAGAGCACGGCCTTCTTGCTCTGGACTGGAACAACGGAAACCGAACCATAC
>CAYWDH010000042.1:0-24651 GCA_964456985.1 uncultured Eubacteriales bacterium
GAGTATGTCTGACCCACGGACGGGGGGAGTTACGCAGGAGCCGAGAAAAACGAAGAAGGATGGCGTTAAAAATCTGAAGGGAGCACAAGCCACACCTGAATTTCATATCAGCTCGCATTTAAGGTAAAAAAAACTGATAATAGGTTAACAATTTTTACAAAAAATGCTAAAATAACTCGTTACGGGATGAACAATGGAAAGAATGGATAAGAAGAGAAAAAAACCAAAAGCATATAAAAATCTGATCTTCTGGCTTATAACCGGTATCATCATCATAGTCTTCTGGAGCCTGCTGCAGTCTCCCAAAGCGGCAAAAAATGACATTTCTTTCACCCAATTTCTCGATGACGTTGAAAACGAAAGAGTGGGGGAAGTGACCATCACGGGCAACCAGATCACAGGAAAATACCTGGACCAGACAGAATTTAAAACAGTGACCCCCCCTCAATTTGACGGACTTGTTCCCATTCTTCGGGAAAACAATGTCAATATCAATGTGAAAGACAATACCAAAAATCCATGGTATTCCTATCTTTTCACGTGGTTCCCGATAATCCTGATTGTGCTCTTCTGGGTATTTTTCATGCGGCAGATGCAGGCCGGAGGAAACAAAGCCCTTTCTTTTGGAAAGAGCAAGGCCAAACTTTTCACAGGCCCCAGAAAAAAAGTCACATTCAAAGACGTGGCAGGAGTCAAAGAAGCCAAGGAAGAACTCGGAGAAATCATAGACTTCCTAAAAGACCCTAAAAAGTTCCAAAAATTAGGGGGCCGTATTCCCAAGGGAGTCATCCTTGTCGGTTCTCCGGGAACAGGAAAGACTCTTCTGGCAAGAGCTGTGGCAGGAGAAGCAAACGTCTCCTTCTTTTCAATAAGCGGTTCCGATTTCGTTGAGATGTTCGTTGGAGTCGGCGCCTCCAGGGTGCGCGACCTTTTTGAACAGGGTAAAAAGCAGGCCCCGTGCCTCATTTTTATTGACGAGCTCGATGCTGTGGGGCGTCACAGAGGAGCCGGACTCGGAGGAGGCCATGACGAAAGGGAGCAGACCCTCAACCAACTGCTTGTTGAAATGGATGGTTTCAATGCGAACGAGGGCATCATCCTTATTGCAGCAACGAACCGTCCGGATATTCTGGACAGCGCTCTGTTGAGACCCGGTAGATTTGACCGAAGGATTGTTGTGAACATGCCGGACGTCAAAGGCAGAGAAGACATATTGCGAGTCCATATAAGAAATATTCCACTAAGCGACGATGTGGATCTTTCTGTTCTCGCCCGGTCCACTCCGGGATTTTCAGGGGCAGACATTGCTAACCTGGTCAATGAAGCAGCTCTCCTTGCCGCCCGCTACAACAAAGATAAAGTGTCTATGAAAGACCTCGAAGCCTCTAAAGACAAGGTTCTCATGGGAGTGGAAAGAAAGAGCATGATCATAAACGACGAAGAAAAAAAGATAACCGCCTACCATGAAGCAGGGCATGCTCTTGTGGCACTTCTCATTCCTGAGGCAGATCCCCTGCACAAAGTCACTATCATTCCCAGAGGAATGGCCCTAGGGCTTACCCAACAGCTTCCTCTTGACGACAGATACACCTATTCGCAGGCTTATCTTGAAGCCCAACTTTCCGTATTGATGGCGGGAAGAGCCGCTGAGAATTTGATTCTCAACAAAAGCACTACAGGTGCAGCCAATGACTTTGAGAAATCCACGGAAATCGCCCGCAAAATGGTTTGTGAATACGGGATGTCCTCCCTGGGACCTTTGACCTTCGGTGAAAAAGACGATATGGTCTTTCTCGGAAAAGAGCTGACTACGGACAGAAACTACAGCGAAAAAACCTCTCAACTTATTGATGCGGAAGTCAAAAAAATAGTGGAAAGAAATTTAAAAAGAACCGTAGACCTTCTGCAAAACCACAAAAGTGTGCTGAAAAACATAGCAGAGGCTCTTCTTGAAAAAGAGGTTCTGACTTCCGAGGAAATCGAAGCTTTTTTAAACGGAAAAGGGCCTAAAAAAGCAAAAATAGCGTCATCCCAAAAAAAGAAAAAACAAAAAAAAACGCCGGCAAAAAATAAAACAAAAACAGCAAACTAAATTTAAAAGTGAGAAAAGAATATTCGCTTCGGGTCAGAGGAAAGGATTACTCCCTGGGCCGGAGAACCTGGCTAATGGGGATTCTTAATGTCACTCCTGACTCTTTTTCAGACGGAGGCATGTACCTGGATAAGAAAAGTGCTGTCCAAAAAGGGCTTCAACTCATCGAAGACGGAGCTGACATCCTTGACATCGGAGGAGAAAGCACAAGGCCCGGATCCAATCCTATAACCTCTGAGGAAGAGAAAAGAAGGATCTTACCGGTCATTTCCGGGATAAGAGAAAAAACAGATACCTTGATTTCCGTGGATACCACAAAATCCGAAGTCTTGAAATCTGCCCTGGACGCCGGAGCTGATATTCTCAATGATATAAGCGGAATGCGCTTCGACCCAAAAATACTCGGACTGGCTGCAAAAAAAGACATTCCTGTCATCATTATGCATATGAAAGGGACACCCAGGAATATGCAGGAAAGCCCGGAGTATAACAATGTGATACAAGAGATAAAAACGTTTCTGAAGCAAAGAGTTTCAGGTGCCCTAACAGCAGGCATAAAAAAGAACAAAATCATTATCGATCCCGGCATAGGATTCGGGAAAAGGCTGAAGGATAATCTTAAGATCATAAGCAATCTCAGCGCATTCAGTGAGCTGGGATATCCCATATTGATCGGTGTTTCGAGAAAATCCTTCATAGGAGACCTGCTGAAGCTTTCTCCTGAGAAGAGGCTCGAAGGGACCATAGCCTCATCTTTGATCAGTATTCTTCAAGGAGCGCACATCCTAAGAGTCCATGATGTCTCTTCTTTAAAAAAGGCGGTGACTGTGGCTGAGGCTATAATAAAGGAGGGAGCTGCAAACCAATTTTCTGGAGACAGAGGAAAGGATAGAGTGCTTCATGCTGGCTGATGTGTTAGCAGAAGTCGTAACCGCTATTAAAGGATTTACACTTGCCGACTTTCTGGATATCCTGCTTCTGGCTTTTATTCTCTATTCCTTCTTCAGACTCATAAAAGATACCAGAGCTTATCAAATGGCCATCGGCTTGGGAATCGTCATTATCCTGTATCTTATCACTCAGTGGGGAAATCTCCTTGTATCACACAGGCTTATTAAGAGTTTTATCTCTTATTTGATCATTGCTATCATTGTCCTTTTTCAGGGTGAAATACGAAGGCTTCTCACATCAATAGGATCAAGGTCGATCATAAAAAAAGAAAAAACCCTCACATTTGAGGACCTGTTCCAGGCCGTTGATTACATGGCCCAAAATAGAATAGGCGCTCTCATTGCTCTTGAAAAAGAGGTCTCTCTGGAGAGCTATGCTTCAAGAGGGATTCAAATAAACGCGCAGCTCTCAAAAGACCTCATAGTCAGTATTTTTTTCCCCCATAACCCTCTCCACGACGGGGCCGTGATCATAAGGGAAGACAAAATACTGGCAGCTGGATGCCTTCTCCCCCTTCCTGCCACACACAAACTCGGTAAGCAGTTCAAAACCAGAACCCGTCATCTCGCTGCTCTCGGTCTTGCACAGGAAACAGATGCTGTCATCATTGTGGTATCAGAAGAGACCGGGACCATTTCACTGGCCACTGAGGGATTACTGGAAAGGGGTCTTGACAAATCAAAACTTAAAGAAATCATACAAAATTATTTCATATAAAAAAAATGAAACCGACAATAAAAAAAATCTTCACAAAAAATCTCGGGCTTAAGATATTCTCTTTTTTGCTCGCATTGATCTTATGGTTCACTTTAATCCCCGAAGAAAAGAGATTTTCTGAAAAGAGTCTGAATGTACCGCTTGAACTTCACAACATTCCTTCAAATATAGAACTTGTCGAAAGACCGATACAGACTGTTCATGTGACTGTACGCGCACCTGAGAGGCTTATCAATCAAATCTCCTCGGCCAATGTCCATGCTGTGCTGGACTTGAAAAGAGCCTCCACAGCTCAGCAGGATTATACACTCAGCCGCAGCATGGTGAGCATACCTGTCGGGGCAGAGGTCAAAGAAATCTCCCCAAGCCTGGTCAATCTTAAATTCGAAAACAGCAAAGAAATGATGCTAACCATAAAGCCTGACATCTACGGCAAACTGCCGCCCGGTTATGTTTTAAACAAAACCGAAGTCGAACCCTCAGAAGTGCTTGTAAAAGGACCTGAAAGTAAGATCCACGAAAATGAGGTTGTCCGAACCAGCCCCATAGATATATCTGGTTTTATGCATACCACAGCGGTTGAGGCAGACCTTATCACGCCTGCCCCTGAACTGACGATCCTGGGTTCAAAGACGACAGCTCTTGTGAAACTGCTTATCCAGAAAGAGGAAACAAAAAAGTAAGCCAGATAAAAATCCAAATGAACAGACTCTTTGGCACTGACGGAATAAGGGCTGTAGCGGGAAAATATCCTCTTGATTACTCCACCGTCTATCAAATAGGGAAAAATCTTACGGATCTGCTGAAACAGAGGAACCTTTCCCCCTATATTTTGATCGGACGTGACACCCGTTCATCAGGAAAGTGGATTCAAAAAGCACTTTTCCAGGGAATAAGGGATTCTCAAGGAAAGGCTGTATCTGCGGGGGTCATTCCCACATCTGCTATTGCCGTGTTGAGCAAAATAAAATCATTTTCTTCGGGCATTGTCATTTCCGCTTCTCATAATCCCTATGAATACAACGGTATCAAGATATTTTCCTCAGAAGGAATAAAAATAAAAGATTCTTTTGAGCGGAAACTGGAAAGCGGCATCATAAAACCGGGAGAGAAAATAATCCCAGACGGTTCAGAACCATTGCCCAGTAGAGAGCTGAAAACTGAATATGTGGAATTTCTCAAAAGCAAGTTTCCCTATAAAGATCTTTCTCAGGGAATAAAAATCGCTGTTGACTGCGCCAATGGAGCGAGTTCAAACATAGCTCCTGATTTATTCTCTGACTTGGGTTTAAACACCCTGTCCATAAATGACCGACCAAATGGAAAAAATATAAATTCAAACTGCGGTTCATTATTCCCTGACACACTCGCAGCCAAAGTACTGGAAGCAAAAGCAGACCTGGGAGTCGCTTTTGACGGAGATTCGGACCGGGCTATACTTGTAGATGAGAAAGGAAAAATCTTAAATGGGGACCACACTCTTTTTATCCTATCCAACTATATGAAGGAAAAGGGGCTGCTGATATCAAATAAAATAATAGGAACGGTCATGAGCAATCTGGGTCTGGAAAAGACCTTAAAGGAAATCGGGCTCCAGCTTATACGGACTGATGTGGGCGACAGATATGTCTATGAGGAAATGCTCAAACAAAACAGCAATCTTGGTGGAGAACAATCAGGGCATACCATCATCCTCAACGAATGCCCCACCGGAGACGGTATACTCACCAGTCTGAAAGTCATCCAGGCAATGATCCTTAAAGGCCGCCCTTTATCTGATCTGCACTCAGGACTCTATGAATACCCACAGATTCAAAAAAATGTTAAAATATCAAGAAGGGAAGACTTTGGAAACTGTCCAGAGATCATGAAAGCCATACAAAGAGCCGAGCATGAGCTTATGGAAAAAGGCCGGGTCAATGTCCGTTACTCGGGAACAGAACCTGTAGCAAGATTGATGATCGAGGGAGAAAATAAGGAACAAATCGAAAGGCTCGGTCAAATGATTGCAGAATCGATTTCCAAAGAATTAGCTTAAAGGAGTCCTCTTATGAGACTATCCGTAAATATAGACCATTTCGCAACATTAAGAGAAGCACGGAAAAGTAAAGTCCCGGAACCTGTTTTAGCCGCACTTCTGGCTGAACAGGCAGGTGCTACGGGTATTGTCTGTCATATCCGAGGTGATAGAAGACATATCAGAGAAAGAGACCTTCGCCTTTTAAGGCAGAGCATAAAAACAAAGCTGAATATTGAAATGGCTGCCACTGAAGAAATGAAAAAGATTGCTCTTGATATCATGCCAGATATTGTCTCCCTGGTGCCTGAAGAGGCTCATGAGATCACGACTCAAGGCGGACTGGATGTTATTAAAAATAAAGGAAAACTGGGCCCTCATATACAGAGCCTCCAACTGCAGGGGATCAAGGTCAGTATTTTTGTTGATCCTTCTGAAGAACAAATCAAAACCTGCGCCGGATTAAATGTTGATTTGATTGAAATAAACACAGGCAGGTATGCTGACCTTGAACCGGGTGCCGAAAGAAACAAGGCAGAACAGGAGATCATAAACGCGGCCAAAACAGCAGATAATCTGGGTCTTGAGGTGCATGCGGGTCACGGTCTTGATTACTGGAATATCCATCCCATAGCCGCAATCAGAGAGATCAAAGAATTCAGCATAGGATTTTCTATTATAGCCAGAAGCTCGATTGTAGGTATAGAAACAGCAGTCAAAGATATGCTTCATCTTCTGGAATAATAAAAATCAACGTAAATTGAGGAGTCATCCCATGGATGTGAAAATAAACCTTGAACGCCTTAAAAACAACCTGATGGAACTTTCCAAAATAGGGAAAGACCCTGCCGGGGGGATTAGCCGTCCCTCCTTCAGCAAGGCTGATCTGGAAGCACGGGATTGGCTCAAGGATAAAATTTCCTGTGCCGGTCTCTGTGTAAGCCAGGACGGGGCCGGAAATATTTTCGGTACCTTAGAAGGAAAAGGCAAAACAGTCATGGCAGGCTCTCATATCGACACAGTCATAAACGGAGGCATGTTCGACGGTACGGTAGGTGTTCTCTCAGCTCTTGAATGTCTCCAGAGAATTAATGAAGAAAAAATAAAGCACAGCAAAACTTTATCAGTGGTTTCCTTTACCGATGAAGAAGGCAATCTGGTCGGCGATTTTTTGGGCTCAAGAGCCTTCACCGGATTGATTAAAAGAGAAATTCTTGAAAAAGAGCGGACTCAATTTGGCCCCCCATTAAAAACTATCCTGGAAAACACAGAGTTCACCATAGATTCGATCATGAAAGCGAGTGAGGAGCGTCCCCAAATCGAAGCTTTCATAGAAATACACATTGAGCAGGGTCCTATACTTGAAACAGAAGATAAGTCCATAGGCATCGTTGAAAACATTGCAGGAAAAAATTTATGGAACTGCCTTTTTCAAGGACAAGCCAGTCATGCAGGCACCACTCCTTTCGAACTCCGTCATGATGCGTTTTTAGGCCTGGCTGACTTTGCGCTTCAAGGGACTCATTATGTGGCCAAGGAACACTATGGAAGTATGCTCACAATTGGAAACGCTCATATCCACCCCGGCTCATTCAGCATCATCCCTGACAGGGTCGAATTTTCTCTTGACTTTAGAAGCCAATCCAGCCAGACCCTTAAAGAGATAGAAAAAAAAGTGCTGGAATTTGCGAAAGACATATCTCTTTCACGTGGACTTCATTTTGACTATAAAATCATTGATAAAACAGAACCGGTCAAAACGTCAGCCCGTCTCAAGGACCTTATGATAAAATTTTGCAAGGAACTGGATTATTCCTATACGGCCCTTAATAGTGGAGCAGGGCATGATGCGCAGATCTTAAATTCTTTTACTGATGCCGGAATGATATTTATTCCATGTGAAGACGGAATAAGCCACTCACCGCAGGAAAGAATCAAATGGGAAGACCTGGAAAAGGCGGCAAATCTGCTGTTAAAAGTATTGTTAGATCTCTCTGCTTAGGCCTTGCGCTTAGCTGCATTCAAATAATATTTCTTTGGAGGAGAGCATGCTGTACCAAAAACAATCAATAGTCCTGGCTGCGGCTCTTATGCTTTTCATCAGCCTGTCATGCCAGGAACCATATGAAGAAGAAAACACATTTTATCCTTACTGGCATCAACGTGTTTCCTTATTTAAGATTCTTCCAAATTCAGAAAATGAGATTATTTTTTTGGGGGACAGTATAACAGAGGGATGCAACTGGGGTGAGATGTTTCAGGATAAAAGAGTTATTAACAGAGGGATCAGCGGAGATCTCACATCCGGAGTTCTTCACAGGCTGGAAGAAGTCGTTGAATCAAAACCATTAAAGATTTTTTTAATGATAGGGATAAATGACCTGGCAGATGGAAAAATTGAAAGAGAAGTGGTTTACAACATCGAACAGATTGTGAAAATCATCTATAAAAAATCACCGGATACAGAAATCTATCTTCAGAGCCTGCTTCCGGTCAATAAGGACTATACAATTTTTAAAAATCACGTCAATAAAACAGAACAGATAATCAGAATAAACAGGGCCTTGAAAAATTTCTCTAACGTAAATGATATCACATACGTAGATTTATATTCCCTTTTTGTGACAAAAGACCAAAAACTCAATCCAGACTATACAAACGACGGCATGCATCTGACCGGAGCAGGTTACCTTGTATGGAAATCAGCTGTTGAAAAATATATCAATTGATTTGAGTCAATTCACTTAAATTATCTATTTTTCAAAATCCTCAGGTTCTGGCTTGTAGCGGCGCATTTCCTTTTTTTCGGACTGCTTCCTCTTTTCCTCCAGCATTTTTTCCTTAGCTCTCTTGGAGCGCTTCCTTTTTTGACGCCGCCGCTTTTCAATCTTCTGCTGCTCCCTGCTCCTCTTTCCCATAATCATGGATTCAATCTTATCAGCGAGGAGCCTTCTCGCCAGAAATCTGTTTATGGACTGTTGTCTTTCCTTTTGACACTTGACTTCAAGCCCAGTGGGAATGTGTTTTAAATAAACACAGGTGGCTACTTTATTCGTCCGCTGCCCTCCTTTCCCGCTTGAACGAATAAAATTCTCTACCAGGTCCTTTTCATAAATCTTCAGCCTTTTCATTCTCCTGCGCAGAGCTCTTTCCTTAGACTTTTTAACACCAAAAGAAAGTTTTTCAGCCATGGTATCTTCTTTACCTGTATGACGCGATCTGTCTGTGATTATTCTAACCTTTTTGCCCTCTTATGTTAAGAAAGGGAATATGCCGGTTAAGAACAAAACCCGTAACGAGAGCCTTCCTACAGAAAACATATTATGTTAGTATATTTCTATGAGTCAGTTAACAATCCTATTGACCCTCATTTTTTCTCTTTTGACTCCTCAATCAAACACGGTCTTTAAAAAAATTGAAAGAGCCTTCCTTCAAAACAATGCCTCTCAGCTCTATCTTCTTTTCCCCTCAGGGAGCCATATCAACCTTTCCTTTCCAGAACCGATCTCTTTTTCCGATCAACTCACTGACCAGCAGGCTTATTTTCTTTTCCAGAAGATTTTCTCAAACTATCCGACCTTTGAATTTTATTCGCTCTCAGAAGAAAGAGAGCTTCAGAACGGCAACACTATTTTTAAATCAAGATGGTCTTTTAAGGACAAAAACAACAACAACCAGTATGTTTATCATGTCTTTTTCCTATTGATAAAATCAGAAAAAACCAGCAAAAATAAGCCTGGACAATGGAAAATCATAGAAATAAAAGCAGCAAGAATTTGAGCAAAAGTAAAGACGAGCAAAAAAACAGAGGTCTGCTTATCAGCTTTCTCACATCGACAGCCCTTTGTGCTGTTCTCTTTCTCCTATGGTTGGCCTATCCGATATTGATCTCTTCGAAGTACAATGAAAAAAGCTTTGACCGGCTGCGGAACAAATCTCATGCCATAAAAACGGAATTTTCTTCTATTATCAACCAAGTTCTCAGTAAACGTGATATCCTGGTCAGCACGGCTCTGCCGGACAAAGAAGAAAAAATTTTCACTTTTTTTGAAAAATTCCAAATTAACAAAAGCAAAGAGGGAATAGCTTATTATGATGCATCAAAACAGCTTAAAATATGGGATGGCAAAGCCATAGACATCCAGTTAATTCTTTTTTCAGATAAAAATGAATCCTTTCGGGAAAATCAAACATTCTTGATAAAAAACAAAGCATCTGTATATGTGGTCTCTGTTAATAAGGATGATAAAGGGAATTCTGTCGTCTTTTATTATTTGCTGGCGTTTTTACCCCAGTTTAAAGCCCAATATCTGCAGGAACATCATTTTCTTAAAAACCGTTTAATGGCTGACTGCAAAATCGATTACTGGGATTTCAGGGATGATATATCTGGTTTTGAAAGAATCTTCAAAAAATATAATGATGAATATATTGGACAGCCGAGACTTCAAAACGAGATACAAACCATGTTCTTCCCCTTAAGAAATGAACAAGGCCGCATAATGGCCACGGTTACTCTCAGTTCACCTCCCCTGAACTCAATTATCTCCAAACAAAAACAGAACATATGGCTGGGGTTTTATCTTCTCTCAATCTTGTCTCTGATTTTGCTTTTAATATACATAATAAGACGTCCCCGGCTTTCCAAAAAATTCAATCCAATTCAGAAAATTACGGTCATCATGATTATGATCGCTATACGCCTTATTTTTCTTCCCGTAAGCAAGCTTGAACCAGTCCAATCCCTGACGATTTTTTCCCCTGATTCAGCAAGTTTTATTTCCTTGAATAACCTTACAAAATCACCTGCTGATATATTTTTAACCTCTCTTTTACTCGCATCCTTACTTGTCTTTCTGCTTTCTTTATTCAACAAATCCATAAAAAACCGAAGCCAAAAGACATCAGCCCCACTGGGAACTATTTTGAGTTTTCTTTCCTCTGTAATACCTGTATTTCTTATCTTCCTTTTGCATCAACTTATTTACAGGCTGGCATTCAACACAAAGCAGGCATTGTTAAGTCTCTCTTTACAACCCAGTTTTATTCTTCTGCATATCAGCATCATACTCTTTGTCTTTAGTTTCTTTGTTTTGATTTATATGGCCGTGAAGACAGCTTATTTCTTTTCTCCAAAAAAGATCTTCCCTTTTACCGCACTGCTTGTCACAATGTGCGCTTATGTTATTATTTATCAGGGGAAAAATCCTATTTTTGTCTTTGGCCTTCAGGCAGCTGTCCTTTTTCTCCTTTTTGCTCTGGTTTTTTTCCCCGGTCTCAAAAAAAGAAAAGCGTTTCTGTTTTCGGCCTTTGTGATATCAGTTCTTTTTGTTCACTCGTCTCTCCATTTCATAAGCGCAGATAAAGAGAAAGCTATTCTAGAAAACTCTCTGAGATACACTGTCACAACACAGGAGGACTGGGCCGTATTCCTCATTCAAGAATCAATACAGGAAATAGACGAAAATCAAAACCAGATACTGTCTTTTTTCCATCATTATAATCCTCCGGAAATGGCTGCCTCTCTTTGGGAAAGGACTCTCATCTCGCAATTTAACTGGTACTCAAGTTTAGAGATGCTCAGCCCTGATGGAAACATCAAATCCAGATTCTCACTAAATATCCCGAATCTGCAAGACGGAGCCAGCCTTCCTTTGAGTGAGAACTGGACCATCATAAACCAGAGTGTTCTGTTTTTAGGAGAGGAGAAGCGGTTTCTTACTAGTTATAAAGACTGGATAGAAAATGATCGGATTATAGGAAGGACCATCCTTTCACTCTCTGTCGGACACGAGATGCTTCCTTTTCTTTATTCTGCAAATCCTTATTTCGAGCTCACAAGAGCCACTTCCATCCCTTCTCTAAAACATATCAACCTGGGTTTTGCTATTTTCAATGCTCAAGGGAAGCCAGTATTCAATCCGAACAATATATCTAAAGGTATCCCCTCAGAATATCTGGATGAGATCCACTCCTCAGATCAACCTGTTTGGGCTGTTTTTTCAGATAAAGGAGAAAATTACAAAAGCATATATTTTGTCAAGGGAGACTCTATATATTCACTTTTCACACCTAAGAAATCTTTCGTGACCCATTCAGTCGAATTTTTAGTCACATTTTTTTTCTATCTTCTCTTTTTGTCAGTCGCTGCCCTCACTTATTTTTCTGTGACTCACAAAAAAAAGCTGAAAAACCCTTTTTGGTCTTTCTCTAACCGTGTTTATATATCATTTATCGCTGTGTCTCTTCTCCCTCTTCTTCTTTTCTCTCTTTTGACCAGGAATTTCTTTTCACAGATCTTCACACAAAAGATAACAGAAGAGGCAGAAGTTCAGGCAAAATTCGCCAATAGTGTTATGAAAGATTTTCTTTTTTTCCAGCAGGAAGAACAGCTTAGTGTGACCATACCTCCTGATGAAATGGTCATGTGGATCAGCTCAACCATATCAAATGACGTGAACCTTTATGCAAACGGAAAACTACTTTCTTCCAGCCACAGGGAATTTTTTGACTACGGTATCCTTCCCGAACTTATTGACGGCGATATATATAATAAAGCCAGATACAAAAACAATCCGTTTTACACCCAGACCCAGAAAATCGGAGAATATTCCTTTCATACCCTGACTATTCCTTATGAATATCAGGACTCTTTCTTTTTGATTTCTCTCCCCTTTCCCCTTGAACAGGAAGAAATATCAACATTTTCTTATGAACTGTTTGAATTCCTTGTGTTCATTTCATTTTTCTTCATAGCTGCTGTCCTCGTTGTTGCCAAAGGAATAGGAGATATGATTCTCAATCCCATCAAGAGACTCCTTTCCGGAACCAGAGAAGTCAGTTTAGGAAATCTTAAAGTGTCCATTGATTACAAAAAGAAAGACGAGATGAAAGATCTGATCAACGGTTTCAATACAATGGTGAAAAGCCTTAGAAAACACCAGCAGGAGCTTACAGACATCAGTAAAAAAATAGCATGGGCGGAAATGGCCAGAAAAGTAGCTCATGAAATAAAAAATCCACTAACCCCAATACAGCTATCCGCTGAACACCTCCTGACAGTATATGAAGATAACAAAGAAGATTTTGAAAAAGTACTAAAAGAATCAACATCATACATAGTCACGGAAGTGGATAATCTAAGAAAAATTGCACAGGATTTCTTAGAAACATCAAAAAAAGCCTCTCTGCAAAAGGAAATCTTAGATCTGAAAAAAACAATAAAAGAGACCATTGAGCCCTATAAAAACATTTTATCAGAACGAATCACATTTAAAGAAACATACCAAAAAAAGGACCTGTTTTTTTCCGGAGATAAAGCAAAAATTAAAACAGTTTTCAGAAATATCCTCACCAATGCCATAGAATCCATTAAAGATAAGGGAGTGATCGAGATCAAAGCTTCTTCCAAGAACAATGAAATCCATCTTGAAATAAACGACACTGGACAGGGTATCAAGAAAAATATGCTGGATGCGATCTTTGAACCCTATTTTTCAACCAAGGAAGGAGGCACAGGATTAGGGCTTCCTATTGCAAAAAAAATACTTGAAGACCACGAAGGAAGCATCAAAGCCTCCCCAAATACACCTGCAGGGGTGAAAATAATCATAACACTGAAACAAACAAAGCCTGGTAATTGATCTGGATTATTCCATCTCTTCCTTCAGCTCAATGAGAACTCCATTAAGATTATCTGGATGCACAAAAATAATACGGCTTCCACCGGCTCCTAAGACAGGGCTTTCCTGAACAAAGCGGATTCCTTTTTTCTTAAGCTCCCTGACCTTAAGGTCCAGGTCATCCGTTTTGAAACAAATGTGGTGTATTCCTTCCCCGCGTTTGTCTATGAATTTTTTTATAGGGGATTCACTGCCCACTGCTTCAAGAAGTTCAATCAAAGGCCCCTCATTAAATCCCAGAGTCGCCACTTTAACACCTCTTGTCTTAATTTCTTCTATGTCTCCTGTTGTAAATGTCAAATACTGCCTCCATTTGCTAAGGCTCTTTTGAATGTCATTGACCGCGATGCCTATATGGTGTATTTTTTCCGTCATCTAAGAATCCTTTAACCTTTTGATAAAATCATCAGCTATCGTATAAGGATCGGTTTCCCTTTTATAAATCTTATCAACATAATCCTCAAGTTCAGCTTCTTTGATACTGTGGTTGATCAACTGATAAATCTTTTCGCGAATGATATCCTTCAGCATCCATAAAATTAGCCTTTTCTTTCTCGCTCTTTTCATCTTCTCTTTCTGCGCGCCCGAAATGTTCTCTATATTCTCAACCAGAGAACCAATATTTTCCCCTGTAGTGGCTACTGTCTTAACTATGGGTGGTATCCCTTCCTTATTCAGTCCCAGATCCAGCATAGCTTTTAAATACCGTTCGGTTCTTTCTGTTTCAGGGGAATCTGCTTTATTAAGAACAAATATATCAGCGATCTCCATGATCCCCGCTTTAAAAACTTGTATATCGTCTCCGGCTCCAGGTGTCAGTATGACCAGGATCAGATCCGCAAGTTTAACCACCTCAACCTCATCCTGTCCGACCCCAACTGTCTCCACAAGAATGATATCTTTGCCTCCGGCTTCAAGAACAGTGATGGCCTCGCTCGAGGCTTTGGAAAGCCCCCCCAGATGTCCTCTCGTAGCCATACTTCTTATAAAAACATCTTCATCTTTACTGTGGCGCATCATTCGAATTCTGTCACCCAGGATGGCTCCCCCGCTAAAAGGGCTTGTGGGATCAACAGCAATGATACCTATCTTTTTCTTTTTTTCTTTGAACACATTCACAATCTGATCCACCAAGGTACTTTTGCCGGAACCCGGGGCTCCGGTTATTCCGATGATGATTGATTTGCCTGAATAGGGAAAAATTCCCTTTAGAATTTCCTGCGCCCGGTCATCTCTATCCTCAATCAAGGAAATAGCTCTGGCCATAGCCTTAGGACTGCCTTTTAATATTTTTTGGACAATATCCATTTTTCTCTCAGATATTCATTATAACAAAACCAGTAACCAGTCAACAGTGGAGAATAATTAATAGCCAGAGACAATAAAATAAAAACCCTCAAAACCCTCTTAAAACCTGACTGGCTATAACCCACCGCTGAACTTCTGATGACCCATTTCCAATAGAAGCTAGTTTTGAATTTTTGTAGAGTTTTTCTCCATGATAGTCTCTGGTGAGTCCATCGCTACCATGAATCCGCACAGCATTGGAAGAAGCCTTTATTGCTAACTCGCTGGCACAGAGCTTAGCTATAGCAGATTCTTTGGTAACCTTTTTCCTTTCATCTTCAAGAAAGGCCGCCCTGTATGTGAGTAATTTTGCCGCATCAAGTTCAGTGAATCCATCCGCAAGAATCCATTGTATGGCTTGAAGATCTGATACGGGCCGTTTGAACTGAATCCTTTCCTTAGAATATTTAAGGCTTTCTTCCAGCGCACCTGCTGCGATCCCTAAAGAAAAAGCGGCCATGCTGATTCTGCCTCTGTCCAGTATTTCCATTGCCTGGCGGTATCCTTCTCCTTCTTCCCCTATTAAATTTTCATCAGAGATTCTCAGCTCTTCAAATATGATTTCTGAGGTGTCTGCAGCCCTTATACCAAGCTTTTTTACTTTCTTTCCGACCTTAAAACCCCGCATCCCTTTCTCAACAATAAAGGCAGATATCCCCTTTCTTCCTTTTTCAGGATTTGTCACAGCCATCACAACAGCTATCTCTGCGACCGAAGCATTAGTGATAAACAATTTGCTTCCTTTAAGGACCCAGTCTTCTCCTTGTTTCTCTGCTCTCGTCTTTATCACCGCTGCATCCGAGCCTGCTTCAGTTTCCGTCAAAGCCCATGCACCCAGAGTCTTTCCTGAAGCTAATCTTGTAAGATATTTCTTCTTCTGCTCTTCTGTACCGAAGAGATGGATATGATTTGAACAAAGTGAGTTGTGCGCAGCAACCACAAGTCCTACCGAGGGATCCACTTTTGAAAGCTCTTCTAAAATAATGACATAGTCTGTATTTGAATAACCTGCTCCGGAATATTCGGCGGGAAAGATAATCCCCAGCAGGCCCATCTCAGCTAATTTTTGAGTGAACTTCTCCAGCCACTTTGCTTCGTTATCGCTTTCTTTAACCAGAGGCTTGATCTCTTTGAGAGCAAACTGACTTATCATCTCTTTTAACATCGTTTGTTCTTGTGAAAAAAAGAAATCCATATCAACACCTGCTCAGTCCCAAAGAAAATATCATTACTGGCATTCCTTCCAGGTGCCCATATTACTTTCGATAAGGCCATTAATCAAGGATTTATTGATCCAGGATTTATTTGACATACAAGGCGAAATCATCTACATTGATATCCATTATGTCAGGATTATTCAAAGTCATTTTCTATGCACTGATTGCTTATTTAATATACATTGTCATTAAAACCTACCAGTCATTGAAACGCGTAAAAAAGCCTCCCCAAAGACCAAGCTCAAAACCCGGAATCATGGTCAAAGACCAGATCTGTAATACATATCTCCCAAAAGAAGATGCCATTAAAGAAATATACGAAGGAAAAGAATATTATTTTTGCTCAGATGAATGCCGGAATAAATTTCACGAATCCAGAAAGAAAAATAAAAGCACCTAAGGGGCCAGACTCCAAGAATCTATGGTCACCGTATCCTCAAGATTGATCTGCTGGTGTTCAAAAGAGGCAGGAACCATATAGGAGTCCCCTTCTTCCAATATAATCTCTTCTTTCTTTCCCTTGTTGTCTATAATGACTTTTTGCTTTCCTTTAATAATGACTGTTACCTGTTCATAAGAATGCTTATGAGGGGGGACTTTAGAGCCTTTCTTATAATCGAATCGAGCCATAAGCACATCTTTCCCACAACCCAGAGTCGTTCGAACAACACCTTCAAAAACCTCTACACTCGGGTGATCTTTTTTTGCGTGTTTAAACATGGCTTCTCCTCTTGCTTGCTGGGGTTCTATCGCATATCTGCAATAAAAACCTACCAAGTGATACGAAACTCACTGTATTCTCCTTTATACTTCTGCCATTCGAGGTCAACATCATCCACCCTCGCCATTTGAGGCCCTTGCCTGAGCTTTCCTATCAGCTGATCGATTCTATCCTTTTCTCCCTCTACCAAAACTTCGACTCGCCCGTCAAATACATTTTTTACCCACCCTGTCAATCCCAAGGAAGAGGCCCATCTCTGGGTAAAATCACGAAAAAGGACACCCTGCACTCGGCCCGAAATGAGTATCCTTGCTCTTTCCATCATCTTTTTTTCATTATACAAAAACAAAATCCAATCGTAAAGCACCTCTTGAACACAGGGTGCCCCGATTGTTTATGAATCAAACCTGGTGATCACTCAGTACTTCCCTTCTCTATGGAAGTGAAAACCTTATCAGCTCTGTCCACGATTTCCTTTGAAAAATGAACTCTTTGTCTTGATGCGGCTTCCAGATTGATGAAAAGGCTTGTTTTTTTCATATACTGAAAAGGAATATCAGCGGGGCTCTTCCCGTTTTTTATCTCATAAGCCATTTCGCCGGATTTATATCCCATATCAAAAAAATCCCACCCTAATGCTGCACAGGCTCCCTGCTCTGCGGAAACAGGGAATCCTCCAAACAACGGCAGTTCATTATCGAGAGCAACTTGAGCAACAGCCTCAAAAGCATTATTGATCGTATTGTCGGATATCTGATAAATCGCATCCACTCTTCTGCTGACCAAGAGCTGTGAGGAGAGCAGGACTTCACTTGAATTGGCTATGGGGACAGCCTCGACTTCCAGACCCAATTCGGCGGCACTCTCCCGGGTCAACTCAAGATAATATTCGGAATTTAATTCCGAAGGAGTCCAAAGCGTCCCTATCTTTAAAGATTCGGGCAGGACTTCCTTTAAAAAATAGAGACTTTCTTTTATAGGGCTCCTGGAAGAGACGCCGGTCACATAAGAGAGATGTTCTTTTTGCGAAAAACCGGCTCCCGCTCTATAAGGATTCGCAACCGATGAGAAAACAATGGGAATCTCACTCGTTGCATTAAGGGCGGCCTGAAGACAGGCTGTTGAAAAAGCAGCGATCATATCAACATTGTTCTTCACAAAATCCTCAGCAATACTGTGGACTTCGGAAATATCTCCTTTTGCGTTCTTCAGTATAAGAGTGACATTTTCTCCATTGACCATTCCATTGTCCTGAAGGCATTTTACAAAACCTTCCACGGCTGTGTTTAAATGAGGAGCATCGTTTACTTGAAATATCCCTATGGTGTAAAGGCTTATCTTATTATTTTTTCCGCAGCTGAAAAAAACAAAAAGCAAACTAAGTAAAAAAAAGCACGCTCTTTTCATGGGACGATTGTTTGTTTTAGATAACAATAATAATCAAAAAAATCTCTTCAGGCAAGATTTTTGTAATAAAAAACCGGTCTTTTACTGGTGCTCTCAGAGGTCAATTCCTGTACCGCAGCCCTATTTATCAACGCAGGGATTTTCTTTTCTTTTTCCATCTCTCTCTGAGCCGTACCGAATCCAGTCCCAGAAGGTATCCTTTGGAGTATGAGTTCTTGCCTGCACACTCAAAACGCAATGTGTGCGTACCTGCGGGCAGGCTATAACTCCCCATATAGATCTCTTTTACTTCCATATGTTCGGAATAAAAATCTATCTCATAAGGTTTATTTGGATCGATATAGTCCTCCGGGCGCTTGATATTTTCTCCGTCTAGATAAATGCGGTAGATGCCGTAGTCAGAAGCGTGAGTAAGTAGGAGCATAAGCCCTCTGTAATCCTCATCTTTGACTTCAAAACTGACCTCAAGACAACCGTCTTCTGACCCAGGGTCAAAGAGTATCTGCCTGCCTCCTGTCCAATCATATCCCTCCTGGAGTATGACCGTACCCTTTGAATGCTCTTCATTCTCAATCATCTCATTACTCTGTATGATGATATCCAGATTCGGGAGTTCCCGCTCTTTGAGGGAAGGCAGTTCTGTGAATCGCTTTGGCTGATCGACCTGATACCAGAACGCCACTGTAGCGATATCGTCTTCGCGTTCCACATGCCCTTCTATCTCTCCGCTCTCTGTCTCATCGGCTGTAATCCAACCTGTATGTTCGATCTCGAACCGGAAAGACTCTGTAAACCTTATGGGATCTGCAATATGCCACCGGTACAAAGTATATTTAACACCGAGGTCGGAAAAGTCAGAGCTCTGGTATGTGCAGCCGAAAAACGGAAAAAGGGCTTCATTCAGCCCCCAGGCCATGAGAAAATAGTCCTCTGTTCCGGTTCCCTGAATAGAAGGCTTTTCCTCACCATCTATGTAAATCCGGGCATCTCCCTCTCCAAACCAGAAGGGCGACCGCGACCGCACCGACATAACCGTGCCTACATAATGTCCCCATCCCTCCGCATCGCAGATCAAATAGTCTCTTCCTTCTTTCTCCGGAAATTCCTGACGGTACTGGGCACAGAAATAGGCTGTATCTTTGGGCAGGCTTTCAACCTCAGTATAATCAATATGATAGTAGAAGCTTCGCACTCTCTTTTCTCCTTGGTTGGTCACTGTTATCTTTGCTCTCTTGTGGAAAGGCATCTGCCAGAAACAGTTGTATCCGTCCCCTCCTTCAACGAGAACAGGGAGAGACCGGATCTCATGCCGCTGTCCAAATCCTGCGGCAAAAAAATCTCCAAGTGGGGCTTCCACAGCCGGAGTCTCGCTTTCATCCCAGTACATGCGCAGCACGATATCTGATGGCTTTGCTGATCCATGCTCCTCAAGCCAATTGGGTCGGGCTTCATTGAATGTCAGCCAGATGTGGTTGATGATACCGGGCCCCGCTATATCAGCCATCACAAAAGTCTCATTGGATTGGATATAAGTGCGGCGATCGAGATTGCTGTTGACGTTTGACGCTGAAGAAGTCACCGCAATAGACCGCGCCTTCTTCACCCTAGTCAAATCTGAGAAAAGAGTATTGTAGCTGTCTTGAGCCACAGCGCTCAAACAAAAAAGGCACAGAACAATACTCAGGACTATCCCTTTCAAACCTTTCATTCTTCTCCCTCCTTAAGAAAATAATGAAAAATTCTTCGAATCTATGATTATGACACAACTTTATAAAAAAAGATTCATCCCATATTTTTTTTATGAATAAGTCAGCTTGATCACGTTTTCGGTCTCTAAGGCTATTTTCTTTTCTTCATTGGTGGGCACAACCAGAATTTTCACTCTTGAGTCTCTGCAATTGATTTCTCTTATCAGGCCGGACTTTACTTTATTTTTCTCCGGATCAAGCTTGAGACCCAAATCTTCTAATCCTTCACAGCTCATATGGCGTACCTTCGGGGAATTCTCGCCGATGCCAGCTGTAAATATCACAGCATCCAGATGTCCTAGTTCAGCGTAATAAGCACCGATATACTTCTTTATCCGAAGAGTGTAAACATCCAAAGCCGTCGCCGCTCTTTGGTCCCCTGCAGCGGCTCTCTTCTCTATTTCCCTCATATCATTGATTCCACAAAGTCCTTTTAATCCGCTCTTTTTATTTAAAAGATCATCGATCTCATCAATGGATAGACCTAAATGTTTGGACAGGAAAAAAGGGAGGGCTGGGTCAATATCACCCGAGCGCGTTCCCATCACAAGCCCCTCCAGAGGAGTCAAGCCCATGGTGGTATCCACACACTTTCCCTTTTTAACCGCTGACATGCTGGCTCCATTGCCTAAATGAACGGTGATAAGGTTCAAGTCCTGAAGAGGCCGGTTCATATAGGCAGCACCTTCCTGTGCCACGTATTCATGTGAGGTCCCGTGAAATCCGTATCTGCGAACTCTGTGTTTTTCATACAGCTCATAAGGAACCGCATAAAGGTAGGCTCTCCTGGGTATAGACTGATGGAACGCAGTATCAAACACAGCTACCTGCGGAGCATCGGGAAATAACGAACGAGCCACATTTATCCCTGTGAGATTCGGAGGATTATGCAAAGGAGCCAAAGGGATGTTTTCTTCTATGGCGGAAATCACTTCACTTGTAATAATCGTGGAAGATTTAAAAGCTTCTCCTCCATGGACGACCCTGTGCCCCACCGCTTCTATCTCAGATTTATCTCTGATAACCCCCCATTCCGGATCGATAAGAAGGTTGACGATTCTCTTCATGCCCTGCTCGTGATCTTTGATTCTCTCCTTTTCAACCTTTTCTTTTTCCTTCCCATTACTATCTAACAATTCATGTGTTAGAACGCTTGTCTCTTCCCCTATTTTTTCTGCCAGCCCTGTTACCACTGCCTTTTTTTGACCCATATCAAATAACTGGTACTTAATAGAGGAACTTCCTGTATTGATCACTAATATTTTCATTTTTTTCCTTTCTCTGGAATACTTCTTGTCAAATTAAGATTTGTTCTTTTCAGCTTGAGCCTGAATGGCGGTTATGGCGACTGTATTAAAGATATCTGTCACAGTGCATCCCCGGCTTAAGTCATTGACTGGTCTGTTAAGCCCCTGAAGGACCGGGCCTATAGCCACAGCCCCGGCTGACCTTTGAACAGCTTTATATGTGTTATTTCCTGTATTGAGGTCAGGAAAAATAAACACGGTTGCTTTTCCGGCCGCATCACTTCCCGGGAGTTTTGCCTTGGCCACCCCCGGGTCAATAGCCGCATCATACTGGATCGGGCCTTCGATCTTCAAATCCATATCACATTTCTTTGCCATTTCCCTGGCTTTTTTAGTGGCTTCTTTGACTTTGTCCACGTCTTCTCCAACTCCTGAGTCTCCTGTGGAATAAGAAAGCATGGCCACAATGGGCTGGATATTAAACGTCACAGCCGTCTGAGCGGAGGCAATGGCAATTTCAGCAAGCTGGTCTGCATTGGGGGCAGGATTCACCGCACAATCTCCATAGACCAAAACCCGGTCAGGAAGACACATAAAGAATACACTCGATATAATAGAAAAGCCTTTTTTTGTCTTTATGAACTCGAACGCCGGGCGAAGAGTGTTTCTGGTTGTGTGTGCTGCTCCGCTGACCATACCGTCAGCATCTCCTTTATAGACCATCATCGTGCCGAAATAACTGAGTTCACTCATGATATCATGCGCATTATCCATCTCCAGCCCTTTGTGCTTTCTCAGTTCAAAATAAGTCTGTGCGTAATCCTCAAATTTGTCATTGTTCGGAACATCCATTATATTGACTTTGTCAAGCTGCAATCCTAATTTCGCTATTTTATCCCGCATGACCTTCTCATTTCCCAATAACGTCAGGTCGACCACTTCCCTTCTTGTTAATATCTCCGCCGCATGTAAAATTCTCTCATCCTCTCCTTCAGGCAGGACGATATGTTGTTTCTGGTTCTGAGCCCTCTTTATAAGCCTGTATTCGAATATCTTGGGAGTCACTACGGATACTTTTGTTTTAATGATTTTTTCTCTCAATTCTTTGAGTCCAACGTTTTTTTCAAAAGCCTCAAGTGCTTGAGCCACTTTAATAGTGTCATCCGGATCTATAACAGCATGGATATTATCGGCCATACGGGCTGTTTCAAAAGTATTCTCCTTCACACTTAAAATGGGGATCCTCTCGTCATAACCTTCGATCAATTTAAGAATCGGTTCCTGAGGAATCAAACCTCCCGTCAAAATAATCCCTGATATACTGGGCATTGAGGAAGAAGAGTTCGATGACAAACAACCAACAATGACATCAGCCCTGTCACCAGGAGTAATGACCATCTCACCGTTCGAAACCCTGGTCAGGACATTCCACAACTGCATGGCCGCCACACCGAATCCCCCCACATGACGGTTTAACTTCACCTGTCCGGAAACAATCCGAGCATCCAGAGCTTTGGCCACCTCCCCGACAGTGGGATACTGAAGGGACTTTATATTAGGAATGCTGAACACAAGACTTTCTTTCACAAGAGGATCGTCTTTCAGTCTGGACACGATCCTCTCCCCTTTTTCAGCCCTGTTCACTATGATTGCCACCACTTTGCAGTGTTTTTCAATGAAAGATTCCAGAGAAGTCTCAACAGACCTGATCACATCTTCTTCAGATCTGTTATAGGCATTCGTGGATAAAACCACAGGACATCCCAGGTTGTTCGCAATGTCTGCATTGATGTCAAACTCAAAAGCAGATGTGGCTCCTTCAAAGTCGGTCCCCTCACATAAAACAAAATCATAGTTTTCTTCCAAATATTTATACTTAGTAACAATCTTTTCAATCAGTTCATCGTATTTTCCTTGAGACAGCATTTCATTGGCTTCATCAGTGGAAAAGCCGTACATCCTATCATAAGGAATATCAAGATGATAATAATTTGAAATCAGATTGATATCATTATCCATTTCTTTTTTATTTGAATTCACGTAAATAAGAGGGCGAAAAAATGCCACTTTATCCACATTTCTTATGAGCATCTCTGTCAGACCGAGCGAAATGACTGACTTGCCGCTTTTTCTTTCCGTGGACGTCACATACAAATTATCTGCCATCTCAATATCTCCTTTATAAGCTTACATTCAAAGCCCTTTTTGTGTGGATTTTATCTCCCCCATATTTTATTAAAGACTTTATCTTCCCCTCCTCATATCCAACAAAATCAGAGAGGGTATTTATAACACAAACCTGCTGTATTTTCAATCAAGGAAAAGGCTACAACTAAAAAAAAAGAACAATCTCCACCAATAACTTTTCAGTTGTCATTTTTAAAAAAAACATGTATATCCTGTAAAGCAAAGCAAGAAAATGAACATCGCCATTTTTTTATGAACAGGTCAGGTTTTGATGGATATGCTATGACTCAATACAATGTAGGAACAGCCGGCTGGAGTTACAAGGACTGGGAAGGAATCGTTTACCCGAGAAAAAAACCACCCGGTTTTCACGCCTTGAGGTTTTTATCCCGGTATATTGACTTTATGGAAATAAACAGCACTTTCTACCGGATGCCTGTGTTCAACTATGCTCTTTCCTGGACAAAGAAAGTCGAACAAAATCCGGACTTCCTTTTTGCGGTCAAACTCCATCAAGACTTCACCCATCAAGAAAAAAAACCCTCTCAAAAACAGGCTGATGAATTCAGATTTGGGATCGAGCCGCTTGCGGCAAAAAACCGCCTGGGCGCTATACTCATGCAGTTTCCCTGGTCTTTCTCTCATTCCTCAAAAAACAATCTTTATCTGGAACGTTTGTTTCATATGTTTTCCGATCTGCCCCTTGCTTTGGAAATAAGGCACAGTTCCTGGGATAATCCCGAATTCCTGAAGTTCCTTTCCGAGCACAAAGTGGCTTTCTGCAACATCGACCAACCTGTGTTCAGGTCATCAATCAAACCCACTACCTATGTCACAAATCCTAATTTTAGTTATGTGAGGCTTCACGGCAGAAACTACAAAAATTGGTTCAAAAAAGATGCAGGCAGGGATGCACGGTATGATTATCTTTACCCAGATGAAGAGCTCAATCAATGGATCACCCGCATAAAAAACCTTGGTGGAAAATCCAAAAAAACATTTGTAGTGACCAACAATCACTACAGGGGGCAGGCCCTGACCAATGCCATTCAGATAAAAAACAAACTGACCAATCAAAAACTGGAGGTGCCCAAAGAGCTGGTCGAAACTTATCCCGAGCTCAAAAAGATCATCAAAGATATTGCCAAAGGTCAGAGCGACCTCTTTAGCAAAAATTAAGACATGAGAAAATCCAAAAGGCTAAATCTTCAATGTCGCCACGTCCACACCTGAATTTCATAAAGTCTTGAGCTTTTCCTGTTGAATAGATAATATCATGCCTTATCTCAACTTTCAGTCAGGCAGGCTGGTTCTGAAG
>CAYWDH010000043.1:0-24018 GCA_964456985.1 uncultured Eubacteriales bacterium
TCAATGGCAAATGGTCACCACCATTTTTTTATGAATAGGTCAGGTTAACCTAAAATTAGCGGTTGTATCCATGAGATGAAACTCATATAATTCTTTCATGAGCTTATGGGGAAATAGAGCGGCTCAACAATTAACCAGTATTACCCAAGATAAGGGAGATAAAAATGAATAAAAACAAACTAACACGGCGTGATTTTATTAAAACATCTCTCGGTGCAGCCCTGGCTGTCAACAGTCTGTCCTGTGAATCATTCTTTAAGAAAAAAAATGTCTATGATCCCAAAGGCCTTCCCACGCGCATACTTGGAAAAACAGGAATCAAGGTTCCTTTGATCGTGATCGGAGGAGGAAGCCGGTTCTGTACAGTGGGGGATGCGGAAAAAAGCAGTGAGATCCTTACTCATGCTCTTGACAATGGTTTTTATTACTGGGATACCGCTCACAGCTATGCCTATAATGGTGTGGTCAGCGAAGAACGGTACGGACTGATTCTCAAAGATCGCAGGGACGAAGTATTCCTATCCACAAAATTCGAAGATAGAACTTATGACGGAGCTATGAGACAGTTTGAAGAAAGCCTCAAACGCCTTCAAACAGACCATGTGGACCTTCTTCAGATACATCTGATTGCCTCTTTGGAAGACGTAGATAAAATCGGCGCTGAAAACGGAGTTTATGCGGCTCTCAGGAAACTGAAACAAGAGAAAGTGACACGGTTTATCGGATTCTCGGGACATCTCTCCGCTGAAGCCATGGCCGAAGCAGCCAGACGCTATGACTTTGACACCATGCTTATTGCACTTAATCACTATTCGGATGGGAAGGAAAAGTTTGAAAACAAAGCTATCCCTGAAGCTGCCAAAAAAAATATGGGCATTCTGGTCATGAAAGTGATCCGTCCCAAAGAAACAGTGGAGGGAATCAATCCGGAGGATCTGATCAACTATGCCCTCAACCTGGAGCATGTCTCAGCAGCCGTCATAGGGACAGACGGTATGGATGTTCTGAAAAAAAACATCCAGCTGGTAAGAAATTTCAAGCCCATGAATAAAGAAAAGATGCAGCAAATGACCTCCAGTCTCAAACCTTTTTTTAAAAGTAAAAGCCTTGAATGGATGAACCCTAGTTATACAGATGGGATCCTTGTTTAAAAAACCGGAGCTCAAAATGAGCACAAAATATCCGATAACAACTCTCTTAATCCTGGCCACACTCTGCTTTTTTCTCTGCTGTGGGACGAAATCCCAGGAACCGCTCCCCGAACTGGCATGTTTTGACTTTGAGCATCCATCCGCAGAAGCCTGGATGCCTCGTAATCCTGATCACTGGAAAATCACAGAATGCGAAGGCTCTATGGTCTACGAACTCATATCACCGGGCGAACAGGGTTCTGTCCGCGCCCCTACTTCCTGGTCATTGCTTCAAGACTTTGATGTCACTTCCTTCGAGCTTACAGGAAGGGTTAAATGCAAAACAGATCCCTCCAATATCTTTCGGGATATGTGCGTGTTCTTCCACTTCAAGGACCCCACTCATTTCTATTACGTGCATTTTGCCGCAAAAACAGACTCCCTTCACAATATTATCGGCCTTGTAAATGGACAAGACCGGGAGAAAATCAACATCGAACCTGAAGGCGGATCTGTTTTTCGTTTGATTGACGATAACTGGCATAAATTCAAGGTGACCTGTGATGGCTCCACCGGAGAAATAAAGGCTTATATGGATGATATGGAAAATCCCATTCTCACTGCCAAAGATCAGACTCTATCCCACGGCCTAGTGGGAATAGGCTCCTTTGATGATACCGGCTATTTTGATGACATCTGTTTGAGAGGAAAGACAGAGTCTCAATGAATGCCCCCCCTCTGAAAAACAAACTCAAGCGCGGGCTTCCCATGGTGGAAGAACGGGATATGCATTCTCTGGAGAGAGAAAAAGAATACTTAAAAAAAATCAACACAAAGCCCTATTTCTGGCAGCGCTGGTTCGGATTTTGGAAGCTCTCCGGTCCAGGTTGGATCCAAAGCGCACTCACTCTGGGAGCCGGCTCTGCAGGATCCGCCATTTTTGCCGGCTCTGTTTTCGGATACAGGCTTCTCTGGGTCCAACCTGTTGCCATGTTTTTAGGAGTCATGATGTTTTCAGCCATCGGGCACCAGCTTCTTGTTACACGAGCCAGACCATATGATGTGTTCTGGAAGAGACTCCATCCCAGTTTGGCGGTCCTCTGGGGAATCAACGTATTCCTGGCTTCCGTAGTGTGGCAGTTTCCTCAATATTCCCTGGGTACGGAAGTTATAAAAGACATGTTCGATGTGTTTGGCATTTCATTTCCCAAACTCCCTATAGCCCTTTTCATCTTAGTTACAGCTACCGCCATTTGCTGGAGTTATGGAAAAGGAAAAAGAAAAAACATCCGGTTCTTTGAGCGTATTCTTAAATACATGCTTATGCTCATGGTCCTGTCCTTTCTTCTTGTGGTGATCAAAACAGGTGTCAATTGGAACGCTCTTTTTAAAGGATTTTTTTGTTTTCATATACCGGCCGATAAAGAAGGCCTGACCATTATTCTCGGCCAACTGGGGGCTGCTGTGGGAGTGAATATGACATTTCTCTATCCTTACACCATGCTGGCTCGTGGCTGGAGCAAAGAACACAGAGGGCTTAAAAATTTTGATCTGGGAATATCCATGTTTTTGCCCTATGTTCTGGCTACAAGCTTTGTGATCATTGCCTGTGCCAATACCCTCCATCTCCAGGGGATCGAAGTCCAGGGCGCGGTGGATGTAGCCCATGCCCTTGAACCCCTGGTAGGGCTCACATTAGGACGCCTTATCTTTTCATTCGGGATTTTAAGTATGTGCCTTACAACAGCTGTTATTGAAATGCTTCTCTGCGGATTTGTTCTGAGCGAGATGTTTCATTTTAAATATCATGGCTGGGCCTATAAAGCCAGCACTATGCTGGCTAATATCGGCATCATAGGAGCTTTCTTGAAGATGCCGCTCTGGCTCCCTGTGCTCACATCCTCATTTAATCTGATTATGATGCCTGTTGCCTATATATGCTTTTTTATACTGCAGAATAAAAAAAGCTACCTGGGAAAGGAGATCAACCACGGATTAAAAGGAACGATATGGAATGCCCTGCTTATTACAGCCATCCTGGTGGTGGCTGCCGGAGCTGTGGTGAAAATCATCTCGCTTCTTTAGCAGATGAGTGATTGAATTAAATTGTCACATTGAATTGACTCATATCGTATATATTAGTGAAACAAAAATTTAACATCCTGGATCATTTATAAGAGAGATTAAAATGAAACTAATTATCTTATGTTTATTGGTTGTTGTTCTTTGTATGGGAACAAGCCCAGTAACGGCCGGGACCCCCTCTATTAAAATCATTTTGTCTGATCCTCTGGAGCTCGGATCTGAGACATACCTGTTTTCCTCCATTTCTTCTGTATGTGAAGATGAATCCGGAAACTTCTATATTCTTGATCGCATGGAAAGAAAAGCCCTCCTATTTGATCCCAAAGGAAATCTCATTCTCTCTTTTGGACAGAAAGGGCAGGGACCCGGAGACTTTCAATCACCGGGACGCATCATTTTAACCGAGCTGGGCCAACTAGCTGTATGTGAAGATATGTATAATATCTCTTTTCACAGAAAAGACGGGACTTTCGTAAAACGCATCCATTTATCTAACCGGCTTACAGTAGGATATATTGGAGAAAATATTTATTATGCTTGGTCATGGGGACCTGAAGACCAGCATCAGGTGACAGTTGACCAAAATAATAAAATAATGAGAAGGTATTATTCGGTACTTAAAAATTCCTTTTCCGTATCTGCTCCTGATGAGAGCGGCCGCTTGGTCATGTTCAATTACAGTTCTGATATCTATGCTCCGAGACTTCTCTTTGATCATAATGCAACACTCAGTGCCGTAGCCAAAAGCACTGTGTATGAAATCATTCTGCTGGACTCCAAAGGCAATGAAATAAAGCATCTTAAAAGGGATATCCAACCCGTAAAAATAAATCGGACAGAAAGAAATTATCTAAAAAAAGAAATAAAAGACCATGCGGACCAGAGAGGCTGGCCTCTGAAAGTGACACATGACTTATATGACCTGATTCCCAGGCATAAAGTATTTTTCAATCATATCTGTCTCTCCGACCAATATGCATTTGTATTCCGCATCCCTGAAGATATTTCAAAAGAAGAGTTTCCTGTTCCCATAGATATTTTCTCATTGGACGGGAATTTCCTTGGAACAGCAGAGCTTCCCTCGCTAGCCGAACATATATCAAAAAACCATATGTATTTTATAGAAACAGACAAGGAAGGCAATGTGTATCTATCCGTAAAATCCTATAAAATACAATTTGATAATCCAGAATAAAAGAGTCTTCTTGACATACCTATACGCCTTATTTTAGTATCTTTTTATCAGGCTGTAAGAAATTGAAACACATTTCAAAGAGTATTCCCCATATTTTAAACCTTAAACTCATAACAATAAGGAGGAATGTATGATAAAAAACAGCAAATCTCTGCGTATAGTATTTGTTTTTCTTTTACTGGCTTTTTTAATCCCCTTTTTAAGGGCTCAGGAAGAGATCACAACTCCTCAGGACTTTTTCGGATTCAAGATGGGAGCTGACCGGAAAATGGCCCGCTGGGATAAAATCGTCGATTACTTCATGCTTCTTGAAAAAGAGAGCAAAAAAATAAAAATCATAAATATGGGCCCTTCCACCATGGGAAATCCGTTCCTCCTGGTGATTATTTCCTCTCCTGATAATCTGGCAAATCTGGACCGCCTGCAGAAAATAAACGCCATCATCAGCGATCCAAGAGGCTCCTCAGAACAGGAAATCAGAAAACTCATACCCGAAGGCAAAGCCGTAATATGTCAGTCAATGAGCCTGCATGCCACTGAAATAGGACCCACTCAGATGACCCCTGAACTGGCCTATGACCTGTTAAGCAGAAACGATAAAGAATCCCAGAGGATACTGGATAACGTTCTGTACTTTATGTTTCCCTGTTTCAATCCTGATGGTCAAATCATGGTCACGGATTGGTATCGAAAATATGTAGGAACCGAGTATGAGGGAACGGGTCTGCCATGGCTTTACCATAAATACGCCGGTCATGACAACAACAGGGACGGGGATTATCTAAACCTGGTGGAGTCAAAATACGCTGCTAAGATCCTGTACAGGGACTGGATCCCTCAGGCTTATATCGACCATCATCAGATGGGAAGCTACGGCGCCAGGCTTTATGTGCCGCCTTACTGCGACCCCATCCGGCCCTATGCAGACCCCCTTATCTGGCGGGAAATGAGCTGGTACGGCGCTCACATCGCTTATAAACTGGAAGAAAACAATAAGACCGGTATTATCAATGATGCCATGTTCCCGGGATGGGGCCATTTCGGATGGCACTGGATCACTCCGTTTCACAACATAGCCGGTATGCTGACCGAATCAGCCAGCGCCAAACTCGCCACTCCGCTGTATATTCACTCAGGACAGCTCCAAGGAGGCTCAAGGCAGTTTCCTGAATACAAAGCTCAGAGCACTTTCCCTCATCCCTGGCCCGGCGGTTGGTGGACTCTGCGGGATATTGTGGAGCAGACCAAAATTTCAGCATGGGCTCTTCTGGATATTGCAGCCAGAAATAAAGAAACCGTGTTGTGGAACGCCTATCTCAAAGCTGAACGACAGACAGAACGGGGTTCCAAAGGCAGCCCCTGTGCTTATGTGATTCCCATAAGCCAGCACGATTATCTCACAGCCGTCAAAATGGTGAACACGCTTCTACTCTCCGGCGTTGAAATAAAGACGGCCAAAAGTCCATTTTCTATCAACGGAATCACTTACCCCAAAGGCTCTTTCCTCATCTCCCTGGCGCAGCCTAAAATGGGCCTTATAAGAAATCTTATCGGACGCACTCTTTATGTTGACAACGACTGGACCAGAGCCGATGACGGCTCTCCACTCCGCCCTTATGACCTGGCCACTCACACCATGTATGAATTCATGGGTGTCCGTGTCGACCCTATAAATGATCCTGTCCAAGGGGACTTTCAGATCATTGAAGGAAAATTTGCAGTCAAAGGAGAGGTCGATCCTGAAAGCAAGATGTATGTACTGGACGGAAGGATGAACAACAGTTTCTGGGCCGTCAATCTGCTTCTCAATAAAGGCGCTCACGTCATGAGAGTCGATAAAAAGACATCGGAACTCAATACCGGAGATTTTATTGTTACAGATAGTTCGAGAACCCTGCTTCAGGATGTGGCTGACCTCACCAGAGTCAACTTCAAGTCTTACAGCGGCGATGCGACTCAGTGGACCCATGAGCTCAAGCGCATGCGGATAGGTATGTACCAGCGTTACTTCGGAGGAAATATGGACGAGGGATGGACCCGTTTGGTTTTTGAAAACTTTGCCTTCCCCTATACCAGCGTTAAAGATAATGAAATAAAAAAAGGAAACCTAAATAAAAATTATGATGTATTCATCTTCCCTGATGATTCACCTGCTGTGATCAAAGGAGAATTGCCGGAAAGATACCGCCGCTATATGGGACAGAGTCCGCCGGAATACAGAAGCGGCATAGGAAAAGAAGGTGTGGAAGCGATAAAATCATTTGTTAAAAACGGCGGAACCCTGGTCACATTCGGAGATGCCTGCAGCTTTGCCATTGAGGAATTTGCTTTAAATGTACGTAATGTGGTGGACCGTATGGATCCAAAAGAGTTTTTCTGCCCGGGTTCAACGTTAAAGGTTACCTTTAACAACCAAAATGCTTTTGCTTATGGGATGCCTTCAGAAGGACTGGTCCTCTTCTATTCCAGCCCTGCCTTTGATATCACTCCTGGTGACCATAATGAGGATTATGAGGTCATTGTCCGTTATAAGGAAAGGGATCTCCTCCAAAGCGGATGGCTCATCGGAGAAGAGCATCTATCAAAAAAAGCAGGTATGATCTCAGTACAATACGGCAAAGGCCAGATCATCCTCATAGGGTTCAGCACCCAAAATCGGTGCCAGACGCACGGAACCTTTAAGCTGCTTTTCAATACAATCCTTTACTGATGTTAGGGAAAGGAGGAATAAAGATGAAAAAAAGAAATTTTTTCATTATTTTGATTGTTCTGGTGCTGGTTTTTTATTCAGGAATTTCAGCACAAGAATCTGAGAAAATCCCTATAAAAGAACAAAATCTCTCCAGAACCCATCACACAATTAAGATCGGGGGAAAGGATATATCCTATACAGCTACAGTGGGAGAACTCACGGTTAATAAACCTAATGAAAAACCCGGAGCCAAAATGTTTTTTACGGCTTATACAAGAGATGATATGAAGGATATGTCGCAACGTCCCATTACGTTTGCTTATAACGGCGGACCTGGTTCATCATCGGTCTGGCTTCACATGGGATGCCTGGGCCCCAGAAGAATCCGCTTGACAGAAGAGGGTTTTTCAGCAGAACCTCCTTTCGGACTTGAGGATAACGAGAATTCTCTTCTTGATGTCACAGATCTTGTTCTTATCGATCCTGTATCAACCGGATACAGCCGGCCTCTGCCCGGAGAGAAAAAAAGCCAGTTCCACGGAGTCTATGAAGACCTTGCTTCTGTGGGAGAGTTCATCCGTTTATATATCACTAAATTCGAGCGATGGTCTTCACCGAAATTTTTATTGGGAGAAAGCTACGGCACTTTTCGTTCAGCAGGGCTCTCCGGTTTTCTCCAGGGACGCCAGTACGGGATGTATCTCAACGGTATTATCCTTGTATCCTCAGTTCTGGATTTTTCCACCATTGGATTTAGTAAGGGAAACAACACCCCTTATGTTCTTTTTCTTCCTCACTACACAGCCACAGCCTGGTACCATAAAAAACTTTCCCTGGAACTGCAAAACAGAGAATTGACCGAGCTTCTGGATGAAGTTGAGGACTTTGCGCTTAACGATTATTCGGTAGCCCTTCTCGAAGGAAACCGCCTCCCTGAATCAGAAAAAACGGATATCGCAAAAAAACTGGCTTTATACACAGGCCTTTCAGAAGACTACATCCGTCAGTCAAATTTACGCGTTCGCCATGACCGGTTCGTCAAAGAACTACTTAGAGATGAATTTAAAACCATAGGCCGTCTGGACAGCCGTTTCACCGGAATGGACGAAGATGCTGCCGGCGAGAATTATGAATTCGATCCTTCCAGCGCTGCCATAATGGGTGCCTTTTCAACCATGTTTAACCACTATGTTCGTGAAGAGCTAAACTACAAGAAGGATGTCCCATACAATATTTACGGCAATGTCTATCCATGGAACTTTTCCCAAACCTCAGGGACCAGAAGGACCATCGAAGCCGTGCCTTACATGGCAGAGACTCTGCGCAGGGCTATGAGTGAGAACCGGAATCTTCAGGTGTTTGTGGCGAACGGCTATTATGACGGGGCCACTCCCTATTTTGGAACCGAATACACCTTTTCTCAAATAGGATTGAATGGAGAGTTCAAAGACCGGGTGCATATGGGCTATTACAAAGCAGGACACATGATGTACATCCGCAAACCTTCTCTAGCTAAGCTGAAAAAGGATCTCACTGAATTCATCAGGTCTGCCTCAGGAAAATAAAGATAGAACGGGTAAGAATCCTTCATTTTGAAAATGTAAATATTCAGTTTTTTGGCAACATTTATGCTCTCCGTGCGTTCGAGTATATAACCAGCATCATTCATCTCCGCTTTCATCTTCTCAGGAGTAGTTCCTTCATGGTCGTTCTTATTCCAGGGAATCCATTCCACCACAGCCAGCTTTCCTTCTGGTTTAAGTGCAGATAGTGCTGTTCGCAGCAGAGAAACAGGGTCATCAAAATGGTGGTAAGAAGATATGACAAAAATCAGATCCAGCTTCCCCTCCGGGAGTTTGGGATCAATGACTTCCCCTAAAATTATCTCCACATTTTCCAAACCCCACTGCTCACACCTGTTTTTAAGGTGGCTGAGTGCTGCTGCATCGATATCCTCCGCATAAACTTTACCTATCTCTCCCACTCTCACTGCCAGCTGGACAACATATCTACCTCTGCCAGCACCTATCTCCGCAACGGTCATTCCTTTGGTAATCCCCACTGCTTTCAATACCTCTTCTGGAGGCTGCAGGCGGTTAAGCCTGGCCTCATTTTCATTCTCCGGATCCAGTACACTTTTTTGCTTCAGATAAAGACCAGCCCCATGCCCATAACCGCTTAAACCAACTAAACAAAGGTAAATAAGGATGAGGGATATCTGTTTTCTATATTTCATAATCCTTATCTTAAGCCAAAGTTGCCCCAATCAGCAAATCAAATTCAAAAAACAGAACAAGTCCTTCTTTTCTCACCATTGAACTTGATTTTTATCTCGAAATCGCTAAAATGAAAAAAAAGGGAAAGAGATGAGTAAAAACCATCGAGTGGTTTTCTTTATCAGCTTGTTTATATCACTGCTTTTTTGGAGTTACTCGGATTATATCCTCTTTGCTGAAGAAAACACGGATCTCAATCAAATCCTCGAAAACTGTGCCCAATACTGTGATAAATTATCCCATTCCGCCCTTTATTTTGTGTGCACAGAAAAAGTCGATGAGATGATAAGAAAACCCCAGGAAAGCGCCTCTCATTCTATTCAGACTTCAGGAGGAACGACCTATACGATGTACGGAGGAGTTCAAACAGAAAGACACACCTATATCTATGACTATCAGCTTGTAAGAAAAGAAGGGATCATAAAAGAGAGCCGCATTTTACTCAAAGAAGACGGAAAGAAAAAACACGAAGAAAACGCTCCTCTGAAAACCGAAAGGTTCTATTACAAGCATGTGATCTTCGGTCCCACAGGACTGCTCAGCTGGAAAGCTCAGCTCAAGTATGACTTTAAGATCATCAAATACGGAAAATTCAACAAAGAACAGGTCGTTGTGATAAGAGCCACACCTAAAAATGCAAAAGAAGCAAGCCATCTTTACGGCGATGCGTGGGTCAGTCGAGATGACTTTCGAATCTTAAAGATCGAATGGAACCAGCAGTCTTTAGAAGATTATGAAAAGATGGAGGAAATAGCTGAAAAATCCAACGCTGTACCTAAAACAGTTCTCATATCAGAATACGGATATGAACACAACGGAATCCAGTTTCCCAGTAAATACACCATAAAAGAAATCTATGAATCTAAAACATGGAGAAATAGACGCAATAAAAAATCAGAAACCATAGTGACGTACAAAGACTATAAATTTTTTACCGTTAAAGTTGACATCAAATAAGGGAAACCATGAAAGCTTGTATTTATAAAACAAGTATTCTCTTATTACTCTTATTTTTCTCTGTTCAATCTTTCTTAGGATCAGATTTGAACAAATCAAGAAAAGAACAGGAAGAACTGCAGCATGAGGTCAAAGTTACTCTGAAACTGATCCAGATCTATGTATCGGACAAAAAAGGAAATCCCGTCATGGATTTGGAAAAAGATGAGTTCACTCTTTATGATAACGGCAAGATTCAAAAAATCATAGGTTTTGAAAAACACTTTCTGGCTCTCCCTGTTAAAGAAAAAACCGCCATGCCGGAAGAAGAAAAAAAGCCTGAACAAGAACAGGATATATTCCCACAGATGCACCGTAAGTTCTTCTTTCTTTTTGATGCCATAAGAAATACCCCTTACAACATAAACAAATCAAAAACAGCGGCTCTTCATTTTCTGGACACTCAGCTCAAACCCACTGATGAAGTGGCGGTTTTGTCATTCCATCGCGTAAAGTTCCTGGTCCTCCATCAGTACTTGACCACAGACCATGAAAAAGTCCGCAAAGTCATCAAAGAATTGAAACTGCTTACCGAAGTACCTAAGGGAATGCCCCTCAATCCCAGCAGAGCAGTCCCAATGCCTTCTGGCAAAGAACATCTGTTAATACCTAGCTATACAGAAAATCAAGCCAAAGCCAATATATGTACCAACCAACTGAGAGAGCTGGCCAAATCCTTGCGCTCCATACCCGGAAACAAATCAATCATTTACTTTTCACAGGGATTTAACAGGAGTTTGCTCTTTGCTCCTGACCAAACATTGCGTGAAAAATACCAGGACACCGGCAAAGAACTGGGTTCCTCCAGCACCGCTGTCTATTCAGTAAACACAAGGGGCGGAGGTGGCGAAGAATCCTTAAAAATGATCTCAAGGCTTTCCGGGGGAAAATATTTTGAGAACGTGGAGTACTATCAGGAAATCGCCCGGAAAATCAACAAAACCACTGGCAATTACTATGTCCTGGGTTTTTATATTGATGACAAATGGGACGGCGCCTTTCATGAGATCAACGTGAAGGTCAAAAGAAAAGACTGCACTGTGCGGTCTCAATCAGGGTATTTTAATCCCAAACCGTTTTCAGAGCTTTCTGAGTTTGAAAAGAAACTTCAACTCCTTGACCTGGCTCTCAATGAACACCCGTATCACCAAGTCCCTGTTGAAATTCCCACTCTGGCTCTAACTTTCCCTGGTGATAAACAAACCACTCTGGTCCTCTTGTCCAAGCTGCCTCTCGATACACTGGGCGAAGTCACCCTGAACCAGATAGAATTGGCTGCATTTGTAATTGACGAGCAGAAAAGCATTATTGACTCCAGAATGGGAGAATTGACCTTGCATGATATGGATAAAGAGACTATCTTTCATTACATTATCTCGTCTGTGCCGGATGGAAATTATGAAAACTGCATCGTCATTCGGAACCTAAAAACAGGAAAAGCAGCTGTAGCCCGCTCATCTATTGAAATCTCCCCAGAGCCTGAAGCCGGCCTGCTTCTTTATCCTCCTTTGCTGCTGGAACCGGAAAAGCAAGCTCTCTATATCCACACTCTAAAAAGAGAAAAAGACGAAAAAACCGAACAATCCCCCTCCATTAAAGACATCTATCCTTTTCTTGCTTCCTCTGTTTGTCCTTTAATTGACAGAATAGAGAAAGGGACCCCAAGAATATTAGCTGTTATGGTGAATTCGATCCGGGGGATCGAAAACCCGGATATCCGTCTCACAGCTGAGGTTATCAACCAATCCACAAAAGAAAAGATCCTATTGGACAGCCAAATCATATCAGTCGAGAACAAAGGAACAGCGGATATTCTTTTACTGGAACTGGAGCTCCCGGAACTTGAGAGCGGAGAATACTCTATTGAGTTTACAGCGCTGGAAAACACAACAGGAAAAATATGCCAACAAAAAACAGGGATTTTTTTATTATATTAAAACAGAGCCTCGCTAAAGTTGAGATCAAATAAGGGAAACTATGAAAGCTCGTGTTTATAAAATAAGTATTCTTTTATTCCTATTATTTTTCTCTGTTTTATCTTTCTTAGGATCAGATTTAAATCAATCAAAAAAAGGGCAGGACGAACTGCAGCATGAAATCAAAGTCACTATGAAACTGATTCAGGTTTATGTCACAGACAGGATAGGAAATCCCGTCATGGATTTGGAAAAAGATGAGTTCACTCTCTATGATAACAGCAAGATTCAAAAAATCACTGGTTTTGAAAAGCACTTTCTGGCTCTCCCAGCTAAAGAAAAAACCATACCTAAAGAAATAGAGAAAAAACCCGAATCCGAGCAGAACCTATCCCCACAGATGAACCGTAAATTCTTTTTTCTTTTTGATGCCATGAGAAACTCCCCCCCTGGCATAAATAAATCAAAAACAGCGGCTCTCTATTTTCTAGACACTCAGCTCAATCCCACAGATGAAGTGGCGATTTTATCATTCAGCGATATAAGGTTTCTGGTCCTCCATCAATATCTGACTTCAGACCATAAAAAAGTCCGCCAGGTAATCAAAAAAATGAAGCTGATCTCTGGAGGAAAAGGAGGAGGAGTGCCGCTCAACCCTTCTTCTGGAAACAAAATGGATTTCGGATATGAATATCTATCAACACCCGGCTTTTCAGAAGCACAAGCCAAAGCCAATATATTCACCAAACAGCTGCGGGACTTGGCCAAATCCTTTCGCTCTATACCCGGAAACAAATCGCTTATCTTTTTTTCACAAGGATTTTCCAGGTCCATGCTTTATTCCCCCCACCAAACTTTTCGTGAAAGATACCAGGATGCCGGCAAAGAACTGGCTTCTTCAAGCACCGCAGTCTATGCTGTGAATACAGAGAGAGGAGATAAAGACGACGAGTCCTTAAAAATGATCTCAGAGCTTTCCGGAGGCAAATATTTTGAGGACGTGGAGTACTATCAGGAAATCGCCCGGAACATACATGAAACAACGGGCAATTACTATGTCCTGGCTTACTATATCGATGACAAATGGGACGGCGCCTTTCATGAGATCAATGTGAAGGTCAAAAGAAAAGACTGCACTGTGCGGTCTCAATCAGGGTATTTTAATCCCAAACCGTTTTCAGAGCTGTCTGAGTTTGAAAAGAAACTTCATCTCATTGACCTGGCTCTCAATGAACACCCGTATCATCAGATCCCTGTTGAAATACCCTCTCTGGCTCTAACTTTCCCCGGTGATAAACAAACCATCCTGGTTCTCTTATCCGGGCTGCCGCAGGACACACTGGGCGGAGTCATACTGAGCCAAATAGTACTGGCTGTATTTATTATTGATGAGCAGAAAAATATTATCGACTCCAGAATGGGAGAATTGACCTTACATGATTTGGATAAAGAGAATATCTTTCATTATATTCTCTTATCTGTACCGGATGGAAATTATGAAAACCGCATCGTTATTCGAAACCAGTATACCGGGAAGGCAGCTGTAGCCCGTTCGTCCATTGAGGTCTCCTCACTGCCAGAAACCGGTCTGCTTCTTTATCCTCCTTTGCTGCTGGAATCGGAAAAGGAGGCTTTTTATATCCACACTCTAAAAAAAGAAAAAGGTGAAAAAATCGAACAATCCCCCTCTATTAAAGACATCTATCCTTTCCTGGCCTCCTCTGTTTCTCCTATCATTGACAGAATAGAGAAAGGGACTTCAAGAATATTAGCTGTTGTAGTGGATTCGATCCGGGGAATCGAAAATCCGGATATTCATCTCACAGCTGAGGTCATAAACCAATCCACAAAAGAAAAAATCCTGCTGAGCAGCCAAATCATATCAGTCGAGAATAAAGAGACAGCCGATATTCTTTTACTGGAACTGGAACTTCCGGAGCTTGAGAGCGGAGAATACTGTATTGAGTTCACAGCACTGGAAAAGAAAACAGGTAAAACCTCCCGTCAAAAAACAGGTACATTTCTGATCTTTTAATAATGACCTGATTTTAATTCACTCATACCGCAGGCTTTGAGATGGATCTGATAAGGCTGTTTTGATGGTTTTAAAACTTACGGCAAAAAACGCGACAAGTAAAAGCAGTAATGCGTTAATGAGAAAAATCTCAGGCCCGAGAGTCATACGATATGCAAAATTCTGCAGCCATTTCTTCATCAGGATGTATCCTAGCGGAACAGCTGCTATATAAGCAATAAGGACCAGTTTCATAAAATCAACTGAAAGAAGCCAGACGATGTCTCTAACCGATGCTCCCAATACTTTTCGTATTCCGATCTCCTTCACTCTTTGAGATGTGGCATACGTGGTCAGCCCGAATAAGCCCAGACAGGCAATCAAAATGGTAAAGAAAGTAAATGTGACAAATATTCTTTCCAACTGCTTCTCCTGGGAATACTGAAGATTAAAATTTTCATCGAGAAAGAAAACATCCATGGGGTAGCCTAAAAAGAACTCATCCCAAACTCTTTTCGCATGTTTGACCGCTGCCCCATATCCGCCATTCTGAATCCGGAGCATAAAATAACTGTTAGAGGAACGGTAACCGAACATCATGGGTTGAATTTTCTCCTGAAGGCCATGATGATGATAATCATCAATCACTCCGATAACCACTCCATCCGGCTTTCCGGATCCGGGAGAAGAGAATCCCTTTCCTATGGATTCAGCAGGTGATTTCCATCCTGCTGCTTTCACAGCCGCCTGGTTGATCATAACACCTTTTGTGGCATCAGTAGGAAAAGAGGGATCAAAAGACCTTCCTGAGATAATCTTTAGGTCCAGAATTTTATCAAAGTCATAATCCACAGGGATGTATTCAAGGTCAATACTTTTTCCTTCAGGCCAGCCTTCAGGAAAGGATATCTGGCCCCTCCAGCCGTTCCGGCCGGGAACTGCACCCATTGAAGAGACTTGTTCAACAGCAGCATTATCAGCCAAGGTCTCCATGAGGACATCATGACGTCTTGAAAGAATATCTCCCGGTGCGTGCCGGGCATCTATGACCATCACCTGTTCAGATTCAAAACCCAGGGTTTGATTCTGCATGAACCGTAGCTGCCCCATAACCACAAAGGTCCCGATAATCAAAATACTGGAAATCAAAAACTGTGTTACAACAAGCCCCTGACGCATTCTGACACCTTTTTTGTTTAAGGAAAAACGGCCCCGAAGCACAGCTATGGGGCGAAAGGCTGATAATGAAAGAGCCGGGTAAATACCAGCGAGTACACTCATAATAAAAAGAAGACCCACCATGACCAATACGTTCTTAGGTGTGAACAATTGGGCTGTTGTGTAGCTTTTAGCCGTGAGATTGTTAAACAGAGGAAGCATCAAAACCGCAATATCTATGGCAATAAAAACAGCTAAAAAACATGTGATGAACGACTCACCGAGAAACTGCCGGATCAGCATTGATCTGGTGGATCCCACTACTTTTCGCACACCGACCTCTTTGGCCCTGCTCAGAGATCGGGCGGTAGCCATATTAATGAAATTGGCAGCAGCAATGATCAAAAGAAAAATCCCCACACAAATAAGCAAATAGACATAAGCAATATTGCTTTTAGGTCCCAGTAAGTTTCCTGAATCAGTATAAAGATAAATCCTCTCAAGCGGCTCTAAGCTCAGCTGGTAGTCAGCTCCCCACTGGTCAAGGTATTCTCCGGCATGTTTCCTGGGCAAATCCTTTATCTTTGCTGCGAACTGTTGGGCGTCTACTCCTTCATGAAGAAGAACATAATTGATGACGTTCAAATCAAGCCAACCTCCGGTCATCTCCTCATCAAATCCCTCTCCCCACATTGATTGAAGAGTATTAAAGGAGAGAAGCGCATCGAACTGGATATGGGACTGTTTGGGTATCTGAGCCACTCCAGTCACTTTAAAAGAATAAGAATCTCCTAAAATTAATGTTTGGCCTAATGCCGATGCATCACCGAAAAGTATTCCTGCCAATCGTTTCGAAAGCACAATGGAGTAAGGGTCGGCAAGAGCGTTATCCCGGCTTCCTTCAAGCAGAGGAAAATCAAACACTCTGAAAAAATCAGCATCGGCAAACTTCATATCTTCAAAAAGATATTGTTCTTTCATTTTTATAGGGAAAGTGGGATAAGTCCTCATGTAAACTACTGCCTCCACTTCCGGATACTCCTCAAGGAGAATGTTCCCGTAAGGCCATCCTACAGTTCTTCCTAGACGGTATATCCGGTCCCCTTTTGTATGAAACCGGTCATAGGAAAGCTCCTCCCGAATAAAAACAGAGATCAAGAGGCATGCCGCAAGTCCCAGGGCCAGTCCCCCTATATTGATGGCTGCAAATCCCTTTTGACGCCTGAAAATACGCACAGCTGTCTTCAATATGCTCTTTAACATTTACAGACTCCAATCTTGTTATTACTTTAAGTGATGCAAATATTATGCCAATTTGCATACTGGGATAAAGTCAGGAATAAACGCGTATTAAAAATCCTCACTTCTCTTTAAATATGTCCGCTTCTGTTACACAGTGTGTCCGCCTTCGGACACGCCTCGGGACATGAGCCCTTTAAACACTTCACCCTCTGCACAGATTCAAGTCTGTGCATCAAGGAATTAGATTAAAGTGATAAAAAAAATTTAGGGAGTTATAACCTATTTCTTCCCGGCTTTGGGAAGCATAAAAATCACTACATAAAGCGCACCCACACCGACCAGAATATAAACTATCTTTGTGATGATAGACATAGCTCCAAAGATAGCAGCCACTAGATTGAAATCAAAAATTCCTACCAGCAGCCAATTTAAGCCGCCAATGATAATGAGGATCAAGCAAATCCAATCCAAGACACTCAGTTTACCCATTTCTTCCTCCATCAAAATTTTTAATAAAAAATAATGGCGCTTTACTTTCCCTATTGTGTTTGTTTATCAATTAAGATGAAGAAAGTCAATAAAAATTTTATACAGAAAACAGGATTTTTCAGTATTTCAATCGAAACACAATCACCTTAGGATATTCATATCGATGTATGGCATAAAAAAGGCCATTTGAATCCTTACATCGAATATCATAAAAAAGGTTTTCTCCAAGTCTGGAATAGCTCAATAACTTTCCTTCTGAATCATAAAGCTCCACATCAAACCCCCATATTCTTTTAGATATGTAAGGATTCACAAAATTGACTATGTTTCCATCAGATAACTGAAACACTCCTGAGGATGTCAAATTTGACCTTCCCACAAAGTTTTTTCCCTGGCTGTATACACTGAAATCATATTCCTGTTTCTGCATCACCGCTCTGGCTTTATTTCTGTCATAAAACATCTGGACTTCATAAGGTTTCTTAATGTTTGATTCTTTTGTTATGACCTTTGCTAAATCTTTGTCTCTATAGATAAAAATCTTATTATCATAAAAATCTTTTGTATAGAGAATTTCTCCATTTTCCTTAAAAAAACAGTTCCCAAGTGAAAAATTTAAATGCTGCTTTTCAAATTCCTTATTGTCAATAAATTCATATTCGATATAAGATTCTTTATAGTTCCAATCTTTGTCAAATTCATGAAACATTTGAAGATTGTCGCCAAACTTTCCAAACAACACAAAACCATCATCTTGAGCTATGATTCTGGAAGGATGGATGAAGGAATCAGCCATTAAGTTTTTTGTTGTTTGTATGAGCTCTCCGCTATCTGAAAAAACAGAAACTCTTCCCTGCATGTCGTCATAAGCAATTAAATGATCCTGCGGATCTACACTGACGATGGTCACAGACTGAAATTCTCCAGGGCCCTGACCTTTCCTGCCTATAGTCATAAGATGCTCTCCCTCCTGATTGAATTTTCTGATTTCAGACCAACTTCGGTCAGCCACGTAGATATCACCTTTGCTGTTGACCGCTACATCAGAAATATAAGAAAACAAAAATTCCTCAGGGCCGTCTAACTGTCCGATTTGAAGCTTTTTCTCAATTGAAATTTCATGTTTTTCTTCTTTATCCCAAAGCCCTTCCCTAGGATTTTTCACTAAAGTCACACCACCCTGTTCTTCGATGGTGCCTTCCCACTTGCCTTCTGGAGAGCTGCATGAAATGACACCAATGAAGAGAATAAAAAACAAGGCTTTTAAAAAAAGCTTGGCCTTATAATTCATAACATCCCCCCTATAGATAACTCAAAATTAACATCACAGACTCAATATATAATACCGCCTCAATAATATCAATCAACCTTATTTGTCTTAAACTCACCAATAATAAGTCTGCTGCTCCCCAGTTTTAACCAGCGGCTTTTGATGACTCTTATTCCATATTTTTTAAGGAAACTTTCCAGCCCTCCCTGTTTTAAAAACTGCTGTCCGTTCCCGAAGTGTTCCTTTCCTGCCAGTCTCTCTATGAAATAAGTCATTATCCTCCCCAGTCTGGATGGAAAATCCATTGGTATCTCATAATCTATTATGAATAATTTTCCCTTCTTTTTGAGCACTCTTTTGACTTCTCCAATCATTTTGTATCGAACAGCTGATGATTTTTCATGAAGAGCATATGAAATAACCACTGACTTAAATTTATCATTTTTAAAGGGAAGGTCAGCTCCATCCCCGCATATAAAAGAGGTCCTCAGGGCCCTGGATCTTGCATAATCCAGAACCTTTCTATCCAAATCGAGTCCGAACGCATTCCCTTTTTGAATAAATCTACACTGAGCTCCTGTTCCACAGCAAAGGTCAAGGGCTGGGAACAAGTGAAATTCGTTTATAGAGGAAGCCACATACTTCCTCATTTTTTTAAGGGTTGTTCCCAAAAACATATCATACAACCATCCATCTAAATAATTCTTTTTGATTTTATTTCTAAACGTAAGCATTGATTTATTATACAATAATCTCTTTTTAAATAATTTTCCTTTTATTTTAAAATCAATATCTTATATAATATGAAAAATTTTCTATTGTGATTTGACTAATGAAAGCCGTAATATTGTGTGCAGGAAGAGGAATCAGACTTCTTCCGTATACACAAGAGATCCCCAAATGTCTTCTTAAATTCAGCACAAAAAGTATCCTTGAACATGCCATAGAAAACTTTAAAGAAGTCGGTATCGAACAAATCCTGCTTGTTACTGGATTTAGAGAAGAGCGGATCAAAGAGCTGATAAAAGAACGCGGTTATTCTCACATCAGTTATGTCACCAATAATGATTATTTTCAAACAAACACAGCCTTCTCTCTTAATCTTGCCCTAAAGCATATGGATGATGATTTCATTCTCATAAACGGTGATGTAATCTTTGACCGGACTATCCTGACCGATCTTCTCGATCATCCTAAAAAAAATTGTGTGGTTGTGGATAAAAGTATCGATCTGAACGAAGAAGAAGTAAAAGTCATCACACAAAACGGAATTATATCCAGAATAGGAAAGGACCTGAATCCTGCCAAATGTATGGGAGAAGCCATAGGCATCAATAAAATATCATGCAACACCATACTCCCTCTGGTTAACGAATTCAATTCCCTTGAGAAAAATGGAGAGCTCAACCACTTTTTTGAAAAGGGATTCGACCTTCTGACAAATAAATCCTGCCCATTCGGAATTCTTCTGACTAATAAGCCCTGGGCGGAAATTGACACTCAGGACGATTTCAATTACGCGAAAGATGAAATCTATGCAAAACTTTACAACAAAAAGTGAATACCTGAAAGCGGTTAAAAAGGCCGAACATCCTTTAATCTCCCATTATATCAAGGTCAATGCCTGGATTAACAGACCTCTGGCCTGGCCCCTTGTCCGGGCACTGAAGTTGACAAAAGTCACTCCGAATCAAGTCTCTGTGGCCTCTTTTTTGATCGGAATTACTGGAGCTGTGTGCTTTTCCACGGGCAGGCCTTCCTGGTTTATAGTGGCAGGTATTCTGGCCCAGCTTTCTTCAATCGTGGACTGTGCTGACGGAATGCTGGCCCGCGCCAAAGATATAGAGACAGAGTACGGAAAATATCTGGATATTTTTTTGGATAGAATCTTAGAATTCCTTCTATTTGCCTCTATCGGATTAGGAGTGTACCGCGCTTCCGGAAAGATCCTATGGCTCGTTCTCGCCCTACTTGCATCTGCTGTTTACTTTTTACACGTCTCCCTCTACTACATAACCATCCACTATTTTCAAAATAAAATCAGGGGAGACACCAGTGAGTCAAGGGCGCTTCTTCTTTTTCTTATAATGGCCTTCGCTCTCATAAACCAGCTCGATATTGCGATCTGGACTTTACTAGTGGTCAGCTCCTTAACCAGTCTTTATATAATCCTCGACTTCTTTCTGTCTCAGAAGAAAAATCTCACTCCTCTATAAGACTTCCCATACGGTTCCCAAACAATCAATAAATAAATCCCAAATATCAGCACTCAGCTGATACTCTTTTTTTTTCATATTTAAGGTATCGGTAAGACACCAAGTACAGCCAATGCAAAATACAGATAAACAATTATAAGAAGAACCCCTTCCGCTCTCCCTACCTTGTGTCCTGTAGAGAAGAAGAGCTGGAGGATTATGGAAGAAAAGATAAAAAACGGGAGAATGAATGTTTGAACCTGAGCTGATGTGGGAATAGGATGGATAAGTGCAGAAACCCCCAATATAAAAAGACAAGTAAATATATTAGTCCCATAGACATCACCAAGCGTAATGTCTGTTTTCTTCCTTAAAGCAGACAACACACCGATAGATGTCTCTGGTATAGAAGCACCGATTCCCATTAAAACAAGCCCCATTATAAGTTTGGGAATGTGAACTAGGGATGCCAGTTTAAGACCGCTTCGCAGTACTACTTCAGCGCTTCCCAGCATAATGAAGGTAACAATAACAAGAATGAATATTTGCTTCCATTTTATCAACTTTTTTTTAGTTAATGCTGGTTCTTTTTTCTTCTCTTTTCTCTCCTTTGTATAAACCGAGTAAATATATGGAAAATACAAAATCACAAGGATAGCTCCTTCCCATCTTGATATACCATTTGGTATAAGAATAAGAATAACCGCACTGGAAAGCAACATCCAAACACTGTCTCTTTCTTCAATAATCATCTTTACATGGAAAGGCCTGATAACCGCAGCCAGACCTAATACCACAAGAAGAGCAAAGATGTTTGACCCAATCACAGTTCCCAGGGAAACATCAGAAGTCTGCTTCAGCGCAGCAAGAACGGAGACAAGAAACTCAGGAAAAGAGGCAAGAGCAGAAAGAGCAAGGAGGGTGATGACTATTTCGGATACACCAAAAGCCCGGGCAATTCTCTTTACCCGGATCAATACTTGATCTGATGATTTCCAGAGCACAATGAGAGATATAATCAATAAAAAAGACCAGAGTAACACTTAACAGCTCCTTCTTATTTTATATATCTCTGTTAAAATTCATCTTCACGTCAATTACATTATCCCCTTATTTTGTTCTTGTTTTCAGTAATCTCTGTGAATAATTTCTATAACTTCCTTCCCCGATAAAGGCAAGGATAAAGACCGCTAAGAGGACAACCACTGTAATAGGAGAATTTGTTATTTCATAGTAAAAAAGAATGACTAAAGAAACAAGACAGCCAATAATGGATAACCAGATAAGAGAGGGATTGGCTCCTGTTTCTCTGTATAATCTCAAATGGGCCATATTTACAGCCGCATAGATAAAGAGAAAAGAAGCGCTCCCCATCAGAGCAACTCCCTCCAGTTTAAACAAATTGACAATAATCACAACCAAGCCAGCTGTTATGAAAAGCCCCTCTGAATTTCTTCCCCAGATCTTCCTCTTAAAATTTCTGGGAAGTTCTCCTTTCTTCGCAATCGTGTAACTGACATTGGACCCTCCGTAAAGAGTCGCATTAATAGCTGATGAAGTTGAAAACAGAGCAGCGATGGCCACTATCTTAAACCCGATCAGACCCAGAAATGGCTTGGATGCCGCTGCAAGCGCATATTCTTTCGCGTCTATGATTCCAGAAAGGGGAAGGTTTCCAAGAACAGCCAGACAAATACCTGTATAAATGATGATGACAATAATAACACTCAGATACAAAGCTTTAGGAAGGGTCTTCTCTGGATTTTCCATATCCTCAGCCGCATTTGTGATCAAACCAAATCCCTCATAAGCGACAAAAACAAGCCCGGCACCAAAGAATACATTGGATATTTTTGGCCAGAGCGAAAAAGATAAAAAAGACGGCTTTATAAAGAAAAATCCAATTACAACAAACATAAGTAATATCCCAACCTTAATTGAAACGATAAACAACTCCGACTTTCCAACAGCTTTGGCACCGACAAAATTAACAGCCGTAAAAATAAGAACGACAGCTGTTGCGAAAATATTCACCCAAAAACCAGCTGTATTCTCCGGAAGAAATGTGATGGCATATCCTCCAAATGCTTTAGCATAAAGAGCCATAACAAATATATACCCGATCCAAAGGACAATGTTGAATCCCCCGCTCAAAATCCCATCTCCGAATCCTTTGACTAAAAATTCAACAGGTCCTCCTGCGGAAGGATATCTTGTCCCAAGTTTTGCAAACGAGTATGTACTAAGAAAAGCGACAATTCCCGCAATAATAAAGGAAACATACATGGCATTGCCTGAAACTTTTGCCGCTATGCCTAAAATGGAGAAGATCCCTGCGCCTATCATCCCTCCCAGTCCTATTGAAATAGCTGACAACAATCCAATAGGCTTTTTTCTCTGCATTTTTCCAACCTTTTCTGAAAGACTGGATTAATCATATTACATAAAGCACAGATATTCAATCATTGAAAATTCTAAAGGACTTGGGAGTTCCTTTCTCGATCTAACAATAAAAAAGTATCTATTCTTTGATCCTCTCTGCTTCATAAATCCCGCCTGGTTGAATGAGCTCAAGTGCCATGGTCTGTCCCTTCTCATCCATTTTGAATCTCACACTGATAACCTTAGCCTGTTCAATAACAAACTCATCTCCGAGTACAGGCTCTAAGTCATATTCCATCTGACCTGGAATATAGAGGGATAAACTGTTCCCTTTTAAATTAATAGTTAGAGTCTGATCTACCAGTTGATATTGTCCAACAAACCGCTTAAGGTAATCCGGATCAAAAAGTTTGGCATTCGGCTTTTTCTTAAAGACAATCTCTTCCAGCGTAGGTTCAAAAGGAGCTTCCAAACGTGCTACCAATCCATTGGCATTGGTACGGAAAGTGAGCTTCATATCCATAAAAGTCGGGTCATCTGCTTTTTTCCCATTGAATGTCTCATAATGCCAGTGCTCCAGCGGAGTAGTGATCTCATTATAAGTGAAAAAAAGGCTTCCATTTTTTTGAAAAACATGAACATCCCCGTATCCAGGATGATTGTAGTCTCCGGTATAATCTTCAAATCTGTGGGCAGGGTGTGTGCCGGTTATTCTGCGGGTCTCTTTTTTCTTTTCAGCTTCTTCTTCGACCTTTTCCCCTTTTGCTTTGCTTTCAGCTGCCAGGCCAATCCAGTCCTTTGGGTCCAATCCCAGAATAAGGTCTGCAGCATGCCGAATAAGAAGTTCCGGGAGAGCGGCTCCGTTTTTATTTGCCAGCACAACAAATCCCAATCCATCTTTAGGCAGCATACTCACCGCAGCAGAAAATCCATCGATATTTCCCCCGTGATGAATCCGGCTGTGTCCCCTGTAAGTAT
>CAYWDH010000044.1:0-23648 GCA_964456985.1 uncultured Eubacteriales bacterium
GAGTTACGCAGGAGCAGAGAAAAACGAAGAAGAATGGCGTTAAAGATCTTTAGCAAGCACAGGCCACGCCTGATTTTTACATCGACTCTTTTTTAAAGAAAGATTCGACAACATCATCTGTTTCTGGTAAAAATGATTCTTGACCTGGATTATTCACGAGCTAAGGTTGCTGCAGATGCGAGGCACAAGGCATGAAGGAGTGGTCCTTCACTGCGAATGCCTTGTAACAAAGCAGATGCAGTAAGATAAGCTCGCCTGCAAGGTAAAAAAATGGCGATTAAAATGAAAGTTAAAACAAACAAAAACATTTCAGTTGTCTTTTTTTTCAAAAGCATGTATATCCTTGAAAGCAAAACTAAAAATGATCATCGCCATTTTTTTATGAATAGGTCAGGTTAATAATGCATGTGCTAGGCCTTCATATCATAGACATCTCTCTCATCCTCCTGTACATAGTGGTCATTCTCTGGCTGGGGAAAAAAGCCGGGGAAGCCACAAAAAGCACAGGAGACTTCTATCTAGCAGGACGAAAGCTCGGAAAATTCTATCAGTTTTTCCTGAATTTCGGAAATTCAACAAATGCTGATCAGGCTGTCGCCGTATCAAGAGAAATCTATCGCCAGGGAATAGGCGGCATGTGGATACAGTATCTGGTTCTCTTTCTCACTCCCTTTTACTGGTTCAGTACCTATTTTTTCCGGCGTATCAGGCTCACGACCATAGGGGACTTTTTTACTGAACGGTTCAAAAGCAAATTTCTAGGGGGAAGCTATGCCGTATTCATTCTTTTAATGGCTTTTCTCGGAGGGGGAGTCGGTTATATGGTAGCCGGAAAAACACTGATGGCCATGACACCCAAGCCCATAGAAAAATGTACTCGAGCCGAACAGATAAGCATACAGGAATTCAAGGAATACCAGGAGCTGAAAGCCGCATTTGATGAAGGGCTTACTCCGGAGGATCAGGCAAGATATGAGGTTCTGAACGAAAAAAACAAGCGGGGCGAGCTTCATTCGTTCGTATCCTATGTGAATCCGATAGTCTTTTACTTCGCCTATGCTGTCATAGTCGGAATTTACACCATGCTCGGAGGATTCAGGGCTGCGGCGATCACAGATGCTCTACAAGGGATTCTGATCATAACGTTCTCCATTATCCTGATACCTATCGGATTGAGTAAAATCGGAGGATTTTCAGGTCTTCATGCCTCAGTACCGGACTATATGTTTGAACTTTTCGGCTCCGTCACAATGAGTGAATATGCCTGGTACACGATCCTTGCCATGGTGCTGGCAAATCTTGTCTCGATCATTGCGGTTGCGCCGGGAATGGCCACAGCCGGATCCGCTAAAGACGAAAATACAGCTCGCATCGGAATGATTGGGGGGATGTTTCTCAAAAGATTTATTATGATATTCTGGGCTCTGGCCGGACTGCTGGCCATTGGTCTTTACGCGGGAAAGCTCCACGATCCGGACCTTATATGGGGATTTATGACCAAAGACCTTCTTTTTCCCGGAGCCGTGGGACTGATGCTGGTGGGGATCCTGGCTGCAAACATGTCCACTCTGGATGCCAGTTCCGTCTCTTATTCAGCGCTTTTTATCAGAAACCTTTATCAGCCCATCTTACCACTTAAATCCGAGAAACATTATCTTGTCATAAGCAAACTCTTCATTGCTTTTATTCTTCTGGGAAGCATCTGGGTGGCTCTGTTCGTTGATAACCTTCTGGTCCTTTTTAAGTATATGATATCCATTCCTGCCATATATGGAGCAGCCATCTGGCTCGGATTCATATGGAGAAGGCTTACCAAAACCGCAGTCATTATTCAGGTGTCACTCTGTGTTGTCATATACGCCATTCTACCTAATCTCTTTCAATCTATGGATTGGGCCCGCCGTTATGAGCCCTTTCTTAAAGAGACCAAGGCACAGGTCATAACAGTAAAAACAGCGGCTCTGAATGAAGATGTGGAAAAAGGGAAGGCGGAAAAGGTCGGGCAAAAAATATCAAAATCTCATTTCATCGAACCAACCGGAATTTTCTTTGAGGACATTGTTCGTGCGGATCCAAATGATCCTGACTCTCCAAAACTGGGCCTGGGCCGGTTTCATGCAGAGATCTGGGTGATGAGCCTCTGCGGAATCGATTTTTCCCATTTCCGTAAAGCCCAACTGGTGGCTGTAAGGTTCTTTTTTGATGCGGCTTTTCCTTTTGTGCTTCTCTTCATTCTCTCTTTTCTGACAAAGCCTGTTCCAACAAAACATCTGAACCGCTTTTATGCCAGACTCCATACTCCGGTGCAAAAAACATCGGAACAGGATGAAAAAGCTGTGGAAGAGTCATATAGAAATCCGGGAAAATTCGAAAAACAGAAAATATGGCCGGGATCAAACTGGGAGATCTTGAAATTCACTAAGATGGATTATCTGGGTTTCGGCGGGAGCTGGGTCCTTGTGGGTGTGGTTATTTTTCTGCTGTGGCTCGTCATATCCTTAGGATAATATTTAACCTGTGAATAACCCAGGTTGATTATGAATGATTAACGAGAGGAGAATTGAACATGGAATTCAAAATTCCTGATAATATTTCAGCAAGACAATCACTTAGAGTCGATAAAGAGCACACGGCCAAGTTTTTGGGCTCTGGGGGTGTGGAGGTTCTGGCAACACCCATGATGATTGCGCTTATGGAAAACACGGCTCTTGAAGCTGTTCAGCCCTATCTGCCAGAAGGCTGGACAACCGTTGGAACCAAAGTGAGTGTGGAACATCTGAGGCCCACTCCTTCAGGTGAAGAAGTCTATGCAGAAGCCCTTCTTTTGGATAAAAAGGACTGCTCTCTTCTTTTTCAGGTCAATGCCTATAACAGCCGCGGCCTCATCGGACTGGGCTCTCATCAAAGGCACATCATAAATCTGAAAAATTTCCTCTCCAAACTCAAACAAGAATAAATTAAATACAAATCCTGGTTATCTTGAAACCATGCGTTTAAAATTAACAAGAGACAACGACAGAATAACAACCGTGATTCCTGTCATAATCAACAGGTCTTTTGTAAAATAAGTGATATCATTTCCCTTTAAAAACAACTCCCTGATAATCCGTATCAAATATCTGAGCGGATTGATATCCGCGAGCCAGCGGAAAGCTCGCGGAATATTCTCAATCGGAGTGAAAAGCCCGGAAAGAAGAAGAAACGTGACCAGGGAAAACCATGAAAAAAACAGCGCCTGCTGCTGGCTGGTGCACAGAGTTGATATAAGAAGAGCATAGGAAAGAGTGGCGAATAAAAAAATCACAGCTGTGATGAATAGATACAAAAAACTTCCCCTCATTTGTATGCCAAAGACCAGAATGACCACAACGATCCCAATTCCCATCTCTATAAGGCCCAACAGAGCCATAGGAAGCGCTTTGCCGATAAAGATCTCTAAAGGGGTCAGCCTGGAAATCAAGAGAGTGTCCATGGTCTGCTGCTCCTTTTCCCTAACAATCCCTATGGAAGTCAAAAACACGGAAATCATGGTGAGAAGAAGAGCCACAATCCCCGGCCCCATATAATTGATGCTCTCTAAATCAGGATTGAACCTGATAACGGTTTGGCTCTCCAATGGGAGCTTAAAACCTTTCTTCTTGATATCTGTCATTATATAATGCCTGACTATTCCATTAAAATATCCGGCTGCGATTCCGGCTGTATTGGCATCGATGCCATCCATAAGGATCTGGACTTCCGGGTAACGGATATTTCTTTTCCCTGACTCAACGCTGTCCCGCAAAACAACAATGGCTTTGGCTTTCCCTTTCTTGAAAACTGAGACCGCATCTTCCGGAGAGTGGGAGACCTTTTTCACATCAAAGAGAGTTGAATGATTGATACGGTTCACGATTCTGTAGGCAGTTCTGCTCTCGGAAAGATTGACGACCTGAACAGGAATGTTTTTCACATCAGTAGTGACCACATAACCCAGGACAATGGTCTGAAGAATGGGAGCGATAAATATGAGAACAAGCATCTCTCTCTGTCTCAATATCTCTATCAGCTCTTTTTTAAAAAGATAAAAGACTCTCATTTCTGTGCCTTTCGTTGCTGACTGAATTTCACAGAAGCGATAGCCAGAAACAACAGACTAAAGCCTGAAAGCATCAGTCCTTGAAACGCAAAATATTTTATTGCCGATCCTTTAAGAATAACACCCCTTATGACTTCCAGAAAATAAGTTGCCGGAACTATATAAGAAAAAGCTCTCAGTATGAATGACAGCGAATCAAGAGGAAAAATAAATCCTGAGAGAAGAATAGAAGGAAGCAGGGTGATAAGAAGTGCGGCTATCATGGCTACTTTCTGGGTCGATGCCATTGTAGAGATGGTTATGCCAAGGGAAAGTCCGGTCACGATATAAAGGAGGGAAAAGACCAATAGTATCAATAGGTTTCCCCTGAAAGGTATATGAAATATGGTGTGGGCAAAAGTAAGGATCACTACCCCTTCCAGTAAAGCAATGAGCACATAGGGAGTTGTTTTTCCGAGAACGATCTCATGGGATTTCAGGGGCGATATAAAGAGAAGTTCAATAGAGCCCGTCTCTTTCTCTCGGGCAACGCTCAGTGATGTCAGGAGTGCACATATCATAATCATTATCACTGCCACAAGCCCGGGAATGATATAAAAGGCGCTTTTATTTTCAGGATTGAAATACAGTTTTGTGCTTATTTTGAGAATGTCTTTTATATCCTTTAATTCTGAAATGTAATCATAAACCAGCATTTCATTATACTGATGGACTATGTTGGCGATGTTGGAATCACTTCCATCTATGACAACTCCCAAATGTGACGTTTGGTTCTTTATTATCCGGTCAGAGAAATCATGGGGGATGATGATGTACTGTTTGATATTCCCGGATTTAAGCATTTCTTCAGCGGTTTCCTCAGGATCCTGCCCTTGTTTTCCTCTGACCATCTGGATTATGGAATAATAACGGTTATTGGAAAATTCCTGCACAAGTGACCTTGAAAGTTCGCTTTGAGAATAATCAATGATCACAGTCTCTATGTTCTTTAAGTCAAATGAAAGAGAGTATCCGAATATGAGGATCATAATGATGGGAAGCAGGAAAAGGATGACCAGACTTTTAGGGTCTCTTAGGATATGATAAACCTCTTTAAGTATGACCGCATTAGTTCGCATCATGATCTGTCACAGCTTCCCTGAAAAGCCTTTCCATGGAATCGGTTTTTTCTTCCCTCATCAATTCAGAAGGTTCTCCCTCAAGTACGATCCTTCCTTTATGGATGATGAGTATCCTGTCCGCATACTCCGCCTCATCAAGGTTATGCGTGGTTACAAGTATGGTCTTGCCTTTTTTCTTCAGGTCATAAATTTTTGCCCAGAACTCTCTCCTCACCTCCGGGTCTACTCCTGAGGTGGGTTCATCAAGAAGAATAATCTCCGGATCTGAAATAAGACATGAAAAAAGGGCCACGCGCTGTCTTATTCCCGGAGGTATATCCCTGGTTCTTTGAGTCAGTATTTCCTGAGGGATTTCTTTTGTGATCAATTCCTTTTTTTCCTTTATGATCTTTCTGGGAACACCTGAGACCCCTCCGCAAAACTCAATATTTTCATAGGCATTCAGTAACGGGTATAGGGAAAATTTCTGGGACATATAACCGATGAACATCTTGATCTGATTGAGATTTTTTTTCACTTCATAACCTTTTACCCAGACATTCCCTGATGTTATGCGCAGAAGCCCTGTCATCATTTTAATGGTTGTGGTCTTTCCTGCGCCGTTAGGACCTAAAAAAGCCAGGATTTCCCCTTGTTTGATGTGAAAGTCCACAGAGTCTACAGCCGTGAAACGTCCGAATCTTTTCGTAAGCTGCCTGGCAACAATAATATTGTTCTTATCCCTTAAGAAGGCTTTGCTGCGGTCAATCATCCTTCACTCCTCTTTCATAATAAAGGTATATATCCTCGAGTGAAGGCTTCTCTTCCCTGATTTCCTTGGTTTTTATACCGGCTAAAAAATCAGAATCCCCGGAGAATAGGCATTTTATATAACGCCCCCTTATATAAAAATGAGCTTTGACTTCTTTTTTTGAATCAAGTTCCTTTAATGTTTCGAATATATTTCCTGCCGGAAGGATCCGGAACATTTTTTCAGGAAAATTGTCTTTGATTTCCCTTATGCCTCCTTGCTTTATATTTTTTCCTTTCCTGATAAAAACGATAAAATCTCCTTTCTCAGCTTCATCGAGATAGGGAGTAGCCATAACGATTGTTTTCCCTTCTTTCTTTAAATCATCCATTATTTTAAAAAATTCGATTCTGGAAAGGGGATCGACTCCGGTAGTTGGCTCGTCTAATATCAATATATCCGGAGAGGATAGCAGAATTGTGGATAAAGCTAGTTTCTGCTTCATTCCGCCTGATAAAGCCCCGGCACGCCTTTTTCTGAACGGAAGCATTCCTGTTCTTTCTAAGAGACGGTTTTTCAACTCTTTTTTCCTCTTCCTCGCAACCTGCTGGATATCCGCAAAAAAATCCATATTCTCTTCAACTGTCAGGTCTGTGTAAAGAGAGAATCGCTCTGGCATATATCCTGTTCTATCAGTCACTCTGGAAAAATTTCCATTAATCGACGAATCATCAATGAAAATTTCTCCTCTGTCTTTCCTGATAAGCCCCAGAATGATCTTAAAAATCGTTGACTTTCCTGCTCCGTCTGCACCGGCTATGATAGTTATCTTTCCTCTCATGGCTGAAAAAGAAACACCTTCAACCGCTCTGATTGAACCGAATGCTTTAAAAAGATTTTTAACAGCAAGCATGTCTATACTGTTGACCCATTAATGATGATCGTGACCGGCATCCCGAGTTTGAATTTTTCCATAGGACCTTTGATGCGTACTTTCACCTTATATAGAAGCGATTTTCGTTCTTTTTCAGAAATGATATATTTAGGAGAAAATTCAGCTTCCCTTCCAAAGTTGATGATCTCACCTTCATATGGAGTCTGTTCTCCGTCCAATAAAATGGAAACCTCCTGACCGAGCAGGAGTCCGCTGATCTCTTCTTCTTCCAGAAACGTCTCAATAAAAAGGCTGTCCTGATCAAGAATATCTGCCACAGCAGTGCCCGGAAAAACAGTCTCTCCCTGAGATATAAACCTCTCCAAAACGACTCCTGTAACCGGAGATGTGACAATATAATCCTTTATTTGAAGCATCAACTGTTCCTTTTGATTTTTTATGCTTTCGGATTGAATTGAAAGCTCTGATAAAGATTGGTTGACTTCAAAGAGGGATGTTTTGACTTCCTCTAACTTCAGTTCAGCCTTTTTCACTTCATCTTCCGATATCGACTCTTTTTGGCTGAGCCTTTTAAATTTTTGGACCTGACTTTCCCAATAATCAAGATTCGAACGTAAAAAAACCTTTCTGTTCTCTAACTTTTTCCTGCTGACAGGCAGTTCTTCTTCTCTGATGTCCAAACCCTGCATTTGTACCTGAAGCTTTTCAGAATTGATCTCAACCAAGATATCATCTTTGTTGACTCTGGCTCCCTCCCTGATGTTTACTTTATCCGCACTGCCTCCAGCCAGAGTTTTGACGGTTATGACATCTCCATCCACGACTCCGGATGCTTTGATTGGCTGAGCCTCTTTGACTTTACACAAAGCTGAGACCAGAACAAGTATCAAACCGGATATAAAAATGACTCTATTTCTCATTGTCCATACTCCTTTGTCCGACTTATTAATGTGTTTATCTTTACATTGATCTTTTCTATCTGCAGGGACAGTTTATGCTTCATGGCTTCATATTTTTTCTCTGATTGAAGAGCGGCCAGATAATCCACATTAGGAATCTGTTTTTCCTCATAAAGCTCTTTTTTAAGCTCAGCATCTTCTTTAGAAAAGGCTATCATATTCTCAATGTTCACCTTCTTTTGATTTATTGATTCTTTGACAGAATAAAGCTGTCTTAAAGTCCTTGTTATATCCTTTATAAAGTCTTCCCTTTGATTCTCTAGTTTTCTGATGCTGACATCTATGACATTTTTCTCACAGGCTCCTTTATCCCAGTCGAAAACAGGCATGTTCAATACAATCCCTCCCTGGAAATAAAGGGACCATTCCTTGGCAAAATAATCTATTCCCGGTTTTCCATAATGCAGTTCCGCAAATCCGTTTATACTAGGGAGGTACTTTCCGGAAATGATCTTTTTCTGAAGCTCAAGGACTTTTTTCTGGTCTGACATGGTCTTTAACACCGGATGGTTGTTTTTAAAGTAATCAAGGGCCTGCTTCTCATTCTGCTCGGCTTCTTTACACTCCGGATCGATTTCTTCAGGATAATGACCGCACATTCTGTGAAAATCTATTCTGACCTTATCGATGGCCTGGTCTAAATCATTGATGTTCATATCTGTCTCTTCGAGGCTGGACTTTGTTTCTAAAAGGTCTGTTTTTTTTACAAGACCTTCTGTGTACAGGTCGCTCAGTTTCTTACTGTGGAGCTTAAGAGCCTGCCTCAGGCTCAAAACAGCCCTTTTCTGGCTCATGAGTATTTGATAGTCATAAAAAGAAGATTTGATGAGGTCAACTAAAGAATCTCTTTCCAGCTCGGTCTGGTTCGCTTCCACAGCTTCCCTTACCTTCTCCATCTCCACTCTGCAGGAAAGAATCCCCCCATTGAACAGAGGCTGGCTAAGGGAAACGGAAAGGTCATAATTATGATAAAGCCCTGCCTCATAGCTCTGTCCGGGCACTGAAATCAATCCGGGTATGTTAACTCCTGGAAATTCAATGGTCATTATATCGGATCTATACAAATAGTTCGCATTGAAATCCAAACTGAACAGCTTGTCCTTTAAGGACTGCTCTACGCGCAGTCCAGCCTCTTTTTCTGAGAGTAACCGGTTTTTATAAGAACCGCTCATCTTTAATCCGTCTTCAACCGCCAGTTCGAGACTTATTGTTTCCACAGCATCCAGGGACAGAAACAAAAGAAGAAAAATTGATAAAAAAGAGAATATTTTTTTCATTTTAGCATCCCTCTCTTTATGAGATTAACCACGCTTTTTATCCTGTCTTCAATAAATTGGTCATTTATATCTATTTTTCGGCCCAATATAGCCTCCACCATAGGAAGGCCTATAAAACAAAAAAGTGATGGGGGCATGATGTTCAAAATGACATGGACCGGATCTGATTCAGTTATAAGCCCCTTTTCATACCAGTCATTGACCATTTTCTTGAATATGATCTGGGGTTTAAAAACGGCGTTTTCAAATATTTTCGCTATGATTTTGGCAATATGGACCGGATTCTGCACCAGATCATGGATAATGATTTTTGCTAGGAACTGATTTCTACTGAAAAATCTTATATATACTTCAGGAAGCACCTCAAACAATCTCTCTGGATCATCTGTCTTGATTATGGACTTCTGGACATCTTTAAGAAGGTCTTTCAGTGTATCTTCTATGATTACTTGATACAGGTTTTCCTTGGATGAAAAATAATAAAAAATCATGGCTTTGTTGATGCCCGCTCCCTTAGCAATTCGGCTGGCACGGGCTCCCCAGAATCCATTTTTAGCAAATTCTTTTACTGCGCTTTTTAAAATCCTTTGTTTTGCCAAATTTTGTTTTTTACTCATTTCAACCAACCGATTAGTTTAACCTTTTGGTTAATTATGGCATAAAATTTTCTCTTCTGTCAATTCTTTTTTTTGTTTCAGGCGATGGCTATTCGTCCATTTCAGAGGCTTTGGTAGTGCGGTTCCTTCCTTGCTGTTTCGAATGATAAAGGCTTTGGTCAGCCTCTTTGATGAACTTTTGAAAATCCTCGCATTCTAAACTCTCCTGAATACTGGTGACTCCGAGGCTGATGGTTATATCAATTTTAATCCCTTCTGAGATTATAGATGTACGGGCTATTTCTTTACGGATCCGTTCTGCCTGTACTAACGCTCCTTCTTCGTCCGTATTTCTCAGGACCATTAAAAATTCTTCCCCTCCGTACCGGGCTAGAACATCTTCTTTCCTGCACATTGAATTCAGGAGCTCTGCTGTTTTTATAAGCACATAGTCACCAGCCAGATGACCGTGAGTGTCATTTATTTCTTTGAAATGGTCAATATCGATCATGACTAAAGACAAAGGCACTTTAAACCTTTTTGAGTGACTTATTTCCTCTTTCAAACGCTCAATCAAATATCTCTTGTTGTACGCTCCGGTAAGGGGGTCATGGACTCCCAGCTCATACAGCTCATCTATAGCAACCTTTTCATCTTCATCAGCCATGGAGAACTTAAAAATCGTAGTGGGGCTTATATGAACCTTGTCGTTTTGTCTTAATGTTCTGTGCTTGATTTTTTCGCCGTTTACAAATGTTCCGTTTGTGCTTTTAAGGTCTTCCATGACCGCCTTTTCACTGCTCAAGTTTAATTTCAGGTGTTTCCTTGAAACCCGGTCGTCTTTTATCACAATATCGCATTCCTGGCCTCTGCCCAACAATGTGGTCCCTTCGGAAAGAGGAAACAAGCGGCCCTGCATGGGGCCTGACAGAAAAAACAGATACGCTTTTTTAGGCTTTTTCCCAACCAAACCGGTTATGGATGTGTTTGAAGTTTGATCGAATCCTCCAGCTTTATTCTTTATTTTTTCTTTATTCATGACCTCTTAATATTACTCAAAAACAAACGAGGACACAATATCTATTTGCTTATGGATTCCTGTTATCTATTCAGATATAAATTAAAAAGCGTTTATAATGCCCAGCGAATTAACCATTCCTTTCATGGAAGAGGATTAATTTTTTGACATAAATCCTCTCCTCTGATATAAGCATATTTGAATATGATAGATATAATTTCACAGGGGGAAAATATGAAAAAATTATCTCTTATTCTGTCCCTGCTCCTCATTATCGGCATCATCCATACAGCGGATATATCAGCCAAAGAAAAACCAACGGACAACCCGGAAACAAGGATTTATACCGGTGAAGATCTCAGAACCATTGCTTTTCCTGTAGGTGGAATAGGAACAGGCAATATCACCATCGGAGGAAGAGGAGATATCCGAGAAATGGAAATTTTCAACCGCCCGGCCAAAGGAATTTCTCCAAACCTGACTTTTTTCTCCATATGGGCCGGATGCGAGAACCAGACTTCCTATGCTAAGATACTCGAACGCAAGCTTCTCCCTCCCTATGTGGCATGGGGAGGTATCCCGAGAATGCAGCTTCCAGGAGTATCCCGCTTTGATGAAGTCTCTTTCAAGGGTGAATATCCCTTTGCATGGCTTGAATTCAAAGACAAAGACATCCCGGTGAAAGTCATTCTGGAAACATACAATCCATTCATTCCTCTGGATCCCAAAAGAAGCGGAATTCCAGGGGTTGTGTTTAACTGGAAGCTCAAAAACGAAAAGGAAAGCACGGTTGCAGTCTCCATAGCCTTCAGCATGCAGAATCTCATAAGAACGGAAAGTAAAGAAGGGAACATAACCTATGGAAAAAACCTCAACGAATATTTTGAAAAAGGCTCACTCCACGGAATCAGAATGAGTTCAAACAGAGCTGAGCCGGATTCTCTGGAATACGGAAACATCACATTCGGCACGACAGGCAAAAAAACGAATGCACAGACTAGATGGTACAGAGGAGGATGGTGGGATAACGCTCATGTTTTCTGGGACGATTTTTCCGATGATGGACAAATACAAGAAGTGAAAGATGCCCAGGAATCGCAGGAGGGGCGGAGTGATGTGGCCTCACTGCTTGTTCAAGTCGAACTCAAACCCGGAGAGGAGAAGACAATCCCGTTTTATCTGACATGGTATTTTCCAAACAGAGAAAATTACTGGAACCGGGAACAAGAGGTCAAGGGCAAGAGATTCCGGAACTACTACTCCACGCAGTTCCAGGACTCCCTGGACGCTGCTTTCTATCTCATAACAAATATCTCCGGGCTTTATAAGGATACAAAGACCTTTCATGATATCCTCTTTTCTTCAACCTACCCCTCCTATGTCATAGACGCTATATCTTCTCAAGCCTCCTCTCTCAAAACCAATCTTCTCATGCGCACGGAAGAAGGGAGAGCTTTTGGTTTCGAAGGCCTTACTGACAACAGCGGATGCTGTCCCATGAACTGCACTCATGTCTGGAACTATGAAAACACCATGGCCTATCTCTTCCCTTCCCTGGAGCGGAGCTTCAGAGAAACGGATTTCCTGCACAACACCTTTGATAACGGCTATCAGGTCTTCAGGACCCTCATGCCCCTTGGGCCTTATTGGTGGCAATTCAAACCGTGCACAGACGGACAGATGGGAAATATCGTACGAGTTTATCGCGAGTGGAAGCTCTCTGGAGATACGGATTGGCTTAAAAAGTTGTGGCCTCAGGTAAAAAAAGCCCTTGAATTTGCCTGGAACGGAGTGGGAGAAGTCAAAGAAGAATTTAAATGGCAGCAGGAACTGCTTAAAATGCCATGGGATCCTGATCAAGATGGAGTCATGGAAGCAGAGCAGCACAATACCTATGATATTGAATACTACGGTCCTAACACCATGACAGGCTCCCTGTATCTGGCAGCTCTTAAAGCATCCGCAGAAATGGCCGAAGCCTTAGGAGAAAAAGACAAGGCCCGACTGTACAGAAAACTTTTCGCCCAGGGCTCAAAAGCCTATGACGAGATGTTATGGAACGGCGAATATTACGTCCAGAATGTACAAGTGCTTGAAGGATTGACCATTCCCGAACATCTCAAATCACCGATAACCGCCTGTAAAGGTCCGGAATGCAAAGGAAAAGAATCTCCGGGGGGCAGAGCTCCGGCACTTGAAAAAGGAGAATCCTATCCCAAGTATCAGTACGGTTCAGGATGCCTGTCAGATCAGCTCCTGGGCCAGTATCTGGCTTTTGTCACAAACCTGGGATATGTGCTGGAAAAATCTCACGTGGATATGGCTCTATCCTCCATATTCCGGTACAATTTTCTCGAAGAACTCAGCCGTTTCTCAAATGTACAGCGCGTGTACGCTTTGAATAATGAAGCAGGACTTCTGCTCTGTTCATGGCCTAAAGGAAACCGGCCGGCCCTCCCCTTTGTCTATTCAGATGAAGTCTGGACCGGGATCGAGTATCAGGTGGCTGCTTCCCTTATATATGCCGGATATATTGATAAAGGGTTGAAAATCGTCCAAGCAACCAGAGAACGATACCGGGGATTTAACCGGAATCCCTGGGATGAACTGGAATGCGGGCATCATTATGCAAGGGCTATGGCTTCCTGGGCTGTGATGCTGGCTCTTTCCGGATTTCAGTATGACGGAGTGAATCACACTCTTTCATTCTCCCCGAAAATAAATGAACGCGATTTTCATACGTTCTGGTCAACCGGCAGAGGCTGGGGAAGCTGTGCTGTGGATTCCAAAAAGGCTGCCCTAACCGTTGCTTTGGGACGCCTGGAGCTGAAGCAGTTGTCCTTTTCACCCTCCTATCCCTGGAAATCTTTAAAAACATGCACAATTGATTCCAGAACCGTGAAGTGCCGGATGGTATCAGATCAGAACCAGCACAAGCTGGTCTTCGAAGAACCCGTGGAAATTCAAAAAGGGCAAAGTCTGCTGATAGGCTTTAACTGAAAGTGATTGATCCGGAATTTCATTGATCTTTTGAAAATTCGGATCTTAAATAATACAGGTTGATTTGAACCGTGCTTCTGAAAAAGGATATCCGCACATTCCAGGAAAGACTGCTGCATTGGTACAGCCATAACCAACGAAAACTCCCCTGGAGAGAGACCCAAGATCCATATAAAATATGGATTTCTGAAATCATGCTCCAGCAGACCACTGTTCAGACAGTTATCCCCTATTACAGAAAATGGCTTTCCCTCTTTCCGGATATCAAATCCCTGAGTCAGGCTCCTCTTCAAAAGGTTCTCAAAGCATGGGAAGGATTGGGTTATTACCAAAGAGCCAAAAACCTTTATCACGCCTCACAGATTATTATGGAAAAACACAAGGGTCTCATTCCGGAAACCTACCAGTCCTTAAAAAATCTCCCCGGTTTTGGCCCGTACACAACCGCTGCTGTCCTTAGTTTTGCTTTCAACAAGCCTTTTCCTGTAATGGATGCAAACGTACGCCGTGTGCTGATGAGGCTTATAGGTCTGCACCGGGAAGCCAAACCTTCTATGGATAAAATTCTCAAACCATTTCTTCTCTCTCTTTTCCTTCCCCGTAAATCAAGCCTTTTCAATCAGGCTTTTATGGAACTGGGCGCTCTGGTCTGCCGCCCTCAAAATCCATCCTGCCTTCTCTGCCCTTTTCAGGAATTCTGTCAGGCTTATCAAGAGGGAACCCAGGAAATCATCCCCAAGCCTAAAAAAAGAAACGTACACAAAATCCAGGCAGTGCTGGGCATCATCAGACAAAACGATCATTATTTGATCCAGAAAAGGCCCTCCCAGGGACTTATGGCAGACCTGTGGGAGTTTCCGGGCGGAAAAATAAAAAGTAGAGAAACACCTGCTCAGGCCCTTTGCAGAGAAATAAAAGAAGAGCTCGGATTGGAGGTAAAAGAAAAAAAATTTCTCACACAAGTGACGCACTCCTACACTCAATTCCGGGTTACTCTCCATGCCTTTCTCTGTACACTTCACGGAACACCCAAGGCAAATAACCAAACGCTTAGATGGGTGACCCTCAGGGAGTTTAACAGTTATCCTTTTCCCTCCGGATCGGTCAAAGTCATCGAATTTCTCAGAAACAATCAAAACCGGATTTCAATAAATTGAATCCAAAAAAACACGAAGAGATAAGAATCCCTAAAGCCCTAATTTTTTTTTCAAATCCGGTGGCAGTGTATCCTTGTGAACCATGACAGCAGTGGTCTTCATGCGAAAGTAGGGTTTGGACATGTAAAGGTATCCCTTATACACACCTTTCGTTCCGCCGGAATTCTTAACATAATAATACCTGTTTCCATTTTGATCCTGGGCAAGACCTACAACGTGCATCAAGTGGTCGTCGGTGGTGTAATAGTTGTCAAAGGTTTCCTGGCGGTTTTTTTGATTCACTTTCATTTCTTCCACCGGTTCTGTGATCTCACCTTCAGATTCCTCCTTTGGAAGAACAGCATAACCTTTATCCCGGCTTGAAAAATATTTCTCACTGACATCCCCGTCCCAGACAAAGGAATATCCGTTTTTAAGTGCATAGTCCACAGCCCGTTCCAGGTCATCAATGGGGATATTATAAAAATCGCCGCAGTAGCACCAGTTATCAGGTATTTTTAGAATTATCTGGCTGTAGAAGGGGGCATACGTATAAGAAGTGAGTTCTACATAGTCATCCGGATTGATTTTGACTCTTTCTTCGGCAAAAGAGCGGGGCGTGTAAGTTTTCCCTTCATATTCAAAACTTTCCGGCGGCACGCCCAGATAGGCGTTCAGAGCCCCCGTAAAAGCTGCCTTCCACTGTACAGTAGGATGTCTCGATGAGAGTACTCCATCAAGAATCCCTTTCAAAACCCGTGACATCTCCCCATGGTCGTGATAGTCCATACCCAGTCTCATTCCGTCATATACTGACTCAGGCACCGCTCCATTTTCCCGAAACCGGTTCATGACATCATGACTTAATCCTCCCTGAGCAAAGTTAGCTGTGCCGTGCATCCGGATATAGTTTTCTGCTTTTTTCTGGTAATTATAATGAACAACATACATTTCAGATAAATCCATGGCTTCAGCCCCCAGCCGCATTGCTTCGGATTCAATAAAGGAGACGGTTGAGAAGCACCAGCATGTCCCGGTCCGTGCCTGGTTCTTTACCGGAGTGTGCTTGATCTCCTTAATGACATTGAACTGATAGGCTTTGTTCTCTTCTTTAGCCTGTATAAAAGCTGATGAAAGAAAAAACCCAACAGCCAGAAATCCAATGATCACATATTTTGTGTGTTTTTTGATCTTCATAATGCCTCCTACCAGATATCTTTTTAATTAAAATGAATTATTTACAATTAAAATAAAAACAGTCATCCGCGCATCTCATTCTTTCTTGGATAATCCAGATAAATCAATGATACATAGAAAAAAAACATAAAGTCAAAATAAAATCCAATTAGATCTGAACGGCTGAAGCAACAGATACCTGACCTGTGGTAAATCCTGATAAATTCATTGAAAAGGTACGAACAAAATAATAATATAAGTATCATTTTTACATTGAATGCGTTGAGAGCCAGATGTGATTGATGCGTGGAAGGGCTGCTTTTGTCTTTAAACAGGAAGATTCAAATGATAGAAAAGCGGTTGTTCATTAAGAACGAATGGAAGAAATCAGCAGAAACCATCGAGTCAATCAATCCTGCCACTCTTGAGCCCATAGGCAGAGCTGGATGGGGATCACAAAAAGACTGCATGGAAGCCATCGAAGCAGGCAAACAAGCCTACCCCTCCTGGAAAGAGAGATCACTTCAATCAAAAAAAACCATTTTTAGGAAAGCCAAACAAATACTGCTGGAAAGATTCCTTGAAATAAGCCAGTTAATCACCGAAGAAAAAGGATCTCCTCTCCATGAATCCATGGCCATGGAAGTCATCAGTTCTTTGGGGTCCCTGGATTATTATATCCATAATATGGATGCTCTCCTCAAATCAGAGAAAATAAAGCATCATATGATTCTTTTCAATCATAAAAAAGGCTTTTTTCAGTATCATTCTATGGGACTCATGCTTGTGATATCACCCTGGAATTTTCCCTTTATGATTCCATTTTTAGATGTGGTCTCTGGATTAACAGCAGGAAACACAGTGGTGCTCAGACCTTCATCCACTACTCCCTTTTGTGGGCTTATCATTGGAGAAATTTTTAAAGAAGCAGGCCTTCCCCCGGGAGTTTTAAACATTGTACCGTGCCCGGTCAAACAGGCAGAGGAAATGATCACTCATCCTGATATCCAATTGATATCGTTCACAGGAAGCACTTCCACGGGGAAAAGAATTATGGAATTGGCCAGCCAAAACTTGACCCATATTCATTTGGAATTAGGAGGAAAGGATCCAATGATTGTGTTCAAGGATGCGGATATCCAAAGAGCTGCGGCAGGAGCTGTCTGGGGAGCTTTTGCCAATTGCGGACAGAGCTGCGGTTCAATTGAAAGAGCATATGTAGAGAAGAGCATAACCTCTGAATTCACACAAAAAGTGGTTGAATTAACACAAAAATTAAAGATAGGAAATCCCTTGCATGAAGGAATTGACATCGGACCCATGACCTCTCTCAGTCAACTGGAAATAGTGGAGGAACATCTTCAGGATGCCCGAAATAAGGGAGCTGAAATCATATACGGAGGAGATAGAATAAGTGATTTACCCGGATACTTTATCCGTCCATCGGTTTTATCCCGGGTTGATCATTCCATAAAAATCATGAAAGAGGAGACCTTTGGACCGGTTCTTCCTATCATGCCTTTTTCTACACTTGAGGAAGCCGTGGCATTGGCTAATGACTCTGATTTTGGACTGACTGCATCTGTATGGACAAAAAACCGGAAAAAGGCATTGAAGACGGCAGATATGATCTCCACGGGGACCGTAACCATAAATGATCATATGTCCTCTTTTTCAGAGCCAGGAGCTGTTTGGGGTGGGATCAAACAAACCGGAATCGGCCGCAGCCATGGCCCTATTGGATTTAGAGAACTGATCTATGCTAAATTTATCAGCCAGGATTTTAGTAAAAACAAAAACCTGCTTTGGTGGTATCCCTATGATAAAGGATTCTTTGAAGTCATAAAAAAGTCTTTCCCATTATTTTATTCATCTCGACCAGGAAAAAGAGTCATAACATTGGCCTCAATGGTCCCTTTCTTATCAAAGATAAAAAAAAGGAGTCCTCTTTTCAATTTCATTAAAGGTATACCCAAAATATTGAGGAAATAACAAACTGGCAGAAACAATATCCCGCGTCGAAAGCACGGAATTTGGAAGCCGAATAAAAACCGGAATAATCTATTGAAGCATTCGGTAGATCAAAATTCTGTTGTCAATAAATGTGGGAATGACAATAAGGTTTTTACGGGGAATAATGAGAAAATTAGCTATGGGAATCCCTTTGTTCGTGGAATCCAGCATTTTTGTTATAACACCATCCTCGGTAATTCTGTACAGCCTCCCCTGATTATGTGAAATCCAAATATGGCCTTTCTCATCTGCTTCAATTCCATCGATCAAACCTTCGGAAAACCGGGCTATCTGTTTGATTTTTTTGGTTTTCAGATCAATGCTTTTAACAGAGGAGTCGCCGTTACATCCTACAATCAAATGTCCTTTCACTGTCTCAATCCCATTTGGCCTGATCACCTGACCTGAATTTAGCCATTCCTGAAGAGAGCCTCTGTCTTGGGAGACATGAAATATTTGGTTAGCACGAAAATCAGAAACGAATATATTTCCATGTTCGTCAATAGCGATATCATTTAAACCAAGAGCCTTTTCATAGATATGCCGTACTATTTGTTCGGTATCACTTGTCTTAACCTGAACCAAGGCATTTAGTTCCACAATCCATAAAGTTTCTCCATCAACAGCCATGCCCATGGGATTATTCAGCCCTTTCAGCCAATGAGAATCGACCTTTTTCTGGCTTAAGTCAAGCCGGCTGATCGATTGTAACTTTTGACCCCTACTCGGACGGTAACCATCATAATTGGAGATATAAACACAGTCATGGATGCGGTCATAACAGGCTGTTTCCGGTATGGCAAAAAGACTCGGCGATTCCCAAACTTTTTCCAGGGAGCTATTGATCATTTCTTGATCCGCTCTCTGCAGAATAAATCCCCATCCGCCTAACACATCTGCCAGTACTAAAAAAATTTCGTTATTTCCTTTCTTTAAGGGCAGATAGACTGTATCAAAAAGGCCTACGGCTCCCAAAAATCCTGAGTCTCGACCGCTGTATTCACTGTTCCCGCTGAATATAGGCTGCCCGTTGCAATAAACAAAAACCACATCACTGTAGCCCAAGTTGAAGGGCTTGATGCCATCTTGATCTGCCATAACATTGGTTTTAGCATATATAAGATAAGGTCTGATCTGGGCTGTAACTTGTTTGGCCACATCCACTCTTCCCGAGGGACCGGATTTAACGGATTTCCAGTTGATTTTTTTGAATATTTCTTCTGAAGGATAAGTATCCAGGGGACAATGGCCATAATAGTCTAAAGGTTGAGAGATCTCCCAGTCTGTCAGGATATTAGAAGGTGTGACAATATAAGGAAGCTGAGGGAAGTCTTCAGGTTCCTGGAGGGTGTATGAGAAATTAGAAAAATAGGCAGAACCGTCCTCCGGGCCTAAAAGGCCGATTTTTCCCATGCTCACTCCGTGTTCCAGATGGAAAATTTCCAGGTTCGGTTTATCTGAATCCCCGATAAAGACCTGACCCCGATCTCCCCTGACTTCCAGACGGACATGAACCCATTCCCCTTCTGGTATGGACAAAGGAGCTGTATATCCTGTTCCTGTGTACAACTGCCATCCGTCAATTCCATTAATTGTGGGCACGTACTGAAGAGCATCCTCATAAAGTCCGGCCCGGTGAGGACGGATATATAATCTCTCCCGGTTAAAAGGGGACTTCATACGAAAAATGATTCCAGGGTATGAGCGCCTGCCATCAACAGCTACATCCACTCCAATAATCCCGTCTTCAAATTCAATTCCTTTCAATAGAGCTGATCCCATAAAAGCTTTCCTGCCCAGGTGTTCAACTACTTTCCCAGAAAAGATCTGCCAGTTTTCTGAACTAAAATCAATATCTCTTTTTTCTGCTTGGACCATGGCCAAACAAATGATCAATATGCACAAAATCAAACATTTAGTCTTTGTATAAATACCCATTTGAGTCCTCCTTCTTTATTCATGTTTTATCCATGTTCATTGTTTCTTGTTACTTCTCAGGCATATAAAGATTTTTATTTCCGAAGCTGCAGCACCTGAAAACAAACAATATGATTATAATTATTACAATAATGAAGGTCGTAATTTCAAGTAATGAGTTAAATATCGGAAACTATTATAAGATTCCTCAGAAGGAGCTTTTTTTTTATGACCAGTTAAGTTAAGATTATAAATGTGAAAAGCTCAAAATTAGACATGGAAGAATTAATAAAAGAGACCGCAGAGCGCAAACGAACAGAACTTTCTTTAAAACAGTATGCAGAGAGATTAAATATAATTCATGATATCGACCGGTCGATATTAGAAAACAAATCACCTGAGGAAATCGCCCAATCGACTGTATGTCATTTAAGAAAACTTGTTTCCTGCGCTCGGGTCAGCGTTGTCAGCTTTATCCTTGAATACGATGAGGCCAGAGTCTTGGTGGCTGATGTGGACGGAGAAGTTAAATTAGGCCCCGGTGAACTTATCCCTTTAGAGTTATTCGGGGATGTCAATAAATTCTTCAGAGGCGAGATAAACTTTGTTAAAGATTTGAGAAAAATCTCCAATCCATCCAAGGCAGCCAAAGCTTTAATAGAAGAAGGCGTGCGCACATACATTAATATTCCTTTGATTTCCAGAAAAGAACTTGTAGGACTCCTTAATGTGGGAACCAAGACTCCGGATGGAATACAAAAACAACACACAGAAATCTTTAGGGAGATAGCTGACTCGTTGGCAAGTGCTATGGAAGATGCCCGGCTACTGGATAAAGTGATCAGGTACCAGAAAGAGTTGAAAAAGTTCTCCAGCAAAATAATCAAAGCCCAGGAAACAGAACGGAAAAGAATTTCAATGGAGTTACATGACGAGATGGGACAAGCCCTCACAGCTATCAGCATTAATTTAGCGGCTGTTGAAAGAGAGTTGTCTTCTCAAAAAAAGTCCTCTGTCAAAGAAAAGTTAACCGCTACGAGAAAATTAGCTGATGAAGCATTGAAAAAAGTCCGGGAGTTAGCTTTATCGCTCCGACCGCCCATATTGGATGATCTGGGACTTATCCCCACTCTACGTTGGCTTATAAATAAATTTGAAAAAAGAATAGAATTCAAAATCGACTTTAAAGCTTTAGGATTTAAAGACAAGCTGGGAGTAGAAGTAGAAACGGTCATCTACCGGGTCATTCAAGAAGCATTGACCAATGCTGTCAAACATGCGCATACAAAAAGGATTTTGATCCGTTTAGAAAACAAAGGGAATTCTGTATCAGGGCTTATTAAAGATGATGGAAAAGGATTCAATGTTAAAGCTGTTCTATCTTCTAATGCGCCTGAAAAAAGAATAGGACTTATCGGAATGAGAGAAAGAATAACTGTCCTAGGTGGAGAATTTGGCATTCAGTCATCCCTGAAAAAAGGGACCCAAATAACCTTTAACATACCTTTAATAAACTCAAAATGAAAAAAATAAAGGTAATATTAGCTGATGACCACACAATTGTCCGGAAAGGACTCCGTTCTCTTCTTGATTTAGAAAAAAATATAAAGGTGATAGGAGAAGCAGAAAACGGAAGAGAAACCATAAAAAAAGTCGCTTTATTGAAGCCAGATGTCGTGATTATGGATATAGCCATGCCCCTCCTTAACGGATTAGAAGCGACCCGGAAAATTAAAAAAAACTTCCCCCACATAAAAGTGCTGGTCCTTTCTGTGCACGCAGATGAGGAATACATCTTTCAGGCTTTGAAAGCTGGCGCTTCAGGATATTTGCTTAAAAACGCAGCTCCCAATGAATTGGTTTCTGCCGTAGAAGCCGCTTACAGTGATGAATCCTTTCTCAGCCCTTCCATTTCAAAAAAAGTGATCAAAGAGTATATAAGAAAGGCCGCTGCAACAACAGAAGGGAACAGCTTTGAAAAACTGACAGATCGAGAAAGAGAAATATTGCAGATGTTAGCAGAAGGACGTACAGTTAAGGAGATCGCTCATATGCTCTACATAAGTATCAAAACAGTCCAAACCCACAGATCGCATTTAAAAGAAAAGCTGAACATAGATAGTGATGCCGGATTGGTTCAATATGCCATACGGAAAGGATTGATAAAGATTGATTAAAGCATTGAAAATGCTTTATAGAAACAGGTAAATACGTTTTCTTTTATAAATAGAAAAAATAATACTTTTTCCCATAAAAATCAGACAATCCCTTATATTAAAATCTCTGTCCTGTCCCTAAAATATATACGGTTAGGCACTTTTATAGCATGAAATGAGGCATCATAACAGGAATTATAAAATGAAAAAGATATTCCGATTTTTAAAACAACACACCGAAAAAATCAATGTGCATTATCTGCGCAAATGGATTGTCATCAGTGGATTGATAGGCATTGTAGCCGGAGTGGGCTCCATTGCTTTTTTTATCTCTATAAAACTTGCAACAAAGCTTTTCCTGGAGTTAGGAGTAGGATTTAATCCTCCTGTTTCCATTGGGGAAGGACAACCTGTCATTAGTGCCATTTCCAGGCGGTGGATGATCCCCTTGGTTACCACTGTAGGAGGACTATTATGCGGGCTTCTTGTTTACAAGCTTGCTCCAGAAGCTGAGGGTCACGGTACAGATGCAGCTATTGAAGCTTTTCACCAAAAAGAAGGGAAAGTAAGAGCCAGAATTCCTCTTGTTAAAATGGCTGCATCAGCCATAACCATTGGTTCGGGAGGAAGTGCTGGAAGAGAAGGCCCTATTGCCCAGATCGCTGCTGGATTTGGTTCCATACTGGGAAAACTCTTCAGGCTGTCCGTAGAAGATCGGAGAATTGCTGTTGCAGCTGGAATAGGAGCAGGGATAGGATCCATCTTCAAAGCCCCTTTAGGGGGGGCTATTCTGAGCACGGAAATTCTCTATTTGGAAGGTTTTGAGATCGCTGCGCTCATCCCTTCATTCATCGCTTCCATAATAGGATATACTATTTATGCAAATTGGGCAGGTTTCACTCCGATATTCGGTTCTCATTACGATATTGTTTTCAATGATCCTTATTCATTGATTTTCTTTGCAGGGTTGGGTCTTCTTTGCGGATTGATCGGAAAACTCTATCCGCGCACTTTTTACAAGCTCAGAGACTTTTTTCATAGCCTTAAGGTCCCTAACTACTTCAAACCAGCCGTAGGAGGTTTAGCTCTAGGAATAATGGGTATATTCTTACCTCAAGTGTTGGGAATGGGCTACGGCTGGCTTCAAATCGTGATGAAGCCTCAGAACATAATCCCTCTCGGATTGATGGTCGTTCTTGTTTTTGCTAAAATCGCAGCCACTTCTTTTTCCATAAGTTCAGGTGGAAGCGGGGGTGTATTCGCTCCTGGTTTGTTTATAGGGGGGATGTTAGGGGCTATTGTCTGGACAGCACTGCATGGAAATATGGCTCATGTCCCTGTTTCTCCTGAACCCTTTGTGGTTGTGGGAATGATGGCTCTTTTTGGAGCAGTCGCCAGAGCTCCTATAGCGGTTATGTTTATGGTTGGAGAGATGTCTGGCAGTTACACCATACTGGCTCCAGCTATGATAGCTGTAGGAATCGCTTATGTCATAGTAGGGCATGATACGATATATGAGAGCCAAGTGGAATCTCCGGCTGTATCTCCCGCACACCGCTATGAATACTCCTCCCAG
>CAYWDH010000045.1:0-23456 GCA_964456985.1 uncultured Eubacteriales bacterium
GCGTTAAAAATCTGAAGGGAGCACAGACCATATCTGAATTTCATATCGGCTTGCCGTAATAGTAAAAAAATGAACATCGCCATTTTTTTATGAATAGCTCAGTTCATTATAAAAGATTTTTGTTTGATAGGCTAGGGGTGTGGCCTCTGTGACATGTAATAATGGTTGAAAGAGTAAAACGAAAAGTGTAATGTTTTGATTGAAGGAGCCAGGGATCTTATGAAAAAGAATAAAGACTCTAACCCCAATGCAGCTAAGCCCTGTGTTCAATTTTATTCCGGCTATAAAAGCGATGAGGCTCCAAGGTCAATCATCATCGGAGAAAAGAAATATGATATAAAAAGAATCAAGGAACAAAAGAGGATAACAGATTTTAAATCAGGGAAGAGATACAATCTGTTTGTTTGTGAAACAAAGAAAAAGACCTATTCCATCAAAGTCTTTGATTCTGGAAAAACATACCAAGTCAGTGCTTATAATGAGAAGGAAAAGCACAAAGACGGATAATTAAAAATGAGGTGTCATATGAAAAAAAGAAATATAAAGAGCGGGCTGCTTTTGTTATCAATGATCTTTTTCCTTTTCTGCGGAACCCCTACTCCAGAAAATAAATTAAATTATTTTGACGGAGATTCTCTCTCTACAGAAAAGATACGGCTATCCATACTCTATCCTTCTCCAGGCAGTTTGAACTCCCTTATAAAACTTAAGGAGAGAGGGATATTCGGCGACCAAGATTTAGAGATAGTGGGCGTTTTTCATGAAAATGAACGCACGGATTATCAAAGATCCGTGGCCCTGGTCAAAGAACAAAATCAGGGCTGGATAAAATTCCATAGATTGACAGGAAGCCTTACCAAAGACAATCTTTTTCAGGAAAATGAATTGACACCAGAATTTAAAAAAATTGTTGCCCGTTCTGATGGAATAATCTTCTTCGGAGGAGCTGATATCCCCCCTTATATATACGGAGAAAAAACAAATCTACTTACTTCCATAAGCACACCGATAAGGCATTTCCTTGAGCTTTCTCTCGTGTTCCATCTCTTGGGAGGGTATCAAAACAATGATTTTATTCCTCTCCTGGAATCATATCCGGACTTTCCTGTTCTCGGGATATGTCTCGGAGAACAGACCCTGAATGTAGGCACCGGAGGGAGCATGGTCCAGGATATATGGTCAGAAAAATACGAAGAAAACACACTGGAGGATGTCCTGTCTCTCCACAAAAATAACTGGCATTACAATCCTTACTCAAGACTCTACCCTGAAAAAAACCTTTTCCGTTATAATCTTCATCCCATAAAAATTTTTTCGGATGGCCTTTTTGTCAGGGAATTCGGATTCAGCCCTCAGGAAGCCCCTCTTATTTGCAGCTCCCATCACCAGGCAGTGGACAGCCTCGGGAAAGGGATGAAGGTTTGCGCCACTTCCCTTGACGAAAATGTCATTGAAGCCATCGAACACGAAAAATACAGAAATGTACTGGGGATCCAATTCCATCCGGAATTTCCCCTTCTCTGGGATCCGGATGCTTCTTTTCTCTTTTCACCCCAGGACGAAAAAGAATTCATTCCTCTGGAAACCCTGAAAAACTCCCCGCCCAGCTTCTCCTTTCATAAAAAAATCTGGTCCTGGTTCTATGAAAGCCTCAAAGAATTCCATCAGAGTAAACTCAAAGATCAAAAATGAATACCAATTCTTTTTAATTCTTGTTTAGTTTGAGGACTTTTTCAATGATTTCGGTTGTCGAAGAACCGGGAAGATAGGGAGCCACAACCACCTCTCCTCCTGCTGACTCGACCTCTTCTCTTCCCACGATCTCATCTTCTCCCCAATCCCCTCCCTTGACGAGAACATCAGGAAGGATAAGCGAAATCAGCTTTTTCGGTGTTTCTTCTTTAAAGGACACGAGAAAATCAATGGCTTCCACTGCTTCCAGAATCTCTATTCTCTCTTTAAGCTTAAAAATGGGTCTATTGGGTCCTTTTATCTTCGTTATGGAAGCATCATCATTGAGGGCAACGATAAGGATATCCCCGTATTTTTTCGCTTCTCTGAATAAATGGATATGACCTCCGTGTAAAAGGTCAAAACATCCGTTTGTCATCACGACCTTTTTCCCTGAGCTTTTTAAGTCTTTCCTGATGCTGAGGAGTTCCTCAACTGTTTTTGACTTTTTTCCCATACTGTTTCACTTTTCCGGATCGCTTTTTTTTTATTATTTTTATACCGGGAGAAAATTTCCAGGAGTGCTGCGGTCTATAGATTCCGCTGTCAATAAATTTAGAAGAAATCATAAAGGAATACAGATTGCGGTGATAATCATAAGGGAATCCATCCTGCCTGTGCGCTGCCACATCCAGATAATAGGTTCCGTTTATAAGATCGAGAGATTTTAATTGAAAAGAGACCTTCCCGCTGCCACGGACTGATTCACTCTTAAAACCTTCAAGGATCGTGTTTGTGCCATAACAGCATACTCCCTGAGAATTAAACATTCCTATTCCAAAAACAAAGTCTTTTATGGCGTTTTTTGCATGGAAATCCATTTCTATGACCATGCCATCAGAGGGAGTAAACACGTGTTTTTCTCTACCGCTCAGGTCCATTAACCTGACTTTTTTGATCTCTATCTCCCTGTTACCCCATCTGTTTTCTCTTCGTTCCTGTTCCAGATCCCCTTGAGCCTCTTCTTCCCTCTGTTCTTTTTCAAAGTCCCTCTCTTTTTTTGATTTCACATCCTGGATATACTGATCTATAACCCTTTTCGGGTCCCCGAGTGCTTTCATTTTCCCGTTTTTCAGCCAGGCAACCCGGTCGCATATTCTTTCTACTGTGATTAGGTCATGGCTGACGAAAAGGATGGTCTTTTTCTTCCTGCGGAATTCATCAATACGCTCCAGGCACCTGGGGACAAAAGAAGCATCCCCAACAGCCAGAACCTCATCCACAAGAAGAACATCCGGATTGACATTAATGGCGATGGAAAAACCAAGGCGCATATACATCCCTGAAGAATAGGTTTTAACCGGCGCATCAATAAAATCCTCCAGTTCAGCGAACTTGACGATATCATTGAATTTTTTATCTATTTCCTCTCTGCTCAGGCCCAGCATCACTCCATTGATGTATATATTCTCGCGTCCCGTTATCTCAGGATGAAACCCAGCACCAAGTTCTATGAGGGCTGATATCTTTCCTTTGACGAGAACACGCCCTGAAGTGGGCTTGGAAATACCGGATACCACTTTCAACAGCGTGCTTTTTCCGGAACCATTTTCCCCTATGACACCAAATGTGGTGCCTTTTTCCACTTTAAAACTGATATTATCCAGAGCCATGACCTTTTCATCAGATTTGAGGGATTTGAACAGATCTCCCTTTAAAATAGCGCTTTTGAATGTCTTGAACCGGTGCTGCTCCGAATATTTCTTGTATATTCTGGATACGTTTTCAACTTCTATAGCAGGCAATCAAACCTCCTCAGGAAACGAATCGCGAAGTCTGTCAAACACATAATACCCGACAAAAAACAAGATTAGGGAAACTAAAAAAGTCACTCCGAGCCGCTTCCAGTGTATCAGCTCACCGTAATAAACACAGCTCTGGTATCCCCACATGATATGAGTCATGGGATTTAGATTCAAGAACAGCTTGAGTAAGGGATGCTGCTGGATCGGTAAAAAAGTCATAGCATAAATGATGGGGGTCGAGAAAAACCAGAATGTTAAAAGATTTGTTAAGATATCCTTGATGTCACGGAAATGGACGGTCAGAGCTGAAATCAAAAAACAGAATCCCAGGGTGAACACGTATTGGACCAAGATGACGACCGGTAAAAACAAAAGATAAAGCGTGTAGGCCTTTCCCATCAAAGGCACGAACAGCAAAAGAATGGGAAGCCCGAAAAGAAAATGAACGAAATTACTCGTCACTGAGACAATAGGAAGGATCTCCGTCGGGAACAGCATCTTTTTAATAAGGTTCCCCTGCGCTATGAGAATATTGGCTGATTCCTGTGATGAAGCCGCGAACCAGACCTGCCACGGCAGGATACCGCAAAAAAGAAAAAGAGCATAGGACCAGGGAGAGGCATCGAAACTGGGGTCTCTGGGCCTGAGAATAAATCCAAAAACAAAAGTATAGACAGTGAGCAGCAATAAAGGATTGACAAAAGACCACACAAAACCCAGGACGGTCCCTCTGTAGCGCGCCTTGAGCTCCCGCCCTACAAGAGTCCTGATGAGGACTCTGTATTTGTACAAACCTTTAAATTTTTTTATCAAACGAAGCATGCGCTCTCCCGGAAAAAATCTGTTCGGCCTCTTCAGAATAACAGCCATCCTTATTATAGAGGACCAAAGGTTTCATAGTACTCGTTTTCTCAGACCTGAAATCACATTCAGATAAAAACAGACTGGGCTTCTCTCCTTCATATGGCAGGATATGCCTTTCCTTTTTTATTTTAAGCCTGTTCTTATGAACCGCTTCAATAAAATCGTCCCTCCGCCTGAATGAAAAAACAAAGTAAGCTCTTCCTTTTTCGTGCAGCAGTTCAGCTGTCTTGTACATCACATCAAAAATGTTACATTTTACTTCATGTTTTGCAATGGATATTTCCATTGACCGGCTCATCCGACCGGTATTTTTTTCATGATAAGGCGGATTCGCGAACACAATATCATACTTTCTCCCCGGACTAAACATCCTTAAATCCTGACACATGACCTTAATGCGTTTCTGCAGATTGTTTAATCCAACATTCCTGGAGGCTAACTCAGCAAGCGACTCTTGGATCTCCAGTGCCAAGAGGCTTTTAAATGGCTTGATGCTTGCCAGTAAAGATATAATACCATTTGCTGTGCCGAGTTCAAGTAATTCATCTCCAGGGAGCGGTTCTATAAAGTCAGCAAGGAGAGGGGCTTCGATTGAAAACCGGTATCCTTTACTTTTCTGTATGATGCGGATTTTTCCGTGATAAAAGGCATCAAGGGTCTCGTCATCTTTTTTTATCGGAATATTCATTTTCATGCTTTCCAGGATTTATAAAGACAAGAACAGACCGGTGTGTCACTTCAGCATAGCCTCCATTGATAGAAATAGTTCTCTTTCTTCCCTCTCGGTGAAAAGCCAGCTCTCCTTCTCCTAAAGCTATAAATAAAGGTCTGTGACCCGGAAGTATCCCCAGATATCCGTCAAGCCCGGGAATGGTCACCTCTGCAACTTCGCCGTGAAACACAAGTCTTCTGGGGGAAATGACCCTCAGCATAATCGAGGAAGGAATTTTATTGCTCATTCAGAACCCAGCTCCTCTGCCCTTTCAATCATATCGTCTATCCCTCCGGCCATATAAAAGGCCTGCTCGGGCTTATCATCATGTTTTCCTTCAACGATCTCTTTGAATCCTTTTACGGTCTCTTCAACCGGGACATATTTCCCTTGCCTGCCCGTGAATTCTTCGGCCACATGAAAAGGCTGTGACAAAAACCTTTCGATCTTTCGGGCTCTGCTGACGATCAGCTTGTCCTCCTCAGAAAGCTCTTCGATCCCTAGGATGGTTATAATATCCTGGAGGTCTTTATATCTCTGAAGTATTTCCTTGACCTCCCTGGCTACTTGATAGTGTTCCTCCCCTATGACCCTGGGGTCCAAAATTCTTGAATAGGAGGAAAGAGCATCCACAGCCGGGTAGATTCCCTTTTCAGTAAGAGCCCGTGAAAGGTTAGTAGTGGCATCCAAATGCGAGAATGTGGTTGCAGGGGCAGGATCAGTGAAATCATCAGCAGGCACATATATAGCCTGTACTGAAGTGATAGACCCTTTTTTTGTGGATGTGATTCGTTCTTCCAGCTCTCCGAGCTCTGTAGACAGATTTGGCTGATATCCCACAGCCGAAGGCATGCGCCCCATAAGTGCGGATACCTCAGAACCTGCCTGTACAAACCGAAATATATTATCTATAAACAGCAGGATGTCCTGATTCATCTCATCACGAAAATATTCTGCCACAGAAAGAGCTGTAAGGCCTACACGCAGCCGTGCTCCCGGAGGCTCTGTCATCTGTCCGAAGACAAGTGCTGTTTTATTTATAACTCCTGAATCATTCATCTCGAGCCAGAGGTCATTACCTTCTCTGGTCCTTTCACCCACTCCTCCGAAAACAGAATATCCTCCGTGCTTCTGGCCGACATTGTGTATCAACTCCATAATGATGACGGTTTTCCCTACTCCGGCTCCTCCGAAAAGGCCGATCTTCCCTCCCTTCAAAAAAGGCTGGATAAGGTCAATGACTTTAATGCCTGTTTCAAACATCTCCAATTCTGTGCTCTGCTGTTCCAATGCCGGCGCTTTATGGTGAATAGGATATTTCTTGTCGGTCTTGATGGGACCTTTATTGTCTACAGGCTCTCCTATGACATTAATAATACGGCCTAAAGTCTCTTCCCCGACAGGGACCTGAATGGGTGCCTCAAGATCTATGGCTTTCATCCCTCTGGCAACTCCCTCTGTCGGGTGCATGGAAACGCATCTGACCTTATCCTCTCCCATATGCTGTTCCACTTCAAGGATGATATCTATAGGATTGTCGGTTTTGAAGCCTTCACTCGTTACCCTGACCGCGTTATAAATCTCGGGCAGATTAATACCCTTGAATTCTACCTCCACAACAGGTCCTAATACCTGGACCACTTTTCCTATATTCTGCTTTTTTTTATCCTTTGGCTTGTCCTTCTTTTTTTTCCTTTTCCCTTGGCTTGTCCTTTGTGACTTTTTTTCTGCTTTTGTCATTTTTTGTCTCCATCCTCCCTGGTTTTACTTAAGCGCATCAACAGCTGTTATTATCTCTAGAAGTTCTCTTGTAATCGATGCCTGCCTAATTTTATTCATCCTTAATGTCAGGTCTTTTATGAGATCCTGTGCGTTTTTCGTTGCGTTTTCCATAGCCATCATCCTTGCTGCATGTTCAGAGGCAATGGATTCAAAATAAAAATGTCGGATCTGGTTTTTAACATAAAGGGGGAGCAATGTCTTGACCAGCCTTTCCCCGCCAGGCTCCCAATCATAAGACAACCCCGACTTTTCTGCCTCATCCTCACTCATTTCGATAGGTAATATCTTGGTTATGCTCGGCTTGGGCCTTAATATGGATTTAAATTCATTATACACGGCATAAACAGAATCACTTCTGACAAACAGATACTCCTGCACAACAATGTCTGTGATCTCCTCAAGGTCCTGCTCTGTGAATTTTTGTACATTCCCGGAATACCTTTTCATAACCTCAAAATCTTTATTATTGAAAAAAACAACAGCTTTTTTCCCCAATAAAACCAATTTCACTCTGCATTCTTTTGCTTTTTCCTCTAGAAACCGATCGCCTTTTTCCAGTAGATTAGAATTAAGGGCTCCGGCTAATCCCTTATCCGATGTCAGAACCAAAACAAAGACTCTCTGTTCTTTTCTTTTTTCAAGGAGAGGATGCAGTGCTCGTTTGATGTGGAAAGTCACTGATGAAATAAGTTCAGGATAATTATGCCAATAAGGTCTTCCCTCCAAGACATCTCTCTGAGCCTTTTTGAATTTTGCAGAAGAAACCGTCTTCATAGCACGGGTTATCTGCTGCGTATTCTTTACGCTTTTGACTCTTCTTCTCAGTTCTATTAATTGCGTCATCTTTTATCTTTTTTTGTTTTTTCGTTCTTTTTTTTGGTTTTTTTATCTTTCTTGTTTTTTTTCTCTTTTTTGGTTTTCTCGGTGTTTTTCTCTTTACTCTTTTTCCCTAAATCAGCTTCTTTCCCTGGTTCTTCTTTTTTCTCTTCCTCACCGGATGCTCCCTCTTCTCTCTCTTCCGGTTTTTCTTTAACCTCTTTCTCCTTTCTAAATTCTTTGTCAAAATCGGTTAATAAGGACTCTATGGCTGTGTCTATTTCCTGGGTTATTTCCTTATTCTTGGCTACTTTCTTCAAAACATCCGCTCTCTCTTTTTGAGCGTATTCAAAAAGTCCCTGCTTGTATTCCTTTATATCTTCCACTTTATATTTATCCAAAAAACCTCTGTTGCCAGCATAAATGATCAATATCTGCAACCCTACAGGAAGAGGTTTGTACTGGTCCTGCTTTAAGACCTCCGTGAGCCTTTTCCCTCTATCGAGCTGTGCCTGGCTCGTTCTGTCCAGTTCGGTTCCGAACTGAGCGAAAGTAACCAGCTCCCTGTACTGCGCCAGGTCCAGCCTTAGTTTTCCAGCTACCTGTTTCATTGCCTTTATCTGGGCATTTCCTCCAACACGTGATACGGAAATTCCAATATTGATAGCCGGACGCACACCTGCATTAAAAAGCTCCGGTTCAAGGTAAATCTGCCCATCAGTGATGGAAATAACATTTGTCGGAATGTATCCTGATACATCCCCGGCCTGGGTCTCTATGACCGGAAGAGCAGTAAGAGATCCACCCCCCATTTCTTCTGAATACTTCGCAGCTCTCTCTAGAAGCCTTGAGTGCAAATAGAAAACATCCCCGGGAAAAGCTTCTCTTCCTGGCGGACGGCGCAAGAGAAGAGATATCTCTCTATAGGCGGCCGCGTGTTTTGAAAGGTCATCATACACAACCAGAGCGTGCTCTCCCTTATCCCTGAAATACTCTCCGATGGCACAGCCGCTGTAAGGAGCCAGATACTGAAGGGGAGACGGGTCACTTGCCGAGGAAGAAACAACAATAGAATAGTCCATAGCCCCATGGTCTTCCAGGGCTTTAATGATATAAGCAATGGTGGAATTTTTCTGCCCTATGGCTACATATATACAGGTTACATCTTTTCCTTTTTGATTGATGATGGTATCAACGGCTATAGCTGTTTTCCCAGTTTGCCGGTCGCCAATAATCAATTCTCTCTGCCCTCTACCAATCGGGATCATACTGTCAATGGACACCAGACCTGTCTGGAGAGGTTCTTTCACCGGCATGCGTTCAATAACACCCGGAGCAAGCCGCTCTATATTCATTTGATTCTCTGATTCTATAGGGCCTTTTTCATCAAGCGGCCTCCCGAGAGGGTCCACAACCCTTCCTATCATGCCCGGACCAGAAGGGACCTGTATGATCTTGTGTGTACGCTTGACAATATCACCTTCTTTAATAAGTTGACTCTCTCCCAGAAGAACGACACCCACATTGTCTTCCTCAAGGTTCAAAGCCAGCCCGAACACTTTATTCGGAAATTCCACCAACTCGTTGGCCATCACATAATCCAGCCCATAGACTCTGGCGATACCATCCCCCACTGAAGTTACGGATCCCACTTCTTTTATATCGATATCTGTCTTATATCCTTCGATCTGCTGTTGTATGATTCTGCTTATTTCATCTGCTTTTATTTCCATCTTTCTATCCTTCTTTGATTTTCTCTCCAAGCTTCATCAAGTCTCCCCTTACGGAAATATCTATAAAGGTATTTTCTCTGCGTACGGAAAGACCACCTATGATATCTTTATCTATCTTATATCTGAGCGAAACCGGGTTTTTCTCGATTTTCTCTAATTTTTCCTTTAATCTCTTTTCTTGGTTTTTGTTTAAAGGAATGACTGTGGAGACCTCCAACGTCACTATGCCCCTTTTTTTGTTCCAGACTTCCGGCAAAACGGCCAGGATCTCATCAAGTAGTGCAAATCTCTCATGTTCCATCAACAGCAAGAGGAACCGGGCTGTTCTTCGATCTGCCTTGGCACTCTTTAATAATTCTTCCACAATCTTTTTTGCCTTTGAATGCGGGATAAAAGGCTTTAGTAGGGCATCGCGCATATCTTTTCGAGACTTTAAGAGTTCGTTAAAATATCCCACTTCCTTAAAAATCCGGGAGAATTCCCTCTTATCCCTTATGGAATCCACAAGTCCTCGGGCATATCTTTTAACGATTATCTGTGCTTTCATACAAGTCATCAAGCCTTTCAATGGACTTATCTATAATAGCAGATTGGAGTTCCGGGGTCATTCTCCGCTTTACTCTGTCTGCAGCCGCTTTTGTTGCTGTTTCCGCTGCAAACACTCTGAGCTCTTTTATTCCCGAAGCATAAAGAGAATCTATTTCCTGTTTAGTCAGTTCTTTCAGGCGTTGCGCCTCCTGCCTGGTGTCCTTGATTATACTTTCTTTTTGCTTTTTCCCTTCTGATTCAGCATCTTCCTTGATCTTTTTGACTTCTTCGGAAATCTCCCCCAACCTCCCCAGAGCTTCCTTTAATTTCTTTTCCGATCCTGTCCTGTCTTCCACAGCCTCTTTTATGGATAGGTCCGCTTTTTTACTTCTCTCATTAAAATAATTTTTTATGGGCTTTCTGAGGAGAACAAAAAGCCCCCCGAGGAGCACTGCGAAATTGACCACTTTCCCTAAAAATTCCCCTGAATCTGATGCATGGCCTGTGTTCGCAGGAGACATGCATAAAAAAAGGGGTATAATGAATAAAATAATCCAAAATACTTTTTTATTGAACATCACTCTAATATCTTATCTTCAATTTTCTTTGCCAGATCCCCACTCTCTTTATGGATCTTTTTTTTCAAGTCATATATCTGTTTGTCCAGTGCTTTCTGCGCTTCCCTGACCCGATCCCGGCACTCCGAAGATATATCTGACAGCATTTTTTCTTTTTCTTTCAGGGCTTCCTTTTCAAACCTATCTTTAATCTGAACAGAAGAATTCTTAGCTGCCTTGAGGTCTTCTTCTATTTTTTCTATAATTTTTTCATATTTTTTATCTGCTTTTTTCCCGGCTGTTGTGTCATCCGAAATCTTTGAGTCCCTCTTCCCCATCACATTACGGACCGGCTTGAAAAATATTTTAGTGAGAACAGCCAAGAGGATCCATATAAGAATAAAAACGACTATCAAACTTGCGTCGACTGAAATCATTTTAAAATCAAATCAAAACAGAAAATCAGATGAGAAATGTACCATCTTTTCCCTAAAAAAGCAAGAATACAGGCAGGCACGTAAGCATCTCTTTTCCCCGGCGAAGATCTGCTTTTTGGGGAATTTATTGTTGACTGGGATTGTTTCCTATATGTATGATGGGTGATAAAGAATGGAATTTAATGAGATAGGGAGAAATACAATGACAATTATCCATGCAAGCAAATCTGTCTTTTTCATATTTTCTTTACTTATTTGTTTTTTTCCCTTCATGACCGCAGAATCATTGAATCCGGAAGAAATGATTCTAAAGAAAGAAAGACAACTGCTCGACCGCTGGAAAAACGGCGACACCTTCGGCTTTATCGAAGCAGCTGCCGACGATATCACTTATTTCGACCCCACTATTGAAAAACGCATTACAGGCATTAAAGAATTTCGCGATTATCTTTCATCATTTAATGGTACATTCAGTTTTCCCAGATATGAATTGCTGAATCCCCGAGTGCAACTATACGGAAATATAGGTATTCTCACTTTTAATTTCGTGGGATACTCTGAAGATAACAAAACAACACAATGGAATACAACCGAAGTTTACCGTCTTATTGAGGGCGAATGGAAGATTGTAAGTTCACACTGGTCGCGCACAAAACCATGACAACTTTATAAAATATTACTTTTTTTCAGTGCCTTTTTCATCTCTCCCACGATATATAAGGACCCGGCGATCAATACGGAACCGGTCCTGCCTGCGGAACGAACAGCTGATTTTAAAGCCTTTTCAGGTTCAGGCTCACATGTGATTTTATGCTTATGACGGAGGGTTTCAGTCAGGATCTCTTCCAGGGAAGCGGATCTGTAGAACTGAAACCTGGTGATGATGACCCTGTCTGCTTTTGGAAACAAGATGTCAGAAATTTCTTTTGTCTTTTTTCCTTTCATAACTGCAAATACCAGCACGGAAATAGAGCCTACAAATTCATCCAAATACTCTCTCAAAACTCTGGCACCTTCGATATTATGGGCACCGTCCATGATGATCAGAGGTTTTCTTGAGACGATTTCCAGTCTGCCCGGCCATTCTGTTGACTCAATCCCATCAATTACCTTTTCTTTATCCAGCTTCTGGTATCTTTGATGGATCTGGTCAGCGATACCAATGGCTACGGCCGCATTCCTTCCCTGATGAAATCCGGGTAAACGTGTTGAGTATCGGTACGCTTTATCATTGAGAACATAATCAAAGACATAGCGGTCTTTTACTCTTTTCTTTATAAAGCTCGTATTCTTTCCGAACACGTCATAAAACGGAGCCCTGATCTCTTCGGCTCTCTCTTGAATGACCCTCTTCGGTTCTTCATCAATGACACCTGAGACAACAGGAACTCCCGGCTTGATGATCCCTGCCTTTTCAAAAGCGATTTGGGAAAGACTGTCCCCCAAATACTCCTGGTGTTCTCCGGAAATGGTTGTGATAGCCGTTACCACAGGGTCCACAGCCGTAGTGGCGTCAAACCTTCCCCCCATTCCGACCTCCAGCACCGCCATATCAACACAGCTCTCCTTAAAATAAAGCACGGCCAAGAGGGTCACGATCTCAAAATAAGTAGGAGGCGTCTTAAGAACATTCCTGTCTATCAGATTTTGGATTTTTTGCTGTAAAAATGTCAGAAGCCGACAAAACTCCGTTCTGGGAATAAGGTCTGCCCCAATCCTTATCCTTTCCTCAATGTCAACCAAATGAGGAGATGTGAAAAGCCCGCACTTTATATTATGGAGGGTCAAAATCCTGGTAACCATCGCACACACAGAACCTTTTCCATTTGAACCGGCGACCTGGATAGTTTTGAAGTCTTTTTGAGGATTGTCCAATTCGCTCAATACTGCACGGACATTATCAAGACCGAACTTTATGCCCAGAGACTGTATGCGGGCTAAATAATCCAGACAATCCCTGTAATTCATGAAGGCTGATTAAGGAAAACGCGTAAAGCGCGGATAAGATAGGAACGCAGATGTTTTCTTTCCACCACTTCATCCAGTATTCCATGTTCAAGCAAAAATTCAGCGCGTTGGAATCCTTTGGGAAGTTTTTCTTTTATGGTCTGCTCAATAACTCTTGGACCTGCAAATCCAATCAATGCATTGGGTTCAGCTATATTGATATCCCCCAACATGGCATAACTTGCTGTCGTCCCCCCTGTGGTGGGATCCGTGATCACGGAAATATATGGGATTCCGGCCTGATCAAGCCTTCCAATGGCTGAGCTTGTCTTCATCATCTGCATCAAAGACAGGACGCCTTCCTGCATCCTTGCCCCCCCAGAACACGAAACTACGATCACTGGAATCTTTTCATCCAGAGCCCTTTCAAAAGCCCTGGTCACTTTTTCTCCGACTACAGAACCCATACTCCCCCCCATAAAAGAAAAATCCATGGCTGATATGAGGACTTTGATTCCTCCCATGAGACCTTCTGCATTCAAAACCGCATCCTGGAGAGATGTTTTTTTTCTTTGCTCTTTCAGACGATTCGAATAGTCTTTAGAATCTTTAAAGCCTAGGGCATCTCTGGAAAATATTTTTTCATCATAAAGTTTATATTTGCCATTATCAAACAGAAGTTCCAGTCTCTTCTTGGCTGATATCCTGAAATGAAAACCACATGAAGGGCAGACATAAAGATTATCTAAAATATCCTGTTTGTAAAGAATTCTCCGGCAGTTGTTACACCGACTCCAGCGGTCCTCCATTTTCTATTTTCCCTTCTTTTCCATTTGTTTAACAATTTCAATAACAGCTTCGGGCTCCGGCAGGTCATCCTCAATATTTACCTCATCATGAAGCAGCCTGTTTACCGCATCCAGCAGTTTTTCCTTATCATAAGGCTTCTCAAAATAAGCAGCTGCCCCAAAAGACCTGATGGCTTCGTTCTTGTATTGGGCTCCCTTATACAAACCCGTCACAATGATAATCGGAACCCCACCCTTGGTTTCCTTATGGATCTTCTGTGTAAGATCAAATCCGTGCAGTTTCGGAAGCATTGCCTCAAGGATAATCAAGTCAGGCTTGTCTGACTTATACTTTTCATAGGCTTTTTGACCATCTGCGGCTTTTATGACTTCTATGTTTTTTCCTGAAACCAGACTAGACAAAGCTTCCAGACTTTCAGTGTCATAATCAACAACCAATATTTTTTTTCCAGCCATTAAACCGCTCGTAATATCTAAATTTTAGAAAACAAATCTTTTAATGTCAATGGACATGAATTATGCTGTTCAGGAGCTCAGCCATCCTTTGTCTTTGTACCACTCAATGGTTCTCCTGATACCTGTTTTAAAATTATACTCCGGTGAATAACCCAATTCATTTTCAGCTTTGCTTATGGACAGGGATTTTGAATGTGAAAAAAAAGCCAGTTTTCCCGTGGTAAGAGGAGCTTCTCTATTAAGAATCTTATAACCGTTTTCCAAAAGAAAAGCAACCATTTTAACGAACCACAGCGGCAGCGGGAATGAAGGGAAGCTGGCTCCCGCTGCACTGGCAATGTTCTCAGCCATTTCCTTTACGGTCAATATCTCATTTCCTGCCAGATGATAGATTTCACCCCTTTTCCCTTTATCAGCGCAAAGAATAGCCCCTTGAACAAGGTCACTGATATAGACAGGCGTTTGAAGGGTCTTTTTGCCTGTAACGAAAACAAATTTTTTTCTGGCAATAGCTTTAATGAGCTTGAATGTTCTCCGATCTCCGGGCCCATAAACCCATCCCGGCCGTACGACCATGATATCCATCCCCATTCTGGCAAAATCAAGGGCTCTGTCTTCTCCCTCCAATTTGCTCCGGTCATAGACGCTTTTCGGATTTCTCATATAATCTTCTGAAACTCCGTTGGCCTCTTTTACAGAGCCAAGAACTCCTGCAGAACTGAAATGAACACATCTTTTCACTCCTCCGTACCCTGCAGCTTCATACACAACTCTTGGCCCTTCCCTGTTTACCCGCATAAATTCTCTTTCACTTACTTGAGATGCGCCCATGCATGCTGCCAGATGATAAAGCACATCCACATTTTCCAAGGCCTTTCTTAATGCCCGTGAATCACAGATATCCCCCTTATACACACGGTATAGATTCTCTTCAGGCAGGCTTCTTTCATGCACAAAGGTGTTCACCTTGTGTTTTTCTCTTATAAGCTCTTTGACAAGAGCCCTTCCGATGAATCCGGATGCCCCTGTTACACAAACGTTCATGATTTCTCTGTGTTATCCATTTTTGTGTTTATACGCTTTTTCTAAGACCTGTTCGATTTTCCGCTTGTATCTCGAAAAGGTATAATTCTCCTGAGACATTTTCCGTGCCGCTTCTGCCCTTTCTCCTGCCTCATCGCTTGTAAGGGCAAACTCAATCCCTTTGGCCATCTCTTCCGCCTCCGGTTTTACAAGAACACACATCTTTTCGTTTATTACCTGTGTATGTGTCCACAGGGCCGTAGCCACCAGCGGCTTTCCTGATTTTAGATAAGAATAAATCTTGAGCGGAGTATTTGTTCCTGATAGACGCGGAGAGACAAGCACATCGGCCAATCTTATGTAGAAAGGGATCTCAGAAGGATCCACCTGCCCGGTCAGATGAACCTTTTGAAGAACTCCCAGCTGTTTGGCTTTCCTCTTTATTCTTTCGACCGCTGAGCGGGTTCCTCCCACCAGGAGAAAGACCACTTTCTTGCTGCGGACCCTGGATACAGCTTCAAGCAGAAGTTCTATACCCTGATAAGCCTGAAAATTTCCCGTATAAAGGACTATCTTATCCTCACTCGAACAGATTTTAGTACGTCTCACCATCACCTCTTCTTCTGATAATGAGGGAGGCTCAAAATCAAGGAAATTTTCCAGCAGCACTCCTTTTTTTTCATAGCCGGCCCGTTCGAGCTGGTTATAAAGGTCCTTACATATGACTATAACGGAATGAGAATGTTTCAATATAAATCCCTCAATGCGGTTGAAAAGAGATCTCATTAACTTTGATTTTGAAAAATCAAAGTTTTCAAGCTGTTGAGGAAGGCTGGAATGCATATCATATATATGCGGGAGACCCCACATTTTAGAGAGAAGGACTCCTAAAAGGGCTGCCTCTTCATGAGAAATGATCATATCATATCTCTTCCTTATAAGTTGAAAGAGAGCCTTAAGAAAAAGTAAAAAATCAAGAGGGATCTTTGCCCATGAAGGCCCTATTTTTATGTTTCTTATAGAAAACAGATCTGCAATCCTCATGATCCTGACATTTTTGAAGGTTCTATCTTCGCCAATATGATAAGTCATGAGATCTACTTCATGGCCCAGGGAAGACAGCGCTTTCAAACGAAAACACACGCTTATCGGAGTCCCCCTCGATTGAAAATATGGTTCGGGGGCTAACATAAGAATTTTCATTTAAATCCAGTCTAGTCAGAATCTATTTCAGAATCAGATTCATATATATCTCGAATATAATATATCCTTTTTCCAATGGATTCATGATACGCGCGAACAAGTATTTCAGCCAAAAGTCCCAGGGTGATAAACTGGAATCCCACGACCATAAGAAGAACAGCTAAAAGAAGTAAAGGACGGTCAGCTATTCCTTGTTTCAGAACCAATCTTTGGTAAGAGAGAATGACACCTATCACTCCGCCCGCCATACCACTTATAAGGCCAAAAATTCCGAATATCTGGAGAGGCCTGGTAGAGTAGCTCAAAAAAAATTTAACGGTTAAAAGGTCCAGCACCACTTTTGTAAAGCGCATCAGACTGTACTTTGACTTTCCGTGACGTCTGGGACGGTGGTTGACCTCAACTTCCGCAATATTTATTCCTATATTGCTGGCAATCGCAGGGATAAAGCGGTGCATTTCTCCGTAGAGATTGATATTCTTGACCACATCCCTGCGGAATGCTTTTAATGTACATCCGTAGTCATGGAGCTTAACCCGAGTTATCATGGATATGAGCCAGTTAGCTATCATCGATGGTATGCGTCGCGTAAGTAATTTATCCTTCCTTTTTTTCCTCCAGCCGCTTACCAAATCATATCCTTCTTCCATCTTAAGGATAAGCATCCCAATGTCCTCCGGGTCGTTCTGCAGATCAGCATCAAGAGTGACGATAATATCACCGCGTGAATAATCAAATCCCGCAGACAGGGCCGCTGTCTGTCCGAAATTCTTTCTCAGCCGGATAACGTGAATTCTCGAATCTTTCTTCTGCAGTCTGATGAGTACATTCAATGAATCGTCCATACTTCCGTCATCAATAAAAATCACCTCATACGATTTGTTCAGTTTTTCACAGGAAGCTGTGATCTGCTTATAAAGTTGATCCAGATTTTCCTGTTCGTTAAAAACCGGAATAACCAGGGATAAATCACATTTCCTTTTTTTCATCATCGGGGTAAATATATCATAACAATAAAAAAATGACCACCCGTGTTTTTTCTCTTCATCTGATAAAAAGAATCAAAAGGCCTGGATTGACTTAAATATTTGTAACATATATCATAACTCTCTATTTAAATGAAAAAAATAAAACTGCACACCAAGATATTCCTGGGTCTGGTAGTTGGAATCATTGCCGGCATTGTTTTCGGAGAAAAAGTCCTTATTATAGAACCCATAGGGACTGTATTCCTTCACTTTATCACAATGATCGTCGTTCCGCTGGTCTTTGTCTCCTTGATGCTCGGCACAGCCAGCCTGGGAGATGTCAGAAAACTAGGAAGGATAGGGGCCAAAACAGCTGTTTATTTTGTCATAACCACTGTCATCGCTATTGTAGTCGGTCTGGTTCTGGCTAATACGGTCAAGCCCGGAAAGGGACTCTCTCCGGATGTTCAGGAACAGCTCTACAAAAACTACGAAGCCAAAGCACAGGTCGGCCTCAAACATATGGAAGAAAAGCCCTCACTCATAGAAGTCATCGTTAATATTGTCCCTGAAAATCCCATCAAAGCGTTCATTGACGGAAACATGCTGCAGATCATATTCATGGCTCTTCTTTTTGGGGTAGTGCTGACTCTTATCAAAAAAGACAAATCAAAACCTATCATCACATTTCTGGACGGACTCAACGATATTTTCATCCAGGTCGTTCACATTGTGATGAAACTGGCCCCTTACGGAGTGCTGGCGCTCAGCGCGGCTGTAGTGGGTCAGTTCGGTACAGATATTCTGATTACACTTCTCAAGTATTCCCTGGTCGTGTTGGGAGGCCTTTTTCTCTATACTGTCAGCATCAACAGCCTTTCCATAAGACTTTTGGGACGGATGAACCCTCTTCTTTTTTTTAAGGCCGTAAAAGAAGCCATTATTATCGCCTTCAGCACATCAAGTTCCATGGCTACCCTTCCCGTAGCAATGGATGATGTCGAAAGCATCGGAGTCAAGCGTGAGTATTCGAGCTTTGTGATCCCTCTGGGTTCCACAGTCAATATGGACGGGACCGCCCTTTATCAGGGAGTGTCAGCCGTTTTTATTGCGCAGATATACGGTATCCATCTGGGAATCACCGGGCAAGTCACCATAGTGCTCATGGCTGTTCTGTCCTCCATCGGGGCAGCCGGAGTTCCCATGGCCGGAATCATAGCTCTTGCCATTGTCCTGAAACAGCTGGGTATTCCCCTTGAGGGAATAGCTCTCATTCTGGGAGTAGAAAGACTTCTGGACATGGTCAGAACCAGTACAAATGTCATAGGGAATATGGCGTGTTCCGTGGTGATCCAGCAGCTGGAAGAGAAAGGAAATAAATGAATATCATAAATTACTGGCTCCGCCTTCTGAGGCTGTTTTATCACTACCAAAAGAATTCGATCCATCTCCCCTACCTCCCCATACGGCTCTGGATCGAAGCAACAAGTTTCTGCAACTACCGCTGTGTGATGTGCCCCAATAAGGACCTAAAAAAACAAGATAAAGGATTTATGGAGTTAGATGTCTTTAAAAAAATAATCGATGAAGCCAAAAAATTTGTTTTTGATATAAACCTTGCCCACAGAGGAGAATCTCTCCTTCACCCAAAAATCGGGGATATGATCCGCATGGCCAAAGAAAACCATATTTATACAAAACTCCATACAAACGGATCCCTGCTTACTGAAAAAGTTGCCCGCGACCTCATATCCTCCGGCCTGGACAGGTTGTCCTTTTCCTTTGATGGTTTTAAAAAAGAGACGTATGAAAAAATTAGAGTGGGTGGAGACTTCAATAAAACGGTCCATAATATAAAAAGATTCTTGGAGATAAAAAAATCACTGCGTTCAAAAAAGCCGTTTACTGTCATAGAAGTGATAAATTTTGATAATTTTCCCGAGCTGCAGTTAAAAAAAGAGAAAGAGATCTTTCTCAATCAATTTAAAGGGCTTCCATTGGACAGCTTCATTGCCAAAGAACTGCATAACTGGGCAGGGGAGATAGATAAAAAGGGGAGTAAAGGTAAATATTCCAAATGTCCATTCCCCTGGAACGCCATGATCATTTTTTGGAACGGAGATGTTTCTCCCTGCACCCAGGACTTTTTCGGTGCCTATATCACAGGCAATGTTAAAGAAAATTCTCTCAAAGAGATATGGAACAGCCGTCCTATGATTCAGCTCAGAAAAAAATTGGTTCAACAGGACATCAGCGATTTAAAGACCTGCTCCAACTGCGACAGAATCTGGAGAAAGGGACTCTTTGGAGTCCCGAAAGAATACTTGTGGAAATTCATTACAAAGAGAATGCCATAATATCCATTCTGACGGGATAGGGATAATGGCAAAAACAAGCGTATCCCGGATTTGTTATGAGAAAAATTGATTGCATTTCCGAATTCAGCTAGAATTCAATAGTGAATTTTTCATGAAAAACAAAAAATACAGATTTCTCATTTTCTGTTTCGCTTTTCAAATTTTGGTATCAACTGGCTGCCAAAAAACACAAACATCCCAGTTCAAGGTCTTCAGGTTTATCGATCATCTGCAAAAAGAAAATATCATCGCATCGCCTTTTAAAAAAACAGAGACCCTTACAGATGAACTTTTCCCAATAAAATCATCCCCCATGAATGATCTGGGAACAGGAGAAAATCCTTATCAATTGAAAAGAAAATTAAGGCAGGGAAGCGGAGTTATCAGCGTACTTTTTGCTCCCCCTGAGACTCACTACAGGTTCGAGACCGATATTCCCGAAGAAAGCATTCTGGAATTCAGCATCGGAATCACAACGGATGAAAACTCGGTAAAAAAAACAAGCGTCTCAGATTCTCCGGAGGATGGTGTCGTCTTTTTGGTCACTATGGGGAAGGAGGCAGGAGAGAAAATAATCTTTCAAGAATATCTGCATTCCCCTCCGAAAACCGACAATCCCAGCTTCACTCAAACATCCCACAGCATCCAGCTGCCTCGGAGTCCTAAAAAAACCTGTATCTCTATCAAAACAAAGGGAGAAAAACCCTGCTTCTCTTACTGGATAAATCCGGTTATTTACAAAAAACAGAATAAAGGAACGAATGTCATCCTGATCTCCATTGACACCCTCCGCGCCGATCATCTAGGGTGCTATGGATACGAGAGAGACACAAGTCCTCATATAGACAAACTTGCCTCCGAAGGAGCTCTCTTTATGAACTCTTTTTCCACATCCCCATGGACACTGCCTTCTCATGTTTCGATAATGACGTCTCTGTACGGAATCCATCACCAGGTTTATTACAGCGGAGAAAAAATAGCACCCTCTGTTTTAACCCTGGCGGACCTGTTAAGAAAGAATGACTTTTTCACCTGTGCATTCACGGGCGGAGGATTTGTCAGCGCCCAATACGGCTTTGCCAAAGGATTCGATGCTTACTATGAGGGAAGAGGAGGCGTCTTCCATATGAACTCCGCAGAGCTTATATATGACTCCTTTTCCAACTGGATCGATAACAACAGAGGAAAAAGATTCTTTCTTTTTCTTCACACATACCAGCCTCACAACCCTTATGTCTGCCCTCACCCTTACAACACCCGCTTCCTTGATAAAGACGCAAAATGGGAACATGTGAATTTCCTCGGTTATCTCGGCGGTAAACCCGGAATTTATAAAACACTTCCAGACGAAGAGAGAAAAAACGCCGTTGGTCTCTATGACGGAGAAATAAGCTACCTGGACGAAAAGCTCATTGGGCCCCTGGTAACAAAGCTCAAAGAGACGAGTCTGTATGAAAAAACAATGATCATATTTACAAGCGACCACGGGGAAGAATTTTTTGACCATAAGGCGTGGGACCACGGGCACAGCCTGTACAACGAATCCATTAGGGTTCCGTTGATCATAAAATTTCCAAAAGATAGATTCAACGGTATGAAAATTCCTCAGACTATATCTCTTGTGGATATCATGCCCACTATCCTGGAAGAGATAGGAATAGAGTGCCCTGATACCCTCATTGACGGAAAAAGCCTGTTTTCCATACTCAAAGGCAGGGAGTCTGAAGACAGAACTTTTCTTGCCGATATAGGCGCTAATGTCCTGAACTCACATATACCCCAAAAGATCTCCATGAACAAAAGAAAATACAAACTGATCCTTAATAAGGAATTCAGTCAAGAAGACCGAAAATTTTTTATCGAACCGCCTCCGGAAAAAACACAAATAGAACTCTTCGACCTTTTAAACGATTTTAAAGAGGAAAACAACATTGCAGAAAAAAATTCCGCTCTCACTAATGAGATCCTCCAGAAGATCAATGAAATCTACAGCCAGGCAAAAAAAGGAAAGTCAGAAAAAACAGAAATCGATGAAAAACTAAAGGAACAACTAAAAGCTCTAGGATATATCCATTAACCAAGGTTAATCATTCATGAAAAAATTCACAAACCTCTCGATAACAGACCTGCTTCCTGCAGAGGCAAGGCCTTTTCCAAAAGCACTTTTCCTGATACTGATCCTGAGCTTTGCCCTCAACATTATGGGCATTAACTGGGGGCTCCCCAGTCCCAGTTCACGGGGTTGGGCCGCGGATGAGATCACACCCGTATCTGTAATAAACGGGATGGAAATGAAATTTTCAAGGGGGTGGTCAGCCAGGTTCCCGCCTCTTCACTTTTACACTTTATCTCTTTTCTATCTCCCTGTTTATTCCCTGGATGCCCTGAATATCATAAACCTGCCTGATTCACTGCTTAATACAATCTTTTTTACAATCGGCAGACTGGTCAGTGTTTTGATGGGGATATTCCTCGTATTTATGGTCTATCTATGCGGCTGTGAAATAATAGAGAAAAAATCAGCTCTCTTCGCCTCGATCATTACGGCACTGACTCCTCCCATTGTCTATTATTCAAAAACATCAAATACAGACATGCCCTATCTTTTTTGGTTCATCATATCTCTTTATTTTTTCATACGGATATTGAAATACCATCACACATTCGACTATATTCTTTTCGCCGCCACTGCCGTCTTCTCCATATGCACTAAGGACCAGGCTTATGGTCTCTTTGTTTTGATCCCATTCATCATCATCATCTCTTTATACCGGCACAACAAAGCGCTTGGCAAAAACACAGGCATACTCAAATCGATATTCAACAAAAAAACACTATCAGCCCTTATCACAGGAACGTCTTTATTTGTCCTTATATATAATCCTCTCTTCAATCTTCAGGGATTCAAGAGACATTTTTCCTTGATAACAGGCGATGCCAGAGGCACAAGACTTTTCAGCAATAATATACCGGGTCATTTGAAACTACTCTGGCTGACTGTGAAACATTTGAATTTTATCCTGAGCTTACCGATATTTATTCTCTGCCTTCTTGGGTTCCTTTACGCCCTGACACGAAAAAAGAAAAATCCCCTTCTCTTCGTTGTGTTTCTCATCGTTCCTTCCTATTATATTTTTTTCATAAGCGTCCTGGGCAGAAATTATGTGAGGTATCTTCTCCCTGTTTGCATCATTCTGTCTTTTTTCGGAGGGCTGTGCCTTTCCTACTTTCTTCATGCATCAAGGAGATTCAGATTTATAAAATATCTGCTTGTCATCCTTCTCCTTGTCAACTCTGCGGCTTACTCGTTCTCTGTGGATGTCATTATGGTCAATGATTCGAGGTACTATGTGGAACACTGGATGCAGGAGCATATCAAAAAGGATGAATCCATATTGTTCATCGGCTTTATAAATTTTTTGCCACGCAGCAGAGGCTTTACCCATGCCCGCTACCTTCTCCGTCCGACATACAACCAAATAAAAGAATCAAATTTTCAATATATAGTACTCAATTCCGACCTTGCCAAATCCACAATCCCTATCCTCTATAAGAAAATAATAGATAATGAGGACGAATACAAACTTGTTCTGAGATACAAATCTTCTCCCTGGCTGAATCTTCTGCCGGAACATCAAATAAGGGGAGACCGGGACAGTGATATAATCACGAACCTGAACCTCATAAACCCTGAAATCATGATCTTTCAAAAACAAGAAGGCTCTTAACCTTTCCTGACCTATTCATAAAAAAATGGCGATGATCATTACAGGCAAGCCGATCTGAAA